>NZ_JBSEZF010000002.1:0-326615 GCF_053628175.1 Streptococcus sp. 151470009-6
TTCTGTTGTTTCACCATCTGGGTTTACAACTTTAACTGTATGAGTACCATCTTGGTTATCTTTAACGGTTACAGTTGGTGTCTTACCATCTTTACCATTCTTGATAACTGTCTCGGTTGTTGTTCCATTTGGGTTCACAACTTTAACTGTGTGAGTACCGTCTTGGTTATCTTTAACGGTTACAGTTGGTGTCTTACCATCTTTACCATTCTTGATAACTGTCTCGGTTGTTGTTCCATCTGGATTCACAACTTTAACTGTGTGAGTACCGTCTTCGTTATCTTTAACAGTTACGACTGGTGATTTTCCATCTTTTCCGTCTTTACCATCTTTGATATCCACAACATCGATGATGACATCTTTAGATACAGATTTGCCATCAAGGGTTGCTGTAGCTTTAGCTGTGTAACTACCTACTGCCGTTGGAGTACCAGAGATTGTCTTAGTAGCAGCGTCGAATGTCACACCAGCAGGAAGACTTGTTTCATCAAGTGTAAGCTCAGAACCAGGAGTGTGAGTTAAAGTGATATCAGTGATCGCTTTACCTAGTTGAACAAGTTGACGACCACCAGAAACTTTAAGATCAAGACCTTTCTCAGCTTTAGGATTTACTGTAAGAGTAAATGTATCGATAGCTGAAGCTCCTCCCACTTCAGCAGCGTTAGTAGCCTGCATACGAATTGTGAAAGTACCAGCTTTTGTAGGTGTGCCAGTAAATGTCTTAGTAGCAGGATCATATGTCAAACCATATTCTGCGATAATAGCGTTAATCTCAGATTCTTCTACTAAGCCGTATGGTGTCTTCATAGTGACAGTTGAAAGATTATTGTGAGTTACTACTGCAGGAGTAATAGCATCACCAACTGTTACAGTTTGCTCTTTGTTAGAAATCTCGATAGCAACAGGTGATTCGGTAACTTTAATAACTACCTCTCCATCAGCTTGGTCATTACCATAAAAATTTTCGTACCGAGCTTTAACAGGGATACGATAGATACCAAGTTTCTTAGGAGTACCCGAGAAGGTATGAGTTGACTCATCATAAGTGACCCCTTCTGGTAAAATACTTGGATATTTGCCAGTTAAAGGATTAGAAGGTTTGCTATAGTCATTAAGGTCAACTGAAATAGTTGCTCCTTCTGAAGCCTCAACCTTCACAGGAGTCATCTTAGTCAATACTTGAACTTCAGTCTCGCCACCAGTTACTTGGATAGGTTTCTTCGTAACAGTAAGCTTAAAGGTACCTTGGGCAGTATCATTTTCCAAGCCTTTATAGTATGCTATATAGTTAACAGTAAACTCACCCACTGAAGTTGGAGTACCAGAAATTGTCTTTGTATCAGGATCGTAAGTCAGACCACTAGGTAGATTTTGGATTCCTGCTTCAAATGTACCATAGCGAATATATCCAATATCCGCACGTTCACTCGGTTGAATTACAAAGTTAGTGATAGGAGTTCCGACTTCAACCGTTTGTTCACCACTATTTACCGTAATTGGTCTTGGTTTAACTGTGATAGTGATTGTACCAGTAGCTTCTTCTAAACCACGTTTTAATTTATAGGTATATGTTTTAGTACCAACTGAATTTGTAGTTCCAGAAAGAATTTTTGTATTATAATCATAGTTAAGACCAAGTTCACCACGAATATCTCCAGAAAATTCTGCTCTATTTGGAATCGCAATTTCAATTGGATCGATTTCATCGCCGACTGTAACTTCACGAGTATAGTTTTCAGCATGCAATGGACCAGGCAATACTGTTAAAGTAACATATTTTTGTACAGCTTGACCATCTTTTTCTGCTATAACTTTGATGCGGTATGTCCCTTCGACTAAACCTTTACCAGCAATCGTTTTTGTTGCTTTATTATAGCGAGTGCCCTTAGGAAGAGCTGCTGTATCAACTTTTAAAGTTGCTCCATCAGTGTGAGTGATGACCATATCCTTGAACTTTTCACCTTCTTTGATGGTTTGTTCATGGTTGGTTACATCAAGGTCAACTCCAATTCCATCACGTGGCTTAACTTCAAAAGTGAAGGTTGTAAAGGTAGTTGAGATACCACCATCGGCATTATAGTAGTCAACTTCTACACGTGCAGTTTTGTTTTCAGTAGTTTGAAGAACCCCGTAACCTTCTAGTGTTTTAGTGATATTATCAGAGCTTACTGTAGCGTAGGTGTCTCCGCTATTAGTCGTTACACGAATATTCGCGATTGTCGATCCACCTTCAAGAGTTACTGGAATGCTTGGGAACTTTTCTCCCTCTTTCCAGACTTGGTGGTCAATTGGGCTGATAACATCTGTTACCTCAAACTGGAAGACACGGTTTGGCGCATTATCTCCAAAGTGACCATCAATGGCACGTACTTCAAAGTTATACTTACCAGGTGCTAGCTTAACACCGGCCTTTTTCTTAATGGTTTGAGTGGCTTCGTCATACTCAGTACCATCAGGGAAACGAACAGGTTTAACTTTAGCGTTGACCTTGTTTAGTTCAATCTTACCAATAGTTTGTTCTTTATCTGAACGAGGAACTGATACGATTCCCTCTTTATTTAAGACTGCAGTTTTAGTATTTGGAGTAAATTTGACATCCGCATTTGTAAGATAAAATCCGTTGGCATCATCAGTTGTAGCTTTTGAACGTTCTTCTGTAGTTAACTCTACATTAAAGATACGTTCTTGTCCCAGTTTATCGATAGTTTTAAACTTAATCGTAAATGTACCCTGTTGAGCAGGGAGTTTGGTAAAGCGTAGTCGATACGGCGTGCGATTTGGGTCATGAACCATCCAATTTTCATCACTATAAAACTTACCATACGGATCTCCGGTAACTGCCAATTCATATTCTACTTCTGGCGTTGTATCCAAACGTTCGATACGCTCCAATAAAACTGGTGTTGATGGGAAAGCAGTTACTCTAGAATCGTCCGCAACATAGAGCCCAAGCTCAGTATTGTACTTTGGTGTATCAGGCTTAGCATCTGCTACTGTAACAGGTGTATTATCACTATAACCAGGCGTCAGGTAATATCCAAATGGTGTTGTTGGAATCGTATACTTATTAACACGAGTATTATTTTCCCCCATATCGCCTGTTGCTTGGTCATAATAATCATTAGCTTTTGATGCAGATAAGTCAAATCGGTCGTTAGAGAGAGTAGACAAGGCATATGAGTGTGGTTTAGTTATTGTTAAAGGAAGAGTTGCCTTCACATTAGGATTGGTTTTAGAAACCAAACCAATGTCATAGGTTCCGCTTGGGATTCCACCATTAAGATTAAGAGTCCCGTAGACATATTCTCCAACTGGATCATAAGTAAGGCCTAGATCTTTTGCACCTTGTGATAGTTCAACCTCATCAGAAGTAATACGAGTAAGACCCATCTTATATCTAACTTCAACAGTTGTACCGTTATGTATGAGAGTATGGAAACCACTATAGTTCTCGATGGTCATATACGGTGTCTTACCATCTGACGGAGTACTCGCATTATCAGCAAGCATATATGATACGAAACCTGAGTGACCTGATCGTTTCATTTCTGTGTAGACGGACTCGATGGCAGATTGAAGGCGTCCAATGCTAAGTTCTAAATCAGCTTTAGTTAATTGAGCCTTTTCAGAAAGTTGTTGAGCTACTACCAACTCTGCTTTTGAAGCTTGAAGTGCATCTGAAAGAACTTTTTTAGATTCACTATCGTCTAGTTTAGCTTCTTGTTTTTCAGCTTCTTGATTAACAGCTTTTGCTTCAAGAATGCTATTGTTCAACTGTTCTTTAAGAGGTTGAAGAATAGCGTCTACCTCTGGTTTAGCTTCAGTTTCTGGAACTTCTTTTTCATCAACTTTAAGTTCTGCCTTTTTTTCTGCTAATGGTGCAGTTGATGGAGCTATCGCAACAGTTGTTTTTTCCGTTTCTTTTACAGTTACTTCCGTAGTTGACTCAGTGGTTGAAACTACAGTCGAATCATTTTCTGTAGTTGGTGCTACAAAAGTCGCAGGGGCACGATATGGTTCTGGAACACTAATTTCCTCAGAGGTTACTTCCTTAGTAGATCTTTCTTCAACTCCCTTATTGACCTCTACCCCCTCTTCACTTTTTAATTCACTTGCATTTACTTGAGGTGCATTAACCATCGAACCGACGAAAAACAGCCCAACAAGCACCGAAGCTACTCCTACACTAATTTTACGAATAGCAAATCGTTTTCGTTTGTCAAATTTCATAATTATCCCTTTTATTTCTTACTATATTTTTTTTCTCTTAAGAATAAACCAAGAACTGTAACAGCCATAAGTGAAATCCCTAGGGCTGAGCAAATATTTGATTCAGTACCAGTCTTTGGTAATTGTACTTTTTCAGAAACTTCCAAATTATTAATAGTTTTATCAGCTGGTTTAACTGGATCTACCGGTTTAACTGGAGTGACTACTTCTTTTGTTCCTACTTCAATAATTTGATTAACTGCATCAATTTTATTAGTTGAAACAACTTTGCGTTCAGTTTCCACACCATTAACTAAGACAATGTGTTCAACCGTAGTGATACTACCATCTTTACCTTCTTGAACAATCTTTTCAGTTCCTTTGTCAAGGTCTGCATTATCGCGATGAATAGTATTATATGCTTTAACTTCTACCTTGGTCTCATCTTTTTCAACAACAATCGGTTTTGGTTTCTCTATAAGCTTAGATTTTGTTGACTCGACTGCAGTAATTGCAGCAGTCAAATCTTTAACTGCTTGAGCTCTTCTACTGATTGCTCGATGCGAGTTTTCATCTCATTAACTAACTGTTCAGACTGAACCTCAGCTTCTGAAATTATATCAATAGATAAACGTTTAGCCTCAACAATAGCCTCCGAAACAAACAGTTCTTTATCTTTAAGTTCCTCAATGGTTTAAGCAACTGTGAATTACGGATTTCCAACTCATTTACTTGAGACTTGAGTTCATTCACTACCTCATAAACAGACGACTGAGAATAACCCAAAAACAGGGATTTCTTAAGTCCTCCCATATAAAACTCCTCCTAAAGGTTAATTTTATCTATATAAATATTACACTTTAATCTTAATCTTCTAAAAACAGATTTAAAACTTTGTGCATTACTTAACTAATTTTACTAAACTAATTTATATTATTATATTCGTTTTTCTTTGATTTATCAAGCAATTGATTTTTAAAAACAAAATTTATCTAATTATTTTGATTTTAACACACATTTTCTTAAAACTCCTTTGTAAAATATTGTGGAAATTCTATACTAAATTATTTCAAATTAGCTTTTTCGGTGTAATTATAGTTTCAATTTTGATGAAAAAAAGAAGTGGGATAATCCCACTCCTTATTGTTTACTTATCTCCCTTAAAAGCATCCACCATGATTTGAAATTCTTCATTTAAGAGGGTAAATCCTTTCCCCATCTTGGTGTGGTCAGGACTCCCGCTACGAATGTCAAACTTCGCCGGTGCACCATTAAAGCTGACACGATAGATTTCTTTGGTCCAAACTGGAGATCCTAAGGGAGATGGTACAGGTGGCCAATCCATCTGGCATGATAAGGACAAAACGAAGGACAAGGGAACTGGTTTCAAAAATGAAATCTCTCCTTACCTATACAATATCCGAGGAGCCCTTGCTATGGCTAACACAGGTCAACCAAACACCAACGGTAGCCAGTTCTTCATCAACCAAAACTCAACAGATATTTCTGCTAAACTCCCTACCAGCAAGTATCCAAAGAAAATCATCGAAGCCTATAAAGAGGGTGGAAATCCTAGCCTAGATGGCAAACACCCTGTTTTTGGTCAAGTCATCGATGGCATGGATGTTGTTGACAAGATTGCTAAGGCTGAAAAAGATGAAAAAGATAAACCAACTACTGCTATCACCATTGACAGTATCGAAGTGGTCAAGGACTACGACTTCAGCAAAAAATAAGCCATCAACAGATAAGGAGACGATGATATGATTTTATTTTGGGGTTCTAAAGGTTATCAGAAAGAATTGGGACATACGCAAACTGCGATCGAATGTGGTCACTGTAACAATGTTGACACTTGGGAGATTGTAGAAACTGGACGCAAGTTCACCCTCTACTGGATTCCACTTTTCCCTTATGGTAAAAGTTATTTCGTTTCTTGTCCGATTTGCCACTACGGTAAAGAAATTGAGAAATCTGAAGTTGAAAGCTTTTTAAATTACTAGTCAAAAAAGCCAAGTCATTTCGACTTGGCTTTTTAGCGCCTTTAAGTTAGCTTGTTAAAGTCCCATATTTGGTCCATCCAGCCTTCATAAAAGTCTGGTTCGTGGCAAACCATAAGAATGCTTCCTTTGTATTCTTTAAGCGCCCGTTTGAGTTCATCCTTGGCATCCACATCCAAGTGGTTGGTCGGCTCGTCAAGTACTAAAACGTTGTTTTCACGATTCATCAAGAGACAGAAACGCACCTTGGCTTGTTCTCCACCTGATAAGACCTGAATCTGACTTTCGATGTGCTTAGTCGTCAAACCACAACGAGCAAGGGCTGCCCGAACTTCTGCTTGGTTAAGTGCTGGAAAGGCGTTCCAGACCGCTTCTAGAGGCGTCTGGCGATTGCCACCTTCTACTTCTTGCTCAAAATAACCAAGTTCTAGGTAATCTCCGCGTTCAACTTCCCCAGCAATGGGAGGAATAATGCCCAAGAGAGACTTCAAGAGGGTTGTTTTCCCAATACCATTGGCCCCAATAATGGCAACCTTTTGATTGCGTTCAAAGGTGAGGTTTAAGGGTTTGGTAAGGGGACGGTCATAACCAATCTGCAAGTCCTTGGCTTGGAAGATAAAGCGCCCTGGCGTACGAGCTGGTTTGAAATCAAAGGATGGCTTTGGTTTCTCGCTTTGGAGTTCGATAATATCCATCTTATCCAATTTCTTTTGACGAGACATGGCCATATTACGCGTTGCAACACGCGCTTTGTTTCGAGCCACGAAATCCTTGAGGTCTGCAATCTCTTTCTGTTGGCGTTCGTAGGCTGCCTCCAGTTGAGATTTCTTCATAGCATAGACTTCTTGGAACTGGTAATAGTCACCAGAGTAACGCGTCAGCTGTTGATTTTCCACATGGTAGACGATATTGATTACGTCGTTGAGGAAAGGAATATCGTGCGAAATAAGGACAAAGGCATTCTCATAGTTTTGGAGATAACGTTTGAGCCAGTCAATATGCTCAGCATCCAAGTAGTTGGTTGGCTCGTCAAGCAACAAAATATCTGGTTTTTCAAGGAGGAGTTTAGCCAAGAGGACCTTGGTTCTTTGTCCACCTGACAAGGCTGTTACGTCTGTATCCATGCCATAGTCCATGACACCCAGAGCACGCGCTACTTCATCAATCTTAGCATCCAAAGTATAGAAGTCACGACTCTCCAAACGGTCTTGTAGTTCGCCAACTTCTTCCATGAGCGCGTCGATATCCGCTCCGTCTTCAGCCATTTCCATATAGAGGTCATTGATACGAGCTTCTGCTTTAAATAGCTCATCAAAGGCTGTACGCAAGACATCACGCACGGTTTGACCTTCCTTTAGTACAGCGTGCTGATCCAGATAGCCAGCAGTCACATATTTGGACCACTCCACCTTCCCTTCATCTGGTAACATCTTACCAGTCACGATGCTCATAAAGGTTGATTTCCCTTCACCATTGGCGCCGACTAGACCGATATGTTCTCCCTTGAGGAGACGGAAGGACACATCTTCAAAAATTGCACGGTCACCAAAACCGTGACTTAAATTTTTAACTTCTAAAATACTCATTCTAATTCCTTATCTTGTTTTTATGCAGTCCTTTATAGAGGAGCCAAGCCAAATAGCCTCCCAGGGTATTGGTCCACAAATCATCAATCTCAAAGACCCGATTAAAATCAAAGAAAAAGTCTAAGACCAGCTGCGTACACTCGATTCCTAGGCTCAGTAGAAAGCTGAGAAGGATGATTTTTTTGGTTTGTCGCAAGTTTGGACAGAGATAGATCAGTTGAAAGACTAGCGGGAAAAGCAAGAAGACATTTAAAATGTTCTGCAAAAAGATCCAAAGGACTTGTCCCAAACTGGTCACTTCACCCAGATTCCAAAGGGAGTTTAAGGGAGTTAAAAGAAAAACCAGGCGTCCAAAAGTTTGAATACCTGGAGTTTCCACTCCTGTAGGAAGCTGAGGTTGGGGAGTGAAGCAAAAACAGACAATGCAAAGACTGTAAATAGCCACTCCCAATCTCAAGATTAATTCTCTTTTTCTTGTCATTTTATGGATTTACCGCTGCGACTGCCTTCTGGCGGTCACGTTTCATTGTATTGGAGCGCAATTGTCCACAAGCTGCATCAATATCTGTACCATGCTCTTGACGGACAACGCAGTTAATCCCTTTCTTCTTGAGGGTATCGTAGAAGGCCATCACACGCTCTTTGGGACTACGGCTATATTGGTCATGTTCACTAACTGGGTTATAAGGAATCAAGTTGACATAAGACAATTTCTTGATGTTCTTGAGCAACTCAGCCAATTCCAAGGCTTGTTCAACGCCATCGTTGACTTCATTGAGCATGATATATTCAAAGGTCACACGGCGATTGGTTGTTTCGATATAATACTCAATAGCTGCGAAAAGCTTTTCAATCGGAAAGGCACGGTTAATTTTCATGATGCTTGAACGCAATTCATTGTTTGGTGCGTGAAGGGAAACAGCCAGATTGACCTGTACGCCTTCATTAGCAAAGTCACGAATTTTATGGGCCAAACCTGAGGTTGAAACCGTGATATGACGAGCACCGATTGCCATCCCCTTGTCATCATTGATGGTACGGACAAAATTCAATACATTGTTGTAGTTATCAAATGGTTCACCAATTCCCATGACAACGATATGGCTGACACGTTCGTCCTGACCACGCTCATCAAAGTATTTCTGAACCAGCATGATCTGCGCTACAATTTCACCGTTATTAAGGTCACGTTGCTTCTTAATCAAGCCTGACGCACAGAAGGTACAACCAATATTACAGCCAACCTGAGTGGTCACACAGACTGACAAACCGTAGTGTTGACGCATGAGTACTGTCTCAATCAACATGCCATCTGGCAACTCGAAAAGATACTTAACAGTACCGTCAGCTGACTCTTGTACGATCCGCTGTTTCAAAGGATTGACCACAAACTGGTCATTGAGCCTGGCAATCAAATCCTTGGAAAGGTTGGTCATTTCTTCAAATGACTGGACACGTTTACGGTAGAGCCATTCCCAGATTTGATCTGCACGGAATTTCTTTTCCCCTTGTTCTAATACCCATTCTTGCATGGCTTGACGTGTTAAACTATAAATAGACGGTTTCATCTCTTCTCCTTATTTCTCTATCTATTTCTGACGAATGATAAAATGGCGCTGTCCCTTGTCCTCTTTCTGAGACTTTTGATCCTTATGACGACGTCTATTTCGCTTATCCGCATTTGGTTTTCTCTTGTTTTGAGAAGGTTTCTTTCCTCTTCTAGGAAGATTCTCCTCTTCCTTTTTACGCATTTTCTTGTCAAACGACGCACGCTTCGGTGCTTGGTTTTCTAGGACAAAATAAGCACAACCATAACTACAATACTCTAAAAGATAATCCTGTAAGCGACTGATTTTTTCAATTTTTTCCTCTGTTCGGTCGTCTTTATAAAAGCCACGTAGACGGAGCTGTTCATTGCTCCAGTCCCCCACGACATAATCAAACTTGGTCAACACTTCTGAGAAGCGTTGATTAAAGACGGTCACATCGAAAGCATCCTTGATATTTTCAACCAAGGTAAAAGCAATCCCTTCAGTCTCAACCTTATCCCCATTCACATGAAATTCTGGGCCAGGAAACTTGTTATAATTGTATAATTCAGGTGCAATTTCTTTACGCATAGTCTTCCTTTTCCACGATTACTTAACACTCTATTTTACCATATTTTCTACAAGTTGGCACGAATATCCTGAAAATGAAAAAAGTCTGACGATTCTGTCAGACTTCTGCTTTATAACTTTAAAAAGAGAAGAACAATTCTTCCCTCCATATTTTATTATTTAGCTGCTGCGTAAAGCTCGTCTACCTTATTCCAGTTGATGACTGAGAAGAAAGCTTTGATGTAGTCAGGACGCACGTTGCGGTATTTCACGTAGTAAGCATGTTCCCAAACGTCCAAGCCCAAGATTGGTTTTTTTCCTTCTGAGATTGGTGTATCTTGGTTTGCTGTTGAAGTTACTTCAAGTTTTCCTTCTTTGTTGACAACCAACCAAGCCCATCCAGAACCGAAGCGAGTTGTAGCTGCTGCTGTAAAGGCTGCTTGGAACTCTTCAAATGAACCAAATGTTGCATCGATTGCTGCTGCAAGTTCTGCTGAAGGAGCAGTCTTTTCAGGAGTCATCAATTCCCAGAAAAGAGCGTGGTTCAAGTGTCCACCACCATTGTTGATAAGTGCTTGACGGATATCAGCTGGGATAGAGTCTACATCAGCAAGCAAGGCTTCAAGGTCTTCACCAATTTCAGGGTGTTTTTCAAGAGCTGCATTTGCATTGTTTACATAAGTTTGGTGGTGTTTGTCATGGTGCAAGTGCATTGTTTCTGCATCAATGTATGGTTCCAAAGCGTCGTATGCGTATGGAAGGTCTGGTAAGATAATAGCCATCTGTAATACCTCTTTTTCTTTCTATATGAAAATTATAACGCAATCATCCTCTTTTTTCAAGTTTTTTGCTCAATTTGCTTCTGCCGCGATCTGCAAAAGTGCCTTTTCAAACAAGTAACCTTTTTCATAGATACCTGTCTTAATCTGATAGTCTGTTTCAATCAAATAAGAAATCGCTCGCTTGAGAAAAGCCAAGGAAATCCCTCTCGAATCTCTTAATGCAAACTTCATTTGATAAGGATTAGGATTGCGCCCCAAATAAGTTCCCAGACTGCTTGCAATCTGCGATTCCGTCTGACCAGTCTCTGATAAAATCTTCACTTGGGTAAAGGTACGAAACTGTCCTAACATGACAGCTATGAGCTTGATTTCATCCTCCCCTTGCAAGGTCAAGTCTCTAACCAGGTCACGGGCCAGGTCAATCTTCTTAGCTAAAATAAGCTGAGTCAAATCAAAAATATTGTCCTGCAGGGTCTTTGGTATAGCCTCGACAATATCCTTCTCCTCAATCACGCCGTCTGACTTATAAGACTGCAAAAAAAGGAGATTTTTCTGGATTTCACTAAATTGAAAACCAGATTTGAGAAGTAGATTTTCAAAGGACTGCCCCACAAACTGCAGACCTTGTGTCTGACTCCATTTTTGGAAATACTGGCGGAGTTCTTGTTCCTTGGGTTCAATAGCATCAAATACAGTCGCATCTCGTTTGAGCAATTTGGCCAACCGTCTTTTACTATCCAACTTTCCTTCCACAAAAATCAAGAGTTTAGTCGTCGGTGAAGGGTTATCAAGGTATGCCTCAAACGACTTGAGCTCATCATCTGTTAAAAAACGTTTCTTGGCTGTTGTAATATCGACAAAATGGTCTAATATCACGATTTTTTCATCCGCAAAGAAAGGGAGACTGACCAACTCCAACTCTAAGTCTTTATAGGCTACTTCTTTCATATCAAAGTAAGCAAAATTGAGATCAGCTGGATCATAACCAATCTGTTTCAACACTTGACTCTTCATAACTTCAAACTGGCCCTGGTCTGTCCCTGTAAATAGAATCAAGCTAGATAAATTTGATAGAGATACCTTTTGACTCTCTTCTATGGCTAGCATCTTCTCTCCTTTCTTCTGATTTTTTTCTAACTTTAATCAATATAGCGCAATTTCCCACGGAAATCTTCTAGGTTCTCGTACCCTTTTTCCGCCATAATAGCTTTCAGTTCATTGGTAATGCGTTCAAAAGCACTGATACCTTCTTTGTGAAGAGTGGTCCCTACTTGCACCATACTCGCACCGCAGAGGATATGTTCAAAGGCATCACGACCAGTTAATACTCCACCAGTCCCAATGATTTGAATTTGAGGATTTAAACGTTGATAAAAGGCATGAACATTAGCAAGGGCTGTTGGTTTAATGTATTCTCCACCAATTCCACCAAAACCGTTTTTAGGACGAATAACGACCGACTCGCCTTCTATATAAAGGCCATTTCCGATAGAATTGACACAGTTGACAAACTTGAGTGGATACTTGTTGAAAATAGCTGCTGCTTGGTCAAAGTGGACAATATCAAAATAAGGTGGCAACTTAATTCCAAGAGGTTTAGTAAAGTAGGCAAATACCTCTGACAAGATACGGTCTGTTGTCTCGAAATCATAAGCAATCTGAGGCTTCCCTGGAACATTTGGACAAGAGAGATTGAGCTCTGTCAATCCTTTAAACTCACTCTCTTGGACTTTTTTCAAGATGGTATGTGTTTCCTCTGGAGACATGCCGACTAGGGAAAGGAAAAACGTTCGGTTTGGTTCTTTTTCCTGCAGGTCCAAAAGATAGTCCAGATAATAGTCTAAACCATTGTTTGGCAAGCCCATGGAGTTGATAGAACCAAGTGGAACATCCTGGTAACGTGGCTCAGGATTGCCCTGACGAAAGTCCAAGGTCGCTGTCTTCGTGACAAAAGTACCTGCTGCTGAGTTTTTAACCCCTTCAAGCTCTTCTATCGTCATACAAGCAACACCCGCCGCATTCATCAAGCAATTGTCAAACTCAAAGCCAGCTATTTGTGTTTTCGTTGATACCATGATTCTAATCCTCCAGATTCCTTTTATTTCTAATATTATACCATACTTTCAGATTTTCTCTTTGAGAAACTAATTTCAATATAAAACGTTCGGTTTTGCAAATTGAGAGAATTTTTAGAAAATTTCCGTTTTTTTCTTTACACTGAAAAAAAATTCTGCTATAATGTCTCACGTAATAAAATAGGACAAGAATAAAGGAGAACGATATGACATCTGCTAAAGACTATATCCAAAGCGTGTTTGAAACTGTAACAGCTCGTAATGGGCACGAGGCTGAATTTCTCCAGGCGGTTGAAGAATTCTTCAGCACTTTGGAACCTGTATTTGAAAAACACCCTGAGTATATCGAAGAAAACATCTTGGCACGTATCACTGAACCTGAGCGCGTAATTTCTTTCCGTGTTCCTTGGGTTGACCGTGATGGAAAAGTTCAAGTTAACCGTGGTTACCGTGTTCAATTTAACTCAGCTGTTGGACCATATAAAGGCGGACTTCGTTTCCACCCAACTGTAAACCAAGGAATCTTAAAATTCCTCGGATTTGAACAAATCTTTAAAAACGTCTTGACTGGACTTCCAATCGGTGGAGGTAAAGGGGGATCAGACTTCGATCCTAAAGGGAAGACTGACGCTGAAGTGATGCGCTTCTGCCAAAGCTTCATGACTGAATTGCAAAAATACATCGGACCATCTCTTGACGTACCTGCTGGTGATATCGGTGTTGGAGGACGCGAAATTGGTTACCTTTACGGACAATACAAACGTCTTAACCAATTTGATGCGGGTGTCTTGACTGGTAAACCTCTTGGATTTGGTGGTAGCTTGATTCGTCCAGAAGCAACTGGTTATGGATTGGTCTACTACACTGAAGAAATGCTCAAAGCTAATGGTAACAGTTTTGCTGGTAAGAAAGTTGTTATTTCAGGTTCTGGTAACGTAGCTCAATACGCTCTTCAAAAAGCGACTGAACTTGGTGCAACTGTTATCTCTGTATCTGACTCAAACGGTTATGTCATCGATGAAAATGGTATTGACTTCGACCTTCTAGCAGATGTGAAGAATAACCGTCGTGCACGTTTGACTGAGTATGCAGCTGAGAAAGCAACTGCTACTTACCATGAAGGTTCTGTATGGACTTACACTGGTAACTACGACATCGCTCTTCCATGTGCAACTCAAAATGAAATCAATGGTGATGCGGCAAAACGCTTAGTTGCTCAAGGCGTTATCTGTGTGTCTGAAGGTGCCAACATGCCTAGTGACCTTGATGCGATTAAAGTCTACAAAGAAAACGGAATCCTTTACGGACCTGCCAAAGCTGCCAACGCTGGTGGTGTAGCTGTATCAGCACTTGAAATGAGCCAAAACAGCCTTCGCCTTTCATGGACACGTGAAGAAGTTGATGGACGCCTCAAAGACATCATGACCAATATCTTTAACACAGCTAAAACAACTGCTGAAACATACGGTCTTGGTACTGACTACCTTGCAGGAGCAAATATCGCTGCCTTCGAAAACGTAGCAAACGCTATGATTGCACAAGGTATTGTTTAATTAGTCGATACATCCTATCGGAGGACAAATGATGAACTTACGGCCAATGGAAGTGAGAGACAATCTAGCTGTAGCGCAGCTTATTCGAGCCAGCCTAGAAGAATTCGGGCTTGACAAACCAGGAACTGTCTACTTTGATTCTCATCTAGATCATTTGGCCGACTATTATCAACAGCAAGAGAGAGCAGCTTACTTTGTTCTGGAAGATGAAGGGCAGCTAGTTGGCTGTGGTGGCTTTGCACCTGTGTCTGATAAGATTGCTGAATTACAAAAACTGTATGTCACTAAAAATAGCCGTGGCAAAGGTTATTCCAGCAGGTTGATAAAGCGGATATTCCAGGAAGCCCGTCTAGCTGGTTATGAACAGCTTTATCTAGAAACCTCTACTGAACTGGCTACGGCTGTGGCCATCTATCAACACTATGGTTTTACAGCACTACAACAACCACTTTCTAACGCCGCCGGCCACCCTGCTATGAATATCTGGATGATAAAATCCCTCTCATCAGATGAATAGATGGCAGTATACTATGGTCGACTCGATGACATCAGTATCAAGCTCCTCAACACAGCTAAAACAACTTTTAAAAATGTAGCCAAGGCTATGATAGTAAAGGTATTGTTTCAGCACTATCACACTAGAAGAAATCCGACTGCTTATAAAAGCAGCCGGATTTTTATATATCTAATTTTTCAAAAAATTTGCCTGCTGACTGCTTTTCTTTTAGCTTCTCAAGCAGATCATTCTCCAGAAAAGGACTTAGTTCGTCAAAATCTTGACAAACCTTAAAAACCGTCTCTTTGTCTATCTGACCATAAGCTAATTCATAATAGTCCTTATTATGATGCCAGTTCTGGTCATAGTTGACATCTGTTCGCTGATAGTAAACGATATTCTGCTTCGGAGTCAGGTAAAGCTTCTGTGTTAGAATGTTTTTCTGATCTTTGGATAGTTTGCTGCGACTGAAAATCTTGACACCTTGAAAAATCTTGCGCTCATGGATACCTTGATTTGTGACTTTTAATTCAACTCTTTTATAGTGCATATAGTTACCTCCAGAAATTACCTACATTATATCAAACTCTGGCAGATTTGCAAGCAAAAGTGTCATTTCCAAAAGTCTTTCGTCGCCTCTAAAATCTCTTCTGTAGGCGTCACTGTAGCCTCAATAATGTTCTTGCCAGTCTTTTTCAGATAGGCTTGTATCAGATGATAGCCATAAGCATAGCCTGCAGCATAGGGCATACCAACCGGAATTTGACCCTGTATCTCTGCAATTTCATCACCGTAAAGATAAGGAGCCATTTCCGCCATCCCCATTAGCTGAAGCTGACTTGAGATGATGGGCTTAATCTCTTCTAACTGCTCTGGACTGGTTGAAGTGACCCAGGGTCCGATGAGCTCTTTACCATAAAGCTCGGCTGCAAAAGACTCTGCCAATCCTTCACTGACTACCCAGTCTGCTAATGTCGTCTGCTGATTCCATTTGATAAATTGGAAACGGACATTGTGATTGCACTCGTGAGCCAACGCAGCCTGCACACGTGGTAAAGTATAGTCATTTGGTAGCAGACTAAGCATGATGTAGCCTGGAATTCCGCCATCTCCACTATAACCCTTATTGAGCTGTAACATGGGCTTTTCAGGGTTGCCCAATAAAATAGTAAAATGATAATCCTCAACCTCTAAGTCATAGCCAGCCTGCTCAAAAAGACTAATACTCCTCTTGATGGTATCTTGACAATTTTGCCAGAGTTGATCAGAGCTCAGAGCGTCAATAGATGGTCTATCCTTTTCTGATAGAGTTCCGGGCAACAGATTCATAAAGCCAAGTAGGAATAGAGCATCAAATCCTCCAGGATACTTTGCTTTCAAAGGGATGTGTTGAGTTTGGTATTTGATTGCAAAAGGTGCTAATATTTTAGCTCGAAAGCAACCTTCTCTCTTTTCTAAAGGAAGCTCGAGCATCTCTTGGTAAACTTTATCTGAACGAATCATATTGATTTGCATGGTAATCTCCTTTCTTATCTACTATTAGTATAATCCCTTACCTAAGGTCAGAGTCAAGAAGAAAATTGAAATTATATCAAGATTCTAGTAATTATCAGTAAAAAAACTAGAACTTTCGTATCAGACCATAATTTCAAGTAGGTTTACCCATTTAGAACAGAAAAAAGATAACATCATTTCGATTATCCTAAAATCAAGAAACTATAAAAGTTTTACCGCAAGTTGCACAGGTCAATTCAGTTCCAATTACTCCATCTGTTGGCTTATGACAAGTAGGACAATAAACACGTTTTGCTGATAGTCGATAAGATAACTCATCTCGTAATTCTTTCCCCTTAATTTCAATAACATCCTCTTCTTGTTCTTCAAACTTAAGGACTGTTATCAAAGCTTTGTCATATTGTTTCATCCGTGGCTGTTTTAAAAATAAAAAAGCAGATAGAATCAAAAATAGGAAAAATAAAACAAACAAAATTGTAACTATTAAAAGCCACATAAAGTAGAAATCGTGAAGTAATCCTTCTTTTTTTCCTAATAACCATCTTATTTCCTTATCTATGGACTGATAAAATTTCAATCCCGAAATAATACATATGAAAGATACTACAGGATAAACAACCTTGGAAATGATTAAACGATAGCGTCTCATTTATATTTCCTTTCTAGATAACCATGCACCACAATAATCACATGATTTACCTTGCCCTAGGTCAAGCAGATTCTCACCACTACATGATGGACAAATAACAGGATAGGTATTTTTGTTAATCTGGTGCTTTTCAAATAAGGTGAATAAAGCTTGTATTTGATTTCGCTTCTTGACTTCTTCTTGTCTCTTAGACTCACAATAAGTCATTACCAATATTGAGAATAGACTAAATAAATACCACGGAGCTAAAAGAAATAGAAATCGAATAGACCATTCCCTAGATTTTTCAATTTCAAAAAGTGATGATAAAATGATTAAAACAAGCATTTGAAGTAAATTCTTCTGTTTTAATTTCTTCAAGGAAAAGGAATCTTTAATTTTTTCTCGAAATAAATATAAAATAATTAAAGCAATCGGTAGAAAGGTAACATTTTGAAATGATAAAAATAAAAAACTGATAACAATGGGAATTCCAATAGATTTTGCCAAAATTATAAAAGCAAGATTTTTCAATATAAAGATAGTTGGTCCATCATCTATAGAAAAGATAGCAAGTGATAAAACTACAAAACAGAGTATTACTATATTTGAAATTAACCAATGAAAGCCTTTTTTCCAATTATTCTTAATATACTGCTTCACCTATCTTCTCCTCTAGTTGCTATATATTCTCTATAAAGGGCTTTCCCATTATATATTTCATCCAAAGCTTTGACTTTAATTTTTATATTTTCTAAAACACCAAAGCTATAAAATGCAAAGGAAGACAAAAAGAAACCTGATAAAGAAAAAATAATAGGAATCACTATTGAGAAAATTGGCTCACCATGTTCTAGAAATAGGGTTACTGTCCATAGTGAAATAAAAAATGTTGCACTTGTTAATCCCATAAAAAGTATACTTAATAAACGAAATACTTGGTACATCCAAAATATCCTCCTGTCATAGAACTTGTCTAAGTAAATCCCTTACTTTATTAAAAACTTTCCAAGTACTTTTCATAGTTCTTTGTATTTATTCATACATTTTCATACTTGGAATTACATAATTTGAATGATCTAAAGATACAAACAAAGAAACCTTAGTTTTCAGATTTCTAAGAAAAAGGGAAATTCTGGCAACCCCAGATTTCCCAAATAAAATCAAAAATAAATGTGACAATACAAAAAACAAAAGTTAAAGATAATATTCAAACTAGAATGGTATAAAAAATTATTTTTTCCTAAGGTTCGAACTATCTTTCGTGCCCACAATTAGAACAAAAGTTTGCTCCTCCCAAAAAAGCAGTCCCGCATTGGCTACAAAAATTAGCTAAGCCCGTTTCTCCTTTGATGTCAGTTTGATGCTGATTAACATCTTTGTCAAATGAATTCCTATCTTCAATCTGATCCACCAAGTTGCCGAATTTAGCTCCTAAACCAAGTCCCATAGCGATTTTCATGCCTGTTCCCATTAGGTTCCCTGTAGAATCATTATTCTTAGCTGCCTCTTCTAAAATATCAAATTGTCTCTCTTCTTGATACGTATACTCTTCAATATCTCGACTAGCCTGCTTGCTTTTGGCTTCTAAAATTTGCTTGTAGAAGTTAAAGATTTCTCTATATCCATTGCTATTCTGATTTACCTTTAAAGCCTCAATGTTAAATTCTTCAATACTAATTCCATACTTAGCAAAATGGCTAGATAAAATTTCTGACAAACCAACAGCTATATCAAAACTGTGCATCTCAATATCAATAATTGGAATCTTAAAGTTATATATTACCTGTGAAATAGCTGAACTAATCAGTCCACTGGCAGTTTGTCTAAATCGTTTTTGTAAAATAGCAGCTGTTATAAGATCAGGGTGACTTGGCATAAATTCTAGTATAAATGCTTCCAAATCTACAATTCGAGGAATAAAATTCCCATGTATTTTCAATTCAACAGGAATATCACTTTCTGGATCTCGAACCATTATAGGAGAAGAAGTTCCCCACCCAATCGGTTGTAAATCATACATGTTTACAAACCACAAAAATGATGAGTCAGATGAAATAGCTCCGCTTAGAAAACTTTTTATTCCTGAACCTAGCTGAATATCATTTCCTTCAATCTTATGTTTACCAGCATCATAACTAGCTACTGCTCTTCCATTTGAAAAAAACACAGCACGCTGACCAGGATTTACAATTACAGTTGCCCCCATCTTAATATTCGTTTTAGGATGTCTCCAAGCAAGTATATTCCTTGTATCTTCACCTTCATAACGAATAACATCAAACAAATTTAATGCCATCTTTTCTCCTTTTTAATAAAAATTATAATTTTAAAGACCAATCTTCCCTAACTATATTACTATTATATAACCCCTTTATTGAAAAGGCAACTCATACTTATAAATTACTATCTCTAGATAATAATTTATAGAAAATATAAAAAACCGCTAGTCCTAAGAATAGCGGTTTAATCATGTTTTTAAGCTACAAAAGTAGTCGCTCTATTATTTAAGAGTAACTGAAGCTCCAGCTTCTTCCAATTTAGCTTTGATTTCTTCGGCTTCTGCAGTTGGAACGCCTTCTTTGATGACACCTGGTGCACCATCAACAAGTTCTTTAGCTTCTTTAAGTCCAAGACCAGTGATTTCACGTACAACTTTGATAACGCCAACTTTTTTGTCACCAGCAGCTGTCAACTCAACGTCAAATGAATCTTTAGCAGCACCAGCGTCAGCAGCACCAGCTGCAGCAACAGCTACAGGAGCAGCTGCAGTTACACCAAATTCTTCTTCGATAGCTTTTACAAGGTCGTTCAATTCAAGGATTGAAGCTTCTTTAATTTCAGCAATAATGTTTTCAATGTTCAATGCCATTGTTATTTCCTCCAAATAAGTTTTAAATTTTATAATAGTTTTTTCGTAGCTAGGCTACGCTGCGTAGCTTAAGATTAAGCTGCGTCTTCTTTGTTGTCTGCAACCGCTTTGACTGCAAGAGCAACGTTGCGCACTGGCGCTTGAAGTACAGAAAGGAGCATAGAAAGAAGTCCTTCGCGGTTTGGAAGAGTTGCAAGAGCAACGATTTCTTCTTTAGATGCGACAGCGCCTTCGATTGCACCACCTTTGATTTCAAGTGCTTCAGCGTTTTTAGCAAAATCGTTCAAGATTTTCGCTGGTGCGATAACATCTTCGTTAGAAAATGCTACTGCAGATGGTCCAACAAATACTGATGCAAGATCTTCAAGACCAGCTTTTTCAGCTGCACGACGCAAGATTGAGTTTTTAATGACTTTATACTCAACTTCGCTTCCACGAAGCTCACGACGAAGAACTGTATCTTGCTCAACTGTCAAACCACGAGCGTCTACAACGACGATAGATGCAGCAGCTTTCATTTTTTCAGCTACTACGTCAACTAGTTCCGCTTTTTTAGCAATAATTGCTTCACTCATTAGTGTGTTCACCTCCGTAATTATTTTGCTTGGGGAATTTCTCCAAAAGAAAAACGCGCCCAAACCTAGACACGAAAGTACAATACGCTTCTTTTTACATGATACGTTTTGTCCTCGGTAGGATACTTATGAGTCGAGCTCCCCTACTGTCTTAGGCAGTTTTTTCAAACCGTATATAAGTATAGCATAGACAAAAAAAGAATGCAAGATTTTTGCAGACTTTTTTTGAAATATTTTTTTAAATCTCCACTGTCAAAACTTGTCCTTGCTTGACAACCTGTTCTCCTGCAATGTAGACATCATCAACATCACTAGATTTGACTGCATAAACGAGGTGAGAGAGCATATTTTCCTGAGGTTGGAGATGGATTTTCCCTTGTGGTTGAACGACCAGAAAATCCGCTTGCTTGCCAACTTCAAGACTTCCAATCAAGTTTTCCATTCCAAGAACCTTAGCACCTTCTATCGTTAGAGCTTTGAGGGCTGTTTCAATTGGAAACTGGCTGGCATCTCCACTCTTCATTTTCTGTAAGAGAGCTGCGGTACGACCTTCCTCAAACATATCAAGATTGTTATTGGAAGCAACCGAATCTGTCGCAATTCCGACTGCTACTCCCGCTTTTTGAAGTTGGATGATGGGAGCAATCCCTGAGGCTAGTTTGAGGTTACTAATAGGATTATGGGCGATAGCCACATGAGAAGTTGCCAAGCGTTCAATTTCTCGCTCGTTTAACTCGACCCCGTGAGCAAAGACGGACGGATGATCTAAGTAACCTAGTTCGTCTAGAAAGGCGAGGGGGCGTTTGCCGTATCGTTTCAGAATAATTCCTGACTCCTCCTTGGTCTCCGCCACATGGATATGGAGAGGAAGTTTTAGCTCTTTTGCCATTTCTAAACTCGCTTCCAGCAAGTCTCTGCTACAGCTGTAAGGAGAATGAGGTGCTACCATGACTTTGAAATTTGGATTTTTATATTTTAATATTTCCTCAATGATGGCACGTGTTCTACTTATAGTCTCATCGGTTGTTTCACCTTCTGAAGAAAAGAGAGTCGGAGAAAAGTAACAACGCATCTTGGAAGCTTTCACTGCCTGATAAATCCGCTCAATATCCACACCATTGGGATTATACATATCGTTGAAGCTTGTTGTTCCTGACTGGAGCATCTCCGTCAGAGCTTCTTTGACCGCCTTGGTAGTCATGTCGGGAGTGAAGTCTGCTTCTGCTGGCCAGATATAGTCATTAAGCCATTCATGGAGATTGCTGTCATCCCGAATCCCTCGCAAGCCTGTCATAGCAGAATGGGTATGGCAATTGACCAATCCAGGCATGATCCAAGCCCCTTGATAGTCTATAATCTGCTCAGCTTGATCTAAAATCTCTTGCTTCTCTTGACCGACATAGATGATTTGAGAATCCTTAACAGCCAAGATACCATCCAGATAGACATGGAAATCTTGGTCACAAGTCACGATATTTACATGCTGATAGACTTTCATTGTTTTCTCCTTCTAAGACCCTGATTTTTTCTAGCTATTGTAACAAAAAAGTCACCCGAAGGCAACTTTTTTTGTCCATAAGATTTCAAAATAGAAAGGATTATTCAGAGCTAAAAGCCGCAGCTTTTTGCATTTGGTAATACTTGCCCTTTCTAGCCATGAGGTCATGATGGGTACCATGCTCCACAATGTCACCATCCACCAAGACTAGAATCAGATCCGCATCCTGAATGGTTGACAAGCGGTGGGCAATGATAAAACTTGTTCGTCCCTTCATGAGTTTGGCAAAGGCATCCTGTACCAGCATCTCTGTCCGCGTATCGATGGAGGAAGTCGCCTCGTCTAAGATAAGAATCTTTGGAATGGCTAGAAAGACACGGGCAATAGTCAAGAGCTGAGCCTGACCGACAGAGAGAGATTCACCCGCATTTTCCAGTTTGGTATCATAGCCCTGCGGCAGTTGTTGGATAAAGAAATCTGCATTGGCTGCTTTGGCAGCAGCAATCACCTGCTCCCGACTGGCTTCAGGATTTCCAAAGGCAATATTGTCATGAATGGTCCCTTGCTTGAGCCAGGTTTCTTGGAGCACCATGCCAAATTGTTGTCTCAATGATGCTCGGGTATAGTCATAAATGGAACGACCATCTAGCAAGATATCTCCCGATTTAATGGGATAAAAACGCATGAGGAGATTGATGAGGGTTGATTTTCCAGCACCCGTAGGACCAACAATAGCAACCTTGCTACCAGCTGGAATATCAATGGATAAATCCTTAATCATAACCTTTTCAGTATGATAGCCAAAAGAGACATGTTTAAAGGAAATAGCCCCCTTGACCTGGTCGCTGGTCAATACTTCCTTACCTGTTTCAGCAATCTCAGGACTTTCTAAGACTGCATAGACACGCTCTGCGCAAGCGAGAGCACTTTGCAACTCGGCTAAAACAGAAGAAATATCATTAAAGGGCTTGGTGTACTGTTGGACATAGTTCAAAAAAGTCACTAAACGTCCAATGGTCAAGGTTGAACCCATCATAATACGATAAGCTCCCACTCCAGCTAAAAGCGCATAAATGAGTGCATTGACAAAACGAGTTGAAGGATTGACCGTTGATGAATAAAAGATGGCTGACTGAGAATAGTCTGCGTAGTTATCATTAGCCTCATGCAATCTTTGGATAAACTCTCCTTGAGCATTGAAGGACTGGATAATAGTCTGCTGACTAAGCGATTCTTCAATCAACTGGGTCTGAATCCCTCTTGTCTCCGTTTGCTTTTGGAAGAGATGATAAGATCTCTTGGCAATAAAGCGTGAAATCACCATGGATAGGGGCGTCAACAGCAAGACCAAGAGAGTCATGAGGAGATGAATTTGGAGCATGGCTAGAATACTAACCAAAATCATCAAGACACCAATGAAAAATTGGTTAAAAATCATGGTCAAGCCAGCTGCCAACTGTTCGATATCCGTGGTTACACGACTAACCATCTCCCCACTACCTTGTCTATCTACAAAGGAAATCGGTAAACGATGGAGTTTATGGATGATTCGCTCTCGCAAGTCTTTGGTATAAGAAAAGATTAGGCGATTATAGAGGAGAGGATTGGCCCATTGAACTAGGGTATTCCCTATGACCACCAATATCATCTGAATGAAAATCTGCCAAAAAACTAGCGAAGAACCAGCCAATAGGACCTGGTCAATGACCTGCCCAATCAGAATAGGTAGGTAAATTGATAAACCAACTTGGGCAATAGTTCCTAGGAAGGCTAGGAAAAGGAGGAAAGGGTGACTTGCAAGGTCTTTAGCCAAACGTGTGAGCGTCTGGTTTGCAGTTTGTCGTCTCATTCTAGTCCTCCTTTCCATGTTGGGAAGCATTGATTTCACGATAGACTTGACTGGACTTCATCAAGTTCTCGTGCTTGCCGATAGCTAGGAGCTCGCCTTTTTCCAAGAGGAGAATCTGGTCAGCCATCTGTAAAGTCGAAGTTCGTTGAGAGATCAAGATTAAACTTGTATTTGGCAGATTTTCTCGGATAGCTTTCAAGAGCTTAGACTCGGTAATGGTGTCGAGGGCCGAGGTTGCATCATCTAGGATGAGAAAAGGTGCTCGGCGCAAGACTGCTCGGGCGATAGACAACCTTTGTTTTTGCCCGCCTGAGAAATTTCGACCTCCTGCCCCAACTAGGGCATCTAAGAGTCCTTCCTTGTCACTGACAAAATCCTTAGCTTGGGCAATCTCCAAGGCCTTCCAGAGTTCTTGGTCAGTTACTTCTTGATTGAAACCCAGCGTCAAGTTGGAACGAATAGTTCCTTTAAAGAGCTCGACTTTTTGAGGCACATAGGCAATCCAAGACCGCCACTGTTCCAAATTAAGAGGACTACGTCCATCTCGATAAAGGTCAATGCTTCCCTTATCTGCTGGATAAAGTCCAAGTAAGACTTGCACCAAACTTGACTTACCAGAACCTGTTCCTCCAATGATACCAAGGATTTGTCCTTGAGTCATATCAAAGGAAATGTCTCTCAGAGAAGGCTGGGCCGCATCAGGATAGGTAAAAGTCAATTCTTGAACTTGTAAAACCTGATTACGGGCAGCTTGCTTTTGTTCTAACTCTGAATAGATGTCTTCTGGAACCTCAGCAAAGACTTCCTCGATTCGTTTAGCTGAGATGTAGGACTGGTTGAGGGAATTAATCAGCATGGCTAGCTTGACCAATTCCACCAAGATCTGCAAGAGATAGTTGATAAGGGCAATGAGGGCACCTTGACTGAGTAAACCTCCTTGAATTGAAATATATCCCTGCCAGATGATGACGAGAAGAGTTCCATTAACAATCAGATAGGTCAGAGGTGTTAACAAACTAGACCAGAAACCCGTCTTTTCTTGCAATCTGGCATAAACTTGGTTAAGGGTTTGAAAAATCTGTAACTCTCGTTTTTCTTGCCCAAAAGCACGAATAACCCGCATACCTTGTAATTGTTGGCGCGTTTCCTGAACCAGTTGGTCCGTTTTCTTTCTGAGACTGCTGTAGAGAGGATTGACAAGTCGAGAGAGGCCTACAATAACAATCGTCAAAATGACAACCATAACTAAAAACCAGAAAGTCAGCTCAGCTGAGATTCTATAGGCCATAAAAATGGCTCCAAAAACGATAATAGGCGCTCTCAAAAAGAGGCGCAGGAATTGATTGATACCAGTCTGAATCTGGTAAGTATCCGAAGTCAAGCGAGTGACCAAGCTAGAAGTTGTCAGACGATCTCTGCTATCCTTGGGTAGGGAAAGAATATGACGATAAAGGTCGTCTGTCAGTTCTTTGGCAAAACCTACCGCAGCCTTGGCTGAGTAAAACTGAGCTACCAATGCCACTAAAACGCCAATCACTGCAAAGATAAGGAGCAGGGCAATCTGCATCCAAAGATGTCCTTGATCTCTCTGAGGCAAAGATTGGTCAACAATCCCAGCAATTACCATGGGAACCAAGAGCTCAAAAACAGCTTCAAGTAACTTGAATAAGGGAGCTAAAATGGATTCTTTGATATAGGATTTGAAGTAAGATAGTAAGTGTTTCATAGATCCTTTCTATTCTTATTCTGGAAATGAAGAAAATGGGAAGCCCCCACCTTCTCTGTTTTATTTGTTTAAATAAGGCAATAAATAGCCATATCCTGCTTCTTCCATCTCATCCTTGGCTACAAAACGCAAGGAAGCCGAATTGATACAGTAACGGAGGCCACCTAACTCACGAGGTCCATCTGTGAAAACATGACCCAAGTGAGCATTGCCTGACCGAGAACGAACTTCGATTCGCTCCATCCCATGACTCAGGTCCTTGTAGTAATGAATCAATTCCTTAGAAATCGGACGACTAAAACTTGGCCAACCACAACCTGAAGCAAACTTATCCTTGGCAAAAAAGAGTGGCTCACCCGTCGTGATGTCTACATATATCCCCTCTTCAAAGATTTGGTCATAAGCATTGCTAAATGGAGCCTCTGTTGCAGCTTCTTGCGTAACACGGTAAGACTCTTCAGATAAACTTTCCTTCAACACCTCTTGACTAGGTTTTTCATAATTTGAGGCGTCAATCAATGGCTTCTCAGCATCTGTCACATCGATATGACAGTAACCGGAAGGATTTTTCTTGAGATAGTCTTGATGGTAGTCTTCTGCCAGGATATAGTGGCGAAGTTTCTCCACTTCTACTGCAATCTTTCGACCTAGCATGCGTTCCTGCTCCTGCACCACAGTGTAGATAGCTGGCAAGTCTGCTTCATCCTGATAATAGATCCCCGTTCGATATTGGCGACCACGGTCATTCCCTTGCTGGTTGATAGATAAGGGATCGATGACTCGGAAATAATAGAGTAAAATCTCTCTGAGTGACACTGCTTTCTCATCATAAATCACTTGAACAGTCTCTGCATGGTCTGTTTCCTTGAGCAGCTGGTAATTGGTTGTTTCGACTTGCCCATTAGCGTAGCCAACACTGGTCGCTAGCACTCCCGAAATTCGGGAAAAATACTCCTCTAAACCCCAAAAACAACCACCTGCTAGATAAATTTCTGCCATCTTTATTTCTCCTTTATCAAGTTTTTAACTAATACTCTTCGAAAAACTCTTCAAACCACGTCAGCTTACATCTGCAACCTCAAAACAGTATTTTGAGCTAACTTCGTCAGTTCTATCCACAACCTCAAAACACTGTTTTGAGCAGCCTGCGTCTAGCTTCCTAGTTTGCTCTTTGATTTTCATTGAGTATAAACTTCTTTTCAAAAAAAGGATAGGAAACCCTCTAGTCGAGACTTTCCCCATCCTATCTTCTATTCTTTATTTTGCTTGGACACGAACACCTTGGGTATCAACTTTTAGGTCATGCAATTTCCCTTTGAAAGGTTGCTTTCCCAATTCAGCCTTAATCGTTGGCATCTTGTCATGAGAAGCCAAAACCATAACTGTCGGCCCGGCACCAGAGAGGTAGGTTGCATAGGCACCATTTTCTTTGGCTACTTGCTTAATCGTCGCAAATTCTCTCACCAAGTCCTGACGATAGCGCTCGTGGAAGAGGTCTCCCTCGATTGCTTGTCCAGCAGTCACCATGTCTCCTGCCAACAAGGCTGCAACAGCAACATTGGCAATCGAACTTGCTGCAACAGCTTCCTTGTAAGACAATTTCTTAGGCAAGACACCACGGCTATCTCGGGTACGCAATTCATAGTTTGGAATGTAGGCTAGGAAATCACATTCTGGGAAGTCTGCTACGATAGCAGAAACTTCTCCGTCAACAGAGCTCGCAACAACGAGATTTCCATAGATAGCTGGAGCTACATTGTCAGGATGCCCTTCAATCTTGGTCGCCAACTGCAATTTGTCATGGTCAGATAAGTTGAGTTTGCCCAGTTGGTTAGCTAGTTCAATCCCAGCAACAATAACCGAGCTAGAAGAACCCAAGCCACGCGCCAAGGGAACATCACTGGTCATTTTCAAGCGTCTCGGTTGCAAGTCTGGCACAATTTGCAAAGCAATCTTAAGCAAGAGATTACGCTCATCGTGGGGAATCCATTTGCCAATCTGGTGTTCAATCAACCACTCATCTCGTTCTTCACAGACCTCAATTTGAAGATACTTGGTTACAGCTACACCGACCGAATCAAAACCTGGCCCAATATTGGCACTGGTTGCAGGTACAATAATCTTCATCCTATTCTCCTAACACCTTGAAGGTATTCAAGAGGTCAAATTCTGAAGCTTTGGCCAACTCAGCTGAAACATTCTCAAGTTGTGCTTTATTAATCTTATGAGTGATAATCACTACACGCGCCTTGTCCCCCTCTTTGCCATCTTGGAGGATTTGCTTGAAGGAAATATCTTGAGCATTAAAGATTTCAGCAAGTTTCAAAACCTGACCTTTTGAGTCTGGAGCCAGGATTGAGAAGTAGTAGTTTGCTTTGACATCTTCTGGATTTGCCAACACCAAGTCACGGCTATATTCGTTGAAGTCTTTACCAATGGTACCATCATTCAAACGACGAACGATACGGACAATATCTGCTACAACACTTGTTGCAGTTGGTTTTTGGCCCGCACCTGGTCCGTAGTACATAGATTCACCGATGCCGATAGACTCCACAAAGACTGCGTTCATTACACCATTCACACTAGCAAGTGGATGTGCTTTAGGAAGGAAGGTTGGGGTCACTTCTGCGGCAATACCTGAAGGAGTTTCTTCGATAGAACCAACCAATTTCACAACATAACCAAGCTCTTGAGCCACAGCTACATCTTCTGGTGTGATGTTACGGATTCCCTTGTGGGCTACATTGTCAAAGGCAACCTTCATCCCAAAGGCAAATTGGCTCAAAATCACCATCTTATAGGCTGCATCAATCCCATCCACATCATTAGTAGGGTCGCTTTCTGCAAATCCTAGTCTTTGAGCTTCGGCCAGAGCGTCATCGTAAGACCAGCCTTCTTCCACCATCTTGGTCATCATAAAGTTAGAAGTTCCGTTTACGACACCAAGAACGCGCGTGATTTTATCAGAAGCCAACGAATTTGCTAAAGTACGAAGAATTGGAATCCCACCAGCTACTGCTGCTTCGTAGTATAGTGCTACATTGTGCTCTTTAGCGATTTCTAGCAATTCTGCGCCATGGACAGCCAAAAGGTCCTTGTTAGCAGTAACAACGTGTTTCCCAGCTTCCAAGGCACGAGTGATAAAGGTCTTAGCAGGCTCAATACGCCCCATCAGTTCCACTACAATCGTAATGTCTTGATCTGATAAAATATCATCTACATTGGTTACAAAGTTAAAGTCATTCCCTGCAGCAAGCAAGCGATTCTTTTCATCTTCATCCTTGACCAATACCTTGGCTACTTCAATCTCTGAATGAGCTGACTGGATAATTTTTTCTCCGTTTTCCTTTAGGAGGAAAGGTACGCCACTTGCAACGGTACCAAATCCAAGTAAAGCAATTTTAACTGTCATGTTTGTCTCCTAGAAATTTTCTGATATAGCCATTATAACAGAATTTTGTGAAAATTCCTATCCAAGAAAACCACTATTTATAGATAGAAAAGAAAAAAACGAACCATCTGATTCGCCTTTTCTGATAAGTAAAAATTGATTTCTAAAAACTATGAATTAATTTTTTGAAGTCCAAACACCGCGTCGTGATTGATTAAGATGTGACCATACTCTTGTAAAACCGAACGACTGATATCACTGTCGTCAGCAAATTCACGCATACGAGCCAAGAGCCAGGCTGGATATGGACTAGGATGGTTTTCCACATCAACTAAGATTGTCAAATAATAGTGTCCATTCATCTTATAGAGTTCAGATGTTTCCATCTGGTAGTTAACCGTCTTGGCAAAAGCAACTAGGTCAGCAAGATTAGCGAAACGCAAGATATAGTAGATATAAGGTTCTTTCTTGCTCTCCGTCTCCTTGTCTACCTGCTCTTGCTCTTCTTCCTTTGCTTCGACCTGTTCTAGAGATTGGATGGCCTCAATATCATCCTTGGTTTTCTCTGCGATACTCTTTTCTAGGGTCTTGAGAAATTCATCTGGTGACATTTGGGCCAATTCTTCCATGTCAGGTAGATCCGCCAAATCATCAAAATCTAGGTTTTGGTCAATCTTAGACTTGGTCACAAAGACATCCACCTTATCTGGTTTTGGTGTTACACGAAAACTCAACATGCCACTATCCAAGAAATTGTCTGGCATCTCTAATTCATCTAAAATCGCATAGAAAAACTCTTCAGTTTTTTCCTGAGGAACGAGAAAGTCTGCAATCTCCATCCCCCGATCCATCAAATCATCTAAAGTCATCGTGATTTTCAGTGTTGTATCACTAATTTGTTTCATCTTCATATCTAGTAACCTCATACTTTCAGTCTATCTATTATACTAGATTTTTACGATTTTATCAAAAGAATGAAGCGAGAATGTGATATAATACTAGATATGATTTTAGATTTAAGAAAGAAAGTTCAATGAAAAATATAAAAGTCAATGCCTTGGCCAGCTTGCTGGTCAATATTCTCAATATCGTTTTTCCTCTGATAACCAACCCTTATCTGACGCGGATTCTCAGCAAATCCAACTACGGTTACTTCAATACCGCCAATACCTGGGCCAGCTTTGTCATTCCACTAGCAGCCTTTGGAATATACAACTACGGGATTCGTGCTATCAGTAAGGTTAAGGACGACAAGAATAAAATCAACTATGTCTTTTCTAAGTTGTTTTATATTTCGGTTTTCACTTCTCTACTGACGACTGGTATCTACTTCCTCTTTATCTTCTTTGATACCAGCATTGTGAACCTGAAAGTCCTTTACTATATCCTAGGAGCTCAGGCACTCTTCCAATTCCTCAATATCGAATGGATGAACGAGGCTTATGAAAACTATGCCTTCATCCTCTACAAGACATTGATTATTCGGATTGCCATGCTGGTTGCTATCTTTACCTTTGTTAAAACTGCAGATGATATCGTTCCTTATGCCATCGTCATGAGTGCAACCACCATCCTCAACTACCTGCTCAGTTTTCTTTGGATCAAGAGAGAAGTTTCCTTTGTCAAAATTGGTCTTGTGGAATTAATCAAAGCATCTAAACCGCTCTTGACTATGCTTCTCTTAGCGAACGCCAACATGCTCTATACCTTGCTTGATAGAATGTTTATCACCAAGGGACCCGATGAAAACTACATTTCTTACTACACTATTGCTTCCAGTATTGTCATGCTGATAGCCAGTGTCTTAAGTGGGGCTCTCAATGTGAGTATCCCACGTCTCGGCTACTATCTCGGTAAGAAAGATTACACCTCTTATAAAAGTCTTCTGAATCAAGGGGCTGCCCTCTTTTACTTCCTCATCGTTCCAACCAGCATTGGGATTATGGTATTAGGGAACTACGCGGCAGTTATCTACTCTTCTGAAAAATACCTCGAAGCAGGTATTGTGACAAGTGTCTTTGCCTTTCGTACCATCATCTGGGCCATCGAGTTGATCCTTGGTAAACAAATTATCTTTATCAATGACCACGAAAATCGCTTGACTGCCTTTTACTTCCTTGGTGGCGGAGCCAATATCCTCTTCAACTGCCTCTTGTATTTCAATAATATTTTCGCACCAGAGTACTATATCGCTACGACCATTCTTGCGGAGACTATCGTCGTTCTCTTGGAAATTCGCTTTATCCAGAAACACCAACTGATTGATTTGAAAGAAATCTTTGCTACTCTAACACGCTATACTATTGTATCCCTTGGTTTCATCCCAATTTATTTTGTGTTTAAATTCCTTTTCCAAGTCAACTCTTATACAGTCAACTTCAACATGATTCTCATGGTTCTCTCGACTGTTGCAGCTTGTGGTATTTATTACCTCTTGACCCTCTTTATCGCCAAAGATAAAACACTCCACTATGCTCTAGACTTAGTACTTGCTAAGCTTAAAAGAAATTAAAAGAACACCCTACTGATAGATAATGTCTATCAGCAGGGTGTTTTCTTCTTTACTCTTGCTTATCAGAAGCATTGGCTTCTAGATTTGAATCTTGTTTTTCATGTTCAACAAGATTAGAATATGCTTCTTGTTTCTGTTCTGGCTTGACTGCCTCGCTATTTACAACAGCAACAGCCTGTTTCCAGATACCTTCTTCGTTTACCTTGTAGCCATCAGGTGTTGTTGCGTTCTTTAACAAAGAACCATCAGCTTGGAAATAGTACCAATTGCCATCAAGCTGTTTCCAACCTGTTTGCATAGCTCCGTTCGGACCAAAATAGTAGGTCTGAGCATTCACCGTATGAAGACCGACCAACATGGTTCCACTTTCTTTTTCATATAAACCACTTCTTTCTTTGATAGCGGAAGCTAGGATGGAAGATTCATCCTGGTAGCAACTTTTCTAGCTTCTTTCCGTCATTATAAGACAAAAAGAGGGAAGGAAAAGCCCGTTTGTTACACTAGAATAGGGACTAGAGTTAACAAGGAAGAACTTCAATATCCCCTCTTTTCTTGTATTTCCAAGTTTACTTTTTCAAAAGTACCTTAGCCAAATTAGCATCTCTTTGTTTGTAAATTGGATTTTCTTTCCAGTTATAGTGGGTATTAGGGATTTCAAAATCCTCCCCATACAAGTGACTAATGTATTCTCTTGTATTTTCTGGAACTTTTACTAGAATCTCTTTAAAACTGCATTCACTTAGTGCTGTAAAGGGCAATTCATAGTGGTAGACTTCATATCTTGTAGGATTTCCCAAGGCATTTGTCATGTAGAAAATAGTATCTGAGGAGATGGTACCTTCCTTTTTATCATAGACAATAAAATCCACATTGAGGCCCTTGTAACTATAGGATAATTCTACAAGTTTATCATTGTAATAGAACTCTTTGGTTCTAACGAAGCCTTTCTCCAAAAGAACTTTCTCATCCCTTAAAAAGGCTTCATAGTCTGGGATAATAATCCCAAAGTCCATATCTAAATCATGCGGAATCAAATCATTTTCTCTATAGAAACCAAGTAAAGTCCCAAAGTCTAACCAGATATCATAGGATTTCAGATTCGATTGGTAGATGGCCTTTAGAATATCTTCAAAGTTTTCTTTGAGCAAATTGCTTCTCTTTGAATCCAAGTCTATATTGGCTTTTTTATTTAAACTCTTGATAATAGGTAGGTTTTTAACCAGATCTTTCTTATCTCCTAAGAGGCTGGCTAAACTTCTTTTTAACCATTGTAACACCTTCTATCCCTCCTTTATGTATGCCAGGAAGTCATCGTGCTTCACTCGTTTTTCTAGGGGAGGAATTTCCATAAAATCATCCCCGTAGATGGCAGAAAGGATTTGCTGATAGGCCACAGGAATTTTGTAAACTCTATCTTCAAATGGACTGTCAATCGTTGTATCCAAGAAGGACTTGTCAAACTTGGTAGAAACTCTTTTGTTCTCCATGAGGTAGTCAATGAAGTCTCCATCTTTTCCTTGCATAGATAGGATGTTCATCTTTCTATTCCAAGTTTTGACACGAGTCAGACGAAATACAAGGACAAGTAGATATCGGACGATATTCTTGAGTTTTGCATTCTTATTATGGATGCCATAAAGAGTATAGACTGATAAACGACGGTAAGTATCTAGTTTTACCATGTCTTTGTTAACATCAGCATAATAGTCAAATGGGAAAACATCCACACAAATTCCTAAATCGATATCATTTTCGATATAGTTGTTATCATAGACTGTTCGCGCGTCATAAACTCGGTAAAATGGGTAAGGATACCGTGCATCATTTTCCCAAGAAACCACTTTGTAGACAGGATCATTATCTTGCAAAATAGCTTGATACAATTTGTCGTATTCATCGCGTTTCAAAGAGATATCAATATCGTCATCCCAAGGAATGTAACCCTTGTGTCTCACTGCTCCCAGCAAGGTTCCATAAGCCAGTGAATAGTTGATGTTCTCTTTTTGACAGAGATTGTGGATATAATCCATGACACCTAGTTCAACTTCTTTGATCTCTGCTTCGTCTAGCTTTCTGTAGCCATCTCTTTTTTTATAGAGAACAGAGAAATAGTAACCTGAAATCACAAACAAGATACAACCCTGTAGTGAAATTCCATAGAAGGTTGAACTCAAGAACAAGTTAGAAATGAGAATAACAACAGTCATCAACAGAATGGTGATCAATTCATGATTGTGGCGACCCTCTTGAAGGTCTTTCTTATATTTCTTGAGACTTGAAATGATGAAGGAAAGCATAAAGATAGCCAGCGGGATAAAACCTGTCAGACCATCATAGAATAACAACTCAAGGTAGCCGTTGTGAGTAAGATAATGTTGTTTGATGATATAGGCTGAAGCATCATATTCTTTACCTAACTCATACCAGTTTCCACCTGAATATCCAAATAAGGGACGTTTAGGGATAAAAGAAGCTGTTGACTGCCAAATAGCAAAACGGTTATTAGAGATATTTTCTTCGCTGGTGTCTGTTCTCTCAAGGGAAAGATTGTTGTCCCCATTTTGTCCATTTTCTTGGTTCTTTTGGATTTGAGCTGAGTGAGCTTTCAAGTAAATATCGCTACTATATTTGATACCATTATAGCCGACAAATACCAATCCTACTGTTACCAGAACAGTAAGAAGTGACTTGGTTTTTTTAGTCCAGTTAGCCGTCATTAACGCATAAAAGAAAGCAACGACTACCAAACAGATATAGGTTGTTCTTGAACCTGACAGTACAATATAAGCAAAATTTAGCAGAATTGATGAGATAGCCAGAATTTTAAGGACGGTATTGTAGAGTGATAAGCGCATCCACAAATAAATAATCACCATCAAGGAAATAATAGAGAGATAGTTGGGACTAGCTAGGATCCCAAATAGACGAGACTCTACAAATCCTTGGCGGATCAATAAGCCCTTGTAATCAAATACGCGGTAACCTTGCAACATGAAGAATTGCCAAATTGAGACAAGAACACCTAGGGTATTTGCGACAGTGATGACTGAAAAGAAGACATCAAATAGAAGACGCGCTTTTTTCACTGTGAAAGACTGAAAGACAGGGTAGAGTGCAAAGAAATAGATGAAAAAGACGACTAAGTTCTTTATGTTTGTTGAAAATCCATACTTTACAACTAAGACCGCGGTCAGGATATTCATTATAAAAAAGAGAATCAAATACTCAATTTTTCTGACAGTCAGATAGGCTTTTTTGATAAAGAAATTATAAAGTCCCAACAAAACGCCCATGAGGGTCATGCCAAGAGTGACAAATTTATTGGCCGAAATCGGCTGAAGTGGGACAATCAAGCCTGCCATACAGTAAAAAGATATAACTGATAAAAACAGCAGATTGATTTTAAAATAGTTTTTTTCAATAAATGAAATCATTGTTTCTCCTAACGCTTAGTTTGTGCAAGCAAGATTTTCGTATACAATTTTCGACTCAGGCACAAAGCTAAAAAGCTCACTTTTCTTGCTCTTGTAAAACGACTATCTAAAAGAATGTTCTTTGTGTTTTTCTTTAGATAGGCAATCAAACGGTCTTCTAAGACCTTGTCCTTGAAATCTGCATCAACCAAGAGCCTATCCAATACATAGAAGTAAGCCCAGTTTAAACGCATGGTTGCAACATCTGCCAGTTCAGGATAATTCTCTCTTATAATAGTCGCGTTTTGCTCATAAGCCTCAATAACGTTTAAGAATTTCAAGGAGAATTTTTGAGTCGTGATACTATTTTCACGGTGAACATAGTAGTATTTCTTCTCATTTGTTGCGACAACCTTGCGACAGTGATGAATCAAGGCAATCATGATGAAGGCATCTTCTGCTATTTTGCCAATTTCAAATCGTAGGTGTTCAAAGAGTTCTTTTTTATAAAGTTTGTTGACAGCTGTGACCGAGAGAATTTTAGCTTCCATGACCATTTTAATGGCTTCTTGGGGAGTTAATTCCCAGGTCTGAATCGCTGCAACTTGCTTTTCTGGAATTTGGTGGTAGACATCATAATGTCCACACATAGAAAGATCAGCATTGGATTCTAACATTTGACGATAAAGGGTTTCATACATGTCTTCATCAATGTAGTCATCACTATCGATAAAACCGATCAAATCAGAACTTGCCTCTTCAATCCCTCTATTTCGAGCGTCAGACAAGCCCCCGTTTTCCTTGTGAATGACACGAATCCGTTGATCTCTTTGAGCTAATTGATCACACAGTTCTCCACTAGAATCCGTTGAGCCGTCATTGACAAGAAGAATTTCCAAGTTGGTATAGGTCTGTTTTAAAATGGATTCGACACACTTCTCCAGATAGGCTTCTACATTGTAGACTGGAACGATAACGCTTATTTTTTCTCCCATCATGCTCCGTATTCTCCCTTGTACTCTGTGTAACTCTTGTCCATGTCTGCTATAATGGCATCATGATGCGGTACTTGCTTGTCTGTTGGTGGGGGTGTCATATAATCCCCAAAAGCAGTGCTGAGATAGGCATCATAGCCGACTGGGATAGGCATCTCAGTTCCTTCAAATGGCAAGAAGAGATTATCTTCAAAGGATGCGATTGGATACTTGTTTCTCATGTAGCCAGGTCCTGAGCATAATTCCGTGATTCCATCACTCTCTGATAAAGTGTACTTGGTCATTTCTTTCTCAGCTTTTTTCCAAATGCGATAACGTAGAGATTTTGGAGTCAGGCCGAGTAAGATACGACTGCCCCATTTCATAACTGCACCATGCTTTTCTGGGACAGTTTGGGCGCAAAAGAGTGAATAGATCAAGGCCCAACGAACCTGTTTCTTACGCTCAGCTGGATTTTTAGGATAATAATCCAAAGGCAAAACATCCAAAGCTAAACCGTGTGGCAAATCCAAATCCTTTTGATAAGGCTTGATACAAGTTGTTTCCTTATCACGAATGGTAATAAAAAGGTTACGATCTACAAAATCCTTGTGACTCTTTGACAAAAAATAACGCTCATCTGCATAACGAGGCCATAGTTCAACTAATTTTTCATAGTCCTTGCGAGGCATGAAAAAGTCTAGGTCATCATCCCAAGGAATAAAGCCCTTGTTACGAAGGGCACCAATAGCTCCTCCACCACAGAGATAGCACAACAAATCATGTTTTTTACAAAATGCGACGAAATATTCAGCCATTTCCAGACTACGAGCCTGAATCGCTTTCAAATCACTCATGTCTCTCCTCTTCTTTTCAAAAACGAGTTATATCGTTTTATTATACCATAAAAAAGCCTTAAAAATCCATCAGAGAGTAAGAAAAATCAAAGCCTAAACCACTTTTTCACTAGTGATTCAAACTTTGATTTTTTTATAGTATTCTATCTCATTCCCATTTGGGAGAGTTTGGTCTGGTATTTATTTTGATCGACCAGAAGACCTTGCCCACCATAGATATCATAAGCGTCCACCCAGTCACCAAGTTCTGGGACGGTGAGTCTTTCAATGCCATTTTGAGCACCTTCTAGGACAGATAAGCCATTGGTTAACAAGAAGCTATACGGTAGATTTGTTGATGTCATGCCAAAGACTTTTCCAAGTGCCTCAGATCCTGTAAAGAGTTTGGTTGGATCTTTGATTTGCTCAAGAACAGCTGACATGACTTGTTGCTGACGTTTTGTGCGTCCGTAGTCTCCTTCATCATCATCACGGAAGCGAGCATAGTTGAGTAGGGTAGAACCATTCATCTGCTGTTTTCCAACTTTGATGGTTTGAGTTGGCGACTCTGTTTCTGTTGCATGAAGATCGTCTCCAACTGTGGCTTCTGTCAGAGGTTGACCATTCAGAGTTGAAAATTGAGCATCGATAGTCACTCCTTCAGGGAAAAGGGTGTCAATAGCTGTTGCAAAAGCCTGAAAGTCAACTAGGGCGTAGTACTTGATATCCAAGTCAAAATTATCTTTTAGAACCTTGCGGACCATTTCTGCCCCTTTTTGTCCTTCTTGTTCCCCAAGTTCATAGGCAACATTAAGTTTGTTGTCCGTTTGTTTCTGTCCATTTACAATCTTACTATACCCGTCGATATAGACCAAGTTGTCACGCATAAAGCTAACGAGCTTAATCTTCTTATCCGAACCACTGACATTTAGCACCATGATTGTGTCTGTACGGGTCTCCGCACTATTTTGACCAATACGGCCATCTGTCCCCATGATTAGGATATTCACACCATCTTTGGTATCCTGACCGTTAAAGACTTCTACTTGGGCTGCCTTGGCATCAGCTGGCTTATTGCTTGGATTGGCTGCCGACTGGAATCCTCGAAGAAACATGAAAATCATCCCTGCAGCCACACATGTAATCAACAGCAAGAACCAAGTCAGTATTCGTTTGAAGCGAATTCTTCTTTTTTTCTTTTTGACTTTAGGTAGAGGAGCTACCTTCTCCCGTTTCTTAGCCCGACTTCTATTTCCATAAGTCGGAAGATCAATATCGCTACTCCAAGTCTCTTCTTTTTCTTCTTGGTAGGAAGGGTGAACCTCTTGCTTGGATCCTGTCATCTTTTGCTGCAGGTAATCAAACTCCTTTCGCTCCCGATCATTGAGGTAGTGAAAATTCTTAAAGAGATAGTCATAACGTAACTGCTCATGATGACTTAAAGGGTTTTCATTGCTCATAGGCACTCCTTTCCTAAATCCCTAATGGTGAAAATAGGGTAGGTTCCCAGTATCTTGTACTGGATCCCAATTGTTTCTAGTTCTTGTCTGGCAAAATGAACCAGCTCTTTGGCACTATAATCCACATCGATAATGAAAAAGTACTCACCTAGTGCCGTTTTGAGGGGACGACTTTCTATCTTGGTTAAATCAATCCCTCGCCAAGCAAAGGTTGACAGAGCCTTGTAGAGGGCACCGGGAAGGTTATCCGGTAAGGTTAAGGCCAAACTCATTTTTTCAGTTTGTGATTGCAAAGGGATAGTGGGAATCTCTGCCCCTAACACCCAAAAACGTGTGAAATTGGCTTCCATTTCTTGGATGTCTTCTGCTATCAATTCCAAACCATACTCAGCAGCTGAGTTTCTAGGCGCAATAGCCGCAAAAGGCTGGTCTGGATGTTCAGCGATAAAGCGGGCTGCATAGGCTGTGCTTGCCGTCACTTCAAGCTGGGATTTTGGATAATGCTCCTCTATGAATTTTTTTCCTTGAGCCAAAGCTTGAGGGTGCGAAAAAATCTTTTCAATCTTAGTATGACCAGGAACTGCCATCAGTTGCTGATGAATGGGTTGTACTATTTCTGCAACAGCCTGAATGTCCGCCTGATGAAAAAGATAGTCCAAGCTTTCATGCACACTGCCTTCGATAGAGTTTTCAACTGGCACCACCGAATAGTCCACCAAGCCTTGTTCATAGGCCTTGATAACATCTGTGATATTGGCAAAAGCCTGCAATTCCTCATTAGGAAAAGCAGTCTGCACAACGTGGTGTGAAAATGATCCCTTGGGACCTAGATAGGCAATTTTCATCTCAGTTCCTCTATAATTTCCTCTGGGCTTAGCTTAGTCACATCTAGAACACGACTGGCTACTTCCTCATACCAAGCCTGTCTTTCTTGAAAAATCTCTCGCAACTCTTCCTTGCTGTTGTTGAGAAATAGTGGCCGTTGATTGCCCTTATCAGCTGAAATACGTTGGTAAAGGGTTTCAAAATCTGCTTTCAGATAAATGTTATCAGGATTTTGTTTGAGCAAGTCACGCTTTCTCTGAGAAACGACTACTCCTCCACCAGTTGACACAACTCGGTCTGTTTTTAGTAAGTCCGCTAAAACTTCTGACTCTATTTGACGAAATGCCGCTTCTCCTTTTTCAGCAAAGAAATCCGCAATGGACATGTCCAAACGTTCCTCGATTAAGGCATCCATATCGATGTAGTCTGCGTCCAATCCTCTAGCGATTGTCGACTTGCCAGCCCCCATAAATCCGAGTAATACCTTAGCCATGAATCAGATTCTCCAAATCATCAAAGAAGCTAGGATAACTGGTATTGATGGCTTCTGCACGGTCAAGTTCCACCTCTCCATCAGCAACCAAGAGGGCTGCGATGGCTGTCATCATCCCGATACGGTGGTCACCAAAGGTATTGACTCTAGCACCATGAAGGGAGGATTTCCCTTTGATAATCATTCCATCTGCTGTAGGTGTGATTTCCGCGTCCATGCTATTTAAAGCATCCGCTACCACTTGAATGCGGTCTGTTTCTTTGACTTTAAGTTCCTCTGCATCCTTGATAACCGTCACTCCTTCTGCTTGGGTAGCAAGCAGGGCAATAATGGGCAATTCATCAATCAAACGTGGAATCAAGGCTCCACTAATTTCTGTCCCTTTCAGATTTGAAGTTTCAACCGTCAGAGTTGCGGATTTAGCGACTGGATCGATTTCAGTTATTTCTAGTTTTCCACCCATGGCGCGAATGACATCAAGAATCCCTGTGCGTGTTTCATTGATACCAACGTTCTTAAGTTCCACACGAGAATCTGGAACAATTAAACCAGCGACTAGCCAAAAGGCTGCACTGGAAATATCTCCTGGGACAACTACCTTTTGTCCGGTCAGTTTTTGCGGCCCTTGGACTGTGATTTTCTTTCCGTCCACACTTAATTGTCCACCAAATTGCTGTAGCATATCTTCGGTGTGGTTACGAGTACATTCTTTCTCGATAATAACGGACTCCCCCTGAGCCTGCAATGCTGCAAACATCAAGGCTGACTTGACTTGGGCAGAGGCGATTGGCAACTCATAGTGAATTGGTTTTAGGTTTTTAGTACCTTTCAAGTGCAGAGGGGGCAGGTCTCGCTCAGTTTGCCCTGAAATGCTGACACCCATTTTTTTCAGAGGAATCGTAACACGGTCCATAGGGCGTTTAGAAAGACTATCATCTCCAAACATCTCTGCTTCGAAGTCTGCACCAGCAAAGACACCTGAGATCAGGCGAATCGAGGTGCCAGAATTTCCCATATCCAAGGCGTTTTGCGGAGCTTTTAAGCCATCCATGCCTACACCTTGAATGGTAATAACCCCATCTTTGTCCTCAATTTTAACACCAAGGTCACGAAAAACCTGCATGGTTGAGAGCACATCCTCGCCACGCAGAATATCATAAACCTTAGTCTCGCCCTCAGCCAAACTTCCAAAAATAATCGAACGGTGGCTGATAGACTTGTCACCTGGAATTCGGATACTGCCATGTAAGTGGCGAATGTTTGTTTTTAGTTTCATAGTTGACCTCATACTTGCAATACTTTTCTTATTTTATCATAAAAAGTCAGAAACTTCTTAAAAATTTCTGACTTTATGATAGTTAAAAATATTTTTTAATAAACTTTTACCTTTTTGATTTATTTCAACCTAAAGATCTTTAATAGCAATTTTTTTCATTTTCAATTTACCAGCTATCTGAAGAGCCACCACCATCAAATCCTCCGCCATCCCAATCATCAGGAGACCAAGATGAACTAGAACTACCAGTATCATATCCAGATGTGGAAGAATCTAATCTACCATAAGAACTTGACTGTACTCTTTGTGAAGCATAGTAGCTTTTTTTGAGCTCAGAAGTCCAAGAAGCATTCTTCACAAAATCTTTATCGTTTGGATAGAGTTTTCCCTTCCCATTATAAGAGTATTGAGAGCGGTTCAGCCTATCTAGTTGCTTTCTTTCAACTTCTGCGTAGTATGCTTCTATCAGTAATGTAGTCCAAGTATCATTAGGTAGAAAACCTTTTGAGTCTGGATATAGTTTGTTATATCCAGAGTAGTTATACTGAGACCTAATTAAACGCTTATTTTTTTTATAGTCCGTTTTACGTTCTTCAGTCCATGTATCGTTAGGTACAAAGTTAGGAAAATCTGGATACAGCTTCCCCTTTCCCTCATACTCATACTTAGAAAAGCGACATCTTTTTAAGTAATCGAAGCAAGTTGCTAAAAGTACATAAACCAAGATAAATAACGGAATGTAGTTAAAGCATATCCTAAGGAATGCAATAATTATTGCTGTGTATTTTAAGCTTTTTGGAAGCTGAGTATTCTTATTCTCTTTCTTGTTTATGATTTCAGATTTCCCAGATTCGGCTTTAGAGATACCTACTAGAATTCTATTAAGAGCATCAGTATATTTCCCTTCTTTCATGTAAGGCTTCGAATCATTTAGTAAAGAACTAGCCTTCGAGTCAGGAAGCCAAATTGCTGCTTCGTTGGATGTTTCAATACGAAACTTCCTATCCTTTATAGCAATAGCGATTAAAATTCCACTGTTGGAATCTTGTTTCCCAATTTTCCATTTGCGTGCAACCTCATTGGCTACCTCTTCGATACTGGAACCATCCAGGGTATCTACAATGTAAATACCTACTTGGGTTTCACTTCTAGCATTCATACTCTCTAACGTTTCTGCAACACTAGTGGTTAAATAACCGTTAGGATCGTAAATACCATTTAAAGGACGATCTGGAACAGCTATATTAGCCGCCACTAGAGGCATAAAAAAGAATAAAGGAGTAATTAAGAGTAAAATTAACTTTTTCATAGGAGATACCCCACAAGACTAATCAGTTAAATTGACTTTAGGGACAACCTTTGCATCTTTCTCTGCTTCAATTAACTCAGCTCTTTGGAAACCAAACAAACCAGCTATCATATTAGTAGGAAAACGTCTAATGGTCTTTTTATATTCTGTTGCAGTATCGTTGTAATCTTTACGAGTAACAAACAAACGATTTTCAGTTCCCTCAAGCTCTGATATTAGAGAAGACACTTGTGTATCGGCTTTTAACTCAGGATAATTTTCTTGAACAACTAGCAATAGAGAAATAGCAGACGTTAATTCGCTCTCTCCTTCACTTTTTGTTTCTTTATTTCCTGATCCAATCTTAGAACGAGCATCTGCAATCTTTGTAAAGATGTCTTCTTCGTGCTTCATGTACCCTTTTACAGAATTTACAACATTTGGAATTAAGTCAGCCCTACGTTGAAGTGCCACTTCAATCTTCGAGTTTGCTTGTTTCACAGATTCATCTTTACTTACAAGACTGTTGTACGAACTTGTCAACACTATAAAACTGATGAAGATAATTCCTACAAGAACTCCGATTAGAGCAATTAGTTTTTTTGACATATTATTTCCTATTTTCTATTGTTCATCATTTAACTAAGATTTATCGATAATAAAAATTTCATTCTTTTTCGTAATTTTTTTGTATTTATTATCTCATCAAAAATTCCTAACTTATCAATTGAAGTTGAAAATAACAGTTAGAAGCTTTCAAATTCGTTTTGTATTATAGTTATGATTTTCAATAGCCTATTTAATTGGTTTTGTATTTTGTTGATTAGTAAAGACATCCATACCCACAATCATTATTAAACAGACCATGCTAATAACTCTAGCTGATACAGTAGTTACCAATAATAAAAATTCTCTTAAAAGAAATACCTATAAATAATGAGCAAAATAATTTTCTTATTTTAGCAATTCTGAAATTGGTTCAAAGACAATTTTTTCAATATCAGAAAGGTAAATCGAAAGTTGTTGCTGTTTGGCAAAGAAATCTGACAAAAGAGCGTTCTCTTGGATTTGCTTGCTAAAAGACTGCATCTTTTCTTGGAAAGAAGCATCTGGCATTTGTCCAGTTTGCGCCATGACTTGGATTTCTTGCTGGAAGGCAAGGTAATCTGCAAAAATCTTGCTGGCTTCCGTATCAGCTTGTATGGCATCTTTAGCTGCTTTGACAGCCTTGTATTCTGGTAATTCGCGTAAACCGCGACTGAGTTCATTTGCACTATCATAAATATTTGACATGATTTTCTCCTTATTTGATGACGACTGTGTAGTCCGTATTTTCTGAAATTAAGCGCTCAGCTCGTTCCAGATCCTGAGCATTTTTAAAGGAAATTTGGAGAATCCCGTGAACATCCTCACGGTTTTCCTCATTGATGTGGATATTAACCAAAGAAGTCCCACGTAGCAATTCCAAAATCCGCAAGATAACATCTTCTTCATCGGGAACATCGACATAGAGGTCATAAGAACTGTCCACGCCTCCACGTTTATGGATTTCCATGGCCTGACGTTGCTCACGCGCTTGGTTGAAAAAGTTCCAAATCTGCTCTTCTTCCCCCTTGCTAATAGCCTGACCAATCTCATCTAAGCGGTTCTTGAAATCCTCAATCCGCTCTAGGATGGTCTCGCGATTGGACAAGAGAATGGAAGTCCACATACCTGGTTCACTCTCTGCAATCCGGGTCATATCTCGAAAACCACCCGCCGCAAAGCGCCTTGTCATCTCATGTTCTTGAGCATAAACAGCTGTTTGCTCCATGAGACCTGATGCCAAGATATGGGGAAAATGGCTAATCTGTGAAGTCACTCGATCGTGCTCCTTGGCATCAATTTCAATGAAACGAGCATGGAGACCAGAAAGTAGGTCCTTCATTTCCTCAAGCGTGTCTGAACTAGTCAAACTAGATGGAGTAAAGATATAGTAGGCATTTTCAAAGAGATTAACATCCGCAGAGGCAGCCCCTGTCTTGTGGCTACCAGCCATGGGATGGGCCCCGACAAAGCGAACAGGCTTGCCAGCCAAATATTCCTCCGCCACTTCCACAATGGCAGCCTTGGTCGAGCCAGCATCTGAAATAATGACGCCGTCTTTCAAGTTCAAATCTGCCAACTCCTGAATAAAAGCAATGGTCTGCTTGATCGGCAAGGTCAGAATGATGACATCTGCCAGAGGAGCAAAACTGGCAAAATCATCCGTTCCGCGGTCAATTATCCCTCGCTCCAAGGCAATGTCTCTCGAAGCCTGACTGCGATTGTAACCTAGAATTTTGTAATCGGGATGATCGCGCTTGATACCAAGCGCCATCGAGGCACCAATCAAACCGAGACCTGCGATATAGATGGTTTTTGCCATAGGAACTCCTTAATAGTTCTTTGTATACTCACGGTGTTTGGCTACCACTTCTTTTAATTCCTCTAGGTTGTCCGATGAGAATTTTTCAAGGATTTCTTGTGCCAGAACTGTTGCCACAACGGCTTCCATGACCACACCTGCTGCTGGAAGAGCGGTCGGATCACTTCTTTCCACAGTTGCCTTGTAAGGTTCGTGAGTCTCGATATCCACACTCATAAGTGGTTTATAAAGAGTGGGAATGGGTTTCATAACACCTCGAACAACGATGGGTTGCCCATTGGTCATACCACCTTCAAACCCACCTAGATTATTGGTACGACGAGTATATCCGTCTTCTTTAGACCAGAGAATTTCATCCATAACTTGGCTGCCTCTTCGGTAACCCGCCTCAAACCCAAGACCAAATTCCACCCCTTTAAAGGCATTGATAGAAACAACTGCTTGGGCCAATCGCGCATCCAATTTTCTGTCCCATTGAACATAAGATCCAAGGCCAACTGGAACACCTCCGACGACTGTCTCCACAACCCCACCGATGGTATCACCGTCACGCTTGATTTGGTCAATATAGTCCTTGATTTCTTGTTCTCGTTCTTGGTTGACAATAGAAACTTCAGACTGGGCAGCTCTTTGCTTAATCTCAGCGACTGTTAGATTTTCGGGAACATCGATTTCCTTGCCACCAAAGATCACGACATGATTAGCAATCTCCATATCCAGTTCAGCTAAGAGGCGTTTGGCTACTGCCCCAACTGCCACCCGCATGGTGGTTTCACGGGCGGATGAGCGCTCCAAGGAATTACGCAAATCATCAAAACGGTACTTGATACCCCCAACCAAATCGGCATGACCTGGTCGAGGATGAGTGATTTTTCGTTTGCTTTTAAGGCGGTCTTCAATGTCCTCAGCAGACATGATATCCAGCCATTTTTGGTGGTCTTTATTGACGACATCCATGGTAATAGGAGCCCCAGTCGTCTTCCCATGGCGGACACCCGAAGTAAAGACAACCTGATCACTCTCAATCTTCATACGACCACCACGTCCGTATCCGCCCTGACGACGTTTCAAATCCTCATTGATGTCCTCTGCTGTCAAAGGAAGTCCAGCAGGAATTCCTTCAATGATAGCTGTCAGACGGGGTCCGTGTGATTCTCCCGCAGTTAAATATCTCATAGGTTCTCCTTATTTTACCAAGTAGTCTTTCATCTCTTCTAAGGAAACAGGGTGAATGCTCGCCGAACCAAGCTCTGGCACCAAGACCAATTTCAAGGTGTTTCCACGCGCTTTTTTATCATGAGTCAAAGCTTGATAAAGTTTATCAACATCCCAGTTTTCATAGTCAACAGGCAAACCAAATTTCTGACACATAGCTGTGATGGACTGGGTTATGCCAGCTGGCATGAGGCCTTTTTCCTCAGCAACCTTGGAAATCTGCACCATACCCATGGCCACAGCTTCTCCATGCATGACCTTGCCATAACCGGCAGTCGCTTCAATGGCATGGCCAATAGTGTGTCCAAAGTTGAGGTAAAGCCGAACACCATTATCCAACTCATCCTCAACCACCATCTTGCGCTTCACCTGACAAGAATGTTCAATCAAAGTCTCTGCATGTTCCAGAATGCTCTCAACAGAACCATCCAGCTCCGTTAAGAGAGCCCATAGTTCTGGATCCTCAATCAAGCCATACTTGATGACCTCACCCATTCCTTCAATCAACTCTCTCTTTCCAAGTGTTTCAAGAACAAACGGGTCAATCAAAACCCCATCTGGTTGAGCAAAAGTTCCCACCATATTTTTAGCAAAAGGAGTATTAACACCTGTCTTACCACCGATAGAGGAATCAACCTGGGCTGTCAAACTGGTCGGAATCTGAACAAAGCGAATCCCACGCATATAGGTCGAAGCCACAAAGCCAACCAAGTCCCCAACGACACCACCACCAAGAGCCACTATTCCATCGCTACGAGTCAGACCTTGCTTGACTAGAAATTCATAGACCTTCTGAACAGTTGTTAAATTTTTTCGTTCTTCACCTTCCAAAAAGTCAAAAACAGCTACCTGAAAACCAGCATCTTCTAGGCTGAGTTTAACCTTCTCTGCATAGAGAGAAGCTACATGATTATCTGTCACAATGACTACCTTTTGTGGTTGCCAGAGTTCTCGCAACCATTGACCTGCTTGCGATAGACAACCTTTTTCAATCTGAATATCATAAGGATGATGCGGAATATCAATTCTGATTTTCATAGTAGGGTCTCCTTTTCATTATTGGTATTTTTCTGTCAAGGACTGCCAAATCTCATCTGTCGGCATTTCTTTTCCTGTCCACAGTTGAAAAGCTTCAGCAGCTTGATAGAGTAGCATCCCCAGACCATTGACAGCTGGATTGCCCTGGCTTCTAGCCCATTTCAAAAACGGCGTTTCAAAGGGTTGGTAAATGATATCGGCCACCAAGAGAGCCTCTGGCAAATTAATGCTTTCTGGAACTGGGGACGACTGGCCATCCATCCCCACACTAGTCGCATTGACTAGTAAGTGCGAATCGGCAATCCTTGATTGCAGCTCAGAAAGATCTTCTAAAGCATACAAGTCCACTTTAAAACCTGTTTGCTCCTGCAACTTGTCTAGATAAGGTCTTGTTTTTTCCATGGAAACTGAACGAACAAAGACTGAAACCTGACTGACCCCATCCAAAATAGCTTGCGCCAAAATGGACTTGGCCGCACCACCTGCTCCCAGAATGGTCATTTTCTTATCCGAGATTGCAAAAGAAGGCAAGCTCTTAAAAAATCCCTTGCCATCTGTATTATATCCAATTAAATTGCCATTATGATTGACAACAGTATTGACCGCCCCAATCAAACGAGCTTCATCACTCAATTCATCCAAAAAGGGAATCACTTGCTCCTTGTAAGGCATGGAGAGATTGATCCCAAACATCTGGTAACGGCGAATATTAGCGACTGTTTCCGCTAAGTCCCCCGCTTCGATTTCCCAAGCCACATAGACACCATTGGTAGCAGTCGCCTCAAAAGCACTATTGTGGATAAAAGGTGAGATAGAGTGTTTAATGGGATTTGCAACGACAGCCGCCATACGTGTGTAGCCATCAAGCTTCATCCAAAATCTCCCTGATTTTTTTCATGTTTGATAGAGAAATCTGACCTGGGGCACTCGCTTCATCTAGACTAGCAAATGACCAACTTGAACCCGTTACATCTGAAGTGATACGAGATACCTTGCCCATTTTCCCCATGGAAATGGTCACGTACTCTTGCTCAGGATTGAGTGTTTTAAATCCTCGTGTGTAGTTCATCAGGTCTAAAACATCCTGCTCCGTATGGGCCATAACTGATACCTTGACCACTTTAGGAGAAAGACTTGTCAACTCAGACAGGATCTCCATCATGTTTTCAGGTGTCTCCTGGAAATTATGGTAACTCAAAACGAGATTGGGAAAATCCAACATTTCCTCAAATACATCCTTGTAGCTGAAGTACTCAAAATCCACATAGTCTGGTTGATAGAGTTGAGTGACTTCCTTGATGATTTGAACATACTCCTCAGAAGACAGTTCGATTTCTCCTCCCTCAGAGCGAGTCCGAAGGGTAAAGACCAGTTCGCGGCCTGCGAATTTCTCAAAGATTGCAGGCGCTACCTGTAAAATAGCTTCCTTGGCGAGGAAGTCTGCACGCCACTCGATGATATCGGCATCTTCATACCGTGTGGCATCCAGTTCTTGGGCTTCTTCTAAACTTTTTGGCATTACTGAAACGATTAATTTCATCTACTAACCTTCATACTAATCACCTTGAGGTAATTACTGCTTTCATCTTTTTTATTATAGGCAAAGTCTGCTGGAAGACCATATTGGTTTAAGATCTGATATTTTCTTCCTGCAAAACCTTTATCAATTTGTTCTGTAAATTTCTGACGGGAAACATTGGCAGCATTGGTACTGGCAATGATAATACCTCCCGGATTTAAAATCTCTAGACTTTGGGAAATCAGCTTGTGATAGTCCTTAGCTACAGAAAAAGTTTGTTTTTTATTACGAGCAAAGCTCGGCGGATCCAGGACAATCACATCGTAGGTCAAACCTTTTCGCTTGGCATACTTGAAGTAGTCAAAGACATCCATGACGATAAAACGATGGTTGTCTGTGTTGAGTCCATTTGCCTGAAAATGAGCTTCTGACAACTCTCTCGACCGTTTTGCCAAATCAACAGAAGTCGTCTCACTCGCGCCTCCCATAGCTGCAGCAACTGAAAAGGCAGCCGTATAGGAAAACATATTGAGCAAGAATTTACCCATGGCTAGACCACCCACCAAACTCCCACGAACCTCATGCTGATCCAGAAAAATACCTGTCATCAAGCCATCATTCATAAAGACCTGATAAAGTACACCATTCTCAAGAACAGTAAAATAGTCTGGCGCTTCCTCACCATAAACATAGGCAGACTCGTAGTCTAGACCTTTAAAACGAATCTTTTCATAAGCCCCCAAGACCTCAGGAAAAACCTCCTTAAAAGCCTTTACAATCAACTTACGAATTTGGTAAACAAAGGAGTTGTACCAAGAAAAGACAGCATAATCTCCATAGAGATCAACAGTTAGACCACCAAAACCATCCCCCTCTTGATTAAAAAGACGAAAAGCAGTGGTAAAGTCATCTTGATAATAAGGCTTTCTAGCTTCCTTGGCCTTACGAAACAGAATTTCAAAAAAGGCTTGATTGAAACGAACCTTTTCCTTGCTGATGAACCAGCCGATTCCCTTGTTCTGCTGGGAAAGATAGGCGCTCCCTAAAAACTTCCCGTCTTGACTAAGAACTTCGACTTCCTGATCCGTCAGATCAATATCTGTTAAATCACTTGCCTCCAAAAGAACTAGACCCTTAGCTAGCTTTTTTTCAACACGTCTGCTGACCCTAATTCTATTCATAGCTACTATTATAGCAAATTTTGTGACAATTCTCAAAATAGAAAGCGTTTGTCCATTTTTACTTTAGTTTACTAAGTGTCATTTTTGTTAAAAAAAGTTTAGTCAATTCATTTTTTCTAATCCTTCTTTCCTGACCAATGAAAAAATAGTGGGAAATTTCAAAAAATAGACATTTCTAGAAATGAGTATAGAATCTTGAGCAAACGTTTGGCTAGTTCTAAACTTTATGATAGAATAAAGAACAAGATTGACAAGTAAGAGGAAACATCATGCAAAATCAAACACTTATGCAATACTTTGAGTGGTATCTGCCCCACGATGGACAACACTGGACACGATTGGCAGATGACGCAGAACACCTAGCAAATCTCGGTATCAGTCATGTCTGGATGCCACCTGCCTTCAAAGCAACCAATGAAAAAGATGTGGGATATGGCGTTTATGATCTTTTTGATCTGGGTGAATTTAACCAAAAAGGGACTGTTCGTACTAAATATGGATTTAAGGAAGAGTATCTCCAAACGATTCAGACTCTCAAGGAGCACGGAATCCAACCAATGGCTGACATTGTTCTTAATCACAAGGCAGCAGCAGATAAACTAGAAGCCTTTCAGGTTATCGAAGTCGATCCAGAAGACCGTACAGTTCAACTAAGTGAGCCCTTTACTATCAACGGATGGACCCACTTCACTTTTGATGGACGTCAGAAAACCTATAATGACTTTGAATGGCACTGGTACCACTTTACAGGTACAGACTACGATGCCAAGAGACGTAAGTCTGGTATTTACCTGATCCAAGGAGACAATAAAGGTTGGGCAAACGAGGAATTGGTCGATAACGAAAACGGCAACTACGACTACCTCATGTACGCTGACCTGGACTTTAAGCATCCTGAAGTCATCCAAAACCTCTATGACTGGGCTGACTGGTTTATGGAAACGACTGGTGTAGCTGGTTTCCGCTTGGATGCCGTTAAACACATTGACTCCTTCTTTATGGGCAATTTCATCCGTGATATGAAGGAAAAATACGGTGAAGATTTCTATGTTTTTGGAGAATTTTGGAATCCAGACAAAGAAGCTAATCTGGACTATCTTGAAAAAATTGAGGAGCGCTTTGACCTTGTCGATGTTCGCCTCCACCAGAACCTCTTTGAAGCCAGTCAAGCTGGAGCAAACTACGATCTTCGTAGTATTTTTAACGATAGTTTAGTGGAAATTAAACCTGATAAGGCTGTCACTTTCGTGGACAACCATGATACTCAAAGAGGACAGGCACTTGAATCAACCGTCCAAGAATGGTTTAAACCAGCAGCCTATGCGCTCATCCTTCTTCGTGACCAAGGTCTTCCATGTGTCTTTTATGGAGACTATTACGGTATTTCAGGGCAGTATGCCCAAGAAGATTTCAAAGAAGTTCTTGACCGTCTCCTAGCCATCCGAAAAGACTTGGCCTATGGAGAGCAAACAGACTACTTTGACGATGCTAACTGTATTGGATGGGTCCGTTCAGGCGCTGAACATCAATCCCCAATCGCAGTCCTCATCTCAAATAATCAAGAAAACAGCAAATCCATGTTTGTCGGTCAAGAATGGGCTGGCCAAACCTTTGTTGACCTCCTTGAAAATCATTCAACACAAGTTACGATCAATGCTGACGGTTATGGAGAATTTCCAGTAGCAGCGGGAGCAGTCAGTGTCTGGGCAGCCAATACGATCTAAAATACTAAGCCAGGTCCACTAGGATTTGGCTTTTTTTGTGTATGCAAAAAGATCTATCCAAGTGGATAGATCCTAAATGTTTTTCTTACAATTTACCTGCTACGGCATCCAACAAGTCTTGGATTTTCGCTTGGTTGCTTCCTCCTGCCATGGCCATGTCTGGTTTACCACCACCACGTCCATCGACGATTGGAGCCAATTCTTTAACCAAGTTACCTGCGTGGATATCTTTTGTCTTGCTTGCAACAAGGATGTTGACCTTGTCACCGATAGCTGCAACTAGGACAAGCACATCAGAGTAGTCTTTTTGTTTCCAGTTATCCGCAAAGGTACGAAGGGCACCTGCATCTGATACAGAAACTTGACTAGCAATGTAACGGTGATCGTTGACTTCCTTCACATCCTTGAAGACATCACCTGCTGCAGCTGCTGCGGCTTTTTCCTTCAATTCTGCATTCTCTTTTTGCAATTGACGAAGTTGTTCTTGAAGTCCTTCTACCTTGTGAGGTACTTCTTTGAGTTGAGGTGCTTTCAAGGTTGCTGCAACTGCTTTAAGGGCATCTTCTTGTTCACGGTAGGCTTCAAAGGCTTCCTTACCAGTCACTGCCAAGATACGACGAGTTCCTGAACCGATTCCTTCTTCTTTGACAATCTTGAAGAGACCAATCTCAGAAGTATTATCTACGTGGGTACCACCACAGAGTTCCACAGAGTAGTCACCGATAGTCACAACACGGACTTCCTTGCCATACTTCTCACCAAAGAGGGCCATAGCTCCCATTTTCTTAGCTGTGTCAATATCTGTCTCAACAGTTTCCACTGCGATGGCTTCCCAGATTTTTTCGTTGACTTGCTGTTCAATGGCGCGCAACTCTTCAGGAGTTACAGCTTGGAAGTGAGTAAAGTCAAAGCGAAGGAATTCAACTTCGTTCAGAGATCCTGCTTGTGTCGCATGGTGACCAAGGATATTGTGAAGGGCCGCATGGAGCAAGTGAGTCGCTGTGTGGTTTTTCATGACACGATGACGGCGATTAATATCGATTGCCAAGGTATATTCTTGATTCAAAGAAAGTGGTGCAAGGACGTCAACCGTATGAAGAGCTTGTCCGTTTGGTGCTTTTTGAACATCTGTCACAGTAGCAACAAGGTTCCCTGCTGCATCCAAGATTTGACCGTGGTCAGCTACTTGTCCACCCATTTCAGCGTAGAATGGTGTTTCCGCAAAGATAAGAGAGGCAGTTCCTTCTGAAACAGTTTCAACTTCAGCATTGTCCGCTACGATAGCGACCAACTTAGAAGGCAATTGACTAGCATGGTAGTTCAAGACACTTTCCACTGTAATGTTTTGGAGGGTTTCATTTTGCATTCCCATTGAGCCACCTTTGACAGCTGATGCACGCGCACGTTCTTGCTGCTCTTTCATGGCTGCTTCAAAACCTTCACGGTCTACAGTCATCCCAGCTTCTTCAGCGATTTCTTCAGTCAATTCTACTGGGAATCCGTATGTATCGTAGAGTTTGAAGACATCTTGACCAGCAATAACCGTTTGACCTTTGGCTTTCAAGTCAGCTACGATGGTTTCTGCAAAGTGTTGACCTGAGTGAAGGGTACGGGCAAATGACTCTTCTTCGCTCTTCACGATTTTTTCGATAAAGTCACGTTTTTCAAGCACTTCTGGATAGTAGCTTTCCATGATTTTTCCAACAGTTGGAACGAGTTTGTAAAGGAAAGGCTCGTTGATACCCAATTTTTGACCGTGCATAGAAGCACGACGGAGCAAACGACGAAGAACATAACCACGACCTTCATTTCCTGGAAGGGCACCATCACCGATGGCAAATGAAAGAGAACGAATATGGTCCGCAATGACCTTAAAGCTCATGTTATCGCCATCTTGGTCGTAGACCTTACCTGACAATTTCTCAACTTCACGAATGATTGGCATGAAGAGGTCTGTTTCAAAGTTTGTCTTAGCCCCTTGGATAACTGCCACCAAACGCTCCAAACCAGCACCCGTATCAATGTTCTTGTGTGGCAATTCCTTGTATTCGCTACGTGGTACAGCAGGGTCAGCGTTAAATTGTGACAAGACGATGTTCCAGATTTCGATATAACGATCGTTTTCGATATCTTCTGCTAGCAGGCGAATACCGATATTTTCTGGGTCAAAGGCTTCTCCACGGTCAAAGAAGATTTCAGTATCTGGTCCAGAAGGTCCCGCACCAATTTCCCAGAAGTTGTCCTCAATTGGAATCAAGTGACTTGGGTCCACTCCTACTTCAATCCAGCGGTTGTAAGAATCCTTATCTTCAGGATAGTAGGTCATATAAAGTTTTTCAGCTGGGAAATCAAACCATTCTGGACTTGTCAAAAGCTCGTAAGCCCAAGTGATGGCTTCGTCACGGAAGTAATCACCGATAGAGAAGTTCCCCAACATTTCAAACATGGTATGGTGACGCGCAGTCTTACCAACGTTTTCGATATCGTTGGTACGGATAGCTTTTTGCGCATTGGTAATACGCGGATTTTCAGGGATGATGGTTCCGTCAAAGTATTTCTTAAGAGTTGCTACCCCAGAGTTAATCCACAAAAGAGTTGGGTCGTTTACTGGAACCAAGCTGACTGATGGTTCTACAGAGTGGCCTTTGCTGGCCCAGAAATCTAGCCACATTTGGCGAACTTGAGCACTAGATAGTTGTTTCATAATATCTCCTTATTTACTTGTCTAATTTGATTGGCTTTCCAGCATTTCCACATAGTCAATTGCGACACAGAGGGAAACGACTAAGTCTGCATAAGAGTCTTCATAGACGGTTACGGTGTAAGTTGAGGTCAGATGGAAAATCTCTTTCCGAATCTCGGCGACAAGCTGATCACGATCATCTAGCAATTTGAAATTCAAATCCCAGATATTGCCCTCGATACGAAGCCCGAGATCATCAAACTCATACTTATCTCGAAAGAAGGTCAACTTCTTACGAATGACGAAATTGGAACCGTTTCGTAACTGGATAGTAAAGCGAGGAAGCAAAGTGAAAAATTCTTTACTAATCTCACTGACTTGCTCACCATAGGCGTCATAGATAGTAAAGGTCTTAGGAATTTGGAAAAATGATCCCTCCACCTGATAGTTCACTACTCCTCTATCATCCTTGATATCGAAGCGTTCGCCTCCAAGACGAAACTTTTGTTTCACAAGAAATGTCTTCATAAACACCTCCAAAAATCAAAAGACAAGCCCATATCACGAAGGGCGAAAAACCGCGGTACCACCTTCATTCAATGAACTTGTCATTCTCTTATTCTTATGCAATTGTCTGATTGAGTAGCATGATTTCCTAGCTTAGATGGCTCGCAGCACCGCCATTTCTCTGGACTAAGACAACTGAAAATCAATTCTCAACTTTCTTATTATATCGTTTTTTTGAGTCTGCGTCAACTGGGAATCATCTCCATTGAATCAGACCAATTCCCTACATCCCTGATTACTTTTTGAGGATATATTTTTTCTTACTGCCATTTTTCTTTTTATCCCAACTTTTATCCCAAAGTTTTGAATTGTTAAAGATAGCTTCGAAAATATTTACAAATATAAAGTACCCTATCACCAAATGTATGGAATCCGTTGTTAGATATTGCCGATCCAAGCCATCCTTTAAATGGATAAGTATAGCTGTTTGTTGAACAATCAAAAAGGTTGGCCAATAACTTTTTTTGAAAAAAGTAGATATTTTCATCTTTGTTACCGCTTTCTATAAAGATAAGATTAGTATACTACCAGGTAAGAAAATAAGCAACTATCATAGAAAAACATACAGTTAGAAAAATTGCCTTCTATTAAGAAAACGAACCAGCTTGACTGATTCGTTTCGTGTCTGCTAACTTCTACTTCCGATACATTTTAAACTGTAGGAAGAGATCGCTATATTTGCCTGTCCATTTATGGTCAAATTTCTCATAAACTTCCAAGTGTTTCATGGTGTCAGCGTCTGGATAGAAGGATTTGTCTTCCTTGGTCTCCTCTGGGAGCATTTCCTTAGCTGGTAGATTTGGGGTTGAATAGCCCACATACTCCGCATTTTTCAGAGCACTTTCAGGTTTCAACATAAAGTTGATAAAGGCATAGGCTGCATCTTGGTTTTTCACGGTTTTTGGAATGACCATGTTATCAAACCAGAGGTTGCTGGCCTCAGTCGGAACGACATATTTGAGGTTAGGATTTTTCTCCAACATCTGGCTGGCTTCTCCTGAGAAGGTCACCCCGATAGCAGCATTGTTCTGAATCATGTAACCCTTCATCTCGTCCGCCACAATGGCCTTGATATTTGGAGTCAGTTTATAGAGCTTATCCACTGTCTCTTCCAACTGCTGAGGATCCTTGGAGTTGAGGCTGTAACCAAGTGAGTTAAGCCCGAGTCCCAGCACCTCACGCGCCCCATCAAAGAGCATGATGGAATCCTTGTATTCTGGCTTCCAGAGGTCATCCCAATGCTCAGGTGCCTTATCTACCATGGTTTCATTGTAGACAATTCCCAAAGTCCCCCAGAAGTATGGGATGGAGAATTTATTGCCCGGGTCAAAAGACTGGTTGAGAAACTCTGGTCCGATATTTTCGATTCCTTCAATTTTTGAATAATCCAGAGGGAGTAAGAGGTCTTCGTCCTTCATCTTGTTGATCATGTATTCACTTGGGATGGCAATATCATAGGTTGTTCCACCCTGCTTGATCTTGGTATACATGGCTTCGTTGGAGTCAAAGGTCTCGTACTGGACTTGGATCCCTGTTTCATCTGTGAATTTCTCCAAAAGTTCTGGATCGATATAATCCCCCCAGTTGTAGATAACCAGTTTTTGACTATCTCGACTGTTGATTTTACTGTCTAGATGATGAGCAATCCCCCACAAGACAAGGATAATCGCTGCAATTCCTGCTAAAAATGAATAGAGTTTTTTCATGCTTGCCCCTCCTTCTCACGTGAGATAAAGTAATAACCCACAACTAGGATAATACTAAAGAGAAAGACAAGTGCAGACAGTGCATTGATCTCTAACGAAATCCCCTTACGAGCGCGAGAGTAAATCTCGACTGACAGGGTTGAAAAACCATTTCCTGTTACAAAGAAGGTCACGGCAAAGTCATCCAGCGAGTAAGTAAAGGCCATGAAATAACCTGCAATGATAGACGGTGTCAGGTACGGTAGCATGATTTCCTTAAACATCTGAAACTGACTGGCTCCCAAGTCATAAGCCGCGCGAATCATATCATCATTCATTTCCTTGAGACGAGGCAAGACCATCAAGACCACAATAGGGATGGAGAAGGCCACGTGACTAGATAGAACTGTCAAAAATCCAAGTGAAAACTCAAGCTGGGTAAAAAGAATCAAGAAGCTGGCACCAATCATAACGTCTGGCGCAACCATCAAAATATTATTAAAAGACAGAAAGGCTTCTTGGAATTTCTTACGAGATTGGTAGATGTAAATGGCACCGAAAGTCCCGATAATGGTCGCAATCAAGGCTGATAGAAAGGCTAAGAAAAAGGTTTGAGTGAGGATTAACATGAGACGGCCATCACCAAACATGGTTTGAAAATGACTCAAGCTAAAACCAGTAAAGCTGTTCATATCATCGCCAGCATTAAAGGCATAGCCAATCAAGTAAAAGATTGGTAAATACAGGATGATAAAGACAAAGGCTAGGTAGAGATTGGCAAATTTTTTCATCGTTCTCTCCTTTCCTTGGTCACCCACATGGTGATGAACATGGTCAGGATGAGGATCACACCGATGGTTGAACCCATACCGAAGTTGTCATTTGTCAGGAAGTTCTGCTCAATGGCAGTCCCCAGCGTGATAACGCGGTTCCCACCAATCAAACGTGTCAGCATGAAGAGACTCAAGCTGGGGATAAAGACCGACTGAACCCCACTTCTCACTCCATTCATTGATAGAGGGAAGATAACGTGGCGGAAGGTCTCCCACTTGGTCGCACCGAGGTCATAGCTGGCATTGATGAGATTGTTATCCATATCATCCAAAACATTGAAGATGGGCAAAATCATAAATGGAAGCTCGATGTAGCTTGCGACAAAAATAAAGGAGAAATCCGTAAAGAGCAACTGCTGTGAACCGATTCCAATGAATTCCAAGAATTGGTTAATGGAGCCATTTTGACCAAAAATCCCGATAAAGGCATAGGCCTTAAGGAGCAAATTAATCCATGTCGGCAAGATAATCAGCATGAGCCAGAGTTGACGATGCTTGAGACGAGTCAAAAAGAGGGCTGTTGGATAGCTGATAAGCAGTGTTACCAAGGTCACAATCCCTGCATAAAGCACAGAGTTGAAGCTCATTTTGAGATAGGTCAAGTTTTGTGACGCAAAGTAGGATTTATAGTTTTCTAAACTGAATTGTCCTTCGATGTTGAAAAAGGATTGTCCAAAAATCAAGACCAAGGGTGCGAGAACAAAGAGGGCAACCCAAAGCATGTAGGGAACTACAAAGAGTTTAGAGGTTGTTTTCTTCATCTCTTTCCTCCTCGATCGCGTTAATCAGACCTGCTTCTTGCTCTTCGATTTCTACGTATTCTTCGATACGAGCATCGAACTCTTCTTCTGTTTCATTGAGACGCATGATGTGGATATCTTCTGGTTCAAAGTCCAGACCGATTTCCTCGCCAACGATGGCCTTACGAGTCGAGTGGATCATCCATTCATTACCAAGCTCATCATAGGCAATAATCTCGTAGTGAACCCCACGGAAAAGCTGGGTATCAACCTTAACTTGGAGCTTGCCTTCTTCAGGAAGAGTGATGCGCAAGTCCTCTGGTCGAATGACGACTTCGACAGGCTCGTTTGGCTTCATCCCACCGTCGACCGCTTCAAAGCGTTTACCATTAAACTCAACTAAGTAGTCCTCAATCATGGTACCTGGCAAGATATTTGACTCACCGATAAAGGTGGCAACAAAGTGGTTGATTGGCTCATCGTAGATATCAACTGGTGTACCAGACTGAACGATTTCACCGTCATTCATAACAAAAATCCAGTCACTCATAGCCAGGGCTTCCTCCTGATCGTGAGTGACAAAGACAAAGGTAATCCCCAATCGTTGTTGCAGTTCACGCAGTTCGTATTGCATGTCTGTCCGCAATTTCAAGTCCAGCGCTGACAAGGGCTCGTCCAACAAAACCACACGAGGTTGGTTGATGATAGCACGGGCAATAGCCACACGCTGACGTTGTCCTCCAGAGAGTTTACGGATGGAACGTTTTTCATAACCTTCTAGCTGAACCATCTTGAGAACTTCCGCTACGCGTTGTTCGATTTCTTTCTTGTAGATTTTACGCAAGCGGAGTGGAAAGGCAACATTTTCAAACACATTCATATGTGGAAACAAGGCATAGGATTGGAAGACCGTATGGACGTCTCGCTTATTAGTTGGGGTGTCGTTGATCCGTACCCCATCCAGTAGAATATCCCCTGTCGTCGCATCTAGTAAACCTGCAATGATGTTCAGGATGGTTGATTTCCCAGAACCAGATGCGCCTAGTAAGGTATAGAACTTTCCTTCTTCCAACTCAAAGTTAATGTCTTTGAGAACCTTGGTGTTGCTGTCTTCAAAAACTTTAGAGACGTTTTTGAACTCAATAATTGGTTTTTTCAATTCCTCTAAATTCCTTCTTCTTCGTAAATTAACAGATTGGGACCTTGTTAGAATGCTAGACAGAAGCGTAGGAAATAAAATGACCTAAACCTCATTTAGCGATAAAATCCCAATCTTTGAATGCTATGTAAAAATAATGTTATTCGTGTTCACCCAAGATACGAACTTCTCGCTCTAAGGTAACACCTGAATGTTCTTTAACTTTTTCAATGACAGACTCAATTAAGTCTTCATAATCTCTTGCAGTCCCATCGGCTACATTAATCATAAAGCCTGCATGTTTTTCTGAGACTTCGACACCACCGATACGGTAGCCCTTCAAACCAGCCTCTGAGATCAACTGACCTGCAAAATGCCCGACTGGACGCTTAAAGACTGAACCACAAGATGGGTATTCTAAAGGTTGTTTGAGTTCACGTAGGTGAGTCAAGCGGTCCATTTCTTGCTTGATAACCTGGTGATTTCCAGGTGCAAGGGCAAATTTAGCTGACAAGACAATGGCCCCAGAATCCTGAATAGCTGAATGGCGGTAACCAAAAGCCAAGTCCTTAGCAGACAAGGTCTCGATTTCCCCTTCCTTGGTCAAAATTTGACAAGACTGCAAGATATGGGCAATCTCTCCTCCGTAAGCACCCGCATTCATAAAGACAGCTCCTCCGATGCTTCCAGGAATCCCACAAGCAAACTCAAAACCAGTCAAACTATGACGAAGGGCAATACGTGTTGTCTCGATCAAATTAGCACCCGCTTCTGCTTCAATAGTGTAGCCATCAACTGAAACGTTATTAAGCTTATCGCATAAGATGACAAAACCACGGATTCCACCTTCACGAACGATGATATTGCTGGCATTCCCAAGCACCATCCAAGGAATATTCTCTTTATTTGCAAATTGGACGACACGCATCATCTCATAGCGATTGCGTGGCAAAACTAGATAATCCGCTCGACCTCCAACCTTGGTATAGGTATAGGTCTTCAAAGGTTCCTTAAAACGAATATCAATTCCTTCTAAGATTTCAAGCATTTTTTCTTTTACTGACATGTCACTCTTCCTTTTTCAAAATTCATTCCATTATACCATTTTTAGAGACATTTGACGACCATAAAAAGAGCTAGTTTTATCTTTACATAAAAAAAGAGGTTACCCCTCTTTTTATGATTTTTTCCAAAATGTAGATTTTGTTAGCCAGATAAAGACTAGAAGTTCTACGAAAAGAATGAACTCAACTAGAAGCGGGTTTGCAATCCAGCCTACCTGAGATAAGGCCGGAGCCAAGTCAAACAAGGCATGCAAACCATAGGCAGCAAGGAGGTAGATCCATTTCTTTTGACGAACACTTTGATAGACCCAGATAGAGAGACCAATTTGCAGAACCAGAGCAAGCACACGCTCAACTCCTAGTAAATAAACCTGCCAAACCGATAGAGACTGAACCGTTTCGAGTGTAGACTTTGGAAGGAGATTGGCTACATCAGTATTTGAAGACTGAATGAGTGAAAAGAGAATCAACAAACTGATCAAGCTTCCCATTCCGAGATAGAGCATCTCCAAGCCCCCATGTCCCAAACCATAAGCCAAAGCATCTCGATCTTCTAGCTTTCTCTTTTTCTCCAACCATTTAAAAAAAACAAGACGAGCTGTTTCCTCAAAGAGGGCAGCCATGGCGATTCCATAAAGGACATATAAGAAAGGCTGCTCCTGCATGAGCGGAATGGTTCCATCTTTTTGCGGATGGAGTACCAGAAGGTGAACCATCTTCTCTATCACTTGAGAAGAAACAAAAAATGCGATTGCCCCCAAGCCCATCACTGCAAGAGAGATTTTAAACCGTTTTTTGGCATACCAAGTTCCACCTACTAGAATGAGAACTAAAGCGATCATGGTGAGGATAATATGTAATGTCATCTTTTTCTCCTATTCTGACTTATCAATGTCTTTCTTCATCTCGTCAACGTTAAATTTGGCGAATAAATACTGGCGATCTTGTACTGGAAAACGTTGGTCCAACTGGTCGACTGCCCCAACCTCAATCATTCCTTCTTTGATAACAAAGTCCATCACATGCCCACCAAAGGTCAAATCATCTGAGATAAAATGTAAATGGTAGCCTGCAACACTCACTCCATGGAAAATCTCCGGTGTCCAAAATCCAACGATGGTTCCCGATACATTTTCACGACTATATTCAGGCTGATGGGTAGCAACCTCCACAAACTTGGTGTCTGTTGTTGATTTGGGAATCATTCGTACATGCATGTGGGCAAAATCCCCATGAATCTTGATGGAACGAAAGAGATTTTCCCCATCATAGTAGGACTCAATTCGCTTTTCCAATTCCTTATCTGTCATCTCAAAGCGCTGACGGAAAATCACTTCTGCCTGATGGGGAACAACTGCCGCATAAGGGATAAGGGCATCAGGTGAAACTTCTACAATTTCAGGTTGTTTCCCTGAACCCTTGGCTTGATAAGCCTTGCCATCAAGGACAATCAACTCCCCATCAATCGAATCAAGGGTTCCCAAACCAAGGTCACCATGTTCCAACAATTCTCCCACTGTCATGGTTCCGCCATAGAGACCAGCCATTAAGGCACCTAGAGTATTGTATTGAAATAATTTTACTGGTTCCTGCACTTTTCTATCCATTCTCTTTCTTATCTTCTGTTCAATGAATCATCATACTTTCTAAGTATACCACATTTGCTCCTAGATGTGAAAGGGAGAAATGCTTTTCCCATTGCCAAGTAGACAAAAAAAAGGTACAATGTAACAAAATCAACGGAGGTCTGGAATGAAGAAAGAAAGTAAATACCAAGCAGTCGTTTCCTTTCTCAAAAAAGGTATCGAATCAGGAAAATTTCCAACAGGTAGCCGGCTTCCCTCCATCCGTCAACTGAGTCTGGACTTTCATTGTAGCAAGGACACCGTCCAACGAGCCCTACTAGAATTGCGCCATGAACAATACCTCTATGCCAAACCCCAAAGTGGCTACTATGTTCTAGAACAAGGACCGCATCAGGACTTGGAAATCGAAGTCACTGACGAACACGCCAGTGCTTATGACGACTTCCGACTCTGTGTCAATGAAACCCTGATAGGCCGAGAAAACTACCTCTTCAACTACTATGACAACCAAGAGGGCCTTGAGGAACTCAGACAATCTGTCCATCAACTTCTTTTCAACCAAGCCCTCTACTGCAAACCCGACCAACTGGTTCTAACATCTGGTACCCAGCAAGCTCTCTTTATCCTTTCTCAGATTAACTTTCCGAGCGAGGGAGAGGAGATTTTGGTTGAACAGCCGACTTACCACCGAATGAATCGTCTCTTGGTCGCTCAAGGATTGGCCTACCAGACCATTGAACGCCGAATTGATGGCATTGACCTTGAAGAACTGGAAGAACAGTTCAAATCTGGGAAAATCAAGTTTTTCTATACCATTCCTCGCTTCCACTATCCCCTAGGCCATTCCTATTCTGATCAGGAAAAGAGGGCTATTCTGGATCTAACAAATCAGTATGGTGTATATATCGTCGAGGATGACTATTTAGGGGACTTAGATCCTAGAAAGGGTCAAACCTTCCACTATCTGGATACTGAGGATCGAGTCATTTATATCAAGTCCTTCTCAACCAGTCTCTTTCCAGCCCTTCGTATTACCGCTCTCATTCTTCCAAATGCCCTAAAAGAGGCTTTTGTTTCCTACAAAAATATCCTGGACTATGACAGCAATCTCATCATGCAAAAGGCTCTTTCTCTTTACATCGATAGCCAGTTATTTGAAAAAAATCGACTGGCCAGACTGACCCTTCAAGAGAACTATCAGACTCGGATAAAGGAAGTACTTGAAAAAAACACCTGTCCCTTGCCCCACTATCCACTACATGATGGCCTTCTCCTTGATTTAAGGACCTATCCTAAAATTGCCAGTTTAAAGCATGGCTCACTCAAACTAGACTTCTTTGAGAAGGCTTATTTGGATGCCTGCCCTTATCAGTTCGCCAAAGTCTCTCTTGAAAATCTTGAAGCACTATTACAATACATAAAAGCAGAATTGGATTAAAGTCCAACTCTGCTTTCTTTTTATTGTTCAACTTCTGTTAGTTTCGCTGCTTTTTCTAGATAGGTTTGATAGGTTCCGTCATCTTTCAGTTTTTGGATAACCTTATCGACTACTGCTTTCAAGTCTGATTGATTCTTCTTGATGGCAACGGCATTGGCTTCGCCATCTTTCATCGTCAAAGTAGCTGTTGCAACGACAAGGTCGGAGTTTTTACCAGCGTAACTAAGAGCCACTGGTTCATCCATATGAACAGCATCCACTTTCCCAGCCTGCAATTCATTGACTGCTTCACCCATATTGGTCAAGGATGTCAATTGAGCATTTGGCAATTGTTCCTTGACCATGGTTTCTGGAACAGTTCCCTTTTGAGCTGCGATATTGGCACTTGCTAGGTTTGAAAGATCCTTGAACTTGTCTAAATCGGCTTTTCTAACCAAGAAACTCATCTTGTTTTCATAGTAAGGAATTGAAAAATCAAAGACTTCCTTTCTCTCATCAGTGGCACTAATTCCTGCAATAGCCAAGTCAGCCTTTCCAGTTTGAAGACTGGTCAAAACATTGTCAAAACTCATACTAGAGATTTCAAGTTTAACCCCAAGTTCATCCGCAATCGCTTGAGCCATATCAATATCTGCACCAACCACTTGGTTTTTACCATCAACCAAGTCTTGGAATTCAAATGGCGCATAGTCTGGGCTAGTCGCCACAACTAGCTTCCCTTTTTGTTTGATAGCATCCACAGCAGACTGGGAACTATCCGTACTGGATTGACAAGCTACTAAAATCATGCTGGCTAACATGCTACACACAACTAATATCCATTTCTTAAATTTCATAAATAAACATCCTTTCTGTTATTTCTGAATAATTATAACTCATTTGAAAGTGCTTGTCAACGTTTTTCTTGCATTTTCATAAAATATAGTTACAAAAAATAGAAATTCAGAGATTAGTTTATCTATCTATTGGGAATTTATTTTCAAAAAAATCATTTATCATATCTTGATGTTGTTGGTTTACAATTTCAATATTTTGTATGTCCATATGATCAAATAATCCTAATTCTAAAGTTTCATCACTTGAAAAAAAATTTGTAGAAATAGAATTTTCAGATGAAACTAAATACAAAATTGTAAGCACTTGAGCCTCATCGCCATTCGGATAACTATCTGAATATTTAGTATAAACATTTAAGAGTTTTTCCGCTCTCACTTCGATTCCCGTTTCTTCATAAAACTCTCGCACTAAAGCTTCTAAAGCCGATTCACCTAATTCAATAGCACCACCTGGTAATCCCCACGTTCCTTTATCTGCTCGTTTTTGTAATAAAATTTTTCCTGATTGACTTAATATTCCACAGGTAAAATTTAAAATTATTTTATCTTTCCCAACTTTTTTTCTTATATTCTGTATGTAGTTCATTACTCACCTCTGATAAAAGAAACCATCAATACAACGAAAGCTTACTATTAAAAAGTAAGCTTTCACAATAATTTTATCATTTGAATACTTTATAATTCTACAATCTTACCTGTTTCAAAGTAAACAACCCATTCACAGATATTTTTTGCGTAGTCTCCGATACGTTCCAAAAAGGAAATAACCTGAAAGTAATCGCGTCCTGTAACTATAGCTTCAGGATTTTTCTTGATTTCTTCTGTAGCCAATTCACGAATGCTGTCAAAGTAATGGTTGATTTTTTCATCCATAGCCGCTACTTCGTAGGCTTGATCCACAGTGCCGTTCAGGTAGAGATCCAGAGCTGCTTCGACGAAGTTCTTCACATCGCGACCCATCTGTTTGATTTCTTCTTCAACGGCAGGGATACGTTGCTCCCCTTTCATACGAATGGTTGCCTCAGCGATAGAGACTGCATGGTCTCCCATGCGTTCGACGTCTGAAACCGCCTTGAGAACGGTCAAAACTGTTCGAAGGTCCTGAGAAACGGGTTGCTGAAGGGCAATGATTTCAAATGATTTCTTCTCCAGCTTAATTTCATATTCATTCACTTCCACATCTTTGTCGATAACTTCTTTAGCTAGATCACGGTCATGAGTGACAAAGGCACGCACTGTACGATTGATCTGCGAAAGCACTTCTTGTCCCATTGCGTAGAACTGGTTGTGCAATTTCTCTAAATCTTCTTCAAATTGAGATCGTAACATCATTCAACTCCTTATCCAAATTTTCCTGTAATATAATCTTCTGTTTCCTTGTTTTGTGGGTCTAGAAACATCTTCTTCGTATCGTTAAACTCGATCAAATCCCCATCTAGGAAAAATCCTGTTTTATCAGAGATACGAGAGGCCTGTTGCATGGAACGCGTTACCAAAAGCATGGTGTATTTATCTTTCAGACCATACAAGGTTTCCTCAATCTTACCAGCCGAGATAGGATCCAAGGCTGAAGTTGGTTCGTCCAAGAGGATAATTTTAGGGCTGGTTGCCAAAACACGGGCAACACAGACACGTTGCTGTTGACCTCCTGAGAGACCAATAGCCGAATCATGCAAACGGTCCCTGACTTCATCCCAGATAGAAGCACGTTGCAAAGCCGTTTCTACTGCTTCATCAAGAACTTGCTTGTCCTTAACCCCATTGATACGTAGACCATAGACAACATTTTCGTAGATAGACATAGGGAAGGGATTGGGTTGTTGAAAGACCATACCGATTTCCTTACGCAATTCAACCGTATCAGTGCGAGGACTGTAGATATTGTGACCATTATAGACCACTGATCCAGTTGTTGTCACCTCAGGATTTAAATCTCCCATGCGGTTGATGGCTTTGAGTAGGGTGGACTTTCCTGATCCAGATGGACCTATCAAGGCCGTTATTTCCTTAGGTTGGAAAGAAAGGGAAACACTATTCAAGGCCTTCTTTTTATTGTAATAAACGGACAGGTCTGACACCTGTAAAATCGCTTCTGACATACCGTTTCCTTTCTAACCAAAGTGTCCCGTTACATAGTCATTGGTTGACTGTAACTTAGCATTTTGGAAAATATTGGATGTCTTATCATACTCAATCAAATCACCCAGGTAGAAAAAACCTGTGTAGTCACTTGCACGCGCAGCCTGTTGCATACTGTGGGTAACGATGATGATGGTAAAATCTTTCTTCAACTCCAACATGGTTTCTTCCAGTTGAGCTGTCGCAATCGGATCCAAGGCTGACGCTGGCTCATCCATCAAGAGAATATCTGGCTTGACAGAGATAGCGCGAGCGATACAAAGCCGTTGCTGCTGACCTCCAGAAAGCATCAAGGCTGATTTGTGCAAATCATCCTTGACCTGGTCCCAAAGGGCAGCTTGACGGAGAGAAGTTTCCACAATTTCATCCAAGACCTTCTTATCCTTAACACCTGCACGTTCATGAGCAAAAGTGATGTTACGGTAAATAGACTTAGCAAATGGATTTGGACGTTGGAAGACCATTCCGATATGCTTGCGCATCTCATAGACATTGATTTCTGGACGATTAACGTCAATTCCTCGGTAGAGGATTTGACCTGTGACCTTGGCAATATCAATAGTATCATTCATCCGATTGAGACTGCGAAGATAAGTAGATTTCCCTGATCCAGACGGACCAATCAAGGCCGTTATTTTATTTTTTTCAAATTGCATATCGATGCCCTTGATGGATTCATTTTTACCATAGTAAACATGTAAATCCTTGGTAGAGAGGGCCACTTTTTCTTCAGGAAAGGTGATGATATGCTTTTCATCCCAGTTATATTTTGACATGGCTTCTCCTTTAGGCAGCGGTTAATTTCTTATGTAAATAGCTTCCGAGTTTGCGAGCTCCAAAGTTAAAAATCAAGATAAAGATGAGGAGCACAGCAGCAGAACCTGCTGATACGATGGCACCATCTGGGATGGTTCCCTCGCTATTGACTTTCCAGATGTGGACAGCCAAGGTTTCTGCTTGTCGGAAGATTGAGATAGGGCTGGTAACACTGAGGATATTCCAGTTAGACCAGTCAAGGGCTGGAGCGGATTGTCCTGCCGTATAGATCAGAGCAGCAGCTTCACCAAAGATACGACCAGATGCCAAGACAACACCTGTTACGATACCTGGTAGGGCTTCCGGAATAACAACATGAACCACAGTCTCCCAACGAGAAATTCCGAGGGCCAAGCCAGCCTCACGTTGCGTATGGTGAACGTGTCTCAAACTGTCTTCAACATTTCGAGTCATCTGAGGGAGGTTAAAGACGGTCAAGGCCAAGGCACCCGAGATAATCGAAAATCCATACTCAAACTGGACTACAAAGATCAAGTAACCAAAGAGCCCCACAACGACCGACGGTAGAGAAGACAAAATTTCGATACAGGTACGGATGAAATTGGTCACAGGACCCTTTTTGGCATATTCAGCAAGGAAAATCCCCGCTCCCATGGATAAAGGAACAGAAATAACCAAGGTAATGACCAAAAGGAAGAAGGAATTATAAAGCTGAATCCCGATACCTCCGCCTGCTTGATAGGAAGAAGATTTCCCAGTCAAGAAGGACCAAGAGATGTGGGGCAAACCACGAACTAGGATATAGAGAATCAAGGACGCCAGAATGGTCACGATGATACCCGAGATGGTATAGAGGACAGCTGTTGCAAGTTTATCTAATTTCTTAGCGTGCATAGTTTTTCTTTCCTCTTTCTTTCGTAATCAATTTAATCACACTGTTAAAGGCCAAACTCATCAAGAGCAAGACTAAGGCCAGTGACCAGAGTACGTTATTATCAACTGTACCCATGACGGTATTTCCGATACCCATAGTCAAAACAGAAGTCAAAGTCGCAGCTGGTGTTGTTAGCGAGGTTGGGATAACTGCTGAGTTTCCGACCACCATCTGAATAGCAAGGGCTTCACCAAAGGCACGCGCCATCCCAAAGACCACTGCTGTAAAAATACCTGAACGCGCTGCTTTCAAGGTCACACGCCAGATGGTTTGCCAGCGAGTCGCTCCCATAGCCAAACTAGCTTCGCGGTAGTGACGGGGCACAGCACGCAAGCTGTCTGTTGTCATAAAGGTAACAGTTGGTAGGATCATGACAAAAAGAACGAAAATCCCTGACAAGATCCCAAAACCAGTTCCACCAAAGATGCTACGAACAAAAGGCACCACAACTTGCAAACCGATAAATCCATAGACGACTGAAGGAATACCTACGAGGAGTTCAATGGCTGGTTGCAAGATTTTTGCACCCTTTGGTGATACTTCTGTCATAAAGACTGCAGCACCAATAGCAAAGGGAGTTGCGATGAGGGCTGATAAAATCGTCACAATAAAGGAACCCAAAATCATCGGAAGGGCACCAAATTGTTTCCCTGAAGGATTCCAAGTCTGTCCAAAGAGGAAATCAAAGATGTTCACTCCATTGACAAAGAAGGTCGACAAACCTTTTTGGGCTACAAAAATCAAAATCATGGCCACAATGATAACAATCAAAGAAAGGCAAGTGAAGGTCAATCCTTTACCAAACTTCTCAAGGCGAGAGTTCTTTGAAGGAGAGAGTAATTTTTTAGATAATTCTTCTTGATTCATTATTGACCTCCTTCTACTGCTGTAACGGTACCTGAAGCATCCTTTTGGACTTTCATCTCATTAATGGAAATATAACCCATTCCCTTAACAATTCCAGTCTGGGCTTCGTCTGAGAGGATGAATTTTAAAAATTCAGTCGCCAACTCATTCGGCTGACCTAGGGTATACATGTGCTCATAAGACCACAAAGGCCAGTTGTTGGTTGTTACATTTTCAGTTGTTGGCTCATAGCCATTGAGCTTCATGGTCTTGACCGAGTCATCTACATAGGCAAAAGCCAGGTAAGAAATGGCTCCAGGTGTTTGGGATACAATCGACTTGACCATCCCGTTAGAATCCTGCTCTTGGCTCTGCATAGCCGCTTGACCATTCATTACGACATTGTCAAAGGTTGCTCGCGAACCAGAACTTGCTGCACGGTTAATAATCGAAATTGCAAGGTCTTTGCCCCCAACCTCTTTCCAGTTAGTCACTTCACCGGTAAAGATTTTACGAAGTTGCTCAATTGTCAGATTTTCAACAGTCACTTCTTTGTTCACAATTACTGCCAGACCAGCTACTGCAACCTTATGGTCCACAAGCGCTGAAGCGTCAATTCCAGCTTTTTCCTCAGCAAAAACGTCAGAGTTACCAATATCAACCGCTCCTGACTGCACTTGAGAAAGTCCTGTTCCCGAACCTCCTCCTTGAACGTTGACTGTTTTTCCAATGTTTCTTGAACCAAATTCGTCAGCTGCTGCTTCGACCAGAGGCTGAAGGGCAGTTGAACCGACGGCTGTCATGGTTTCTCCACGATCAATCCAGCTTGCACATCCCGCTAGAGACCCTGCAAGCAAAAGTGTCGCAAGAGATAGGACGAGCTTTTTTCTTTTTTTCACTATTTTTCTCCTTGAACATAATGATGAATGTTCTGATTTCTTTCAGTTCCTATCATGACAATTAGTGATGATAAGATTTGGTTTACGATTTATAGACTGGAAGCCCCTTGAAGACCAGTCGGTTCATCACATAATATAAGTAAAAATGAAAGACTATCAGAAAAAAATCATACTTCCAATATAACATAGAATAGATTCTTTGACTAGTTTTTTCACTTGAATCTGAGGCCTTTTGGATAATAATTTTTTAAAACATTTCCAGTAACTTTTGCAAAGCCCAGACCGTTTCCTTGAACCACAACTTGATACCAGCCATTTGGTAGACTTTCAGCTAGCTGAACTGTTTCCCCAGCCACATATTTTACAAAGTCCTCACCATTGATTTCGACCCTTTGTTTCACCTGACTTGGTTTTAAGGCTAGTCCCAGAGCAAAGCTTGGTTCGAAGCGTTTCTTCTTAAAAGTACCCAAATGAAGTCCATTTCGGGCAATTTTGAGTTTCCCTAGATCAGGTAGCATCTCTGGCAAAAGATAGAGCTGATCTCCAAAAGTTTGTAAAAGACCAGTTAGTGATATTTTGAGATGTTTTTGGGCAAACTCTTGCCACAAGTTCTGCTGTTCGCGACTGAGATTGATCTTGCAGGGTTTGAATTTGGGTGTTGGATTTTCTCCCTTAAACTGCAAATGGGCAACAAACTGACCTTCTCCCTTAAAATGGTGTGGGTACATCCGAGCCGTTTCAGGAAGATCAATTCCTGCTACCATACCGTTCACATGCTCGACTGGAAGTAGATCAAAATCATAAGTATCTAGTAACCAGTGGACAATCTCTTCGTTTTCCTCTGGCGACCAGGTACAGGTCGAATAAACCAGACGGCCACCTTCTGCCAACATGGTGACTGCATCTTCTAAAATTTCTCTTTGGAGACTAGCACATTGGCTAGGATAGTCGATGTTCCAATAATCCATGGCATCTGGTTGTTTACGGAACATCCCTTCCCCCGAGCAAGGAGCATCAAGGACAATCACATCAAAGTATCCTTTAAAGACCTTGGCTAAGCGATCCGCAGATTCATTGGTCACGACTACGTTTGTAGCTCCAAACCGCTCCATATTTTCCACTAAAATCTTAGCCCGCTTGCTTGAAATTTCATTGGAAACAAGGATACCCTGATTAGCCAGATAAGCTGCCAATTGAGTGGATTTCCCACCTGGCGCTGCCGCCAAGTCCAAGACCTTCATACCAGGAAGGGGCTGAGCTACCTGGGCCACCATTTGGGCTGCAGGCTCTTGCGAATAAACGAAACCTGTCACGTGCTCTGGAGACTTTCCAGAGACCTTACCATAATGCCCCCAAGGTGTATGAGGAATAGCATCCGCAAACGATAGCTGACTTTCTTTTAAGGGATTAACCCGAAAAGCCGATACTGCTTCCTGTTTAAAAGAGGCAAGAAAATCTCTTGCCTCATCTTCTAGTATCGCTTCATATTTTTCAACAAATCCTTCTGGAAATTGCATTTAGTTCTCTTTCCTTTCGTAGATATAAGACTGAATCTCTTCTTGCATCTCGATTGGCACCATCATGACAGGCTGACGCGTTTTAAAATCAGCAGGTTCACCCGATACCGTAAGAAGACGATAGCCCAGACTTTCCCCTAGGATACTTGCAGCAGCGTAATCCCAAGGTTGCAAATAGGTAATATAAGTCAGCAGACGACCAGACAAAACCTTGGCAAAACTAATGGCTGCACTACCATAGACACGAACTCCCAACGCTGCTCGACCCAAATCCGCCAAGCCCCATTCATTGGTTTCAAACATGCCTGAGTTACCAGCCACTAAAAATTCTTGAAGAGGTTTCTTTTTAAAAGTTGGTAAGGTCTCATTATTACGACATGGAGGAAAGTCACCACCACCATGGTAACAATCCCCTTTCATGACATCATAAATGATACCAAATTTCCCAACCCCATTCTCAAAGTAGGCCAACATCACGGCAAAATCTTCCTGCTGGGCGACAAAATTATTGGTACCGTCAATGGGATCAATCACCCAAACATTCCCCTGGCCGACTGCCGTACGCAAACAGCCCTCTTCTGCGCAAATCAAATCTTCTGGATAAGATACTAAAATTCTACCAACCAAGAGATCCTGAACTTCCTTATCCAAACGCGTCACCAAGTCGGTAGGGGAAGATTTTCGCTCGACCTTCAGATCTTCTTGCATGTGGGCCAAAATGTAATCTGCAGCTTCTTGCACAATCTGTTTGGCAAATTCAAATTTAGTTTCCAAGAGAAATCTTCCCTTCTCTTTTTTCTTTTGCTAATTGAACTGCATGATAGAAGGAATAACCGCTCGCTGTCTCAAATTCACGACCTAAGCGTTTTTCTTCGCTTTTGCTCGGAACCACAGACTTAAATTTCTTGTAAGAATCTAGCAGTTTTTTTGCTTCTACCTTATCTTCATAGGCAGCTTCAACATCATTAAAAAAAGAAAGCACTGAAGCAAGTTCTTCAGTGCTCCACGACAAATCTAGTGGGTAACTATACTGTTTGTTCATCTATCCAATACCAGCTCTCAATGTTGCTTCTTTCAATTCTTGTTTACGGTAACTACGAGGGAGAAAAGCACGAATCTCATCTTCATTAAAACCGATCTGCATGCGTTTGGTATCTATAATAATTGGGCGACGCAAAAGACTAGGATATTGCTCAATCAACTGAAGCAACTCCGATACCGAAATACTCTCTACATCAATATCCAATTTTTGGAAAATTTTTGAACGAGTTGAAATGATGTCATCAGTACCATTTTCGGTCAAGGAAAGAATGTGTTGCAATTCTTTTCTTGTTAAAGGACTGGTCATAATATTATGCTCTTGAAAGGGCACTTTATGCGTCTCTAACCAGGCCTTTGCCTTACGACATGATGTACAGCTCGGTGATAAAAATAGTGTAATCATGCTTTTCTCTTCTTTATCTAAACTTTGCTGTTTCTATTATACAAAAAAATAAGGCGCTTGGCTAGCTATTTTGGGAAAAAAAGCCTATTTTTTCATAGAAAATAGGCTTTTTCTGATAGAATTTGAAGGCTTTACAAATTTATCTTTAGGATAACCTATCAATAAAAATGAAAGCGATTAGATTCTCTCATTATTTATTAAAAGTACAGAATGTTATCTACTATTTTCTTAAAGCTTTGACAAGAAGGAAACTGAATATTCCTTCATACAAAACAAAGAAAAGTACAAAGGCATGAAGAAAGAAAATCTCTGGTAAAATCAGAATAACTCGATCCTTTGCTGGATCAAAAAGCCAAGTATCATCTCCCCAAAAGAGAATCTGATGGAAAAGCGTAAAAAATTGCTCGAACCCAATCAACACTCCTACAAGCCCAATGGCGAGAGGCAATAGCACTAGGGTCAGGATACTTTTACGATATAGTGCTAAAAAGCCTTTTTTGACAATCTTTTTAACAAAGAAATAGAAACTTGGAAGTGTCACCAAAGTGACCAGCTGAACCAAGTGGAAGAGATTCTTCACCACCGCAAAGTGGTGTAAACCAGCCGCTGACGAACGGAAATCTGGCATCTCTAAGACCTGACTAAAGGGATTGGTCAGGTAATTCATCAAGATATGAAAATTGTACTGAATGGTTTCGGGCTTTAGATAGACTCGATCCGCTAAGTTCAGCCACTGAATCTCCATGGGATAGAAAATCCATGCCAGATAAATGGTTAAGAGAATAGAAATGGAAAGGAGAAAGAGCATACTTCCCCAAAAAGTCAGTTTAGTTCTCATCAAAATTCCACTCCGCAAGGCTAGACACCACATGAGTTGGTGCGATTGGCAGGTCCGCTACTTCTTCTGCCTTGGTAAAACCTGTCGTCACCAAGAGCGTTGGAATACCATTGTCAATCCCTGCTCGGATATCTGTCAGGTAGTTGTCCCCAACCATAAGCAATTCTTCTCTTTTCAAACCCAAGTGCTCAACCGCCTTGTCCATGATGATGGCATTCGGCTTTCCGATATAAACCGGTTTGACCCGTGTTGCCACTTCAAGCAGGGTTACCAGTGAACCAGCTCCTGGCAAGAGACCACGTTCCGTCGGGATATTGAGGTCTGGATTGGTTCCGATAAAGTGGGCACCCTTTTGAATGGCTAGAGTTGCTGTCGCAAATTTTTCATAGTCGACTTGCCAGTCCAGTCCAACTACCACATAGGCTGGGTTTTCCTTGTCTTCGACATAACCAGCTGCCTGAATGGCATCCTTGAGTCCTGCTTCTCCGATGACATAGACCGTCTTTTCCAGTCCCAAGTCATTCATATAGTCGATGGTTGCCAAAGTTGCCGTGTAGACAGTTGATAGAGGCGTGTTGATATTAAAATTCTGAGCCAACATCTCTTGAACACTCTCAGGAGTACGAGTTGTATTATTGGTCACAAAGAGATAGGGAATTTCTCTTTTTTGTAACTCATGGACAAAAGCCTCACCCGCCGGAATCCGGTCTTTTCCCTTGTAAATGGTTCCGTCTAAATCAATTAAATAACCTTTATATGTCATCTCTCTTTAGTCCTTTTTATTTCTTGCCAAGTAATCATAGCTTGGGCATTGATCTCACCATCACTGATAATCTGATGCTTGCTTTCTAGTCCCTTGAGTTCATAAGCTGAGGCAATCATGCCACCTGGTCGCACTTCTTTGACATATTTGAGATTGATTTTCTTTGGAATATACTTGGTCAAAAAATCTGCTCCCATAACCTCAAAAATCCAATCCAGGTATTTGCTGTTATTGACATGACCATTCATATCCAAGTCGTAAAAACGAACATGGTAGTCTTTACTGATCGGATCTTCTAGATTTGGATACTTTGGCCCACGGATGAGTTTTTTATCAAACTCAGACTGATAAGGAGCAACAATCTCCGGTTCGACAGTATGAACTTTCCGACTGTCTCTGTCCATAAGAACAAAGGTTGCTAACATGCGAATGATTTCTTGACCTGCTTCATCATAGATAGTAAAACGGCGGTAGCAAAAAAGACGATTGTAAGTCAATGCTTCTGTTTCAATCGTAATCTCCTCAGCAAAGCGAGGCAAGCGAACCACGTCAATCGCATAATCTGTAATAATCCAGACCAAATTGTAACGTTCTAACATATCCTTGTCACTAACTCCCAGTTCAATCGATTGCATACCTGATACTTGCAGGGACAGCAAAATCACATCTGGAAGTTTGATATGACCGTTCATGTCCGCCATATCAAAAGGAATTTTCATTTTCATTTGATAAGTTAAGCCCATTGTTCTACTCCAAAATAAATCGTTCTGCTACAGTGTCTCCCAAGAAAAGACCCCTCTTTGTCATTCGGACACGATCACCGTCGATCTGCATGAGTCCTTGTTGAACCAAATCTCTGATGATCTCGCCATAAAGTCCATCAAAGGATCGTCCAAATTTTTCCTCAAATCGCGCCATAGAAACCCCGGATTTTTTCCGGAGGCCTAGGAACATTTCTTCTTCCATCTGCTCCTTTTGAGTCAGGTGTTCTTCTGTTATCCGAGCATCTCCTGTCTCTACTGCATTGAGATAGTGGCGGATAGGACCGTGGTTTTTATAACGAATTCCGTCCACATAACCTGAAGCACCCGCACCGATACCATAATACTCGGCATTATCCCAGTACATGAGATTGTGGCGACTTTCAAAGCCAGGCTTGGAGAAATTGGAAATCTCATAATGCTCAAAACCAGCTCGCTCCAGTTCCGCGATGATGTACTCAAACATCTCCGCTTCCAGTTCCTCCTTGGGCAGGGGCAATTTCCCACGTCGCATGCGGTTCATAAAGACCGTATGGTTTTCCAAAATCAAGCTATAAAGGCTCATATGAGGAATATCAAGCGAGATAGCCTTAGCTACATTGTCCTTGACCTGAGCCATAGTTTGACCTGGTAGAGCGTAGATTAGATCGATGGAGATATTGTCAAAACCAGCCAGTTTGAGGCGATCGATATTTTCATAAATATCCTTCTCCAGGTGACTACGCCCAATCTTTTTCAGCATTTTGTCATCAAAAGTCTGCACACCCAAGGAAACACGATTGACTGGCGACTGTTTCAAAACTGCAATCTTATCTGCGTCCAAGTCTCCTGGGTTGGCCTCAATAGTCAACTCTTCCAAAACTGACAAGTCTAGATTTTTAGTCAAGCCATCCAAGAGCACTTCTAATTGCGGAGCGGACAAAGCCGTTGGCGTCCCACCTCCAATATAGAGAGTTCGTAACTTTTGGATATCATAAGAACGAAACTCCTCTAGCAGATGCTCCAGGTAACTATCTACTGGTTGATTCTTGATAAATACTTTTGAAAAGTCACAATAATAACAAATCTGTGTACAAAAGGGAATATGCACGTAGGCGGACGTTGGTTTTTTCTGCATAGTATTTATTATACCACAAAGACAGGCTTGCAGATAAAAATCACCATCTCCAAAAACCAGAGATGGTGATACCTTATACTTCAGTAATATCGATGATGATTTCTTCTTGGCCTTCAGCAACGTCTGGAGTTGCTGACTGTTCTTGCCATTGCTCCTTGAGATTGTTAAAGGTTTCCTTCGATGCTTCCGTCGCTTGTCGAGCACAGTTTTTAGCTTGGTCAAGGACACTATCAAAAGTGATTTCACCAGATTCTACTTGTTCCTTTGTTTTCAGCACAAAGTCCGTTGCCTGTTCCTTCACTTCTGTTAGTTTTTCACAGACTTGCTCTCTAGCATATTCTGGATCTTCTCTCAAATCATCTAGAAAATCCTGAGCTTGACTACAAACTTGCTTGCCCTTGTCACTCGTCAAAAACAAAGCAAGAGCTGCACCTGAAACTGTTCCTAAAAGGATAGAAGATAGTTTTCCCATAAGATTTCTCCTTTTTTATTTTTTGAAAAATTTACTTGCGACACGAAGAGCGGACAAGCCTGCTCCTGTTTTAATGGTCTTTGAACCAGCAGATGAAGCTTTTTTGCCTAAAACACGTGCATGTTGATTGAGATCAGATACTGACTCAGACAAGTCCGCCACCGCTGTAAAAAGTGGATCAATCGTCGCAACTTTGATATTGATATCGTCTGCTAACACATTGACCTTAACCAACAATTCATTGGTCTGATGCAAGGTAACGTTCACATCTGAGCTCAACGTTTTGATGGTTTTCTCTGTCTCATCAATCATTCGACCTGCTTTTTGAATCGTAATTGTCAAATAGACTAAACAGACAATCAAAGCAATGGCAACAAGAATATAAGCAACTTCTAACATTTATTTTTCCTCCTCTATATGATAGAAAGGGGCTTTCTTTCGATTTTGATAAAGTATGATAAAAATACCGAGTCCGATAAGGACAACTGATAACCATTGGGAAACTCGCAGACCAAAGAACATAAGACTATCCGTCCGCATCCCTTCGATAATCATACGACCAAAGCCATACCAAATCAAGTAGAAAGCAGTGATATGACCACGTCTGATTCTCTTTAATTTTCGTCTAAAAATCAGAATCAAAGCAAAACCAATCAGATTCCAAACTGACTCATACAAGAAGGTTGGCTGACGGTAACTACCGTCAATGTACATCTGATCACGAATGAAGCCTGGCAAATAATCCAGACTATCTACTGCTGCACCGTAGGCTTCTTGGTTAAAGAAATTTCCCCAGCGGCCTAAACTTTGGGCAATAAGAACGCTCGGCGCCGCAATATCTAGAAAGTCCCAAGTATTGATGAGTTTTCTATCCGCAAAGATATAAAGTACAATAGCTCCTGCTATCAAACCACCATAAATGGCCAAACCACCATTCCAGATGGCGATCACATCACCTGGATTTTGTAGATAGTAATCTAAGCGGAAGAGTACATAGTAAAGTCTGGCACCTAAAATCGCAATAGGAAAGGCAATTAAGATGAAATCTAGAATGTCATCTGACAAAATCTTCTTTTTAGGAGCTTCTTTCATGGCAAGATAGACTGCCAAGACCAAGCCTGCCACAATACATAGGGCATACCAACGAATGGAAAAAGGTCCGATTTCAAATGCAACTGGATTAATCATGTTTCACCTCATTTTGAGCGATCAGATTTGTCAAACGTTCTTCAAATAAACGCGTTGCATCAAAGCCCATTTCCTTAGCACGATAGTTCATTGCTGCCGCCTCAATAACAACAGAGATATTGCGTCCTGTTTTTACCGGGATGCGGATACGTGGAATAGCTACACCAGAAACTTCTAATTCTTCGGCATTGTTTCCTAGACGGTCAAAAGTCTTATGGGTATCGTAATTTTCCAAATAGACAGCCAGTTGAACTTGTGAAGAATCTTTTACAGCGCTTGCTCCATAGAGACTCATAACATCGATAATCCCAACTCCACGAATCTCAAGCAGATGCCTTAAAATTTCAGCTGGTTCTCCCCAAAGAGTCATCTCATCCTTAGAATAAATATCGACACGGTCATCCGCTACTAGACGATGGCCACGCTTCACGAGTTCTAGACCTGTCTCACTCTTACCGATACCACTATCCCCTTGGATCAAGACTCCCATGCCATAGATATCCATCAAAACACCATGTACACTCGTACGTTTAGCTAAACGGGAATCAAGATAACTAGATAACTCTCCAGACAAACGGCTGGTTGCTGTCCGACTGGTTAAAATCGCAATCTTGCATTCTCTAGCAGCCTTCAACATTTCTTCTGGAACCACCAAGCCACGTGCGACGATGACCGCTGGTGTTTCTGGCAGAAACATTTTTTTCAAAACTTGATAACGGTTTTGAGAAGGCATACTAACCAAATAGGACCACTCCTTCATCCCCAAAAGTTGGATCCGTTCTGGAGTGTAGTAATCAAAATAGCCCGTCATTTCAAGACCAGGTCTCGTAATGTCCGCTGTGTTGATTTCTTTTTCAAGCAATTCGCCTTCGCCGTATACAATATCTAGTCTGAGCTTTTCAATTACTTCTCTTACTAAAACCGACATAATTTCCTCCTTCAATCGAGTTCTCCTTACTATTATATCAAATTGTAGTTGGAAGTTTCCTTTTTTTGCAGGATTTACAGTATTTATTTAAAAATAAAAAGACTAGACAAGTCTAGCCTTTCATTTCAAATTAGAATTTTTTACGTTTACGAGCTGCTTCTGATTTACGTTTACGTTTTACAGAAGGTTTTTCATAGAATTCACGTTTGCGTGTTTCTTGAAGAGTACCAGCTTTAGTAACCGCACGTTTGAAACGACGAAGTGCATCGTCAAGAGATTCATTCTTACGTACTACTGTTTTAGACATTTTTTTCACTCCCTTCAAGTTCAAGATCTATTCTATTTTACATGCAAAATGAATAAATGTCAAGAGGAAACTAGTTAAAAACCACCATTAGTATGTAATATTTCTTTTTCAAAGCTATTAATAAACATTAAAAAAAATTTAATTGATGTCTTCAAACCTTATTTTTAAATCTTTTAATAATTTCTTTAAATCTTCAATTTTATTTTCTAAATCTTTATCTGAAACTGCTTTAGTATTGTGTACAAGGTTATTTCTAAACCTACGAATTTCATCTATGTTTGTTCTGTCTTCTTTATTTAATTCATCTCTTCCACTTACAAGTACTTTTAAGCCTTTATGGAAATCATTAAGTTGGGTTTTATACCTTATCTCATCCTCTAAGCTATTCCACAAGTTTAAAAATGTTCCGATTAAATTTCCGCTATTCTCCTCATTTCCTATATAGTCGTATTTTCTCTCCTTAAGTCTATCACAAATATCTTTCATTATATCTTCTTCTGGATATAAATTTCCCTTTTCAATAGGTCTTTCAGAGCCCCAAAAGCTCTCAGTATTTTCAAATTTATAAATAGCAACTATTCTTCTATTAAAATCTAATTCCCCTTTTTCTATATCGTCATCAGAAATGAATTCTGTCTGTACCAAATAACCTTCTTGAAAAAACGGTCTTTTTGAAGAGCTAGAACTTATGCTTAGTAATCTTACGTTTGTAATATAATCTTCAGAATCTACCGAAATCCTGCCGTTTACATAAGGCATTCCTAATACATAAATATATCCAGTATTATCTACATTGTCTAATATAGCAAATGAACAAGCAACTTTTAAGGACTGGGTTAGATCTAATAGTGGGGTTTTACATACTTCATAGTGCTGTAATATTGAATATTGCAGTAGCTTTATTTTCTTTATTTCTTTTATCTCTTCTTTATCAACACTACTATTATTTTCTAATTCCTTCATTAAGGTACTCGATGCTTGTTCTAAAATATCAAATTCAAATTTGATATCTTTCTCACTATTTAAACGATATATTGTAGGATATAAAGTAGCGTATTTATTTTTTATATAGTTATTATTTTGTCCACGATAAAACAACATAACATCAGGATTTTTATATGAGAGTTCTGCTATTTCCATAATTAGATCATGAAATGTCTCAATATTGATGGTATGGCTTCTTACGAAAGATGTAACATTTCTAGTAGTTTGGCCTTTAAATTTATGTTGTTTATAATGCTCTTTTAATTTTTTTGTTAAATTATTATAAGTTACTGAATATTCTCTCATAAAAAATCCTTTTAAAAATATTATTTTCTGTCAACTATCACTTACTTTTATGTAATGCTTATCTACCAAGTGACCAAGTACGATTCTATTCCTATACCATCGTTCTATTTACATCAATTTAGTGTTAAAGAACCATCCAACCCAAAGGATTGAATGGCTAACATTATTCTTCAGTTTTATTTTTCAAGTAAGCTTAGCGCTTCTGCATCTGCAATGATGGTCACGTCAGGGTGGTTTTGTAGGCTACTTGCTGGTAGATTTTCAGTTACTGGGCCTGACACTGTTCCAGCAATGGCTTCTGCTTTTGACTCACCATAAGCAAAGAGAAGGATAGACTTGGCATCCAAGATGTTTTTAATTCCCATTGAAATGGCTTGGGTTGGGACGTCTTCAATCTTGTCAAAGAAGCGAGCATTAGCTTCGATGGTAGACTGGTCAAGTTCGACTAGATGTGTTTGGCTATCAAATGGAGTTCCTGGCTCGTTAAAGCCGATATGTCCATTGCGACCGATTCCCAAGATTTGCAAATCAACTGGATGGTCAGCCAAAATTTGGTTGTAGCGTTCAACTTCAGCTTCAGCATTATCCTTAACCCCACGAGGCAAGAAACTTTCTTTAAATGGTTTTTGGTTGAACAAGTTCTCTTGCATGAAGTAACGGTAAGATTGTGGATTGTCCCCATCAAGTCCCACATACTCATCAAGGTTGACACTTGTTAGATTTGAAAAATCAAGGTCACTTTCAACGATTTCTTTGTAAAACTCAAGTGGACTACTTCCTGTCGCAAGTCCCAAAGTTTGAGCGCCATTGGCCAACTTTTCCTTCAAAATTTCAAAAGCTACTTTTCCACCTTCGATTTGGTTTTCAACTTTAATAACTTTCATCTTTTCATCCTCCATTTTAATCTATATTTATTATATGGTATAGACCAATTCTTGTCAAGTGAAAACGATTTAATTTCTAAAAAAAGAGCGTCCAAACTTGAAACGTGTTATAATGGATAAGATTAGAAGTTAGAAAGAATGATGAAAAAATGAATACAGCTGATTTTGATTTCCACTTGCCTGAGGAATTGATTGCCCAAACACCCCTTGAAAAACGTGATGCCTCTAAACTCCTCATCGTCAATCGTGAGACGGGAGAATTTCAGGATAAACACTTCCACTCTATTATTGATATGTTGGAACCAGGTGATGCCCTTGTCATGAACGACACCCGTGTTCTCCCAGCCCGCCTCTATGGTCAAAAGGAAGAAACAGGTGGCCACGTGGAGCTTCTCCTTCTTAAAAATACTGCTGGTGATGAGTGGGAAGTCCTAGCTAAACCTGCCAAACGCCTCAAGGTCGGTACTCGCGTCAGCTTTGGAGATGGTCGTCTCAGCGCTGTCGTTACGGAAGAATTGACCCACGGGGGCCGTATTGTCCGCTTTGAATACCAAGGAATTTTCCTAGAAGTTTTGGAAAGTCTAGGTGAAATGCCACTGCCGCCTTATATCCATGAAAAACTAGATGATCGCGAACGTTATCAAACGGTCTACGCTAAAGAAAGTGGCTCTGCTGCTGCACCGACTGCTGGCCTCCACTTCACCAAAGAACTGCTAGCAGAAATCCAAGCCAAAGGTGTCCATCTAGTCTATCTCACTCTGCACGTCGGACTCGGAACTTTCCGTCCCGTTTCTGTTGACAATCTGGACGAACATGAAATGCACTCAGAGTTCTACCAACTTTCTGAGGAAGCGGCTACCACCCTTCGCTCTGTCAAGGAAAATGGAGGCCGTGTCATCGCTGTAGGAACTACTTCAATCCGCACGCTGGAAACTATCGGCTCCAAGTTTGACGGACAAATCCAAGCAGATTCTGGCTGGACCAATATCTTTATCAAGCCTGGATATGAGTGGAAGGTCGTGGATGCATTTTCAACCAACTTCCATCTGCCAAAATCAACTCTGGTCATGCTAGTTTCAGCCTTTGCTGGTCGGGACTTAGTTCTAGATGCTTACCACCATGCCATACAAGAACACTACCGCTTCTTTAGCTTTGGTGATGCTATGTTTATCTATTAAGAAAATCCCTATTAGGAAACCTAATAGGGATTTTTCTAATTATTCCATACTGAACTTTGGATCCTTCAAACTCTGCACACTGGCATTGATAACTGCTCCTATAATCAAAATCTTTGCGATGAGAATAAACCAGAACATCATGACCACCACAATAATGGAACTGAAGAATCGAACATCGACCAGATGATTGACATAGTTATTGAAATAGACAGAAAAGATATTCAACAGAAAGACAAGAGTCAGCAAAACGAAGATACTACCAGGAAAAACGTAGCGAATACGAGGGACTCTAACGTTTGGAAGGAAATAGTAGAGCATGACCAAGATGGCAAAGAGCAAGGCATAAATCAAAGGGCCTGTAAAGTCCTGCAGATAATCAAAGAAAGGACTGTCTGATTGCCAGTAAGTTTTGAGGAGGTTAAGCAACATACGCCCAAACATACTCAAGAATAAGGCTAAGGCAAAAAGAATTTGCAATCCAAAGCTGACGAGTAAACTCATGAGTTGATGGGAGATGATTCCTCGGCTCTTGGCCACTCCATAAGCCTTATTAAAGGCTTTTTGGAGGAAATCCATTGATTTCGAGAAAGTCCAAAGTGCAGACAAGACTGCAAAACTCAGCAAACCAGTCGATGGTTGAGTCAGGACTTCTCGGACAATCTTTGCAACCACATCATAGACTGTATCTGGTACAAATTCCTTGATGGTGAGCAAAAAATTTGAAATCGGAATTTGAAAGTAGGGCAAAATATTGACCACTATCATCAGCAAAGGAAAGATTGAAATCAACCAATAGTAGGCAACCGCAACACTGGTCAGTTCACTATCGGAAGCTTGATAAAAATGTAAAAAAGCTTTCAACAAGGGCCGTTCCATCAGCTCTTTCCACCACTTTTTCATGTTGCGATCCTCCTAATACAATTTGATTTTCTAAACTAATTTCTTCTGACTAATTCCATCATATCATAGGGTAGGGTATTTGCGGCTTCTTTTAGAGAATAATTTTCAAGATTGTTGACATTTTGCCGTAATTTCTTGGCATACTTGGTCGTAATCAATTTCTTCTCTTCGTATTCAAAGATTAACTTACGTTCTAGGTAGTAACCTCTTAGCATTTCATCGATATTGTTTGGTTTGATACGAGTGATAACACGTTCGACAAAGGCCCCACTACCGATAATAGCTGTTTCACGCAAGCGAGACTCCTGCATAAAGCTAATCAGACTACTCTTGTAGATTCCTTTTAGGTTTTCCAAACTTTCGATAATCAACTCCGTATTCTCCAGATAAAGTTCGGATATTTGATCATAGTCAAGAGCTCGAAGGCGACGTTGCTCCTTGTCATTCCAACTACGGAAGGTCTGGCCAAAGGTCAGCAATTCATGCAAGACAAAACGCAAGATACGGAGGGATACAAGGAAGTAATATGTTAGGCGCGAAGCCACCTTGCGATTGATGCTCTGTTCCATATTTTTCAAATAGCGTTGGTAAACTTGATAGCCACGCTCACCGATTTTCCCTTCCTCGTAAGCCTGCTCTAAACCATCGCTTTCGATACTCAAGATGAGGAGTTTTAAAGCCTCCCAGTCTTCTTGGGCGCTTTTATTTTCTTGACTAAGGATTAGGTTTTCAATTCGACCGTGATAATTATCAATAGCCGCATAAAGGGGTAGTTTGTTCTTATGCCCTTCCAGTTCTTTTTCTAACTCTCCTGTGACCTCATTTAAAATTGCAATGTGCATGAGGTAATCCTTGGTTTCTTCTTGCTCCTCGGAAAGGTGGGGAAGAACTAAGAGACCTGTTAGAAAGCTTAATAGCGTGACACCCGCTACAAGGAAAAGTAAGAGGGGATACTCCTGCTCTAGATTACTAGGTATGAGAAGAATGGTTGCAATAGATACCGTTCCTTTTACACCAGAGAAGGTCAAAAGAAGCATATCCTTCATGTAATTACGAAGATTTTTCTTGAGCCGTCGAGTTCTCCAAATATAGAAGCCATAAATCATGACAAAGCGAATGGCAAAAAGTAAAAGTGTCAGTAAAACAACCGATACCAATAAAAGTAGGGGATTATAAAGGGGATTAGTCAGAATAGGTTCTGCTATCATTTCCAATTCTATTCCCAAGATGACAAAGACAGATCCATTGAGCATAAAGGTCACGGTATGCCAAACAGTATCAGTAACGGTATCAACTTGGGCTTCAAGTAGTGTGATTTTCTTGAAACGACTGGCCTTCAAAATCCCTGCAACTACAACTGCGATAATCCCTGAAACATGGATTTCTTCGGCGATAAAAAAGGTCATAAGAGGCAAACTCAGTTCAAGCAAAAGTTCACTGGCTATATCCGTCGCTCGCACACTCAGTAAAAATGTATGTAGGAAACGATTGATCATTGCCGTCACAAAGCCGACCGCAAAACCACCTATGATAGACAGGGCTAAAGAAGTCCCAGCCTGACTAAGAGAAAAAGCACCTGTTGTCCAGGCAGCCAGAGCCACTCGAAAGGCTACCAAGCCAGAAGCGTCATTTAAAAGTCCTTCTCCTTTGAGGATATTAGATACCCGCTTTGGGAAACTAAAACGCTCAGACAGAGAAGCAAAGGCTACCAAATCCGTCGGACCAAGCGCTGCACCAACAGCCACGCAGGCGGCTAAGGGAAGGCTGAGCCAAAGGAAATGAGCCAAGGCTCCCAAACTCAAGGTCGAGATGAAAATCACTGGAAATATTAAGTAGACAATGATACGCCAGTGTTTTAAAACAGATGTAATATCTGCTTCTTGAGCTTCACGAAAGAGTAGGGGACCAATAACAACTGCCAAAAACAGCTCGGTATTGAGATGATATTCAGTATTTGGCAAAAAGAGACCAATGCCAATTCCCAAAAGGATTTGTACTAGGGGAAGGGGCAAAAAAGGCAAGAGTTTATTAGTCGTACTGGAAACAATTAAGACAAATAAAAATAGAATCAGGTAAATGAGTAATTCCACGCAATTCCTCCTTAGTCTTTTTTACAGCAAGATTCAAATATCTCCTTCTGCTCTTGGATTTTCTGATCAATCTTGGAACAGTCTTTGTGCTCAATTTTTTTCTGGCACCGTTCCATTTCAAGAGCTACTAACTTTTTCTTGATTTTGAGCATTTTCTTACTCATATGCTCTTCGTCGAGTACTCCTACCGCTCGCTCATGCTGCGTTGACTCAACAAAATTTTGGCGCATTGCCTCTAATTTCTCACGTAGGTATTGTTTATCCATGTCTATATCTTTCTAATTTCTCAATCATAACTAAAAACGGGGGATTATTGACTTGGTTGAGGGTTCGATAAATCACAACTGTGTACTCTTGTTGGTTCAACTGACTCACAAAGTCCAAAACAGCATCCCTCTCGGTGTCTCCTCCCTCATGACCATAATAAATCATAATGGCAATCCGTCCACCCTTGACAAGCAAATGACAGAGCTTTTCAAGTGCTTCCATGGTAGTCTGAGGTTTGGTGATGACGGATTTGTCAGCAGAAGGCAAATAACCCAGATTAAAAATCCCTGCCTTAGCTTCTGTCACAAACTGGTCAAGTGTCTCATGCCCTTGCAAAATCAACTGGACATTTTCTAAACCTGCTTCATTTAAACGGTCTTGGGTTTTCTCCAAAGCTTGCTCTTGAATATCAAAGGCATAGACTTGCTTGGCTAGCTTGGCTAAAAAAAGCGTATCATGTCCATTCCCCATGGTCGCATCCACAACGATATCCTCTTTTGTCACGACTTCAGCCAAAAAATCATGTGCCATCTCAAGTGGTCTTTTCATTTCCAAACTCCTGTTTTACAACCTTGCATCCTTGAACACTTCCTCGACGTCTCATCTCAGTTTCAATAGCATTTAGCACTTCCCATTTATTGAGGCTCCACATGGGGCCAATCAACATATCTCTAGGTGCATCTCCTGTGATCCGATGAATAACGATATGCTTGGGAATGATTTCTAGCTGATCACAAATGACCTTGACATATTCGTCCTGACTCATTAGTTGCAAGCGTCCTTCGTGGTAATCTCGTTGCATCCGTGTATTGGTCATAAGATGGAGTAAGTGTAGCTTAATACCTTGAATATCATTATCTGTGACACAGCGACGGACATTTTCGACCATCATCTCATGAGTTTCCCCAGGTAGTCCATTGATTAGATGGGAAACAATCTCAATCTTAGGATATTTCCGCAAGCGTTTGACCGTTTCCACATACAATTCGTAGGAATGGGCACGGTTAATCAGGTCAGAGGTTGCTTCAAAAGTAGTCTGTAAGCCCAATTCTACCGTCACATGCATGCGTTCAGCTAGCTCAGCCAAATATTCGATGGTTTCGTCTGGCAGACAGTCTGGCCGTGTTCCGATATTGATCCCTACTACACCTGGCTCGTTGATAGCCTGCTCATATCGCTCCCGAATCACTTCCACCTTTTCATGGGTGTTGGTAAAATTTTGAAAATAAACCAAGTACTTCTGAACATCTGGCCACTTGCGGTGCATAAAGTCAATTTCCTTATAGAATTGCTCACGGATAGGGGCATCCGGTGCCACGATAGCATCTCCAGAACCTGAAACCGTACAAAAAGTACAACCACCATGGGCTACAGTTCCATCCCGATTGGGACAGTCAAATCCCGCATCAATAGGAACTTTAAAAGTCTTTTCTCCAAAGAGTTTTCGATAATAATCATTCAAGGTATTATAAGATCTCATAAATTTCATTATAACAAAAATCACCAACAATCTCAAAAGCCTGACTTTCCAACAAATTTCCTTGTTTCTCATTTCCTTTAGCGTTTTTTTATGATACAATATGGGTATGATTTTAATGAAAATAGCATCTATTTTATTATTGATATTAACCTTGGTGGTTTGCTTTATTGTCACCAAGCTTTTCGGACTTAGGAAAATAGGATTTAATTTCGCGGATCTAGCTTTTCCACTTTTGGTATTCGAGTACTACCTTATCACTGCTAAAGCCTTTACCCACAACTTTCTACCGCGACTTGGTGTTGCCCTTTCTCTCCTAGCAATCCTCTTAGTTATCTTTTTTCTCCTCAAAAAAAGAAGTTTTTACTACCCTAAATTTATCAAATTCTTCTGGAGAGCAGGTTTTCTCCTTACCTTAATCATCTACATAGCTATGATTGTCGAATTGATGATGGTAAAATGATCACTGACCCTGTATTTAATTACCGGGTTTTTCTTTTACTCCTATACTTAAAAAGACCAGAGGAAATCTCTGGTCTTTTTGTCTCAGCCTCTTTTAAGCTATAAGGCATTCTACAGCCTGAAAATACTAAACTCTAATCTTCTTTTTTGCCTTTAGTGGCGACTAATCCTGCCCCCAAACCGAGAAGAGCTAGGCCTGCTGCTACTGCTGCTTGGCTTGCTGCACTTCCTGTATTTGGCAACTGCTCTTTTTGAGCTTGATTAGCTTTACTTGAAGCAATTTCTTTTGTATCTGCTTTTTCTGATACTTGTGGTTTTGTAATTTCTTGAGGTACTGGTTTGATCATTTCACCAGCTGTACCGACTTCGACGATGCGATCTTGAGCCATGACTTTATCATAGCTTTCTTTTTCAGTTCGCTTGCCATTTTCAACTTCGATCAAGTGAACACGGATACCTTGTCTTCCTTCTTGAAGGATGCGAGTTTGACCTGCTGGAAGTTTGTCATTCTTTTGTTCCTGAACTTTGAAATCAATGATTTCTTCTTCTGAGATAAGCTCAGGAAGATTAAGAACGAGGTTCTTAACTTCGTCTTCTGGAAGAGAAGTTCCTGGTTTAGTACCAACTTCTACTATACGATCTTGAACAGCGACTTTATCGTAAGTTTCTTTAAGCTGACGTTTTCCATTTTCCACTTCAATCAAGTGAAGACGGATACCTTTTTGACCTTCTTGGACAACACGAGTTTCTCCTAGGTACAACTTATCAGACTTACGCTCCTGAACCTTGAAGTCGATGGTTTCTTCTTCAACTACAAGTTCTGGTCTGTTAAGGACTAGGTTCTTCACTTCGTCTTCTGGAAGAGAGGTTCCTGGTTTTGTTCCGACCAAGACGATGCGGTCTGTCGGAGCCTCTACCACTTCCCGAAGTTTTTCTTCTTTACTTCCATCAGGATTAATCGCTGAAAAGATACGTTCTTTACCAACTTTTCCTTCTTGTTCTACACGAGTTTCTCCTAGATACAGCGTTGAATCCTTTTTCTCAACTGTCTTGTAGGCCAAATCGTTTTCAACAAATTCGAGTTTTGGAAGTTCTTCTTGTACAGCAGCAACTGTCTTCTCAGAAACTGGTTTTTCCTTGGTCAACTGGATACGGTATTCCTTGACTTGTTTTCCACTTTCTGAAACAAGACGAACAAGTACTGGAAGGCTATCGTCTCCGCTATCTACAACTGTTGAAGCCACTTGGTCTGTTTCCTCAACTGAAACTTTTGGACGTTGTCCGCTATAAGTTACTTGATAGTCTTGACGGTTTTCAGCGAAATCAGGAAGTTCTTTTCCATCTACAAGAATCTTCGATTGAGTGCTTTCTTGAGGCAATTCGCTTGGAGCAAGGAAGGTCATCTCAATTATCGCAACACCCTTCTTATCCGCTTTGCGCTCCATACGCCATCTCATGGCTTTGGCTTTGACAGCTTTAAAGGTAACGTTAATTTCATCACCGGCTTCAATGTCTTTATCCGCACGATAAGGAACAGCTTCCCAATTTTCTGGATTGTTGAATGGATGGTCTGCGTCGTAGGCTTGGTAGTTTGAATAGTAGGTTGGCACTTCAAACTCTGGACCGACATAGCGTTCTAAAACGAGTTTAGATGGTGCATCCGTACCACTATCTGCAAAGAAGTGAAGTTTAGCTTGAGCAACAGTCCGTTCTACAATCTTACCATTTTCACGGAAGATCACTCCCGCTGATACTTCTGGATTAGAAGATGGTGTTGGAGACCAGTTTGTCCAACGACGATTTTCAGAATGATCTCTATCATTGATATAGTCAACACGGTCATGAGAACTGTCGTCAATATCATTAGTTGCTGAGGCAAAGGCTTGGTTACTATTTTCATCATAGTTAGGGTTTTCTGAGAGGGCCTCACCAAGTTTGTCTGTCACTCGTACAGAGAATTCCGCAACGAGGTCACTACCAAGGACACGACCTCGAACAGTAAATTGACCTGCTTTTGTCAGATTTTCTGCTGGAACTTCTTCCCATTCAACTGCCAAGTCTTTTGTTTCATAGCCATCTTTACCTGTGAAGTAAACCGGAACCTTAGTTGGAAATTCAAGTGGTTGACCTACTTGTACCAAACGTGCTTGTTTAACCGCAGCAAGAGGTTTACGAGAAAGTAAGTCCTTGTCCTTAGTGAAATGTAGACGGTATTCTCCTAAGATGTCACCATTTTCAGCTTTCGCGATGACACGAACTGGCTCACCTTCACGAACGCTTGGAACAACCGTCGCAAGACCATTGTTGCTAACACTTGCTGTTACTGCAGGAACTTTTCCATCTACAGACTCAAGATAGTAGTCTGTCAAATCAGGGTTGAAGTTTGCTAAGTCTTTACCGTCAACTTGGATTCTCGTTTGTCCTTGTTTGGCTGCCGCAACTTGTTTCGCAAAGATTTGTACCTCTGTGATAGATGTTCCTTTCTTGCTATCAAGTCGAACCATACGAATGCGAACCGCATAGGTCTCAACTTTATCAAAACTGAAATGATTCATTTCTCCAGCTTTTAATTGAGCTGGTGCTTTGAGATTGCTTACCTCTTTCCAGTTTGCAGGATCGTTAAAGACATGGTTTTCCTCACCTACAAAGCTAGGATTTTTAGGAGCTGTTGGAACAGTCTTACCAACATAATACTCAATCACATAAGACTTAGGTACACCAACTCCGTGGTCTTCGTGGAATCCGACACTTAGATTATCAACAGAACGTTTGCTCAAGATACCTGAATCTCCGAATAGGACACCGACTGAAGCTTCTGGATTAGTACGATTCCAGTTTGTCCAACGGTTGGCTGGTCGGTCATTAAAGGAAATCAATTTATCGTTGACATTTGAAACAGGGTCGCTTGGATTTGAGTCTGAAGCAAAGGCAAGTGGCAATTCTGAACCGGTCCATTGGTCAGAAATATTTGCTCCTTGCTCAGTTTGAGCAGACACACGAACATGAAGTTTGGTAGTTAATTGCGTACCTTCTAGGCGACCATTAACTGTAAAGACACCTTCCTTGGCGTATTGCTCTGAACGAATCGTATCCCAAGTAACCTTAGCTGATGAAACGTGACCATTTGAATCGTAAGTACGAACACTTTCTGGTAATTGTGGCGCTTCTGCGATTGGTGTTGTCACACTGACTTCTTCAACTGAAACGATACCTTCTACAGAGACTTTAGCACGCGCTTCAAGGTCAATTCCTTCAACTTTACCTAGTACTTCAAATGTTTGATAGGAGTCTAGTTTTTCTTTCGGAATAGCTTGCCAAATGACTTTATGAGTTTTAGGGAAACCTTTGTCATACTCAACAGTTACTGTTGTTGGAAGAGTAGGTTCTTGATGCAAGTCTGTCACTACATTTACTGGACGGATAGATTGCGCAACCTTCGTCTCAGTATTGGCTTGGATAGTGAGTTCAACTTGGCCTTTAGCTCCCTCATATTCCGCTTTCAGAGTGACTGCTCCTGGCTTATGCAATTCAAGCATTCCCTTACGAACTGCGACTTCCCCTTCACCACTTGTAGAGAAGGTTACTTTATCAGCTGGTAAAACTGCTTGGGTTCCGTCTTGATAGTGAGCGAGTACAGACAATTTCACTGTTTGATCTTCTTTAAGACCGTCAGCTTTCTCTACTTGTAAGCTCAAATGGTCAATTTTTGGTGCTTCTTCAAGGAATTGAATTGCATAGGTTTGAAGAGGACCACCATCTTTTGGTTGAACATAGATACTTGCACGCATGCCGTTTGCTGCACTTGCTTGGACTACAGTAACATCCGCATTTTCAGCACTTGCTACAACTTCTGGCAAGGATGCACCGTAAGCAAGAGTTCGATATTGCATTGGATTTTGAGTAGTAAGACCAGTGACAGATTCGCCACCTATAGTTACATTTGGCACTACAGGTGCTGCAACATCACCGTCTCCCACTACAAGGGTAGCGTGAATAGTCTCACCACCTAGTTGGCCAGTCATTGGAATACGTGATCCTGCAACTGACAGTTTAGCTTTATCTGCTTCCGCAATCTCCCACTTATCAACTTCGTATTCTTGAACGCTTCCATCCGTAACAGCAATAGAAACGTATTTGTCAACAGCGCTCAAGTCTGTTCCTGGAGCAACACGCTTAACAGTTGGAAGCTCATTTGCGATTGCTAGAATTTCGACACGAGCCTCAACTTCGCGTCCATCTGCCATACCTTTAACAGTCACAACTCCTGCTTGGCTCACATCAACTGAAGACCAAGTTACTGGACGTTTTTCACGACTGCCATCACTGTAGATAAAACCGACTGTCTTCGGCATTTTTGGCTCTTTCTCAATAACAGTACGTACTTTTGGTACTTCTGTCCCGAGAACAGTCTTTTCTTGGTCTTCTTTTTTACCAGTAAAGACCGTTACTTGACTAGATTTCAAGAGATCTGAATGGGCAGTAAGGGTGAATTTACCTGCTTGCTCAGTTGATTTAACAATGGCAACCCCTTTACCGTTAAAGGCTCTGCGGATCCAAGAACCATCTGGTTGTGCCTTATAACGTTCACGGCTGGCTTGTTCCCCATTATCTACACCGACAAGTTGACCTTGACCATGCAATTGGAAGCGAACCAGATTATTAGCAGTTGGGACTACATTCCCTTGGCTGTCAACAATTTCGTAGTAGATGTAGGTCAAGTCTTTTCCATCTGCTGCGATTGCGTGTTCTTCCTTGACGAGACGAACACCTGCTGGTTGGCCTGCAGTAGTGATCTTATCACGTGCAATTTCTTTACCAGCTTCATCACGAGCTACTGCTTCTAAAGTACCTGGTTGGTAAGCAACCTTCCACTCAAGGTAGAGTTCCTTGGCATTGGCACCCTCTTGGTAAGTTCGTCCATCGCTAGTTTGTTTTTTGTTGAAAGTCTTAACTCCAAGAGATTGACCGTTCAAGAACAATTCAACACTTGCAGCGTTAGAATAAGCACGAACTGGAATCTTTCCTTGTGCATCTTCTACTTTAGAGGCCAAGTCTCTATTCTCCCAGTTCCAGTGAGGAAGGAGGTGAACCATTGGTTTCTTCTTGACAGAAACCCATTGGCTTTGGTAGAGGTAGAAGTCATGTTTTGGAATACCCGCTGTATCTACAATACCAAAGTAAGAACTCTTAACTGGTGTATGGTTTTGGTTGTGCCATGGTGTAGGCTCCCCAATATAGTCTGTACCGGTCCAGATAAATTGTCCTGCGTAACCAGCATTGTCACGGTCAAAAGTCCATGAAGCGGTTGCAGTTTTACCCCAACCAACACGGTCATTTCCATAATCGGACTGTTCGTAATTACGCTCAGGTCCGTTACTATGTTTCAATTCCTGTTCAGGGCGATAGTAACTTCCACGTGTACGCGTAGCTGAAGATGTCTCAGAACCGTAAATCAACCAGTTAGGATGTTTTGCACGAAGAGCTTTGTAGTTGTCTTCAGAATAGTTGAATCCAACCGCATCCAGTTCATCAGCAATTTTCTCATGTCCACCACTACCATTACCGAAACGGAACTTATCTGCTCCCATGGTAACGTAACGAGTCTTATCAACATCCTTGATAACTTTGACCAGACGTTTTACAGTTGCTAGAGAGTGGGCATCCCCATTAGCTTCACCGATTTCATTACCAATTGACCACATGAAGATAGCAGGGTTGTTTTTGCCTCTTTCGACCATGGTACGAAGATCGTAGTCAGACCATTTTTCACCTTTTCGAGCTTCTGGGTGAGTGGCATCTTTTTCAAAGAAACGTCCGTAGTCATAAGGTTTCTTACCACCATACCACGTATCAAAAGCCTCTTCCTGAACCAGCAAACCAAGTTCTGCTGCGATTTGCAAGGTCTGTGGACTTGCAGGGTTATGAGTTGTTCGGATGGCGTTAACACCCATCTCCTTCATTTGTTTGAGACGACGGTATTCTGCTTTATAATTTTCTTCTGCTCCAAGCGCTCCGTGGTCATGGTGCAAAGAAACACCATGGAATTTAATGCGTTCACCATTCAAAGAGAAGCCTTCATTTGGCGTCCAGTGATAGTAACGGTAACCAAACAAATCTTTCTTAGCATCTACCAACTGACCATCACGGTATACACGCGTAATCAATTCGTACAAGGCAGGTTTGTCATTTAAAACTGTCCAGAGTTTTGGTTGTTCGACTTCCAAAATAGCATCAAGACTTGTAGATTCATGCGCTTTCAAGGTACGACTCGCTGTACGAACCAATCCAGTAACAGCCTGCCCACCTCGTTCAACGATTTGATACTCTGCTACAAGTTCATGGTCTTTATCGTCTGTATTGACAATTTTGCTGGTTACATGAGTCTCAACCTTGCCATGTTGCTGTTGTTCTAGTTTTGGTGTTAAGATGGTTGTCCCATTTTTCTCAACATGAACCTTATCTGTCACTTGCAAGGTCACATCACGGTAGATACCACTACCTGAGTACCAACGGCTACTTGGTTGTTTGTTGACAGCATGGACAGCAATCACATTCTCACGACCATCTTTGTGGAGGTATTTGGTAATATCATATGAGAACTGGTTATAACCATTTGGATAATGTCCCACTAACTGGCCATTGACATAGACTTGAGAGTCCATGTAGACACCATCAAATGTCACACGAACATTCTTCTTGAGATCTTTTTCATCAAGTTTAAAGGTCTTGCGATACCAAGCTTCACCACCATTTAGCTGTCCACCTTCGTTTTGAGCAGGTGATTGATGGTCAAAATCGTTAAAGATACTCCAGTCGTGTGGTAAATCCAATTTTTGCCATGTTGATACATCTGCATCTGGTTTCACAGCTTCTTTAGAGTTCGCATTGATTTTGAAGTGCCAATTTTGATTAAAATTCACTTTTCTATCTTCAATCATTTGATTCACTTCTTCATTTGTCGCAGCTTTCAACTCTTCCTTGACAGGCTTTTCTTGACTTGAAGCTTGAGATTCTACCTTTGGAGCTGTTTCTTCAGGCTTTAGAGATGCTTTCTCCTCTTTTTGAGCTACAGGTTCCTCTTCTTTCTTCTCGGCTTTGCTTGCTTCAATTGGAGCAGCTTGACTTTGGTCGGCACTTGCAGCATCCTTGTGCTCTTCTACAGCTTGATTTTCTTTTTCCTCCACTGCCGGACTTTCCTCTTTTGCTTGTTCAACAGTGTGAGTAATTGGAGTTTCATCCGCGAAAACTGGTGATTCTCCAATGACACTTCCTCCAAATAGAACCGCACAGGTTCCAATCATGACAGAGCAAGCTCCTACGGCAAACTTACGAATGCTGTAGACTCTTTTACGATTCCAATGGCCTTTTTCCATAAAATCCTCCTTTAGTAACCGCTTCCATTTCTTTTGTAAGCGTATTACTTTTTCATAGCCTTTTATCCTTATTTTATAAAATAATATAGGAAATTTCAATACCCTAAACACAAAAAATCATATTTTTGATTGTTTTTTCTAAAATTTGTAGAAGATTCAAAAAATGTGAATGTAGATTTAGAACAAGAACAAACAAATGTTTGACACTCAGTTCAATATTATAAAAAAGTTCCTTTTGTAAGGAACTTCTTTTACTTATAATTAAAGATTCCCCCTGCCAACTTATCTGCTAACTTAGGAAAGAGGGTATAAAATTTATGAGCTAAATTTAGCAAGGCTGGGAGATTGAGCTCGCGTTTGTTTTTTCCTATGGTTTTGACAATCTTTCTAGCGACTGCATCTGGTTCTAAGAGAAAGCGGTCAACCGACTTGAGGTAGGTCCCATCTGGGTCTGCCTGGTCAAAAAAGGCAGTACGAATCGGTCCTGGATTGACCGTCGTTAGATAGACACCATAGGGCATCAGTTCGAGACGCAGAGCGTTTGAAAATCCAATAGCCGCAAACTTGGTTGCTGAGTAAAGACTAGACTTGCTAGTCGCTATCAAACCTGCCATGCTGACGATATTGATGATATGACCTTTTCGAATCTCCTTCATACGAGAAGCAACCAAACGAGACAAATTCATGAGAGCAAAGGTATTAACCTCAAACATTTGATGAATGTCTTGATCAGAAATCTTGTCAAAATCTTCAAAAATTCCGTAACCAGCGTTGTTAATTAAAACATCAATCTTGCCATAACGGAGATAGAGGTCAGCTACCAGAGATTCTAGGGCTGAGTCATCAGTAATGTCGATTTCAATTAATTCCACATGGGCATGATTTCCATAGAGTTGAGCTAGTTTTTCCTTGTTTCTACCTAGTAAGATGAGTTGGTCATTTGGCAAGAGTTTGACCATTTCTTGGGCTAAGCCACCGCTAGCTCCGGTAATGAGAATTGTTCGCATACTTATCCTTTTTCGATCTTTTAGATTTCCACTTCTTCCAAGTCTTTAACCACATGGACATTCTCAAAAACAGTTGCAGCATCTTTCTTAAGTTGACTAATATCTTTTGAGAGGAAGCGGGCACTGATATGGTTGAGCAAGAGGCGTTTGACTCCTGCTTCTGCCGCTACTTGTGCAGCCTGCATATTGGTTGAGTGACCGTGATTACGGGCAATTTTTTCATCACCCTTGCCATAAGTGGACTCATGGACCAGGACATCGGCATTAACAGCCAGACGCACACTAGCATTGGTTTTGCGGGTGTCACCAAGTATGGTGATAATCTTACCAGGACGGGGAGCTGAGATATAGTCTGCCGCCTTGATTTCAGTCCCATCATCCAAAACAACATCCTGACCGTTTTTGATTTTTCCAAAAAGCGGGCCAAATGGAACACCAGCAGCCTTAAGTTTTTCAGCATCCAAGGTTCCATCTAGGTCCTTTTGCATGACACGATAACCAACACAGAAAATAGTGTGGTCCAGCTCCTCTGCATACACAGTGAATTTATCGGTTTCAAGGATTTTCCCTAGAGAATTTTGGTCAAACTCATGGAAATGAATGCGGTAAGGCAGACGAGAACCTGACACACGAAGACTGGTTAAAACAAAAGATTTAATGCCTTGCGGTCCATAGATTTCCAAATCTGTCTGCTCTTCATTAGCCTGAAAGGCACGGCTAGAGAGAAAGCCTGGCAAACCAAAGATATGGTCTCCATGCAAGTGAGTAATAAAGATTTTGCTGATCTTTCGTGGTCGAATTGTAGTTTCCAGAATGCGATTTTGCGTTCCTTCTCCGCAGTCAAAGAGCCAAACTTCGTTAATCTCGTCCAAGAGTTTCAGGGCGAGACTTGAAACATTGCGGGCTTTAGAGGGCTGACCTGCCCCCGTTCCTAAAAATTGAATATCCATTCGATGCTTTCTAATTAATCAATATATAACATAGCAGTGCGGTTTTCCGAGCGATAATAAAGCTTGCCAGAAAAAGCTCTAGCTTCTTGTAGTAAATCCTCTTGGCTGTAGCCCTTTAGACGCTTACGACCATCTGCTAAGGTTTCCAGGTCTGTCAAAACTGTAAGACTTTCTACATTAACAACTTCCTCATCTCCTAAAGCCTTCATGTAAATCTTACCAGACTCCACAAAAACTAGCTGATGGGGAAAAATTTGCGCTATCTCAAAGAGTAATTCATCCGTAATTGCTTCCTCAGTCTCTGAGAAAATGCGACCTAGTCCTTCTTTCTCGTAGCAAAATCCAAAGGATTTACCAGATAGATTGAGGCGAATAAAGGGCTTGCTTTCTTCCGTGAAACTTGGTTCAACATTGTAAAGATTTAGTTCTTTACTGACTTCCGCAAAATAATCGGTCGCAGCCTCTGGGCTCTTTTTCTGGTACAGCTCGGCAAAGTAGGCATTCACTACGCTGGGTGGAGGTGTAATGAGAACTAGTTGCTCCTCTTCAGACCTACCAGCTAAAAGCTGGTCCAGATAGACCTTGTCTAAACTTGTATAGCCACCATACTTGAGAGCTAATGATTTGATATCAGTCATAAAATTCTTCTAATCTCCATTTATTTTTCTCGGAAATGTAGCCTCTGATGACTTCTCCATCATCTTGGTAGTCACGTTCTTCAAGAATCGCAACACTTTCCAAATCATGAATCTTGTAAGATTTAGAAAAAGGCAGGCGCAGGGTAAATGATTCAAAAATTTCCTTGATTTTATCTAGCAGTAAAGCCTGCAACTGTTCTCGACTATCTTTAGACTTTGCTGAAATCAGAGCATATGGCGTTTGAGTAGGCATAAAGTCCTCCACCAAATCCGCTTTATTATAAAGAGTCAGGCGAGGAATATCCTCCATGTCTAAGTCTTTCACAATAGACAGAACCGTTTTTTCATGCTCTTCGTGGTAAGGATTGCTAGCATCAATGACATGAACCAGAAGGTCCACATGCTTGCTTTCTTCCAAGGTTGACTTGAAACTGGACACCAATTCTGTTGGCAAATCTTGGATAAACCCAACAGTATCTGTCAAGGTTACCTGAAGATTGCCTCCCAGATGGATGCTTTTAGTCGTCGCATCCAAAGTCGCAAACAACTCATCTGCCTCATACTGGGTCTTACTGGTCAGAGTATTCATAATGGTCGATTTCCCAGCATTGGTATAACCAATCAAGCCAATCTTAAAGATGCTTGACTCCAAGCGTTTTTCTCGAACTGTCGCCCGGTTTTTCTCAACCACTTTGAGTTGGCGTTCGATATCTGTGATTTGGTTGCGAACACTACGACGATTCAGTTCCAGCTGGCTTTCACCTGGACCACGGGAACCAATTCCCCCTGCCTGACGGCTAAGCATAATCCCTTGACCGACTAGACGAGGTAGGAGGTATTTAAGCTGAGCCAAATGAACTTGGAGTTTTCCTTCATGGCTTCGAGCTCTCATGGCAAAGATATCCAAAATCAACTGCATACGGTCAATAACTTTAACACCCAACACTTCCTCTAAGTTGACATTTTGACGAGGTGTCAGACGGTTGTTGACGATGACAGTCGTAATTTCTTCTGCATCCACCATTTGAGCAATTTCTTCCAACTTACCAGATCCAACAAAAGTCTTGGAATCATATTTTTCACGTTTTTGTCTGTAACTATCTACTACGACTGCTCCAGCAGTCTTAGCCAGACTGGCCAACTCTTCCATGGAGAGGTCAAAATTATCCATGCCCTGCAGCTCAACACCAATCAGCAGGACTCGTTCCTCTTTTTTCTCCGTTTCAATCATTTAAAAACTCCTCAATCTGACTTAAAATGCGGTCCTTCACGCCAGACTCTCCGATCTGATAAAAGGTCACCTGCATGCGATTACGGAACCAGGTCAGCTGACGCTTAGCAAAACGACGCGTTGCCTGTTTGAGACTCTCGCTGGCTTCCTCGAGAGTCTGCTCCCCACGAAAATAAGGAAAAAGTTCCTTGTAGCCAATTCCTTTGGCAGCCTGCACATCTGGATAATGGTCAAAAAGCCACTTAGCCTCGGCCAAAAGCCCGGCCTCAAACATCAGATCCACTCGGTGGTTGATACGTTCATAAAGCTGACTTCGCTCATCATCCAAGCAGATAATCAGTGGTTCATAAGGACTTTCCTGATTTTCCAAATCCTGACCAAAATGGACAATTTCCAAGGCACGCATGGCACGACGACGGTTAAACTGGGGAATTTCAAGACCTGCTTGCTTCACGAGATAGGCTAATTCCTCATCTGAGTAAGGCTCCAAACTAGCCCGGTAGGCTACAATCTCCTCATGAGGTGTCTCCCCACCTAGATGGTAGCCTTCCAGCAAGCTTTGGATATAAAGCCCTGTTCCACCAGCAATAATGGCTAGCTTGCCACGGCTTTGAATATCCTCAATAGCTTTCTTAGCTTCTGAAACAAAATCAAAAGCCGAGTAAGACTCGGTCACCTCTCTGACATCAATCAAATGATGAGGAGCAGCAGCTTGTTCCTCTGGACTAGCCTTTGCTGTCCCAATATCTAGCCTTCTGTATACTTGCTGACTGTCACCACTGACTACCTCTCCACCAAAGCGCTTGGCCACTTCAATAGCAAGGGCAGTTTTCCCAACAGCAGTCGGTCCAACAATCACAATTATTTTTGTTTTCATCTTTTTTCCTTGAAAAATTCCCATTTTTTCGTTACTATTATTATATCACAAAAAGGTTGGTCAGAAAAATGCTACCTCTTGAGGAGCCTGGCTGATCGGGAAGATAAAGGAGGAAGACTCATGGCTAAAGGATTCGCTAAAGGTCTTGTAACAGGTGTCGCAGGAACTGTCGCTGCCGTTGCAGGTGCAGTATACGCAATTAAAAAGAAAGTGATTGAGCCAGAAGAGCAAAAAGCAGCTTTCATCGAAGAAAACCGCAAAAAAGCAGCTCGCCGACGCGTATCACATTAAGAAGTAAAAGAAGTTGAGAAATCTCAACTTCTTTTTTCTATTCTTTTATACTCAATGAAAATCAAAGAACAAACTAGGAAGCTAGTCGCAGGTTGCTCAAAGCACTGCTTTGAGGTTGTAGATAAGACTGACGAAGTTAGTTACATATATCTACGGTAAGGCGACGCTGACGTGGTTTGAAGAGATTATCGAAGAGTATTAAATAGCCAAATCAAACTTCAGCTGTGGCTTGACCGGATCATAGTCAACCAACTCAAAGTCCTCGGCTTTGATATCAAAGAAATTGGTCCCATCTGGCACATTCAAGACCAAACGAGGTTGGCAGTTTGACGGTTCACGACAAAGCAATTCCTCTGCTTGTTCAAACTGATTATCATAGATATGGAGATTGTTGATAAAGTAGAAAAACTTCCCAACCTTCCAGCCAAAATGCTTGGCAATCATCATTTGAAGAGCCACATACTGCATAGCATTGATGTGGTGGGCCACCAGCATATCATTCGAACGCTGGGTCAAGGTCGCATCCAGATAGATGTCCCCATCAACCCGACGGACATCAAACATGGTCTGAAAGGCGCATGGAAGAAGACCATCTGTCTCCTCAAATGCTTGGTAATCCCAGAGCGAGATGATATTTCGACGGTTCCAAGGATTTTCTTCCAATTGTTTGAGAATCTTATTGATGATGTCGTGTTTCTTAACGACTGCCCCATAGCGCTCACCGATGGTTCCCGTTTCTCCCACTTCCCAGTCATTCCAGTAGTGAACATTGTACTTGCTATTTAGCACTTCTAGGCTATTAGACTGGTCTTGGTAGATCCAGAGTACTTCCTTGATAGCGGATTTGATTGCAATAGGACGTAGGGTTGTGATGGGAAATTCCCCTTTTGCCAAGTCATACTCTGCAAAAGCACCAGTCACATACTTAGAATTGGCAATAGTTCCATCTTTGTACTTGGGACGAGCCTGCTCAGAAAAGACACCGTCTTTGAGGATTCGTTCAATATTTTCTTTAAAAATCGTATCTGCTTTTGTCATTTACTCTCACCTCATTTATTGTCCTAACTAGTATAGCATAAAAAAAGAAAGGAGGAAAATCACTGGCTTTAAAGTAGTGTTTTCCCCTTTTTATGATCTTACTGCAATACAAGCGATGCTGCTCCGATAACTCCAGCGTCATTTCCTAGAGTTGCAAGAGCTAGTTTAGTTGATGTGCGTACTTGTGGGAAGGTATTTTCATCATAAACCTTTTGCACGCCTTGGAGAAGGAATTCTCCCGCAGCTGATACTCCACCACCAATAACGATTGTTGATGGGTTTAGGATTGATCCGATGTTAGCACAAGCGATTCCCAAGTAACGTGAGAAGTTACGGTAAACGATCAAAGCAAGGTCGTCCCCTTCTTTAGCCAAGTCAAAAACAGTTTTAGCAGTTACTTCTTCACCGTCGTCTATCAAGCGTTTCAAGGCCGCATCGCCTTCGTATTCATCTGCATATCGACGAGTCAAGTTGACAATCCCTGTTGCAGAAGCAACTGTCTCAAGACAGCCTTTTTTACCACAGGTACATGCGATTGGTTGGTCAAAGTCAACAGTGATGTGGCCAAGCTCACCTGCCGCTCCAGCAACACCGTGGAGAAGTTTTCCTTCTGCCACGATACCGCCACCAACACCGGTACCAAGTGTCATAAAGACAACGTCTGGTTGGTTGTCACCAGCACCCATCCAGCGCTCACCAAGAGCAGCTACATTGGCATCATTATCAATGAAGAATGGAATCCCCAAGGCTTTTTCAATCTTTTCTTTAATCGGTTGAAGGGTTTTCCAGTTGAGGTTGTAGGCACCAATAACAGTCCCTTTTTCACGGTCAACCACACCAGGTGATCCCATTCCAATACCTCGGAAATCCGTAGCTGACAATCCAAGCAAGTCCAAACGATGCTGAATAGACTCAATCATATCATCTACAATATGGCTTCCTTCGTCCAAAATATTGGTCTTAATAGACCATTTTTCTTGGATTTCTCCCTCTTGAGTTAAAATTGCGAACTTGACAGATGTTCCACCAAGGTCAATCCCAATAATCTTTTGACTCATCGTCTTCTCCTTTTTAATTGAAAATGCTTACAGATATAGTATAACAAAAACGTCTCTTTTGTGCAAAGGTTTGCAGGCTACAAGCCAAAATTAAAACATCTCATTTACTTCACTATTTGTAAAAATTAGTCACCTAAATGTTGAATGGCATAGTTGGCTTCTTCTTTGGTAAATTTTCTAAAATAAGGAGAAGTTAGCCTCTCATAAATTTCTGTCTTTGATAAATGGGCATTCTTTCGGTATTCTCTTGCTTGAGCTAAGGCATTCGCCTTATAGTCTGCTTGCAAATGATTGATAGCATATTGTGCAGTGTCACTATTAAAACCTTCATAAATTAACATCTCATAAATTCTTTTTTTTGACAAATGAATCCTATTATAATCTTGTGCTGTCTTTAAAGCTGCTGAGTATGGATTCCCGGCTGCTGGTTTTGGTTGTCGCACACCATCGTTTCCTACATAGTAACGACCACCATCTACCCATTTACCCCTTACCATTTTGCCTTCAGAATTAACATAGTAACGGCCACCATCTACCCATTCATTCTTGGCCACCTTTCCATCTGATTTATAATAATAGTCTCCTACCCATTTATTGCGGGCAGTGCTTCCTTCTGGTGTTAAATCTAGTTTTTGAATGGCATAGTCTGCTTCTTCTTTTGTAAATTTTCTAAAATAAGGAGAAGTTAGCCTCTCATAAATTTCTGTCTTTGATAAATTGGCATTCTTTCGGTATTCTCTTGCTTGAGCTAAGGCATTCGCCTTATAGTCTGCTTGCAAATGATTGATAGCATATTGTGCAGTGTCACTATTAAAACCTTCATAAATTAACATCTCATAAATTCTTTTTTTTGACAAATGAATCCTATTATAATCTTGTGCTGTCTTTAAAGCTGCTGAGTATGGATTCCCGGCTGCTGGTTTTGGTTGTCGCACACCATCGTTTCCTACATAGTAACGACCACCATCTACCCATTTACCCCTTACCATTTTGCCTTCAGAATTAACATAGTAACGGCCACCATCTACCCATTCATTCTTGGCCATCTTACCATCTGATTTGAGATAATAATTTCCTACCCATTTGTTGCGAGCGTAGCTGCCTTCTGCTGTGAGATAGTAATATGAACCATAGTTTTTATCATAAATCCAGTCACTTTTAACCTTTTTTCCATCAGAATCAACATAATAACGACCACCATCTACCCATTCATTTTTAGCTCTCTTTCCATCTGATTTGAGGTAGTAATTTCCTACCCAGCCAGACTGAACTTTAGATTGTGATTTATCCTGTTTAGGAGTTGTTTCTTTAGCTTTTTCAGTAGGTTTTTGTGCTGGTGTTTTTGGTTTATCAGCAGGTTTTTGTGCTGGGGTTTTCGGTTTCTCAGCAGGTTTTTGTGTTGGTGTTTTTGGTTTCTCAGCAGGTTTTTGAGCTGGCGTTTTCGGTTTCTCAGCAGGTTTTTGTGCTGGGGTTTTTGGTTTCTCAGCAGGGCTTTGTGCTGGTGTTTTCGGTTTCTCAGCAGGTTTTTGAGCTGGCGTTTTCGGTTTCTCAGCTGGTTTTGGTGCTGGCTTTGGTTGCCACACACCATCGTCTCCTACATAATAACGACCACCATCTACCCATTCATTTTTGGCCATCTTACCGTCTGATTTTAGATAGTAATTACCTACCCATTTGTTGCGAGCGTAGCTTCCTTCTGCGGTTAGATAATAATAGGATCCATAGTTTTTGTCATAAATCCACTCAGCTTTAGCCATCTTACCATCTGATTTAAGATAGTAATTGCCTACCCATGTGTTGCGAGCGTAGCTGCCTTCTCCTGTTAAATAATAGTATGACCCATAGTTATTGTCATAAATCCATTCATTTTTAGCTCTTTTCCCGTCTGATTTGAGATAGTAATTACCTACCCATGCGTTTCGAGCGTAGCTACCTTCTGCGGTTAGATAATAATAGGATCCATAATTTTTATCATAAATCCATTCACCCTTAGCCATTTTACCATCTGATTTAAGATAGTAATTGCCTACCCAAGCATTTTGGACATAGTTTCCCGAAGCATTTAGATAGAAATAAGAATTAGCTTTTTTATCAAAAATCCACTTATTAGTAACTTTAGTACCATTTTCATAGTACGATGAGCCTACCCAACCAGACTGAGCTGTAGATTTGGACTTATCCTCTTTAGGACTTGTATTTTTAGGTTTCTCAGCAGGTTTTTGAGCTGGTGTTTTCGGTTTCTCAGCTGGTTTTGGTGCTGGTTTTGGTGCTGGTTTTGGCTCTGGTTTCGGTGCTGGTGTTTTTGGTTTCTCAGCAGGGTTTTGAGCTGGTGTTTTCGGTTTCTCAGCTTGATTTGGCGCCGAAGTTGTATTCTCTTTTACAACCTTACCGTTTTTAGAAACATCCTTTTCTTGAGCAGAAACATGCTGAGCCAAAAAAGGAAAGGCTCCAGTTGTATCTGTAAGTGAAATGAGTCCCAGTGTTGCAGTTGCTAAGCTGGTTACTAAAACTTTTTTTGATTTTTTCATAAAAATCTCCATTGTTTTTAATGATTTATACCTATAGTATACCATATGCTTAATTTTTTTTACACTCAAATAATAACTATTTATGAAAGCCCTATTTTAAAATGAAGTGCAACACAAAAGACATGTTCATCTGATATACTAGAGTTGCGAAAAACAGTATAAAGGAAGATGAACATGTCCACTCATTATTCTCATACAAGCACTTATCTGAAGCTGAGCGACTAGAAATTGAATCTTATTTAAACGTAGGACTCAAATCTGCTGAGTTTTCTCGTAGACTGGGGGAAACTGCTCTACTATTACTCGTAAAATGAATCGTGGTTCCATAACACAAGTGAAATAAGTCAATGGGCAGAAGATCTATTACCTACACCATTATGCAGATGCTACCCCTAACCGTTATCAGTATACTAGAGAAGCCAGCTATTATTTGAAACTAGATGGTTTATCGGACGACTTTCTGAAAGAATTTACAGAAGTAATGGGAGAGAAACCAACGGGACATAGCATAGATGCCTTTGTTCACACCTATAAACTCCAACCCCTTTTTGAAATTGGAAAATCCATTCTGTTCTAAGTGGAAAGACAATAGGAGAACCTTCTATTTTGAACTTGGCTATAGTCCGCAAAAAAAGCTGTTTGAGTTCACTCAAACAGCTTTAAAGATACTCTCTTAATTAGAGGAACAACTTTGTTGCACTTGACTTGTCAATCAGTGTTAAAATAGTTATTCTAAATAATTAGTCGTCAAGATGTTGAATGGCATAATTAGCTTCTTCTTCTGTAAAGCCATCTATATAAGAAGTCAATTGATTGAAAAGACCAGATTTAGACATATTAAATAATTTTCTATAGTTCTTAGCATTAAACAATGCATTATACTTATAATCAGCTTTTAGATGATCAATAGCATATTGAGCTGCATCATTTGAAAATTTATCAAATTGAGAAGTTAATTGTCTATACATACGTTTTTTTGACATATGGAATAGCGAGTTATAACTCTTTGCCTTTTCTAAAGCAGCAGAATATTCACTATTGGTTGATGATTTGGTTTCCCATAATCCATTAGCTCCTACATAGTAACGACTACCATCTACCCATTCACTTTTAGCCATCTTACCGTTTGATTTAAGATAGTAATTTCCTACCCAAGTACTACGAGCGTAACTTCCCTCTGAAGTCAAGTAGTAGTACGAACCATAGTTCTTATCATAAACCCACTCACTCTTAGCCATCTTACCATTTGACTTCAAATAGTAGTTGCCTGACCAAGCATTGCGAGCATAGCTACCTTCTGCTGTTAGGTAGTAGTATGAACCATTGTTCTTATCATAAATCCACTCACCTTTAGCCATCTTACCATTTGATTTCAAATAGTAGTTGCCTGACCAAGCGTCACGAGCATAGCTACCTTCTGCGGTTAGGTAGTAGTACGAACCATAGTTCTTATCATAAACCCACTCACCTTTAGCCATCTTACCATTTGATTTGAGATAGTAATTACCTACCCATGTGTTGCGAGCGTAGCTACCTTCTGCTGTTAGATAATAGTATGACCCATAGTTTTTATCATAAATCCATTCATTCTTGGCCATTTTACCATCTGATTTAAGATAGTAATTGTCTACCCAAGCATTTTGGACATAGTTTCCCGAAGAATTTAGATAGAAATAAGAATTAGCTTTTTTATCAAAAATCCACTTATTAGTAACTTTAGCACCATTTTCATAGTACGATGAGCCTACCCAACCAGACTGAGCTGTAGATTTGGACTTATCCTCTTTAGGACTTATATTTTTAGGTTTCTCAGCAGGTTTTTGAGCTGGCGTTTTCGGTTTCTCAGCTGGTTTTGGCGCTGGTTTTGGTGCTGGCTTTGGCTCTGGTTTCGGTGCTGATTTCGGCGCTGGTGTTTTCGGTTTCTCAGCTTGATTTGGCGCCGAAGTTGTATTCTCTTTTACAACCTTACCATTTTTAGATGCGTCCTTTTCTTGAGCAGAAACATGCTGAGCCGAAAAAGGAAAGTCTCCAGTTGTATCCGCAAATGAAATAAGTCCCAGTGTTGCAGTTGCTAAGCTAGTTACTAAAATTTTTTTTGATTTTTTCATCAAAAATCTCCTTTAAATTTTTATTGTTTACGGTTACATTATAACACAAATATGTATTAATATATACTAAAAACTATTAATCTATAAAACTCACAATACTATTAATTCCAACTCATACAAGCCTCTGACTGCATTACAGCCATAGATAGTCTCCGCTTGGTTCAAGTCTGCCAAAGTCAAAACTTTTTCCTCTACCTGTCCTCTTTCCAGCAAATGCTGACGATAAGTTCCTGGTAAAATTCCTAGACTGGTAGGCGGTGTGTAAAGTTTTCCAGCAATTTTCAGAACTAGATTCCCGATAGAGGTTTCTAATAGCTCTCCTGCCACATTATGGTAAATGATTTCCTGTTCCCCTAAGCTCAGGTGCGGTCTGTGAGTGGTTTTGAAGTAGGTAAATGATTGATTCAAATCTGCTTCTTGCAGACAAAGTTTGGCTTTGCAGAAACTTGGACTGAGGGGGGCTAAGATTTGGCGACTGAGTTCTATCTCTCCAGATTTGCTGAGACTAATTCGTAAACGGTAGTCTTTGTGGGAATCACAAGCTTGACACTCTTCCTCTATCTTTTGTCTCAGTTCTTCTAGATCAAAAGGATAAGCAAAATAACGACTCGCCTTTGTCAGTCTTTCCAGATGTTGATCTTCAAATAGCAGGCTCTTCTGGCTAACTCTTCCTGTAGTAATCAATTTGAAACGAGCTTGTTTACGATAGAGAACAGCCGCCTTTTGATGAACTTCTCGGTATTCAGATTCCCAAGTACTATCCCATGTAATCCCTCCGCCAACTCCATAGATGGCTTTCCCTTGATGCAGTTGGATAGTCCGAATGGCGACATTGAAAATTCGTCGCCCATTTGGAAGTAAGAGACCAATCGTTCCACAGTAGACTCCTCTGGGTTGTGGCTCCAAGTCCTTGATGATTTCCATAGTCGCAATTTTCGGTGCTCCTGTGATGGATCCACATGGAAAGAGGGAGCGAAAAATGGCAACCAAGTCCACATCCGGTCGTAACTGACTCTTGATGGTCGAAGTCATTTGCCAAACGGTTGAATACTGCTCCACTTGACACAGACGTTCTACATGCTCACATCCAACTTCAGAAATACGGTTCATATCATTGCGCAAAAGGTCTACAATCATCATATTTTCAGAGCGATTTTTAGGATCCTGTTCTAGCCAACTAGCTTGGGCAAGGTCTTCTTGGTCAGTCACTCCCCGCTGGGTTGTTCCCTTCATTGGACGAGTCGTTAATTCTCGGTCATTTTGCTCAAAAAAGAGTTCTGGACTCATGGAAATCACTGCCATCTCATCATGTTCAACATAGGCATTGTAACCCGCCTCCTGTTCTACCACCATGCGATTGTAGATGGCAAAAGGATTGGCACTTAGGTCTTGCTTGAGTTGGACGGTGTAGTTGACCTGATAGGTGTCCCCCTGACGCAAATGATGGTGAATCTGCCCAATAGCCTTTTCATAGTCTGCTTCAGACGTTACTTCCTGCCACTTTGAAGGCAGATCTACTTCCTCATAAGTCAGTGGAATAGGGGATGTTTCCACCCTATCGTGAACGGTAAAGTAAAGCAAATATTCGCCCAGTAGAGGAAGCTTGTGAACTGCTAGCTTTTCCTCAAAAGCAGGTGCAGCCTCATAGCTGACATAGCCCACGACATAATAGCCTTGCTCTTGGTAGCTTTCCACTTGTGCTAGCAAGTCCGCCACTTCTGCTAAATCTCTCGTTTTTAACTCTTTAATCGGCTGGGTAAAGGTGTATCTCTCCCCCAAAGCCCTAAAATCAATCACTGTTTTTCTATGCATATCTTAAGTATAGCACAAAAAGGCAGATACAGACAAAGCTGATCTACCTTTTTAGTCATTTCGACTTTATAACGATGTTTTGGTAAATAAATTTCCAGAGAATCCATCTGATTTTTGAAGGAGCTGTTTGTAAACCTTCCATTTAAGATCTTCAGTATTTTTATAATGATTCTTTATATTTGGATTTTCCAAGCTATCTAGGTCTTTTTGAACAGCTTCATCAAATAAGGACTTTAACTCAGCATAAGTAGAGATAGATCTGCCATTGATTTCGATTGTAGTGAAGCCGTTTTGAGCTTTGTCATAGACTTCTTTATACCAATGTTTCTTCCATGCTTCAAGAGTATCAAATTGCCCATTAGAGATTTTCTTGATAATGAAGTCATCACCCAACAACCCTTTGTTTTCATTGTTAGCTTCCGCCTTATATTTGTTTGAAGCGTAACCAATAAATCCGTTAAGATAACCATAGTATCCCCACATACGGAAAGCATTATGTTTGAATGAAATCGAACCAACTGTACTCTTGCTAGTATTACCACCAAAGATACCCGACATCATATTTACGGTTTGGTAAGCACTGTCAAAACCTTCCGAACGATAACGTCCGTTCCCTGGCATACCATGTTTTGTAACGAAGTTATGATCAACCAATTGATCAATGCTCGTAATCGTCAATTTCTTCTCATTATCCGTTAAATCACGTAATTTATCCCATTGATGTGGCTCGCCTTTCAGATTGTTTCGTTCAGCGTTCGTACGCCATTCTCGGTCCATCTTCTTGAACCACTTACTGTTGTCGTCCAAGTGTTTTCCAATAACTGCATCTGCTTCTAGATGGTCCAGCATCATCAGAGCCTCGTTATAGTTCTTCATATAGTGATCAATTTCTTCACGGTTCTTTAACTTATTTGGATCATAATTGTAGATTTGATTGCCATCATTCTGACGTTCATAAGCCATGTTCAAACCTAAGGCGCCGTATTCACCATTTGGATTTGTCAACGATGGTGACTGGAGCATACCTTGCGCAAAGGACTCTAAGTCCGTCCCTTCACGATGATACCAACCGCCATAGTAAGCCATACGATCATTAACATGAGTCGTTTCATGCGTGAAGGCCGATGTACCAAAATCACTTATCAACTCTGTCATAACAAAGTAGACAGCATCTTGCTGATTTGGAGCTGCAAAGATATATGCGTAAGCACCATATCCATACTGATAGCCATGATATTTATGAATCCGTCCAAAGAACTCTCGAATCGGAGCATAATCTGGTTTCCCATCCTTGTGACCATATCGGTTTGCCCAACCGATACCAGGCGCATCATGATTGTCCCAAACAGGTGTTGGAACACTATTTTCACTCTTGAGGAGCTTATTACGTACATTATCAGCAGCTAATTTTGACCAAAAGTCTAAGTAGTTCACCTGCTCTTTTGCTCTCTTATTGATTTCACTCTTGAAGGCTTCACGAGCCTCCTCAGTATTTTTACCATATTTTTCAAAAGCACTAAAAGAAATGGTATTATAGGTCGAAATCATGAAGAGATGCGAGTTCTTCAAGTTTAATAGAGGCAAAATCATCCGACCATGCACGCCATTATTAATCCCTTCATACAGACGATACTTCTTATGAGCAAAATCGGGGTTCAGTGATGGCTGTTCTACCACATAAGCATTCTTTTCAATTGCCTTTTTAAACCAAACATTCATATCGGTTTCATTTGTAAACAATTTCATGTTATATGTTAGAAACTCATGAAGGCTTCCTTTACCTGTAGCACCTGCAATCACTCGACTATACGCATCTTGGGATTGGTCGCCCTTAAGATTGTTCTCTTTTGAGCCGATAGTGATCAAGCGATCTAAGACATTCACGTTCTTACCATAAAAATCTGGTTTAAACATCATAATATCTTTGATCGACAATTCATCATATTTAATGCCATAGTATTGGTTCAAATAAGCAAGCCCCATCATAATGTTGGCCTTATTGTCTTTAACTTTCTTAATGAAAGCACGTTGAGCTGCTTCATCATCATTTAGTTGATGATCTTCATTTTCAACAATTTGTTTCACCAAGTTTCCAAGATTTTGTTTTACTTCATCAAAACTTTCTTCTAAGAATAAATCGCGAATGTAACCATTTTTTCGTTCATCCGTGTTTTCTTGCGGTTTGTTCCGCTTGTCCATTAACGCACGCACTTCAGGTGAAATCAATTCAACACCTACTAATTTTGCTTTAATATCGTTGATTAATTGTGTTCTATCTTTAACAACCATGTTTGGTGTATAGACAACATCACCTAATCCTTCAATACTATATTCACGAACTTGTTGGACTTGAGAATCAGCTTTACGTGTGACAACTTTTTCTTCCTTAGTACCATCAGCATAATGAATTATAATATGATCAACATCTGACAAGTCAGTTACAAATTGCCCATCTTTCATACCTGTAACAGAAAGAACTTCTTTCGTAACCAAGTTTGAACTAGCTTCCAATTTATTGGCCTGATTGACAATCCACTCCTTATTATAGAAAGGTTGTAATTTTTCGATATTGCGATAAGCAAGTTCCCGGTCAATTCTGTAGTCTTGAGTATCTTTATAGGTCTTATCTAATGATTTCGTATTGTTAAGAGTGTCCTCAATTAGAGGTTTAATTTCAAACTTATCAGCAGTGATTCCCATTGCATCAATCTTGGTATTAGCTTCTTCGAGACTAATTTCCCTAATTCTATGTGAACGAGAATATTTGAACGAATGTTTACCCGCACTAACATCTTTTACAACAAAGTTTCTTTCAAGAGCATTATTCGTGAAGTATCCCCCATCGTAATCAATATCACCGGAACCATAGAATTCTTCACCGTTCTCAACTTTCATCATTGAAACATTATTTTCAAGTTTGCCCCATACCCAGTTCTTACTGATGAAACCTCCAACATCTACAGGTGATTTAACTTTAATTGTTCCTTTAGCAACTGAATTTCGTACAGTCCCATATTTACCGATGCCATTAGGGTCCGAACTATTGTCAACAGTAGACGCAAGACCAGCAACCCGAGCCTTAGTTGCTGTAATATCAGCTTCTACATATGTTTTATTCGCATGGCCTTTCCAAATCTCACCCACAATACCAGCAAGATTCCATCCTTTATCCCCAACACCATCAATTTTACCAATGAAAGCAACATTATTAACTTTAGCGCCCTCACCATCTAATTTATTAACCACACCAGCAATATCATTTTTCGCAATAATATGGCCTGTAACTTTGACATTTTCGATTACAGCATTTTTAACAATTCTTGCAACGGGTGCAATATTTTCTGCCCAAGGCATATTAATATTCACATTGCCAAGATTGATATTCTTCACAGAAGCATTTTCAATACGCTCAAACAATGGTCGAGCGATATTATGAATGGTATACTGTTTTCCATCAACACTTGTTAAATGACCATTAAATACACCTGGTACATATTGTTTATTTGGAGTTGGAACATTTGCTGCGTTCAAATCTGCACCAAGCTTAAACGTCCCCTTACGATTAGCATGCATTGCTTTTACCAATTCATTGAAATCGTAGTAGACATTCTCTTCATGAGATTTTGGCTTGGCAAAATAATGAACATATTCTTCACTGAGTTCATTACCATTAGTATGCTGAACTAGATCAGGAGCTTTAGCAGTGACCTTATATAGTGTTTTTCCATCGACAGTAACTTCTTCGATTTTATCCACAGCAAGACGGGTCACCTTATTATCATGCGTAGCGATTTTTAGATAGTATGGTTTTACATCAGTTGGAACAGAAGTTAAGAAGCTACTATCCGTTTCAACACCATCAGTATCAACACTTATTAAGCTTGTTTCTTTAATATTTTTGACTTCAACTTTTTTGAGGTCAATTCTTAGCGGTTCTTCCCTTAGAACTTCTTCTTCATCACCTTCACCACGGTCATAAACCATTTTGGTTTCGAGTTTATAATCCTTGTAGTACTGCAAATCTGTCAGGCTAGCTGTTAAGTTGTCTGGTGAAATAGTCAAGGTTTTGACAATCTCATCACCTTTTTTCAGAGTTAAGGTGATAGATTTAATGGCTGCTTTACTTGGATTTTCTAGACTATACTTAACATCTGAAGTACGCTTCAAATCCTTAGACTCAACTGCTGTGATGGTCAATACTGGTTTTTCAAAGTTTTTAGTTCCTAATTTGACGATACGATCTTGATCCAACTCCAAAACCTGTTCGACAACTTTCGGTGCTTCTTCAGTCTTCAGCCCTTTAATTGTCTTATAGGTCTTTATAACCTTTTTCTGTCCGTCTTTTCCTTCTTTGACAGTAATTCTTTCACCTTTTTTCAGTTGGTCATCTTCTTTAACAACTTCCTTAAATGGAATCTTTTCAAGACTTTCTTCTACCAGAGTTCCATCAATTGGTTTTGTACCACGGCTTATTTTTTTAATGACTGGTTCTTTGATGACAATGGTTGTTGTATTTAAAACTTGATCGGTCTCAATACCGTCGAGAGCCTTATAAGTCGTTTTGGTAATTTGACTACCCTTTTCTCCATCTTGGATGACAGTTTCTTCGTCCGTATACTTGGTTGGATCTTCGATAATTTCTATCTTATAGTCAATCTCCGTAGTGGTTTCTTTCGTAACCGCACCCTCAGCTACTTTATATTCAGGTAACTTTTCTTGAACTATCGACTCACCTTCTTTACCCGTTTCCTGAGTACCTTTGGCTTCAATCTTTCCTGTATGTTCTGCCTGTGGTTCTTGAACTAAAGACTCGCCCTCTTTTCCTAGCTCCTGAGTACCTTTAGCTTCAAGCTTACCTGTATATTCCGCCTGTGACTCTTGAACTAGGGATTCTCCCTCTTTGCCTGGTTCCTGAGTACCTTTAGCTTCAAGCTTGCCTGTATATTCCGCCTGTACTTCTTGAACTAAAGACTCACCCTCTTTTCCTGATTCCTGAGTACCTTTAGCTTCAAGCTTGCCTGTATATTCCGCCTGTGGTTCTTGTACTAAGGATTCTCCTTCTTTATCTGGTTCCTGAGTACCTTTAGCCTCAACTTTTCCAGTATATGCTTCCTGTGGTTCTTGAACTAAAGACTCGCCCTCTTTACCAGGTTCTTGAGTGCCTTTAGCCTCAACCTTTCCAGTATATGCTGCTTGCGGTTCTTGAACTAAAGATTCGCCTTTTTTACTGCTTGTGTTGATAGTCGATTTTGATTCTTTAAAGTAACCAACATACTCATATCCTTCAATATGAATAACACCTTTAGCCAAACCTTCATGTGTAGATGCAGAAATAGTTTGGTTATAAGAAAGCAATTCTTTATTTTCAAATGCAAAGGCAGTAAAAGGTACAAAATTGCTGATGCCGATAGAGCTGATTAACAGAATCCCAAGTACTTTACTACGGTGTTTCTTAGAAACTAATAGAACCGCTAGTGAGGCTGTTGCCAATCCAAGACCTGCCAAAGCAAGCTCCTTACTTCCTGTGTATGGAAGTTGTTGACTGTTAGTCTCCTTCTTGCGATAAACTACATAAATAATATCTTCATCTTGAAATTCTGTAGGAACCTCATGATGAATCAAGGCTTTATCAGACTCGGTCAATTCCTGCTCCGCCAAATAACGGTAATGAACACTATGAGCACCACCGACTTCATTGGCGTGCACCTTATCTACTGAAAGGGTACTGGCACCAAAAAGGAAGGCACCAATGGCTACAGGACCTACCCCAACAGTTAGCTTACGAATGGAATATTTGGTAATTTTTTCTAGTTGTTGTTTTGTTTTTTTCATTCTCATGACTTTCTGATAGAATCTTCTGGATACTGCGCACGCGCACCACCAATGAGTTTTGGACGGCTAGCTAGAGCCGTTACATGGGCATACCCAATTTCACGCAGTACAGGGCGAATCGGAACCTGAACATGCTTGACATGCATACCAATTGCAGTGTCTCCGATATCCAATCCAGCATGAGCCTTGATAAATTCAACTTCAACTGGATCTTGCATAAACTTGAAGGCTGCCAACTGACCTGAACCTCCTGCATGGAGAGTAGGAAGGACGCTGACCATTTCCAGACCAAACTGCTCTGCCACCTGACGTTCAACGACGAGGGCCCGATTGACATGTTCACAACCTTGAACGGCTAGATGAATTCCATTTTCTTCTAGGATATCTAGGATAGTCTTCACAATAATTTCCCCAATTTCTTGGCTGGATTCCTTGCCAATCTGACCACCTATCACCTCACTAGAAGAAAGGCCCAAAACAAAGATGGATCCCTGCTTCAAATTGGCCTTTTCTAATACATCTTCAACAATCTGGCTTGTTGCTCTTTGAATATCTTTTTCCTTCATACTTGATACCTCTTTTGTCATTATCTATCATATCGTTTTTTCTACGTTTTAGCAAGATAGACAACCTAGAAAGCTTGCCCAATTACGCATAAAACTCCCAGAATTGACTGGGAGTTAGCTAGTTTCTATTCCATTTATGTATATTTCAACTGTCGTCCCTTTTGAGGGTACAGAATTGATCTTCATCTGGTAATTGTCTCCAAAATGAAGTTTGAGTCGTTGGTCGACATTTTGAAGACCAACTCCCCCACGTTTGAGCTGACTTTGACTACTATCGCCAGCAGCTTGGAAACCAACACCATCATCCTCAATGCGGATGACAAGCCCTGTATCCTGTTTCTGAACAGAGACTTTAATATGGCCCTGACCTTCCTTCTCCTTAATACCATGGTAAAGAGCATTTTCTACAAGAGGTTGCAACACCAACTTGGGTAAGACTAGGCTATCAAAGTCAGGTTCTTCATCAATCTCATACTCCAGCTTATCACCATAGCGTTGTTTCTGGATAAAGAGGTACCGGCGGACATGATTGATTTCATCAGAAAGAGAAATCAAATCCTTTCCTTGATTGAGCGCCAAGCGGAAATAGGTTGCCAAGGACTTGGTCACCTGAACCACTCGCTGACTATCCTGAAATTCAGCCATCCAGATGATAGTGTCCAAAGTATTATAGAGGAAATGGGGGTTAATCTGGCTCGACAGTGCTTGAAGTTCATACTGCCGGGTTGCTTCTTCCTGCCTGCGCACATCTGCCATCAACTGATCAATCTGATCCAACATAGCATTAAACTGGCGAGTCACTTCTCTCAGTTCATAGGCACCAGCTTCTTTGGCTCGAAGATTTTGTGTACCAGAAGCAATTTCCAGCATGGTTTCTCTTAGGTCCTTCAAAGGGGCGATCCAGCGTTTGAGACTGAACCACACCAAGCAGAGACAGGCAAGAAGAGATAAGGTACTAGCACCAAGCAAGGTCCACATGAGTTGACTCCGAACCTGGTCTAACTTCTCCAACGAAGACACACCTATAACCGTCCAATCAGTACCTGCAATCTGTTCCTGACTGACGTAGGATTGATGATCCAGCGTATAGCCCTGCCCTGTCTCAATATAGGGTTTCATGGCCTCCATTTCGCTAGATGAGCTATAAACTGTGTGTTGAGGATGGTAAACAAATTCATGGTTTTCATTGATGATAAAGGCAAAGCCCTGCTGGCCCAACTGGAGCTGGTTGAGATAGGCTTCCAGAGTTTCGTAGGAAATGTCCAAACGAAGCACACCAAGATTGGCTCCCTTTGTATCAACAAGTTCCTGAGTGACAGAAATGACCCACTGACTGTCTGATTTACGAGCTGGTGTCAAAACTGGCTTAGCTCCCTGATGAATGGCCTTTTGGTACCAATCCTCAGCCATCATATCTGAGGAAGTTTTCATCTGCACACTGTCATCAGTGGAAATGACCTGACCAGACTTGGTTACCAAAACCACCGTTTTCAAGTCCTGGTCAGCCTTTAAGATGGTCAAAAACAAATCTCGGATTCCCTTGACCTGGTCTTGACTAGGATTTTCAGCATAGGCCAGAACATCCGTCTGCTGGGTCAAACTGGTAGAGGTGGTTTCTAATTTTTTGATATAAAACTGAATAAAGTGGCTAGTTTGGCTAATGGTCGTTTGGCTATTGCCCTCGATAGTAGCCTCAATGGCTGCTGAACTAGATTGATAGTAGAAAGTCCCAACCAGAGCTAGGAGAATGAGAAAGACCAGAAAGATGGAAATAACCATTCTTACTAGGAGAGAAGAACGCTTCATCGACCTTCTCCCTTCTTAAACTGACGAGGTGTCACACCTGCAATCTGTTTAAAGCGTTGGGTAAAGTAGTTCATATCTTCAAAACCAACCTTCTCTGCGATCTCATAAATCTTTAAATCTGTGGTCAGAAGCAAGAGCTTGGCTTGTTTAACACGCTCTCTCACCAGGTAATCCTGAAAAGGCAGGCCCAACTCTTTCTTAATTAAGGAACTCAAATAAGTCGGACTAAAACCTAGGTCACTGGCCAAAGACTTCAAACTAAACTGACTGTCAGCTAGATGGGACTGGATTTTCTGAGCAATATTTCCCTCAAACTTATCGGTTAATAAATCTTGTAACTGCTCTTCTTTTTCTTCCTTGTCTAGTTTTTGCTTGATTTTCCCCAACATTTCCTCAATATCCTGACGAGAAAAGGGTTTGAGCAAGTAGTCATCTACACCGAGTTTGACGGCAGACAAGGCATAATCAAAATCATCGTAACCTGTCAAAAAAACTAGGTGCACCTGAGGATAGGTTTCTCGGACCAGACTGGCCAACTGGATGCCATTTAGCTGAGGCATGTTGATATCGGTTAAAATGATATCCGGCACTTGTTGTTGAATCAATTCCCAAGCCTGTCTTCCATTTTCAGCCTGACCGATGATTTTCATATCGTAGGCTGCTACATTGACCAGTTTGGTCAAGCCTTGTCTTACCAGATATTCATCTTCTACGATTAAGATTGTGTAGGTCATGCTCTGCTCCTTTGTCACTTACTAGTATCAGTATAGCAAAATTCTCCTCTAACTGCTTAGGAAAGACTTCTTAATCAACATAATCTAGTAAATAAGCATAGCCTTTTTCTGCCATTTGGGCTTTAGGAATAAAGCGGATAGAAAGACTATTGATACAGTAGCGCAAGCCCCCCTTATCCTCTGGTCCATCCGTAAAGACATGGCCAAGGTGGGAATCTCCAACTCGGCTCCGCACTTCCATGCGTGTCATATTGTAAGACTTATCTTCTTTGTAGGTAGCAACATCTGGGCTGATGGGTTGGGTGAAACTAGGCCAGCCACAACCAGACTCAAACTTGTCCTTTGATGAAAAGAGGGGTTCACCAGTAGCTACATCCACATAGATACCGGATTCAAATTTATCCCAATAGCGGTTTGAAAAAGCTCGTTCTGTTTGATTTTTCTGGGTAACTGCGTACTCCTCAGGTGACAAGGTCTTTTTCAATTCCTCATCACTTGGTTTAGGATATTTGCTGGCATCAATGACAGGGTAGGCAGCCTGATTAACATTGATATGACAGTAGCCATTTGGATTTTTCTTGAGGTAGTCTTGGTGATAATCCTCCGCCACCACAAAATTCTTCAAGTTTTCCTTTTCAACTGCCAGAGGTTGGTCGTATTTCTTAGCAACTTCATCAAAGACTTGGTTGATTACCTCCAAATCCTTGTCATCTGTGTAATATACGCCGGTACGATACTGAGTCCCCACATCATTTCCTTGTTTATTTTTGCTGGTTGGATTGATAATGCGGAAGTAATGAAGCAGGATTTCCTTGAGGGAAATTTGATTAGCATCATAGGTGACATGGACAGTCTCTGCATGTCCTGTTTGGTTGATCAATTCGTACTTGGTTGTTTCCCCTCTACCATTTGCATAGCCTGAAACGGCATCTGTCACTCCGGGCACGCGTGAGAAGTATTCCTCCACTCCCCAGAAACATCCCCCAGCTAGATAAATTTCGTGCAAGTCTGCGTCTTTACTAACTTCTGTTTTTTTCACTGTTTTTCCTCCTTGGCTAACTGACGCTTTCTCAATTTGTGAGCTATCTGTCTGCCCTGCATTTCGCATCAATAGAAAATAGAAACCGGTTAGGACTAGGAGAATGACCCCTGCCAAGACAAACAGTTTTACTTTATCATTCATAGCCTTTCTCTACCTCATTTCCTTTAATGTTTTTAAAATCATATCCTTATCCATAAAACCTGGTTGCGTTTTGACCAGCTTGCCTTCCTTGTCTATAAAGGCTTGAGTCGGGTAAGAACGAACACCATAACTTTCCAAAAGTTTGCCTGACGGATCAATTAGAACTGGAAAATTTTTATAATCCAAGCCCTTGTACCAGTTCTTAAAGTCTGCTTCCGCTTGTTCTCCCTTGTGACCAGGAGACACCACTGTCAAGACCACATAGTCATCACCTGCATCCTTAGCAATTTCATCCGTATCTGGAAGACTAGCTAGACAGATGGAACACCAAGAAGCCCAGAATTTAAGATAGACTTTCTTGCCTTTGTAGTCAGATAAACGATAAGTCTTACCATCTACTCCTGTTAGTTCAAAATCAGCAACCGCCTGACCCTTGGTGGCAGTTTGCGAGCTGACTTGTTCTGTTTTGGATTGTTCCTTCATAGTTGATTCGTCTGACATGTTTTTATCCGAACAGGCTGCCAAGCAACAGATGGAGCCTACTCCAAGGAGACATGTTTGCCATTTTTTCATTTCTTCTTCCTCTCTATTCAAATAATCTTGTCAAAATAGAAGCATTTCCCAAAAGCACCAAGATTCCCATCACGATAATGAGGAAACCACCCACTTTTTTGAGGGTTCCGAGATAAGGATGGAGTTTTCGAAAATGTTTCAAAACATAGCTGGAGGCGAGAGCTAGAACCAAAAATGGTAGCGCCAATCCCAGCGTGTAAACCAACATGAGACCAGCTCCCTGCCAAGCTCCTGAACCACCTGAAGCCGCTAAGGCTAAAACAGACCCCAGAACTGGCCCTACACATGGAGTCCAAGCAAAACTAAAGGTAAACCCCAGTAAAAATGCCTGACTATAGCCGTTACCCTTTTGCCCCTGTCTCTTTAATTGTAGCCTTCTTTCCTTGTAGAGCCCCTGCAAATGTAAAACTTCCATCTGGTGTAAGCCCAAGAGAATGATAACTGCACCTGTCACATACTGAAACCAAGAAGCATACAGCAAATTGCCTAAAAAACCAGCTCCATAGCCCAGTAAGATAAAGATAAAAGAAATCCCCGCTATAAAGGCCAGAGTTCGCAATAAACTAACAAGTGAGATTGAAATTTTTCCGCTAGAAACCTGAGCACCATCTTTGTCATCCAACAAGACCCCTGCATAGACCGGTAACAAGGGTAAGATACAAGGAGAAAAGAAGGAAAGAACTCCAGCAAGAAAAACACTGATAAAAAAGATTACATTGTCCATTGCCTTCCTCCATTCTTTGATTTGATAGGACTATTATAGCTCCAAAACTCCAGAAAAAACAGGGACAATGATAGGGAAAAATAGGAATTTAATCAGCTTATTTAAAAATCTTGCACAAAAAAAGCCAGACAAGGTCTGACTTTGATAGAAACAGAAAAGAAATTACCTGTCTTCTCTGCTTATCTGGTAATAAATAAGGTCCGCAACGTAGTCTTTTCTCTCCACACCATTGGCAATGGTTTTTAGATAAGACATTCCCGCTTTTTCCATGACACGGCCTGAAGCTGGGTTGAGACTAGCATATCGAGCTCTGACTTTTTGAAAGCCTGCTTGAGTAAAACAAAAGTCTAACACAGCTTTCAAGGCCTCCGTCATCATACCACGGCCCCAATAGTTTTTTCCTAAAACATACCCAATTTCACAACTTAAATCTTCCTCGTGCATTTCAATGATGCTGATATCTCCTATCACATGCTCTGGGTTCTCTTTGAGACAAATGGCCCATTTATAGTAGTTGGGATTGGCATAGGAAGCAACCCAATTTCGAATCGAGTTCCGAGTCACCTCAACATCAGGATGAGGATCCCAGGTTACATAGGTCAGATTCTCAGCAGACGAAGCCCAATTTTGAAACATGGCTTCCGCATCACTCTCCACAAATCTTCTCAAGATTAAACGCTCTGTCTGTAACATTTTCGTACCGATTGCTTTCATAATGTTACCTCGCTTTCTTATTTCTAGGCTCAGGGTAAAAAGACTATACTCAGTATCAGCTAGAAAACAAGTTTTTCATTTAGTTACTTGACGCAGTCGCTGTCTGGTTTGAAATGCACTTTACCAAGCTTTTTCAAACCTAGTCATCGTTGCGGGGGTGAGACAACGAAAATCGAACTCTACGAGTTACCGAATCTGCCTCGCTTTCTCGTTTCTAGACTCAGGGTAAAAAGGTCTACAGGACCTTCCTCGCTTTCTCATTTCTAGACTCGGGCTGAAAAGGTCCCCAGGACTAACTCTCACTTTTTTATTTCAAGGTGAGAGGCTAAAAACCTCCACTGGAGATTTTTACTCCCAAAAGTCATCAAATACGGTGATGGGTAGGTGGCGTTTGTGTTGGCCTTTGTGCCACCAGTTTTCAATATTCACTTGGGCTTCTGGGCTGATTGTTTTTCCTTCGAGATAATCATCAATTTCATTGTAAGTGACTCCAAGTGCGACTTCGTCAGCAAGTCCAGGTTTGTCTTCTTCTAGGTCTGCTGTTGGGATTTTTTCATAAAGTGCTGGGTCTGCACCAAATTCCTTCAAGAGTTGTTTCCCTTGGCGTTTATTGAGGCGGTAAAGAGGAAGAATATCCGCACCACCATCACCAAACTTAGTAAAGAAACCTGTGATATTTTCAGCTGCATGATCAGTCCCAATAACAGCTCCGCTATGGGCTCCAGCAAGCGCATATTGAGCAATCATACGACTACGAGCCTTGATATTTCCTTTATTAAAATCTGTCATTGGACTGCCTGTAGCTTCTACCGCTAAGGCCATAGCATCAACAGAGTCCTTGATATTGACTACCACACTGACATCTGGTTGGATGAAAGCAAGGGCTTTTTGGGCATCCTCTTCGTCAGCTTGGACTCCATAAGGGAGACGAACAGCGATAAATTGGTAGCTGTCATCTCCAGTTTCTGCTCGCATTTCTTCCATAGCTAATTGCGCCAAACGTCCCGCTAAAGTCGAGTCCTGTCCTCCAGAAATTCCTAGAACAAAACTTTTAAGGAAGGGATGTTTTTTCAGGTATTTTTTTAAGAAGTCAATCGAACGACGAATTTCTTCCTGGGCGTCAATCACTGGTTTAACCCCTAGTTGCTGGATAATGGTCTCTTGCAAACTCATTCTTCTTCTCCTTCGCCAAGGGCTTCCTTGCGCATCTTATCAATCAAATCCATCTTATCTTGCCAAATATCACGCGCCAAATCTACTGGATAGTGCTGTGGATTGAGCACCCGTTTATACTCATCCCAAAGCTTGTCAAATTCCTTGCGAGCATAGGACTGAATCTCAGTCAAACTAGGCAAATCGTAAACCAATTTTCCTTCTTTAAAGATATCCACCAAGAGAGGAACGGCATCAAAGTTTCGAACGGTTTTCTTAATGTAAGTATAGGTCGGATGGAACATTTTGATTTCTGTCATGCTGGCAACATCCACACCGTCATAGGTGATGTAGTCACCTTCTGACTTGCCTTTTTCACGACTGGTAATCCGCCATACCTGCTTCTTACCTGGTGTCGACACTTTTTCAGCATTGCTTGAAAGCTTGATGGTATTGCGCATCTTACCAGTTTCATCTTCGATAGCTACAATCTTATAAACTGCCCCAAGAGCAGGCTGGTCATAGGCTGTAATCAGCTTGGTTCCGACACCCCAGACATCAATCTTAGCGTGTTGCATTTTGAGGTTAAGAATAGTATTTTCATCGAGGTCATTGGAAGCGTAAATTTTGGCATCTGGGTATCCAGCCTCATCTAACTGTTGGCGAACTTTCTTGGAAATATAGGCTATATCCCCCGAGTCGATACGAACACCTTTAAAATTAATCTTCTCTCCCAGTTCACGCGCTACCTGAATGGCAGCTGGCACACCAATGCGAAGCGTATCATAAGTATCTACTAGAAAGACACAGTCACGATGGGTTGAAGCATAGGCCTTAAAGGCTTCATAGTCGTTTCCATAAACCTGTACCAAGGCATGCGCATGAGTACCCAATACTGGAATACCAAAGAGCTTCCCTGCTCGCACATTGCTAGTCCCGTTGGCTCCACCAATCACGGCTGCGCGTGTTCCCCAGATAGCCGCATCCATTTCTTGCGCACGACGTGTCCCGAATTCCATCAAGGGCTCATCTTCAATGACTGAACGAATACGTGCTGCCTTGGTCGCTATCAAGGTTTGAAAGTTAACGATGTTCAAGAGAGCCGTTTCGACCAATTGACATTGGGCAAGAGGGCCTTCAACCTGTACAATCGGCTCATTAGCAAAAACCAAGTCCCCTTCCTGAGCAGAACGAACCGTTAGTTCCAACTTGAGATTTCGTAGATAATCCAAGAATTCTCCATGATACCCAAGCGTCTCCAAGTAGGCAATATCGCTATCTGAGAAGCGTAAGTCTTCAAGATAATGTACAATTCTTTCCAAACCAGCAAAAACCGCATAGCCGTTATTAAACGGTTGCTGACGGAAATAGACCTCAAAAACCGCCTTTTTATTGTGAATTCCTTGGTCAAAGTAAACTTGCATCATGTTGATCTGGTACAAGTCCGTGTGCAATGTCAAACTATCATCTGGATACATCTGTTTTCCTTCTTCCTACTTTACAAAGGTATGAACGTATTCTACCACTTTCACACCGTACGATAAATTAGTACTATTATAACACATTTTATCTGGATTGATAAAAAGCTAACAAGCTATTCTCCATTCTCCAGTTCATCCATATCTTGTTCAAACTTTTTTTGAGCCCATTCGCCATAACTTTTAAGGCCGAGATTACCGATAAAAACCCAAGGAAGGTAAATCAGATAAGTAATGACCCAAGCAGATAAGTATTTAACGTTCAAAGGATTGTGCTGATAAATTTCTATGTTAAATTGATAATTCTGCAACATCAAAAGAGTCGTAATAGCGAGAGTTACCAGCAAACACCCTAAAATTGTAAAATGAAAACGACTATAGTAGGTCACTCCAAGTTGTCGTGCACGATTGAAAAAGAATAAAATTCCTAACAGAAGGGTAACCAGAAGAATATTAGGATTAAAAAGAGCAGGTGCTAATACAGCCATCAAATAACTTACCAGAATGAGCCCGATAAACATATAAAAAGACTCTGTCCCAGCTTTGTTAAACAGTTGTTCTTCTCTTTCGTCTAATAATTGATAATAAAAAAATCTATTTTTCATCTTCTTCCTCCCAAAATAATTGATCCAAAGTTTTACCTAAGCATCTGCAAATGGACTGGCAAAGGGAGAGGCTAGGATTATATTTCCCTGCTTCTATCAAGCCGATAGTCTGCCGCGTAACCCCAACGGCCTCTGCCAAATCCCCTTGTGTCATATCTAACTCAACTCGAGCTAGCTTTAACTTTAAATTTTTAACCACTTGTTTCCTCCTTTTAATTTTTAAAAAGTTACACTCCTTTTCTCAAATACATTATACCATATATCTAACTTAATGCAATATATAAATGTCATTTTGTAAGATTTTATTAACAAAAAACTCTCTACCACAAAATAATAGAGAGTTCTGAGTTTAAATATAGGATTTCAAAATATCGACGACATCACTTCTTTTCTTGACCTGATGGGCCTTAATTCCCAATTTCTCAGCTGCGATTGTATTGTCCTCAATATCATCTAGAAAAACACAATTTGTAGGATCTAACTTGTATTTATCGAGAATCTCCTTAAACATTGCCAAATCAGGCTTTATAGCTTTTATATCACAGGATAGAACAAAACCATCCAAAAGATCCTTTAAGGGAGATAGTTGCTCTTCCAGCAAGTCGTAAAATACCTTTGAGGTATTGGACAAGACAAAGATGCGATGCCCCTTTTTCTTTAGTTCTGACAAGACAGAAAAGACTTCCGTATAAATAGCGATATAGCTAGACCAATTCCAGATAACTTCTTCGACCTTCTTTTGATAGGTCCTGCCAATCATTAACACAACTTTAAGCACCAACTCTTCTCTCGTCATGGTTCCAAGATCTAATCTTTCCCAAAGTCCCGACTGAAAAATGGCCTTATCTAAAATCAAATATTCTTCCTTCGTATCCGAAACACCCTGCAAAATCTTATCCTTGTTCCATTCTAATAAAACGTTGCCCATATCCAATATTATGTTCATCTGCCTACCTCCATAGTGATGTGAAGATTTCCTCTTTGCTTTATACTTTCATATTCAGCTTACAAATCCTTTTGGTAATAATATCTTTGTCCTGTGTATGGATAGTCTTGCAAGGTAAAAACTTCCTTGTAGCCATGACTTAGATAAAAATCTGGTGCTTGAAACTGGTAGGTATTGACAAAAGCAAAACGACAGTTTCGATTCTTGGCTTCATTTTCTGCTTGCTGCAGTAGTTGCGAACCAATTCCTTGTCCCCTTAATTCCTCTTTGACAAACAAATATTCGATTTCCAACCAATTTCCGAAAGTCTCTGCTACTAAGCCCGCCATGAGATTGCCCTTTTCGTCTTCGAGATAAAGATTCAGTGGCACGCTCTCAGCCTCTTCTCTTTTGGAACGATTATAAGCACGAATTTGATTCGCGATTTCTTGCGCTTTATGCGATTCCTTATTTTCCAATCTAAGGTACATCCAAACCTCCTAATAAACTGCTACAGCTTGATTATAGCCTTATTTCGATCGACTGTCAAACAAGAAAAAACTCACCAAACAGAGTTGATGAGTTCATGATTTATTTTCTAAATTTCCACTGACTATAAATCCCAAAAACAAGGATCCAAATAGCAGAACCAACTGCCCCCATGAAAGTCGACTCTTGCAAAAAGAGGGTCACAAAAACAAAGACAAAAAAGAGGATGGTTAGGGGATTGAGCAAACGATACTGAGGCATGAGGTAGCCATCCGCCATGAAGTCTTGTGACTTGCGGTATTTGAAGTGAGCCACCATAATCAAGATATAAATTGCAATATAGACACCTGATGAAGATGCCGTAATTAAAGCAAAAGCATCTGAAACACCAGGCAACACATTGATAAAGGCAGCCAGAGCAATCAAGATTGCTGAGGCAATGATGGCATTTTGTGGAACATTGTGGCGAGAAAGGGTATCGACCTTGATGGCCTTTAAGAAACGATTGGGCGAATCATGGGCAATCTGATATAAGTGTCTCCCTGTTGAGTAGAGAGTTGAGTTAAGAGCAGACGCTGCTGAGGTCAAGACAACAAAGTTGATTAGAGCCGCTGCCCACTTGATCCCCGCCAGTTCAAAAACCGTTACAAATGGAGAATCTGAAGAATTAAGATAGGACCAAGGAATAATGGCCATAATCGCAATAAGAGCTCCTCCATAGAAGAAGATAATTCTGAGAGGAATTTCCTTAACAGCTTTGGGCAAGACCTGACGAGGGTTCTTTGTTTCAGATGTTGTCACCCCGATAAACTCAATCATCAGATAGGCAAAAAATACCATTTGAAAGGCCATGACAAAGTTCATAACTCCATTTGGAAAAAGAGAGAACTGGTCGCTGATATTTGCCAAACTTGTAACACCATGAGGTGTCTTAAAGCCCGTCAAAACCATAAAGACCCCAGTGGCAATCATGGCTAAAATCGCCACAATCTTGACCATAGCAAACCAAAACTCGACTTCTCCAAAGAGCTTAACCGCAATCAAGTTGACCAAAGCCAAAATCGTTAAAAAGACAAGCTGAATCATCCAGCTAGGCCAGGTAGGGAACCAGAAGCGGACATAGTCTGAGATGGCAGTGATTTCTGCCATACCGATAAAGTCAACAGACAACCAATAAGACCAAACTGAAAAATATCCCCAGCCTTTCCCCAAATGACGGGTGATAAAGTTGATAAAGGTATGCTGTTCTGGATCCTGATACAGCATCTCCCCAACAGCTCTCATCATCAAAAACATAAAGGCTCCTGTAATCATATAAATCAGGATGATCGAAGGTCCTGTAAGGCTGATAGAGCGACCAGCACCTAGGAAAAGTCCTGTTCCGATTGTTCCCGCAATAGCCATCACCTGAACATGGCGATTGGTTAATCCACGCTCCATTTTATTTTTCTTCTTGTATTCACTCATATGGTCCCCCATTTCATCTAAAAAACCAAAAAGGAGTTGAACGAGGCGAAAAGCCTCCCCTACTCCTTTTTATTCTCATTAAGCTGTTTTTTCAACCTTCAAAATTTTTACTTGATAGCTGCCAACTGGTGTCTCGATGGTTGCTGTATCTCCAGTCTTTTTACCAATCAAGGCTTGTCCAATCGGACTCTCATTTGATACTTTACCAGCAAAAGCATCTGCACCCGCAGAACCAACGATGATGTAAACTTCTTCATCGTCTTCACCGACTTCTTGGATAGTTACAGTCTTACCAATCGCAACTTCATCCAGTGCAACTGCATCGCTGTTGACGATTTCAGCATAGCGAATCTTTGTTTCCAAACTAGAGATTTGTCCTTCAACAAAGGCTTGTTCATCTTTTGCTGCTTCATATTCACTGTTTTCTGAAAGGTCTCCGTATGAACGAGCGATTTTGATACGCTCTACAACTTCGGGACGACGAACGAGTTTCAATTCTTCTAATTCTTTTTCAAGTTTTTCCTTTTCTTCAAGGGTCATTGGGTAAGTTTTTTCTGCCATTTTTCTCAACTTTCTTTTTCTATTAGGTTTTTAAAACAAAATTATGTGGAAAACCACATAATTTTAGTTTGAACTACTTGATTGGGGTAATTTGCTATTGATATGCTCTGCAACATTTTGATCATGTTCTTCTTTGGTTGTTGCAAAGTATACTTTACCATCTTCTACATTGGCTACAAAGTACAAGTAGTCACTCTTTGTCTGATTTACACTTGCTTCAATAGCATCCAGACTTGGACTATCAACTGGTCCAGGCATGAGGCCAAGGTGCGTATAGACATTGTATGGTGAGTCGATATTTGTATCAATTGCAGTGTCATCAGCTAGACTAATCTTTTGACCAAGCTTGCCTTCAGCATACAAGATAGCAATGTTGCTTTGAAGTGGCATGCCGACATTCAAACGGTTATAGAAGACACCTGCGATTTTCTTGCGGTCTTCGGTCTTAGCACCTTCTTTTTCGACAAGAGAAGCAATGCTGAGCAATTCATTAACTGTCAGATTCTTTTCTTTAATCGTAGCGTAATATGGTGACATAGCCTTGTCCATAGCCGCAACCATTTCATCAATCAAGCTTTCAACAGTTGTGCTGTCTTTGATAGTGTAGGTTGCTGGGAAAAGGTATCCTTCAAGACGATAGCGAACGCCACTGTCTTTTGTTGGGAGGCTTCCAAGTAGGTTTGGATACTTGGCTACTAATTGTGAGATAAAGGTCTCATCTTGAACTTTTGCCAAGAAAGCATCCGCAGTAAGAGGTTCTTTAAATTCACCTTGAAGTTGTCCTACTGTTTGAGCGATTTGCTCTAATGTATAGCCTTCTGGAATTGTCAAGTTTGCAAGAACAGGTGCCTGAGCTTCAGGAGTTCCACCTTTTTGCAATTCTTGAATCAACTCATCCGTACTCATACTCTTCTTCAAGTTGTAATAACCTGACTTCAAGTTGGCATGACTATAGTATTTAGCATAAAGGCTAAAGATCAGTCCATGTTTAACCAAACCAGATTTTTCCAAGGTGCTTCCAATTTCTTGAACATTTGCACCGTCTGGGATTTGAACCGTTACGTAATCCTTAGAGCTTGCATCCACAGGTTTCAAGGAATCTTGAACGTAACCATAACCAAAGTAACCACCAACTGTAACGAGTACTAGGAGAACTAGAACTGTTACTAGGCAACCTTTAGCTTTTGATTTTTTCTTTTTCTTAGTTGATGTTGCACCTTGACGACGACTACGACGTGGAGCATCAGCTAATCCACTGGTAGATTCTGTAGAAACAGGCTCAACTCTTTCAGGCATTCCTGGGGTGATTTCCTCTTTCTTGTCTTCTGTTTTATAGGTTACGGCAACCTTGGTTGGAGTATCGTTAAATTCTTTTTCTTCGGGTTTAAGCTCAACTGGTTCTACCTTAGGTTGAACAGGTTCCACTACAGGTTCTTCAGCCATATGAATCGGCTCTACTAGAGGTTCTTCAGATTCTACAACTTCAATCTTATCAATGATTGGCTGTCTAATCTCTTTCTCTTCTTGGTCATCCGTTTCATCAGTTCTAGCACTTGAAAGTGGAGGAACACTTGGTGCATTCTTTAGAATTTTATCGACAACAGACAGGGAATCAGCCATCAACTCTTCTGTTGATGTTTCTGGTTCAATATCTGAAGGAGTTGCTGAACTAGCTGGAGATGAAGAAGCCGTCAGATTTGGAATCTCTACTTCTTTCTCTCTTCTATCTTGTTCTTTTACTCTTTCTAAATCACGTAGAATCTGCTCTTTAAAGCTTAATTTTTCTTCTTCTCTTGATTTTTCAGTCAAAAGCATTACCTCCTTGTTGACAATCCCTAATATTATACCTTAAAAGTCGCAGAAAAGCAACCAACTAGGGCATTCCCTAGCTAGTTTTCTTTATTATCAGGCTGCCAAACCATATCATACCATGTTTCCCCAGCAAAGCTTGACTGGGATATTCCTTCATTAACAAAACCGTGCTTTTCATAATAGGGAATCAAGTAGTCATGGCAGGTCAGGTTGATACCTTCCCTTTCATGCTCTAAAGCCACTTCTTTTAGGGCCGTCAGCAATCTCTTACCGACACCCAAAGCTTGTGCTTCCTTGGCAATAGATAGACAGGTTACAGAGATATAACCTCCAGATTTGTGACTATGGTCCGCTATTTCTTCTGTAAAGGACTGATCTTGGAGATGGCGGTGTGGGACGACTGGACCTTCAATGTAGCCAAGGACACGTCCTTCTTTTTCAGCGACGAGAAAGCTGGTCTGAATTTCACGTAAATGCGCCTCAAAGATCGAACGAGGAATGGCTTCTTCCAGGGAGAAATTCTCTAGCTCTATCTCGAAAATTCGGTCCAAATCCGAAAATCTTGCTTGTCTGATTTTCATATTTCCTCCTGATAAAAAGGATTGACCCAAATCAGATACCATTCAGAACCACTGTCATATTGAATCCCTGTCACTTCTTCTTCAACAAAGCCATTCATTTCAAAATAAGATAGTAGTTCATCAGGACTCTGCAAAAGAATACCTTGATAATCTAGTTCGACTGTCACCTGTTTCAAGGCTGCAAGAAGAAGAGTTCCCAAACCTTGTCCATGATGGTCTGGATGAATGGCTAAACGCTTGATTTCAAGGTTTAGGAGTGCTTGAGTGTGTGTTTCTGACACTTCAGCCCCAAGAACATAGCCCACCAGCTGATTTTCATCCCTAGCTACAAGAAAGGTACCCGCAGACTTGCGGATACTCTCTTCTAAGAATTGTCGACTCACTGCCCCTTCTGCTGAAAAATTGGCTTCTTCAATCGCCAACATTTCATCTAGATCTGATAAGGTGGTTTGCCTTATAGTAATTGGAATTTCCATTTGGTTTTCCTATTGGACGTTGCTTGTCAAGTTTGACAAGAGACGTTCAAATGAGTACTCATAGGTTTGGATGTCTCCTGCTCCCATAAAGACGTAAACAGCATTGTCATGGTCAAGGAGTGGCGATACATTTTCAACGGTGATAACTTGGTTTTTCTTCGTAATCTTGCTTGCTAGGTCTTCTACCTTGACATCACCATGGTCCACTTCACGAGCAGATCCATAGATTTGAGCTAGGTAAACGGCATCTGCCTGATTCAAGGCTTGTGCAAAATCATCTAACAAGGCAATAGTTCGAGTGAAGGTATGCGGTTGGAAGATTGCCACGATTTCCTTGCTTGGGTATTTCTGGCGAGCCGCATCCAAGGTCGCGATGATTTCTGTTGGATGGTGGGCAAAGTCATCGATGATTACCGTATCATTAACGATTTTCTCAGTGAAACGACGCTTAACACCCGCAAAAGTTTTCAAGTGTTCACGAACCAAGTTCAAATCAAATCCTGCTGTGTAAAGCAAACCAATTACCGCTGTCGCGTTCATGATATTGTGACGGCCAAAGGTTGGAATGTGGAATTGCCCCAGCTCTTGTCCACGGAAATGAACAGTGAAGGTCGAACCAGTTGTTGAACGAAGGAGATCGCTAGCTACAAAGTCATTGCCCTCAGCTTCAAAACCATAATAGTAAATCGGAGCATTGGCTGTAATCTTACGCAACTCAGCATCCTCACCGTAGATAAACAAACCTTTCGTGATTTGTTTAGCATAGTCATTAAAGGCATTGAAAACATCTTCTAGACTAGTGAAGTAGTCTGGGTGGTCAAAGTCAATATTGGTGATGATAGAGTATTCTGGATGATAAGGCATGAAATGGCGCTCATATTCGTCTGATTCGAAGACAAAATATTTGGCATTGGCTGAACCACGGCCTGTTCCATCCCCAATCAAAAAGCTCGTGTCTGTAATGTGAGACAAGACGTGTGACAACATACCTGTCGTTGAAGTTTTTCCATGTGCTCCTGCCACTCCCATGCTGACAAAGTCGCGCATAAAGCTACCGAGGAATTCGTGATAACGTTTATAGCTGAGGCCATTTTGATCAGCGTAGGCAACTTCAACATTATTATCTGGACGAAAGGCATTCCCAGCGATAATCTCTAGATCGCCTTGCAGATTCTTTTCATCAAACGGAAGAATGGTAATTCCTGCTTGCTCTAAACCACGTTGTGTAAAGTAGTACTTTTCAACGTCTGACCCTTGAACCTTATGCCCCATTTGGTGCAACATCAAGGCCAAGGCACTCATCCCTGATCCTTTAATTCCAATAAAATGATATGTCTTTGACATGCTTTTCTCCCTTATTCCGTAATTCTTGTCAGGTTCAACTCTTGGGCAACCTGACGTTCCTGTTCTGATTGCTTATTCTTTTTATTATAAATCTGGCTCTTCTTCAGAAAATCATAGTTGTTCTTTTTAGCTTTTCCAGCTTGATTTTCAAGACTCGGAGTCGCTACTTGTCCAGCTTCTTCAGCTAAAATATAGTGGGACTGGCTCAAGTTTTTGCTAAATTTAGCAAACTCACCTGGATTTTCCTTTTGAAATGGCGCTGTGGGTTGATTTCCCTGACAAACAAGTGTTGAACCATTGTGTCGTCTGGTATGGCTAACATCTTGGGTCAGGTATTTGGCTGAACGTTTCTTTTTTAGATCCGCACGCGCCTCTTCTCGAGCCAACTCTGCATAAGTCTTTTCAACTTTTTTTACCTCTGGAGCTGGTTCTGGCTTTTTGCTAACCACAGGAGCAACTACACTAGCTTCCTCAACAATAGGGGACCATTCTAAATAGTTTTTATCTCGGTAATCGCCTTTGATATTGCTGATAAAGTCAGACTCATCATACAAGTCCATGACTGGCATTTCGGTCAGCATGATCTCGTCATCTGACACCAATGGAAATCGATCTTGTTTCATTTTGTATTTCCTTTCAACTCTTCATTATAGCGTATTGTCTTGATTTTTCAAGTGTTGGCTTCAGAAATCCCTAAAATTTCTCGAATTTCTGCCAGACTGAGGCTCGAACGCGACTCTGTACCATCTAAAACCTGAGAAACCAAATGCTTTTTCTGTTCTTGAAGTTCCTGAATCTTTTCTTCAATGGTTCCTTTCGTAATCAAGCGATAAACCTCTACCTTCTGCTCCTGTCCCATACGATGGGCACGTCCGATAGCTTGGGCTTCAACCGCAGGATTCCACCAGAGGTCCACTAGGATGACGGTATCAGCACCCGTTAGATTAAGACCGACACCTCCTGCCTTCAGAGAGATGAGAAAGGCGTCTCTTTCTCCCTGATTAAAGGCCTTGGTCATCTCTTGCCTGTCTTGAGCAGGAGTTGAGCCTGTGATTTTGAAAGAAGTCAAACCCAAGTCTGGAAGTTCTTGCTCAATTTTTTCCAACATTCCTTTGAATTGTGAGAAAATCAAGACACGATGCCCACCATCAGCCACTTGTAGCAATAAATCTCGGAGACTATCGAGTTTACCGCTGGCACCTTGGTAATCGTCCATAAAGAGAGCTGGCGTATCGCAGATCTGGCGCAAACGCATGAGACCAGATAAGATTTCTACGCGACTTCTCTGGAATTCTTGATCTGTCACTTGCGCTAGACGCTCTCGCATCTGTTGCAACTGGGCCAGATAGATGGCCTTCTGCTGGTCTTCCAGTTCGTTTTTATAGACGACTTCAATCAGATCAGGCAGTTCTGTTAGAACTTCTTCTTTCTTACGTCTCATGACAAAGGGCTTAATAAATTGCGCCACCTGCTCAGCTGGTAATTTCATAAACTCTTTCTTGTTCGGTAAAAGACCGGGTAGCACAATTTGAAAGATAGACCACAACTCTCCTAGATGGTTTTCTATGGGCGTACCTGACAAGGCAAAGACTGCTGGCACCACAAACTGGCGCAAACTCTGGGCAATCTTGGTGTGAGCATTTTTCATGATCTGGGCTTCATCTAAAAAGAGAAAATCAAAGGACATCTCTTGATAGAGGTCACTGTCTTGACGAAAGCTCGCATAGCTAGTCACATAGATTTGATGATTTTGAGAAAGAATCTCTTCTCGATTCGCTTTCAAACCATGAACAACTGCCAAATCCAATTGCGGTGCAAATCTTCTGAATTCATCTGCCCAGTTGTAGATCAAACCTGACGGCGCCAAAATCAAGACCCGACTATCTTCTGTCACCTGACTGGTCAAAAAAGCAATAGTTTGCAGTGTTTTTCCCAGTCCCATATCATCGGCTAGGATGCCACCAAAGCCATAGTGATGAAGCATCTGGAGCCAACGGACACCCTTTTCCTGATAGTCTCTCAAACTCGCCTGCACCCGTATATCTCCCAAAGGAAAGTCCTCTGGATGGGTCAAATCATGAGCTAAATGCTGAAATTCTTCCGAGAAGGAGATCCTGTCTCGACCTTCAAAAAGCTGAGAAAGGCTATAAGCCAGAGATTTTCGCGCTTGAAAAGAACCATCTTTTAGCTCAACCCCCAGTTCCTGCAAATTTTGACGAATCTGCTTAGTTTCCTCATCAAAAAAGTACACTTGATCAGAAGAACTGATATAGAAATCCTGATTGCTGGTCAGGGCTTTAAGAGCTTGATCAATCTCTTCTTGGGCAATCCCTTGGAAATCAAACTGAATCTCCAACAGTCCTCCCTTGGACTCAATCTGAACCTGAGGAGCTTGGACACTGTAGAGCTGATTCATCTCATCAGACAAGAAAACCTGACCCAACTTCTCAAAAGCTGGAATCGTACGGTGAAAGAAAGAATAAACTGCCTCTGGCTTCAAAGCCTGTCTCCAAGACTGAAAATCAGCCTCAAAACCAGCCTCTAAACAGACTTGAAATAGTTGGTTTTCCAAGACAGCATCACTTGAAAAAGGTAATTGTTCCAGCTGTTGACGACTAGTCACCTTAACATCTCCATAGTCAAATTGGATATCCAAACGGATGCTGCCGTCATCCTCCCTATCAAAGTAAAAGATTGGTGAAAAGGGTCTGATTTGCAAGCGCTCAGGAGCAGAAACTATACCCAGCTGTCCAAATAAAGGAAGACAGGCGGCCAGACGATCACGATCACTGTTGTCAAACTGGAGGCATTTTCTCCCTCTTTCCTCCTGAGGGAGATCCTTTATTTCCTTTAGGAGGCTGATTTGTTTAGGATTTAAGAGATAAAGATTCCCCTTACGAAAGAGAACCGCTCCCCCATAGAATACGTTAACTCGGTCAGTCTCAGAAATTTCCATCTCAAAATAATCGGGATACTCCTGCACGGAAAAAGAGAAAATCTCTGCATCTGGATCTAAATCATGAAAGAGAAGATTTTCATAACTAGTAATCTGATGTTCGAAATGAAAATCTTCCAAGTTCATCAGCAACTCCACTCCCTGCTCAAAAAAGGTCAGAGGGAAAAAGAGGTGACGACCTTGATTGGGGAAAAAGAGGTCTTGACTCAGTCCCTCCTCAATTAAGCCACATAAAAAAGTAAGAACTTCTTGACTAGCTGTATCAAAAGCATCCCAAGACAAGTCATTTTCATAGTGCTTCCCAATCATATATGGCTTTCGATGGACTAAGACCTTCAAAAAGAGAGGGATGTCACGAATGACATAATATTTTTGACTATCAGCTAAACCGATTCGGAGAGTCCAAAGGAGGCGATTGGTTCCAGCTTCCACCTGGCCTTGAGACGACAAAGTGTAGATTTTCTCTCTCTTCTGAGGTTGGATACACTCCAAAAAACTACCGCCAAAACTAACCTTGGTTTCGACCTCTTCTTGCTCTTCATGTCCTTTTTCTAAGGCTTGTAAAATCACCTGGCCTTCTTCATCATTCTTCAGATAATGCTCGAGCGCTGCGAGGTGAACACAGTAACTTCTTTTTTGGAAAAAATCGCAAGCACAAAAAACCAGATCATCCTCTAAACTGTAGCGCAAGTCTTCTCCCGCCACACGAGTATAGAGGCGATTCCCTTTTTCCTTGATTATCTCAATGTTGCCTGTTTCATAGAGTGCAACCCCCTCCATGCGCAACTTTCCCGGAATCAATTTAGCCATAGTTACCCCTTTATCTTATCTTTTCATTATACCACATTTTCCCCTACGAAAATAGCCTTCTAGGAAGACTTTTCTCCTAGAAGGCTCGATTTTTAAAGTGTAGCAAAAGTGGTCACGATGCGTTGGCAAACCTCTTCCAGTACTGACTTCGGCATAGCCACATTGAGGCGGGCATGAAGAGTTCCCTCCTCTCCAAAGTCCAAACCTCGATTCAAGATAACCTTGGCTTCATTCTTCAAAAGCTCTTGCAAGCGGTCATCCGTTAGCTCATAGACTGAAAAATCAAGCCAGATCAAGTAGGTACCTTGTGGTTTCATGACCTTAATCTTGGTTTCGTTGCCCAAAATATCCACTACATAGTTAATGTGGTCCTCGATGACTTCTTTTAACTCTCCTAACCAGTCCTTGCCATAACGGTAGGCAGCTTCTGTCGCCAAATACCCCAAGCCTGAGATTTCATGTTGGTTATTGGCCAACTGGCGTTTTTGGAAAGCCACACGAAGCTTTGGATTTTCAATAACTGCATAGGAATTTTTCGTCCCAGCAATATTAAAGGTCTTAGTGGCACTGCTCAAGATAAGGGCAAAGTCTTTAAAAGCTGGATTAATGGTATTGAATGACTGGTGTTTGTGACCAAAGAGGGCCAAATCTTGGTGAATCTCATCTGAAACCAACAAAACACCGTGTTTTTGGCAGAGATGCCCAATCTTTTCTAACACTTCCTTTTCCCAAACACGTCCACCAGGATTGTGGGGATTGCAAAGGATATAAAGCTTCACATCCTCTTCCACCAATTCCTTCTCCAACTGGTCAAAGTCAATCTCAAACAGCCCGTCCTTTTCCACCAAAGAATTGGTAATCAATCTGCGATTGTTCAGTTTGACACTGCGGGCAAAAGGTGGATAGACCGGTGTGTTAATCAGAACAGCCTCTCCTTCTTTTGTAAAGGCTTGAATGGCTGTTGAAATAGCTGGTACCACACCCTCGATAAAGACGAGGGCATCCTTATCAAAGTGATAGCCATGTTGTGTGGCTTCCCAGTCCTGAACCGACTCAATCAAAGCATCACTGGCATAGGTATAGCCATAGACCAACTGATCTGCGTAGGCTTGTACAGCTTGTCGAACTTCAGGCAAAACCACAAAGTCCATATCTGCTATCCAAGCTGGTAGAACTTCTCGATCAGCTTCCGCTTCTTTCCATTTATAGGTATGATGCCCAAAACGATTGGGCAGGCTTGTAAAATCATATTTTCCCATATCTATCTTATCCTTCCAAAGCTTGTCGCAAGTCCGCAATCAAATCTCTGGCATCCTCAATCCCAATTGACAAGCGCAAGAGGTCATCTGTTAAGCCATAGGAATGACGCACTTCTGCTGGAATATCCGCATGGGTTTGAGTCGTCGGATAGGTGATCAGGCTTTCCACCCCACCTAAACTCTCAGCAAAAGAGAAGACCTTGAGGCTATTTAAAATATGAGGAATACGTTTTTCATCCACTACTTTAAAGGAAATCATCCCCCCACGTCCTGTATAGAGCACTTCCTTAACAGCAGGTGAATCCTTCAAAAAAGCAACCACTTCTTGGGCATTGGCTGTCGAACGTTCCATACGAAGAGGTAGAGTTTTGAGACCACGAATCAACTGATAACTATCAAATGGTGACAAGACCGCACCAGTCGTATTCAAATTGTAGAAAAGTTGCTCATATAGTTCTAAACTATTAGTCACAACCACCCCAGCTAAAACATCATTGTGCCCTGCTAGATACTTGGTAGCAGAATGAAGAACGATATCCGCACCATCTTCAATCGGACGTTGGTAAATTGGACTGTAGAAGGTATTGTCCACCACTACCTTGGCACCTTTGGTATGAGCAAGTTTTGTAAGTTTTGCAATATCAAATTCCAACATCAAGGGATTGGTTGGTGTTTCGATATAGAGAACATCCACATCTTTCTCTAACTCAGCAATTAGCTCTTCTTCTGTATTGGCATAGGTAAAATGGAAACGGCCTTCTTGCTCCACTTGGTTGAACCAACGGAAAGAGCCTCCATAAAGGTCACGAACAGCCAAGACTTTACTTCCTACTGGAAAAACACTAAAGGCCAGTACAATCGCAGCCATTCCTGAACTTGTCGCTAGGGCATAATCTGCTGATTCGATTGCCGCCAAGACTTCCTCCGCCTTACTGCGAGTTGGGTTTTTAGTACGCGTATAGTCAAATCCAGTAGACTGACCGAACTCCGGATGCTGATAAGTGGTTGAAAAATGAAGTGGCGTCACTAAAGCACCTGTTGCCTTATCTGACTTGATACCCGCCTGGGCTAAAATTGTGTTGATGTGTAGTTCTTTGCTCATACAATACCTCCAAATCTATAGTAACTATTGTACCACTTATTTTCACTAACTCATTTTCTTGTTTTCAAGAGCTAGTTATAGTTTCAAACTATATAAAAACGATAGCTCCTTTAGAAACTATCGTTTTTCCTGTTGAATAGACTGGTTATTTAACGTGTTTTGCCAGTTCTTCTTGGGCTTTTTTATTTGATTCTTCTTTTTCTTTTAGCCATTTTTCTTTCGCTTTTTCATACTCATCAGTCGTTACAGTCTTATCTTGCAACTTGAGGTATTTGTATGATTCGACACCCTTATTTCCAGCTTGTGAGAATGGTGATGAGAATGGAACTGTCTTTCTCAAGGTCGGTGTTCCACCCTGAGAAACGTTTGGAATTGCAAGGGCGCTATCAACGAGCCAAGCTTGAATTTCAGCATATTTTTCATAACGTTTTGCTGGATCTTGCTCCTTGTTCGCTTCTTCTAACATTTGAGTGTAAGCATCCAGACCAACTGCCTTAGCCTTGTCATTGACCTCACCTGGTTCTAGACCAATGTTTTGCAACATACCACCGTTATTGACATTTAAGATATCAAGATAACTTGATGGATCCAAGTAGTCCGCACTCCAACCGCCATTATAGATATCAAAGTCTTTTTGAGCTGCAGTTTGAGCTAGGTAGCTAGAGTTGTCAAAGTCATCTGTTGATAGCTGTTGGATATCGATAACCACATTCTCAGCTCCTAGAACAGATTCGATGGATTGTTTCAAAGAACTTGCTTCAAGTACACCTTTTTTAGCTGATTGGTCAACTGTTACATCCAAGTGGATTGGAAATTGCACACCCTTAGCTTCCAATTCTTTCTTAGCTTCTGCAAATTTAGCCTTGGCCTTGTCAGGATTGTAGTATGGATCTTGAGCATCTGCAAAGTTGATTCCTTGCCATTCTTGGCCATAGTTGACCATCTTTTCTGAAACAACATCGCCAAAGTCTTTTCCGTTGATACTTACAAATGTTGGAGGTACAACCAAGTTACGAATAATCTTTGTTGCTCCGTCCTCCCCTTGAGATTGTGCTCCATAGGCTGTACGGTTATAAGCATAGTTGAAGGCTTGACGGAAGTTTTTATTCAGAACTGCTTCTTGGGTTGATTTCTTTTCGATATCTGAAGATTTAGACGTGAAGTTATAAGACTTTCTGTCCAAGTTGAAGTTCAAGTAATAAGAAGTTGCGTTTTGCATACTATAGATGATGTTATCCTTGTTCTTCTCTTTAATACCTTCAAAGCTTGAGCTATTTGGGTAGAGACGCGCGTAGCTGTATACTCCTTCTACAAAGTTACGTGCTAGTGCATCTTGGTCACTACCATCATAATAGGCCAATTTCACATCATCCACAAAGACATTTTTTTCATCCCAGTAGTTGGGATTTTTCTTGAATTCGATAACAGATTTTGAAACAAACGATTTCATCAAGAAAGGTCCATTGTACAAAATACTAGAAGGGTCTACCTTACCAAAGTCATCCCCTTTTGATTTTAAGAAATCTGCATTGACAGGGAAGAGAATGGTTGAAGTTGTTTTAGAATTCCAATAAGATTCTGGACGTGTCAAAGTGTACTGAACTGTTTGGTCGTCAACCGCCTTAACACCGACAGTTGAAAAGTCAGTTGTTTTCCCGTTGATATAGTCATCCAAACCTGCTACCGAGTCTTGAACCAGGTACAAAGCTTCGGATTTTTTATCAGCAGCATATTTCAAACCTGTCACAAAGTCTTGGGCTGTTACAGGGGCGTATTCTTCACCCTCATAAGTATACCATTTTGCATCCTTACGCAATTTGTAAGTATAGGTCAAACCGTCCTGAGAAACAGTCCAATCCTCTGCCAATGATGGAACATAGTTACCGTATTGGTCATTTTCCATCAACCCATCCACCAAATTGGTCACGATGTCGTTGGTTGTTGCACGGTTTTCTGCAAGATAGTTCAAACTAGATGGATCGCTCGAATAAACATAGTTATATGTTTTAGTAGCGCTACTTGAATTTCCACATGCGCTCAGTAGAATACCTGCGCTTAACACGACACTTGCAAGTGTCAGATACTTGGCCTTAGACTTTTTCATTTCCAGAACCTCCTGTTTAAAAGTTTTGTCTTATTATACAGCTTTGGTTTTATTTAGTCAAGTGATTTCTGAAGAAAAACTTAAAAAAGCATATTTTTTGCTCTTGATTTTAGAAAAAGTTCTCTTTTTTTAAGAAAAATGTAGTATAAAAACCTTTCTGTTAAAGAAAGGTTAAATTCATTACTTTTATTTATAAATCTTTTTACGATATTTTCAATCGTGTACGTAGTCGGTCTGCTTGAGCTTTGCCGATTATCTTGTCCAAGAGTCGTGTCCGTAGGCTCATCAAACCATAAAGACCTCCTCCAATCCCTCCGATGAGAGCCACATAAAGGAAACTCCAGAAACGCCCACTTGGTTGGAAGACAAAACCGAGTAGCCACTGCAAGAAGCCAACTAGGATAAACATGACAAGGGTCAAGATGGTAATCAAGATGGTTCGCTTCAATATAATCTTTCGACGAGCACCTGTTACCTGGCAGATGTCTCGGTACATCAAGACATTTGGAATAATCAAGCCGATAGTCGTTGAAATCAAAGGACCGTAGCTGTGGAAAATAGCTATGGTTGGCAATTGCAAGACGATCTTAGCAATGGAACCATAGATGAAGTAAAGAACTGCCTTGCGGTTTCGGAACATGGCCTGAAGCATAGGAGACAAGACCATATACAATCCTAGGATAGTAGACTGCAAAACTGCAAAGACAAATAAGCCCATGGCCAGACTATCTGGCTTACCGTAAAAAACTGTATAAAGAGGCTCCCCTACCATGACCACTCCAACCGTTGCAGGCAGTAGAAATAAGAAGAGCATGGTAAGGCTATCTTGGACTAGGCGAGCCGCTGCCTGCAAGTCACCTTTTACATAGTTTTCCGTCAACAATGGCAAACCGACACTCCCAATTGAAACCCCCACAGAGATTAAAATCATAGTAATTTTATTAGGATTGGCAGAGAAATAAGAAAACATGACAACCAAGTCTTCATTGCTGTAGTTAGTAAACCACTTCATACTATTGATAAAGGTCATCTGGTCTAAGATTTGGAAGAGTTGAATGGCTGATCCTGTCAGGATAAAGGGAATGGCTTCCTTGATGGTATCGACTAAGAGTCGCTTACTATTGATTTTATCCCGTGTTTCAAAGACTCTTTTAAGCAAACCTTCTTGGGCAAGGAAATAAATCAAAACTGCAAAACTTGCCACCATCCCCACAAAGGCTGCAAAGGTTGACTGAGTAACGGCTGATAAGTAGTCACCAGAACCCATCTTCATAATGAAGAAGGTTGCCATCAACATCCAGATAACACGGATCACCTGCTCAGCGATTTGACTCATGGCATAAGGTTTCAGGTTATTCATCCCTTGGAAGAAGCCTCGAATGACACTCATAGATGGGAAAATCAAGACCGCCCAAGCCAAGCTCTGCATGATAGGAATCAGGTCTTTCCCCACACCTGACAAGTCTGCTAACCAGGGAGAAAAGAGATACAAGACCAAAGCAAAGACTAGACCCAAACCCGTCATAAAGCTTAGGAAACTCCGAATCAAGGCAAAGCTGTGCTCTTCTTCTCGCATGGTATTGTACTTAGCCACTTGTTTGGCAACCGCAACTGGAATACCCGCTGTCGAAATCAGCAAGAACCAGGCGTAAATATTGTAGCCCATGGTAAAGAGACCATTTGCCTTGGCTGCATAAGTTCCCATCCAGATATACCAGGGAATAATGTAGATAGCACCAAGGAGGCGACTAATAAAGTTACTAGCTGTTAGCCAAGCAGTCCCTCGCAACATCTGGGCTTGCTGGTGATTGTTTTCGTTAGACATAGCTTCCTCATTCAATTTTGATAACTAGGAAAAGTTCCTTATCTTCCATTATAAACTTTTCCTTGTTACTTGTAAAATTCGGGCTTGAAGTTTATAATAGAAAGTATGATTAAGATTGAAACCGTATTAGATATTTTAAAGAAAGATGGCCTTTTTCGCGAGATTATTGACCAAGGTCATTACCACTACAACTACAGTGAAGTTGTTTTTGACAGCATCAGTTACGACAGTCGAAAAGTAAAAGAAGGGACTCTTTTTTTTGCAAAAGGCGCTGCCTTTAAAAAAGAATACCTCCTTTCTGCTATAAGTCAGGGCTTAGCTTGGTATGTCGCAGAAAAGGACTACGAGGTCGATATCCCCGTCATAGTTGTGAACGATATCAAAAAAGCCATGAGTTTGATTGCTATGGAATTTTATGGTAATCCACAAGAGGAACTCAAAATTCTCGCTTTCACAGGGACAAAAGGGAAGACAACAGCTGCTTACTTTGCTTACCACATCCTATCTCAACGCTACCCAACAGCTCTCTTGTCAACTATGAACACAACTCTGGATGGCAAGACCTTCTTTAAATCTTCCTTCTCAACGCCTGAAAATATCGATCTTTTCGACATGATGGCCCAGGCTGTTAAGAATGGAAGAACCCATCTTGTAATGGAAGTCTCTAGCCAAGCCTATCTTGTTCATCGAGTCTATGGCCTGACCTTTGATGTAGGTGTCTTTCTTAACATCACTCCTGACCATATCGGTCCGATTGAGCATCCTAGCTTTGAAGACTACTTCTATCACAAACGTCTCTTGATGAAAAATAGCCGAGCAGTTGTCATTAATAGCGACATGGACCACTTTTCTGTATTGAAAGAACAAGTGGAAGATCAAGAGCATGACTTCTATGGTAGCCAGTCAAGTAACCAAATCGAGAACTCCAAAGCCTTTAGCTTTTCAGCTACAGGTAAACTCGCTGGTGATTATGATATCCAACTCATCGGCCACTTTAACCAAGAAAATGCAGTTGCTGCAGGACTTGCCTGTCTTCGTCTAGGTGCCAGTCTGGAGGACATCAAAAAAGGGATCGCTGCAACCCGCGTTCCTGGACGTATGGAAGTTCTCACTCAGAAAAATGGAGCCAAGGTCTTCATCGACTACGCCCACAATGGTGATAGTCTGAAAAAACTGATTTCTGTTGTTGAAACCCATCAAACTGGAAAGATTGTTCTGGTTCTCGGTTCGACTGGAAACAAGGGTGAAAGTCGGCGCAAAGACTTTGGACTCCTTCTCAATCAACATCCTGAGATTCAAGTCTTTCTCACCGCTGATGATCCAAACTATGAAGATCCAATGGCCATTGCTGAAGAAATCAGCAGCTACATCAGTCATCCTGTTGAAAAGATTGCCGATCGTGAAGAAGCCATCAAAGCAGCGATGGCCATCACAAATCAAGAACTTGATGCCGTGATTATTGCAGGTAAGGGAGCTGATTGTTACCAGATCGTCCAAGGAAAGAAAGAAGACTATCCTGGAGATGCAGCCATCGCAGAACGTTATCTATAAAAAAATCAAGGGAAACATTCCCTTGATTTTTTTAGTCTTCTTTTTTAAATGAATTTTTAAGACCTTCAACGGCACCTTCTACAGCACCTTTAGCATCTTCAACTACTTCTTTTGCTTTGGCAACTGTTTTTTCTACAGTGCCTTCTGCTTCTGTCTTGCTATCGCCAGTAACTTTACCAAATCCTTCTTTGATAGCACCAGTTGCTTGATCCAATTTATTTTCAAGTGACATAGCTCTGTCTCCTTTGCTTTTAATACGATAATGGTTATCGCTTACATTTAGTTTATGCTTATTCTTTAGCAAAGTCAAACAATCTGCTCAAAAGCAAACAATTAAGACAAATAGAAAGTCAACCGTTCCTTGTCGAAATCAACAGCCAACTCATACTTCCCTTCTTCATTTTGAACAATATAGCCTAGGACGACCAAACTATCCACAAAGATATCACGGCGTTTCTGCATCAGTTGATCTTTTTTGAGGAATTTTAACAAAAAAGTCGTCATATATTTGAGAGCATACTCAGAATTGACATCTCCCAAAATGGCATAGAGTTTCTGCTGTTTTTCTGTCAAAGGATATTGGTGCTTGACCTTGTAGAAATAATTAGACAGGGTCATCTTTTCTCTAGCAAAATCTGTAGATTCGACTAAAATGGCAGCATTGGTTTGATTGCGCAATTCTGTCTCAAAAGTCTTCTCCAGCAAAGCTTGATAGACTGGACTATACTCTCTGACAAAAATCTCTTGGTCAAGGACCAGACTGTCTATTGATTCTAGAAAAGGGAGATTAAGGGAATAACGTTTGTTTTCCCTTCGGATCAAACCTGCCTTTATATACTCTTCCATGAGTTTATCAACTGCCACATCTGGAAACTGGGCCTTGATTCCTCGAAGGATCACATCGTCATGCTGGTCCAGATAGTCCACCAAATCTATAAAAAATGGCTGTTGAGTCAAACGGGAGGGATTAAAAATCTGAATCATAAAGATTCCTTTCTTTACATTCTAAAAGAGGGGATGCTGCTAGTTGACTAGGATTGGTCCCTGGTTGATTCAGGGGCACAGGAATTTCGAGTTTCCTGTAGTATTCCCTCCAAAAATCACTGATCTCCTGCTCCCCGTCCCCAAATTTCATGGGAATAGTTTCAAAAATCGGTAGGATTTCAGCGATATACTGGGAGCAATAAAAGCCAGACCCATCTGGATAAAACGAGCTATTATAGGGTGCACCCAAATGTTTGCTAGCTCTCTCCTTTACCAAGTCAGCTTCCAGCTCTGGATAGACATAAAGATCGTAGAGATGAGTTGGTTCAAAAAATTCAGCCGGTTCTTGACAAATGACCCCTGCTTGCCCACTAGCATGGTAGATGAAACCGTCCAAAAAGATGGCTACATGACTATAGTTCCCAGTAGAAACCTGGATGGCCTGCCCCATATCTGAAAGGTACTTCACAAAAATCAAATCACCATTTTCTAACATCTTTCTCTCCTAGAAAAAAAGGAGCCGAAACCCCTTTAACTATAAGGAAACTAACGTTTTCTCGTGTCAATCTCCAGTCAAATAATTACCATTTAAATAATTCATTAACTATATTATAAGAATCACTCTAGCTGAAAATAATAAAGCAGACCCAAACTTCCAAAAGACAGAACTAAGTATAGGATTCCTATTTGTAATCCATACAAATACCAAAAACTACCACTAACTAAAATAAAAATCGATATCTCAGCAACAAGTCGATGCCATTTTTTAAAAGCATGTGGAGATTTTGGTGCCATATATCGTGCCCAAAATAAGATTAATAGAACTGCTAGAAGAAAAAATAGGAATTTTTCCAGCCAAGAAATTTGTATCACAGACACGGAGAAAAGACCAAGGATTGCCACAACCTCAACCAAAAAGCGCAGTCCTTCAATCAATCGCATCATGCTATCACCTTCTATAAATAGTCAAATTAACAGTCTCAAATATTCTTTAAATATTACCCATTAAAACTCTCAGTCAACTGAGGCACCACTTGTTTCTTACGTGAAACGGCACCTGGAAGGAAAGCGTGGTTGTTTTCAAGTTTAAAGTTAAAGGCTGATTCTACCTTGTCCATGTTTGATCCAAGAGCAAGGATTTCTGAGTTTGAGTTGACGATATCTGTAATCATCAAGACAAAATCTGAGTAGCCGTTTGCTGCATTAGCCGCTTGCATTGCTGCTTCGATTTCTGCTTGGCGTTCCAAGACTTCAGCAATATCAACAGTATTGACTTGGGCAACACGAACCTTATTTCCATTGAGTTCAAAAGTCTTAGCATCGATATCAATCAATTCTTCAGCAGATTTGCTAGCCAAGTTAGTACCAGCTTTCAGCATAGCAAGACCGTATTCTTCCAAGTTGACGCCTGCTAATTCAGCCAACTCAGGAGCAATGACTTTATCAGATGGGTGTGTTGTTGGAGATTTCAAAAGAAGGGTATCTGAAATCAAACCTGAAAGCATCAAACCTGCGATTTCTTTAGGAACTGCCACACCATGTTCTTTGAACATGCGGTAAACGATAGATGAAGCTGATCCAACTGGTTCCAAGCGCATGTAAAGTGGGCTGGCAGTTTCAAAATTAGCCACACGGTGGTGATCCACAACACCGTAAACTTCTACTTCAGCGATATCTGATACTGACTGTTGGAATTCATTGTGGTCAGTCAAGATGACTTGCTCTGCACCTTCTGCTTTAGCAGATGTGATGACGCGTGGTGCTTCTACACCAAAATAGTTCAAAACAAAAGCTGTTTCTTCATTAGGAGTTCCAAGTGCTACTGCTTCTGTGTCCAATCCATAAGCTTCTTTTGCAAGATAGGCAAAGGCTACAGATGACCCGATGGCATCTGAGTCTGGATTTTGGTGACCAAATACTAGAATCTTAGACATGATAATACCTCTTTAAATTTATTCATCTTATTGTAGCACTTTTTTCTTCTTTTGACAAAAGTAAGAGGAATCAAAGGACTCCTCATTAGACATCAATATCGTTAACTAGATTTTTTTCTTGATTTTCGGATAAAAATTGTTCTTTCTGTGGACGTTTCTTTCGTTTGAGGAGAGCTTCGGCAGACATGGCTTCTTCCTTGCTAGCAAAAGCCTCTACATAGATAAGTTTGACAGGTAATCGAGCTCGGGTATACTTGGCACCCTTACCACTATTATGAACGGCAAGGCGTTTCTTCACATCTATCGTGTAACCAGTATAGTAAGAACCATCACGGCACTCCACCACATACATATATGCCTTATGATCCATAGTAAATCTCTTGAATTTCTGGCGTATAGGAACCATCGTCATTGTGAACAATGAGCGGTGGCAAGACCTTGAAGCCACTAATAGATCCATCCTTGATAGCTTCGATTAAAAGCATATTGGCTTCCTTTTCTCGTTTAGGATAGACAAATTGCAGGCGCTTGGGTGCTAAATTGTGGCGTTGAAGCATTTCTAGAATATCCAAAAGTCGATCTGGACGATGAACCATGACAAAACGGCCATTAGACTTGAGAATACTCTGAGCACTTCGACAGATTTCCTTAAGATTAGTCGCAATTTCGTGTCTTGCTAGGAGGTAGTGTTCACTTTCGTTCAGATTAGAATGCGGATCCACCTTGAAATAAGGCGGATTGCACAAAATCATGTCCACCTTACTTCCCTGAATGCGAGCAGGCATATTTTTCAAATCATCGCAAATAACCTGCATCTGCTCTTCCAAGCCATTCAACCGAACCGAACGCTCTGCCATATCCGCCAAACGCTCCTGAATTTCTACAGAGAGAATTTTTGCCTTGGTACGACTACTTGCAAAAAGTCCTACTGCACCATTGCCAGCACAAAAGTCCACAATTAAGCCATTTTTAGGAAAGCGAGGAAAGCGTGACAAGAGAACACTATCCACCGAATAGCTAAACACTTCTCTATTTTGAATGATCTTGATATCTGTCGAAAAGAGCTGGTTGATTCGCTCTCCTGATTTTAATAATTGTTCTTCTTTCATACTTTCATTATAACAAACGATGTTAATATTACAAATGTTTTAGATAATCGTATTATGGCTTCTTCTTTAAATGTTCTAATGCTTCACGCGTCCAAACTGGCATCATTCGAGCAAGTGGCGCAAAACCATGCTTGATACGATCATTTGAAAAACGTCTCCGTCTTGGTAATTGATGTTTTTCTTCCTCCAAAGTACGGATAGAAAGACTGGCTTTCCCAGTGTATTCGTCAAAATCCACCACCTGTACTTGAACCTCATCACCAATTTTTAAAATATCATAGATATTCTCAATAAATCCCGTTCGGATTTCCGAGATGTGAATCAGCCCTGTCACCCCTGTCTCTAACTCGACAAAGGCACCATAGGGCTGAATTCCTGTAATACGCCCAGTTAGCTTATCACCAATTTTCATTCTAGTCCTCAATTTCAATCGTTTCAATAACCACATCTTCAACTGGTTTGTCCATTGCACCAGTCTCAACAGCTGCAATGGCATCTAAGACAGCAAAAGATTCTGCATCTACCAATTGCCCAAAAACAGTATGGCGGCGGTCAAGGTGAGGAGTTCCACCTTGTTCTGCATAAATCTCAGCGATTGGTTCAGGCCAGCCACCACGCGCAATCTCTTTCTTAGAATATGGCAAGTGTTGGTTTTGCACGATAAAGAACTGGCTTCCATTGGTATTTGGACCAGCATTGGCCATAGAAAGAGCGCCACGAACATTATAGAGTTCTTCAGAAAATTCATCTTCAAAAGAGTCACCGTAGATTGACTCGCCCCCCATACCAGTACCAGTTGGATCTCCACCTTGGATCATAAAGTCCTTGATAATTCGGTGGAAAATCACACCATCATAGTAACCGTCTTTTGAAAGCGCAACAAAGTTGGCTACTGTTTTGGGAGCCTGTTCAGGGAAGAGCTTGATACGCAAGTCTCCGTGATTTGTCTTAATGGTCGCGAGAGGACCTTCTACTGTTTCAATGTCTACTTGTGGGAAATGCAATTCTTTTTCTACCATACCAAATCCTTCTAAGGCATCAAAAATGCCATCTTCTTCTACTGTTTTTGTAATATAATCTGCTTTTTCTTTGATTTTTTCATGGGAAACTCCCATGGCAATGCTAATTCCTGCATAATCAAAGAGTTCCAAGTCATTGAGACCGTCTCCAAAGACCATGACATTCTCTGGTTTCAAGCCTAAATGCTCCACCACCTTGGCTACACCTGTGGCTTTTGAACCTGAAATAGGCACTATATCAGATGAATGTTCATGCCAACGCACCATGCGAAGTTTATCCGACAAAGAATCTGGCAAGTGCAAGTCATCTCCTTTTTCCTCAAAGGTCCACATCTGATATATATCTACTTTTTCATGAAAATCTGGATCCACATCCAAGTTTGGATAAATCGGATCAATTGCCTCACTGATCAGTTCTGTTCGAGTGGAGAGTTTGGCGTCATGACTGCCAACCAAGCCGTACTCAATCCCCTCTTGTTTTGTCCAAGCGATGTATTCTTCCACATCTTCTTTGGCAATCTGATGCTGATAAATGACCTGACCTTTTTTATCTTCTATATAGGCCCCATTCAGGGTCACAAAAAAGTCTGGCTTGAGGTCTCTAATCTCTGGAACAACACCGAAAATACCGCGCCCAGAGGCAATACCTGTTAAAATCCCTTTCTCTCGCAACTGCTTAAAAACAGTGGGAATTGTCACCGGAATAAAGCCCGTCTTTGACGTACGCAAGGTATCATCAATATCAAAAAAGACGATTCTAATCTTCTTTGCCTTGTATTTTAATTTTGCATCCATCTCTCTACCTCTTTTCCATCACTCTTTCCATTATACCATAAAGTAGAGAAATCCCCTACCTTCAAAGAAATTCACTATCTCTTATTCGAATTTCTTGGATAGGTACAGAACTAAATCATCATTATTTTGAATAGTAGCATTCATTTCCAAGGGCTGATTTCGATACCAAACACCTGAACCATCTGGAATATAGCCTCGTTTGATGTACAATCTCTGAGCAGGACCATAGCCTGAATGGAGCCCAACACCAAGGGTCACCTTATCCGATATGAGCCTAACTCGTTTTTCTGCTTCTTCCAGCAAGAGATTTCCAATACCTTGATTTTGAAAGGGCTCAAAGACATTGAAATCTGAAAGTTCTGGAGCCATTCCAGCAAAAGGCCCCTGCTTAGCGTCGGGTAAAATCGTAATGTAACCCGCTACAGCACCCTCAACCTCTGCAACTAAGACTTCTCTCTCCCCACTTTCTTGCTCCTTAAAGTATCGAGTTAAAATCTCCTCTCTACTTGGCCAACCTTGGCTGATAAATCCTCGAGATAGATTTTTTATGTCAGATTCTTGCATTTTTCTAATTGAACATGTCGTCTTCATAAGTTGCTCCTTTATAGCTTTCTTCTACCATTATAGCACGATAATAAAGATTAAAAGAAAAAACCTAGTAAGACAAAAAAATCTTGCTAGGTCAAAAGGGACTCCATTCTAACAGAGTCCTGGAAAAGTCTAAAAAAAGGGCCACTGGAACGAACTCGCTCTCTCATTTCAAAGCTCGTGAAAAAAAGACCCGTTGGGATCTTAATTCGCTTTCTAGTTTTCAAGCTCATGAAAAAGAGGTCCACCCGGACCCAACTCGCTCCCTCGTTTCAAAGCTCGTGAAAAAAAGACCTGTTGGGGTCTTAATTCGCTTTCTAGTTTTCAAGCACATGAAAAAGAGATTCACCCGGACCTCAACTTGCTCTCTCATTTCAAGGCTCGTGAAAAAAAGACCCATATGGGTCTTAATTCGCTTTCTTATTTCCGAGCTCATGAAAAAGAGGTCCACCCGGACCTCTTTTTTAATCTTCGTTTACGAAAGGCATCAAAGCCATTACGCGAGCGCGTTTGATAGCTGTTGTTACTTTACGTTGGTTTTTAGCTGAAGTTCCTGTTACACGACGAGGAAGGATTTTCCCACGTTCTGAAACGAAACGGCTAAGAAGCTCAGTATCTTTGTAATCAACATATTCAATTTTGTTTGCTGCGATGTAATCAACTTTTTTACGGCGTTTGAATCCGCCACGACGTTGTTGAGCCATGTTTTTTCTCCTTTATAGTATTAATTGTCCATTAGAATGGTAAATCATCATCTGAAATGTCCAATGGATTTGTTGCTCCAAATGGATTTTCAGAACGTGAAAAGTCTGGTACTGGGTTTGCAGGTGCTGATTGACCAGCAGTTGGTGCAGAATAAGCCCCACCTGTATGTCCTTCACGCACTCCGCGGCTTTCCAACATTTGGAAATTCTCAGCCACGACTTCTGTTACGTAGACACGTTGTCCTTGCTGGTTATCGTAACTACGAGTCTGGATACGACCTGTGATCCCGATAAGAGAGCCTTTTTTAGCCCAGTTAGCAAGATTTTCAGCCTGTTGGCGCCACATAACGACATTGATAAAATCAGCCTCACGTTCGCCATTTTGACTCTTGAATGTACGGTTTACTGCAAGAGTAAAAGTCGCAACTGCTACATTTGATGGGGTATAACGCAACTCAGCGTCACGTGTCATACGCCCTACAAGTACAACATTGTTAATCATAATTTACCTTCTTACGCGTCAAGTTTGACGATCATGTGACGAAGAATGTCAGCGTTGATTTTTGAAAGACGGTCAAACTCTTTAAGAGCTGCGTCGTCGTTTGCTTCAACGTTAACGATGTGGTAAAGTCCTTCACGGAAATCTTGGATTTCGTATGCAAGACGACGTTTTTCCCATGATTTTGATTCAACAACAGTTGCACCGTTGTCAGTCAAGATAGAGTCAAAACGTGCTACCAAAGCGTTTTTCGCTTCTTCTTCAATGTTTGGACGAATGATATAAAGAATTTCGTATTTAGCCATTGATATGTTCCTCCTTTTGGTCTAATGACCCCAAGACTTTGCAAGGGGTAAGTGAGGTTTGCTCACAATTAACTATTATACTAGAAATACTAGTAGATAGCAAGAGAAAAAAGATAAAAATGAAAAATAACTCTATTGCTTAGAAATAACATTCTCTTTCAGTTCTAAAGCTCTGGTCATCTCTTTCAAAATGAAAAATAATGAGAAGCCGACTATTACTAAAAAGAATCCTAAGTAAATGAAGGCTACTACAAAACCTAGAGCATCAATCAGCCAACCCGTTAGAGGAAAAATAACAATCATACTCAGGCTGAACATCATGGAGTAGACACTTAGCATGGTTGCACGTACCTCACTTGGGAGTCGCTTTTGTAAATCGTTGTCAAAAATCGGTTGAAAGAGAGCATATAAGGCGTTACTAATCAAATAAATCAAAATATAAATCCGTGGCGTACCAAAGTAGGAAAGTAAGTAGGTCACTCCCGTTAAGAGTACAAGAATTGGAAAGAGCTTTAAGGCGGAATATTTCTTTCCAATCTTACTCGCTAGATAAACTGCCCAGATATTCAAAACACTGCCGATCAGCATGACCATCGAAATCTGCCATCCTTCTAAGTCCGGCAGTTGATTTTGATAGTAAAAATAAAACATGCACATCAGTGTCCCGATGATTTGGGACAGAATCATCCAACTAAAAAGACTGGGGTTTCTCCGCAACTCCTCTTTAACAGTCAACATAATCTTTTTCATGGTCAGACGCTCAGATTTTTGCGCTTTAACACTAGGCTCTTTTAGCATCCAAGTTAGGAAAAGAACGATTATAGAAGTGGCAATCATGATATAGTAGGTCAAGTGCAATTGACCATGGACAAAAAATCCTGCTAAAACGGTCCCCAAAGACCGAGTTCCTTCTGCTACTCCTGACATAAAACTTGAGATAGACAAGTATCGATCTTTTAATCCAGCCTCCACGGCCGAATCATAAACCATGGCTGCACTCGTCCCCGAATCAAAATTATAAGACAAGGCACTCACCACCATAGCGAGGGCATAAATCCAAAAATTACCTTGCCCAACTAGCATGAGAATAGACGATGCGATCCCAGCAATCCGACTAAGATAAAGATTGGTTTTATAGGAATAGCGGTCAGCTAACATTCCAGAGGGAATTTCGCAAATGACACTGGTGGCGTGAAAAATACTTTCCAATAAGCCAATCTGCCAAAGCGACATCCCGTTTTGACTGAGAAATAGAATCCAAAAGCTGGTAATGCCTAGAAAGGCAAAAAATTCCACACCAGCCATGAGACCGATATTCTTCCGATAATTTGGTTTAAACATCATTTCTCCTTTAACAAGTGTATATGTATCTTTGTGTTTGTCACTTGTCAATCCTAACTTTACATGTTCCTCACCTCTTCCTTCAAGTATGATAGTGTTTTGAAAAAACGCCTATTATGGCGTTTTAGTCTTCTTATGGTTTGATACGGTGCAACATACGTGGGAATGGAATCGCTTCGCGGATGTGTTTTGTACCTGCTGCGAAAGTTACCATACGCTCGATACCGATACCGAATCCACCGTGTGGTACTGTACCGTATTTACGAAGGTCAAGGTAGAATTCATACTCTGTACGATCCATACCCAGTTCTTCCATCTTAGCGACAAGGGCATCGTAGTCTTCCTCACGCATAGAACCACCGATGATTTCTCCATAGCCTTCTGGTGCCAGCAAGTCTGCACAAAGCACGCGCTCTGGATTTCCAGGGACTGGTTTCATGTAGAAGGCCTTGATAGCTGCTGGGTAGTTCATGACAAATGTTGGCACACCAAAGTGGTTTGAAATCCAAGTTTCGTGTGGTGAACCGAAGTCATCTCCATGTTCCAAATGCTCGTAGTCTGCATCTTCATCGTTTTCATGCTCTTGCAAAAGGTCAATGGCTTGATCGTAAGTGATGCGTTTAAATGGCTCTGCAATGTAGCGTTTCAAGAGCTCTGTATCACGTTCCAAGGTTTCCAAGGCTTGAGGAGCACGGTCTAGAACACCTTGAAGAAGGGCTTTAACATAAGCTTCTTGCAAGTCAAGTGACTCATCGTGAGTCAGATATGAGTACTCCGCATCCATCATCCAGAACTCAGTCAAGTGACGGCGTGTTTTTGATTTTTCAGCACGGAATACTGGACCAAAGTCAAAGACACGACCAAGGGCCATAGCACCTGCTTCAAGATAAAGCTGACCTGACTGGCTCAAGTAGGCTGGTGTCCCAAAGTAGTCTGTTTCAAAGAGTTCTGTTGAATCTTCAGCCGCATTTCCTGAAAGGATTGGGCTATCAAACTTCATGAAGCCGTTCTTGTCAAAAAACTCATAGGTTGCATAGATGATAGCGTTACGGATTTGCATGACCCCTACTTGCTTACGAGAACGGAGCCACAAGTGACGGTTGTCCATCAAGAAGTCTGTTCCGTGTTCTTTTGGAGTGATTGGGTAGTCTTGAGATTCACCGATGACTTCGATATCTGTGATATCGAGCTCATAACCAAACTTAGAACGTTCGTCTTCTTTGACAATTCCTGTCACATAAACAGACGTTTCTTGGCTCAAGTGTTTGATCGTTTCAAATTTTTCAAGCCCTACCTCTTCACCAAATTTTTCAATAAAGTTTGGTTTAAAGGCTACACCTTGGAAGAAAGCAGTTCCATCACGCAATTGCAAGAAGGCAATTTTCCCTTTTCCTGATTTGTTGGCAACCCAGGCTCCGATGGTCACTTCTTGACCAACGTAGTCTTTTACATCGATAATTGTTACACGTTTTGTCATAATCTATCTTCCTTTTCTTTAACTTGTCCGAAGACATCATTACCCACTATTTTACCATAAATAGACTGCGATAGCTAGGTTCGACTAGAGAAAATTCGCGAGATTTTCGTTACAAAAAATCTTCGCCAAAAAGGCGAAGATTTTGAGTTTTATTTTTCCATAAATTGATGCAAACGGCGAATGGCTTCTTTCAAGGTATCCAAGTCCGTGGCATAGCTGAGACGAACATTTTCTGGTGCTCCAAATCCAGCTCCTGTAATCAAGGCAAGACCGACTTCTTCAAGGATAGCTGTTGTAAACTCCGTCACATCGGTATAACCCTTCATTTCCATCGCTTTTTTAACATTTGGGAAGAGATAGAAGGCTCCTTGGGGCTTGACAACTTCAAATCCTGGTACTTGGCACAAGAGAGGGTAAATAGTGTTCAAACGTTCCTCAAATGCTTGGCGCATGGTTTCGACGGAGTCTTGTGGTCCAGTCAGGGCTTCAATGGTAGCATATTGTGATACAGCAGTTAGGTTTGAGGTTGTTTGTCCTGTTAGCTTGCTCATAGCAGCAATAATCTCAGGATTTCCTACTGCATAACCTACCCGCCAACCAGTCATGGCATATGCCTTAGATACACCGTTGATAACGATGGTTTGCTGGCGAATCGCTTCTGACAGACTAGAGATAGGAACAAATTCATTTCCGTTATAAACTAGACGTCCGTAGATATCATCTGCTAGGATGAGGACATCATGCTCAACCGCCCAATTTCCGATAGCCAAGAGCTCCTCACGAGTGTAAATCATACCGGTCGGATTCGATGGCGAATTGAGAACCAAGACCTTGGTTTTGTCTGTTCGGGCCGCTTCTAGTTGCTCCACTGTCACCTTAAAGTGATTGTCTTCCTTAGCTTGGACAAAGACTGGCAGACCTTCTGCCATCCTGACTTGGTCTCCATAACTGACCCAATATGGTGTAGGGATGATGACCTCATCACCTGGATTGACCACAGCCATAAAAAAGGTATAGAGAGAGAACTTAGCACCTGTGGCAAAGGTAACCTCGTTGGCTGCTACGGAATAGCCATAGTAGCGTTCAAAGTAGGTATTAACCGCCGCTTTTAAGTCCGGTAGGCCTGAAGCAACTGTATAGAAGGAAGCTCGTCCATCTCGAATCGCTTCCACCGCCGCATCCTGAATATTTTCAGGAGTATGAAAATCAGGCTGTCCCAAGGTTAAGAAAAGAACATCCTTTCCTTGAGCTTTTAATGCCTTGGCTCTTGCATCACTGGCTAGAGTAACACTCTCTTCCATTTCTAGTACACGTTTGGATAGTTTCATATGCCCTCCTTATTGGATCACTGCTCCTGTTTCAAAGTCAACCAGATAGTACTGGTTTCCCGACTTAACTTCCCAAATCGGCTTGTCCTGATAACGACCAAAGGTGACTTTGTCAATGTCGCTAGCTCCTTTTTCCCTCGAAATCGTCGCTGCCTTGTCTTGAGAAATCCCCTTATCTAGCTGATAAACGTAAATCTTATGTTCATTCTTTTCAATCAGCACGGCAATGGCCTCTTGCTTTTTATTATGTCCTAAAACGCTGTAATAACCTTCTAGTCCATTATAAAAATCAACCTGATCTGCCTTTTCCAATTCTGCATACTGCTTGGCCAGTTTTTCTCCCTCAACCCTAGCATCTTGATAGGGTTTCATGCTGAGTGATATCAGATAAAGGAAGGAAGTCGTCATGACTAGCAGCACCAGAGAAATGCCGATTCCATACTGCATAAGTAGCTTGTTTTTTGCTTTTTTCTGTCTTTGTTTCACTCGTCTATTTTACCATCTCTCCTTCTTTATTACAAGTAATGACAGAAACATTCTGAGAATCTTTTCCTATAAAATATCAGTTCTTGTTTTTCTATCTAATTATTGATAAAATACCCTTATGAAACAATATTTGAAAGAGAAAATTTCCCAAAATCAATTAGACTTGAAAACGGCTATCGTTATCAATAAAGCGATGCGAAGTTTTAAACCTTATGAAACCAAGGCTGCCAAAGAACACGGACTAACCCCTACTCAATTTTCCGTTCTGGAAACTCTCTATAGCAAGGGAGAACTGCGTATTCAGGATTTGATTGAAAAAATGTTGGCCACTTCTGGAAACATGACTGTTGTTATTCGAAACATGGTTCGAGATGGGTGGATTTCTAGAACTTGTGATCCAAAAGACCGTCGTTCTTTTTTCCTGAAATTAACACCTGCAGGACGCAGAAAAATCGAAGAGGTTCTCCCTGACCATATCGATTCTATCGTAGAAGCACTCAGCATCTTGGAAGATAGCGAAAAGGAAGACTTAATCCACATTTTAAAAAAATTTAAAAATTTGTGAGCAAAATTATTGCTAATTAGTATTTTTTGTTGTAACATAGATGGTAACAAAAGGGTTCGCTCTTTGAATTTTAAACTAAAGGAGACATATCATGTCTAAAAAAGTATTATTTATCGTCGGTTCACTTCGCCAAGGTTCTTTCAACCACCAAATGGCCCTCGAAGCTGAAAAAGCACTTGCCGGAAAAGCGGAAGTTAGCTATCTTGATTACTCAGCTGTTCCCCTCTTCAGCCAAGATTTTGAAGTTCCAACTCATCCAGCCGTAGCTGCTGCTCGCGAAGCTGTCCTTGCTGCCGATGCTATCTGGATCTTCTCTCCAGTCTACAACTTCTCTATCCCTGGAACAGTGAAAAACTTGCTTGACTGGCTCTCTCGTGCCATTGACTTGTCTGATACACGTGGTGCTTCTGCCCTCCAAGACAAGTTTGTTACTGTCTCATCTGTAGCCAATGCCGGTCACGATCAACTCTTTGCGATTTATAAAGACCTCTTGCCATTTATCCGTACACAAGTCGTTGGTGATTTCACTGCTGCACGTGTCAATGACTCTGCTTGGGCAGACGGAAAATTGGTGTTAGAAGAAACAACTGCTTCATCACTTGCCAAACAAGCTGACAACCTTCTTGCAGCCATCAACTAATCAAGCAAAAACCAGCTCGAATGAGCTGGTTTTATCCTTATTTCACAAAGACGAGTTCTAAGTCACTTGATAAATCAGGTCGATAGTCAAAACCGGCGAAACTGAGCTTGCGAGCTTGTTCAACAGTTTGAACTTGCCCCTCTATCAAGGCGGTCAAAAAGGCCCCACGCGCTTTCTTGGAAATGGTTGAGTGAATCTTCAACTGACCAGCCTTGTCCTCCATAAATTTGAAGGTCACCATCTTTTCTCTGATTGCCTTAGAAAATACAGTTTCAAACTCTGATGACAAGAGAGAAAATATCAAGTCCTCATCCTCTAGCGCCTCATCGTAGGCTGATTTCCAATGACTCTTCAGGGTTTTTCCAGCCACTTTTAACTTCATCAAGAAGTCCAAGCGGTGAGGCGCCATGGGAGATAGGGCTGGAACTACGCCATACAAAGCCGAGGTAATCAGAACATGATCTTCAAGATAGGCTTGTTCAGTCTCGGTCAATTTATCTCTCTTAATGTGGCGATACATGAGACCATCAAAGAGTTTCAAGGCTGGATAATTCTTAGCCCTTCGATCTTTTAGAGCTTGAATATGAGCGTATTCTTCTTCTGCTTTCTCGGCAGATACCTTATAAAAACTTTCTAATTCACTAGCTGAGTAGTGCGCCAGTGAGTCAAGAACTGCCTGACTTTCAGGACTCAGTGGATTCGCATCTAAACTAGGGATTTCGGTGTTCATTTCTTTTGCTGTTGGGATTAAAATTTTCATATTGTTAGTGTAGCATATTTTTCAATCACGACCAAGAATTTCATCTTAAAAACCTCGGTTCATACCGAGGTTTCTCTGTTTATTTTGGCCATCCTAACCAGATAGCCACGAGAACAAGGGCTGTGCCAGCTAAGCTTGTTAAGATAGATAAGAATTTATCTTTTTTCTCCTTGAACTGAGAAAACCTATTTTTATACTCAATGAAAATCAAAGAGCAAACTAGGAAGCTAGCCGCAGGCAGTACTTGAGTACGGCAAGGCGACGCTGACGTAGTTTGAATTTGATTTTCGAAGAGTATTATTGTACTTTAAAGGTTTTGAGATAGTTATCTTTTCCAACTTGACCTTCGAAAGATTGGCCATTATCGAGGTAAGGAAGGTCGTCTGACACTGAAGCCTTGACCTTATATATCTTGCCATCAACTTTAAAGAAGTAGACGGTGTCACCCTTGATGACAGCTGATTTAAGGTCTGAGACGATTCCCTTAATGTTTTCTACCGTTTCATTATCCAGCTCGAGGTCATTTTTATTGGCATATTTGCTGAGGAGTTCATCTACCGTAGCTGCTACGATGACGTTTTGGTACTCTACTGCATCAACCAAAGCATACTCCTTGACCAAGCCTGCGTTGTCCTTCAAGCCCATGATATAGAGTGGTTTGTCGTTGAGATTGACAAGAATAGGGAAGGTCGCTTTATAGGCCTTCTCTTGCACGGCCCCTTCTGCGGAAGCTCGGGCAGATTCTTCGGTTGCTGATGCTAGATTGTACTTGGTGATTTCACCAGTGCGCATGTTTTCAAGGATAAATCCTAAATTACTTTCGTCAGCATTTGCTGAAGTCACACCCGTGTAGAGATAAATGTCATTTCCGATAGAAAGATAGTTATAGCCCTCTGTCGTTTGGGTAACATTTTTCTTAGAAATCAAGGCATTCCAGAAGCCGTCTTTATACTTGCCGTTATAGTTGATTTGCTGGATGGTTTCTTCTGCTGGATAGACACGATCCACCCATTCTGGTACTTCATCCAAGCTGTATTCCTTGGTTTCTCCATTGGTGGCGTCTAAGATAATAACAGACGAAGGGCGAGGAACTCCTAGACCAAACTGCTTTTGATAAACGGTTGCTACATAGAAAGGATTGCCTTCATCATCCACCTCAAAGGAGGGCGTTTTAAAAATCTTGGTTGGGTACTTGATTCGAAGATGACGTTTGACATCGCGATTAAAGTACTCGGAGTCTGAATACTTCATTGGCGTTTTTAAATCCACCAATTCCGCATTTCCTGTCACCATATCAACCTTGATATACTCGCCAATTCCCTTGGACTGATTATTAAACCATTTGATCGGGTCGGCATACTCCAAAGGTGTCACCCGATAGGGCTTTCCATCAACCGTCAGCTGAGTGTAGGTATCTGCTGCCACGTACTGGGAGACCTTATCCGTCAGAGAGCCTAGATAACGGTCTCCAATCTTCTCTGCAGTGCTCCGATCTAGGATTGGAACCTTACTGGTATCACTCTTAGGAAAATCTTTAAAGTCTTTTTCTGTAATGGATACCACATTAGCATAATTTTTTGCTTGGAAAAAGCTAGAGGTTACTAGGCTAACAAGACCAGCAAGGGCAAAGATAAGGCCTGCGGCCAGAAACAATCCTCTACTGAGTTTGGTAAAATGGAGTCCTTCTAGATTGAGCTCGTTGGCAGGCTTGCCATGACGTACATGAACCGTTTTGATGATATTGGAATCCTTGCGGAAACTAAACAAAAGCCCCGTCACCACCAGATGCCCGCAGAGAAAGAAGATGAATTCCCAGCTAGTAAGATTGAAGGGAGGCAAAAAGATATACCAGGTCGTTGCAATAAAAACAAGTTCAAATAGTATGCGTTTCATCTGAGTTCCTCCTAAATAATCCGTCCTTCCAAATGATCCAGTTCATGTTGGCAGATCTGAGCTGGAAAACCTGTTAGCGTAATAGTCTGTTCCTGCCACTTGCTATCGCGATAGGAAACCGTAATCGTTTCATAACGAGTCGTCGTTCTAACCCCAGTCAAAGACAAACAACCTTCCTCTGTCTCATAAGGTCCTTTATAGGAAAGGAGAATGGGGTTAAACATAACCATGGGAACTAGACCAAGATTAAAGATAATCACGCGCTTCTGCACCCCAATCATATTAGCCGCCAGACCGACACAGGTCTCGCGATTAGCCAGCAGGGTATCCTGCAAATCCTTAGCCAGATAAAGGTCTTCCTGACTTGCAGGTTTCGAGACCTGCGACAAGAATAAGACATCTCGGACAATTTTCTTTTCCATTCTCTTACGCTCCTTACAACTTTACTTTATTATAGCACAAAAGGGGGCAACTTCTAGTCCTTTCCCTCAAATGCAAAAAAAGCCATCCGAAGATGACTTTCTTTTTAAATCGCGTTCTTATCAAAACCAAGTTTACGTTGAACAAACTTGACGATTTCGACGATAAGTATCATTGAGAAGCTTCCAGCTAGAACAATAGCCCATTGTGATAAGTCTAGTTTGGTTACGTGGAAGATACCTTCAAGCGGTTCTACAACGATGGTTGCCATAAGAAGAATGAAGGATACCAAGATTGACCAGTTGAAGGTCTTAGACTTGAATGGTCCAACTGTCAAGATGGATTGGTAAACAGACTTAACATTGTAGGCATGGAAGAGCTGAATCAAACCGAGTGTTGCAAAGGCCATTGTAAGGGCATCTGCGTGAATAGCTTGGTTGTCTCCTACATGGACTGGATAGGTAAGAGCAAGGCCATAAACGGTCAAGACCAGTGCCCCTTGGAGTACACCTTGATAGATGATAGAACTCAAGACCCCACCTGAGAAGAAGCTTGACTTACGTCCACGTGGTTTGTGGGTCATAACACCTGGCTCAGCAGGTTCAACACCAAGAGCAATAGCTGGGAAGGTATCGGTTACCAAGTTGATCCACAAAAGATGAACTGGTTGCAAAACATCCCATCCAAAGAGGGTCGCTAAGAAGATGGTCAAAACTTCAGCTGTATTGGCAGAAAGAAGATATTGAATAGTCTTTTGAATGTTTGAGAAGACCTTACGTCCTTCTTCAACTGCGACGATAATAGTCGCAAAGTTATCATCCGCAAGAATCATGTCAGATGCACCCTTAGAAACCTCAGTACCAGTGATTCCCATACCGATACCAATATCGGCTGTTTTCAGAGCTGGTGCATCATTCACACCATCACCTGTCATGGCAACGACCTTACCTTGGTTTTGCCAAGCTTTCACGATACGAACCTTGTGCTCTGGAGATACACGCGCGTAGACAGAGTATTGACCAACCACTTTTTCAAATTCTTCATCAGAAAGTTCGTTGAGCTCAGCACCAGTCAAGACATGGTCTTCTGAGTCATTTTCATCGATGATTCCCAAACGTTTGGCAATGGCTTCCGCTGTATCTTGGTGATCACCCGTGATCATGATTGGACGAATTCCCGCTTCCTTAGCGACACGAACTGCTTCAGCTGCTTCGGCACGCTCAGGGTCAATCATCCCAATCAATCCAGTAAAGATCAAGTTGTTTTCCAGTTCTTCAGAAGTCAAGTTTTCTGGAATGCTATCAATAATCTTATAAGCACCCGCAAGGACACGCAAGGCTTGGTGAGCCATTTCAGAGTTATTTGTGTGAATTAAGTCATTGACTTGATTATCAATCGGAGCGACATCGCCAGCTTTATCACGAGCAACACAACGTTTCAAGAGTTGATCTGGAGCCCCTTTGACTGCTACGAGGAATTTCCCATCTGGTAATGGGTGAACTGTTGACATGAGCTTACGATCTGAGTCAAACGGTAACTCAGCTACACGAGGATATTTCTCTAAAAATCCTTTAACATCATAGCCCTTATCCAAGGCATACTGGATGAAGGCTGTTTCCGTTGGATCCCCGATCAGGTTTCCTTCTGCATCAATCTTAGTATCATTAGCCAAAACAACAGAACGAAGAAGAGGCATTTCAAGACCTAGTTCAATGTCATCAGCAGAGTCATGTAAGACTGCATCATAGAAGACTTTTTCGACTGTCATTTTGTTCATGGTAAGCGTACCAGTCTTATCAGAAGCGATGATTTCAGTTGAACCAAGTGTTTCTACTGCTGGCAACTTACGAACGATAGAGTTTCGTTTTGCCAAAACTTGAGTACCAAGGGCAAGAACGATGGTCACGATAGCAGGAAGTCCTTCTGGGATGGCTGCAACAGCAAGCGCAACAGAGGTCATCAACTCACCAAGTGGATTTTTACCTTGAATGAAGACTCCGACTACAAAAGTAACAAGCGCAATGACCAAAATTGCATAGGTCAAGACCTTAGAAAGGTTGTTCAAGTTTTGTTTGAGTGGTGTATCCGTCTCATCCGCATCTTGGAGCATGCCAGCGATATGACCAACTTCCGTGTACATACCTGTATTGACAACAACACCAAGACCACGACCATAAGTCACATTTGAGTTTTGGAAGGCCATATTGACACGGTCACCAATACCGGCATCTGCAGAGAGCTCGACGGTCAAGTCTTTTTCGACTGGAACAGACTCACCTGTTAGGGCTGCTTCTTCGATTTTAAGAGAATTAGCTTCTAGCAAACGTAGGTCCGCTGGTACCACGTCACCTGCTTCAAGGGCAACGATATCTCCTGGTACCAATTCTTTGGAATCAATCTCAGCCATATGCCCATCACGAAGAACGCGCGCAGCTGGACTAGACATCGATTTGAGGGCTTCGATGGCTTCTTCTGCTTTTCCTTCTTGGTAAACACCAAAGGCTGCGTTGATGATAACAACGGCTAGAATAATGATGGCATCTGCAATATCTTCCCCACCAGAAGTTATGACAGACAAGATGGCTGCAGCCACCAAAATAATAATCATCAAATCCTTAAACTGTTCGATAAATTTAACCAAGAGAGATTTTTTCTCACCCTCTTCGAGTTCATTGCGCCCATATTCAGCTAGGCGTTTCTGCGCTTCGCTTGACGAAAGACCTTGCTCAGTTGCTTCAACCGACTTCAAGACCTCTTCAGGACTTTGAGTATAAAACGCTTGCCGTTTTTGTTCTTTTGACATGTGTCTCCTCCTTGACATTGTGTGCAAAACAAGCTCTCTTTTGTTTTATGACAAACAAAAAGAGACCTGTTAATCATAACAAGTCTCGCTGTTTAAGATAGCGCCGGAAAGAATACTTTTCAGTATAAAATTCGGAATGACGACACTATCACAGGTTTCTGCCAGCTACTCCCTTGAGTAGTACTATTATATCAAAATTTGAACAATTTTCAAGAATTAAAATCCGATGAAACAAGACTAAATTTGAATTTTCCCATGAAAACCAGTATAATGAAAACAGAATCTCAGCACTAGAAAGGAAGTCCGATGAACCAATCCATGTCAAATCTCAAATTGGCAGAACGTGGAGCTATTATCGGTATTTCAACCTACCTCCTCTTGTCTGCAGCAAAATTGGCAACTGGTCACCTCCTGCATTCTTCCAGTTTGGTGGCGGATGGTTTCAACAACGTATCCGATATTATCGGAAATGTTGCTCTCTTGATTGGGATTCGAATGGCCCGCCAACCTGCAGACCGTGACCATCGCTTTGGTCACTGGAAGATTGAAGATTTGGCTAGCTTAATCACTTCCATCATCATGTTCTATGTTGGTTTTGATGTTCTTCGGGACACCATTCAAAAAATTCTCGGTCGGGAACAGACAGTTATCGACCCTCTAGGTGCAACTCTCGGAGTCGTCTCTGCGGCAGTCATGTTCGCAGTTTATCTCTATAATACTCGCCTCAGTAAGAAATCTAAGTCCAAGGCGCTTAAGGCTGCCGCCAAGGACAATCTTTCCGATGCTGTCACCTCGCTTGGGACTTCCATTGCCATCCTAGCCAGCAGTTTTAATTATCCAATCGTGGATAAATTGGTCGCTATCATCATCACTTTCTTTATCTTAAAGACAGCCTATGATATCTTTATCGAGTCTTCCTTTAGTCTTTCAGATGGTTTTGACGATCGTCTGCTGGAAGACTACCAGAAGGCCATCATGGAGATTCCAAAGATTAGTAAGGTCAAGTCCCAAAGAGGGCGTACCTACGGTAGCAACATCTACCTTGATATCACCTTAGAAATGAATCCCGACTTATCTGTCTATGAAAGTCACGAGATTGCAGATCAGGTTGAGTCTATGCTAGAAGAACGATTTGGAGTATTTGATACCGATATCCATATCGAACCTGCTCCTATACCTGAAGACGAAATTTTGGACAATGTCTATAAAAAACTACTCATGCGCGAGCAATTGATCGACCAAGGCAATCAATTAGAAGAACTCCTTGCTGAGGACTTTATCTATATTCGTCAAGATGGAGAGCAGATGGACAAGGGCGCCTACAAAGTTGCAAAAGAACTACCTACTACAATCAAGGATATTCAGATTACTTCCATTAGTCAAAAAACCAAGCTCATTTGCTATGAGTTAGATGGTATCGTCCACACTAGTATCTGGCGTCGCCATGAGACTTGGCAAAATATCTTCCACCAGGAAACAAAAAAAGAAGACAAAGAGTAACCCTATCCAGTGGATAGGGCTTTTTTGATTGATTTTCTTTAAGCTAAACTGACTTATAGCTGTTTGGAAGATTTGGTTTTCAAAGCTTGTTTTGCCTCTTTTCTTGCTTGACGATTTTGTTCGATACGCCATTCTCTTTCATAGTACTTCATAGTCTCGTATACCCTTTCAGGAAGACCTACATCTAGTAGAAAGATAGGGATGATCAAATCTGCTGACTGATGAAAAGGGAAACACCTTCTCTTCAGTAGGGCTATAAGAGATTGGGATTTCACATTTTCCTTGTTTTTAAAATCAACTTCAATCCGATAGGAATCCCTATACTTCCCTCGAATCCGAGAGAAGGAAAATTCCTCTACATCAGCCCAAGCGTAGAAATGACTGGGTTTCTTTGGATTCGGTTTGTAGTAAAACCCCTTAACTGTAAATCTCAAATATTCCTTATCGGAACTTAACAGTCTGTATGTCTGATAAATGACTACTCCAGCACAAAAAAGTACAAACAGCATCAACAAAAGACTTATCGTATGAAGTCTGGTCCCCTCTTGCGAATACGAATGGAGATAATAGAGAGGTAACAAGAAGAAAAGCACTGAAGCCAAGCCAAACAAGGCATTCCAAATGATTTTCTTGGGACTACGTTTAATGACTTTTTCTTCCATCATGCTAACTCACTTAGGTATTCATAGCGTTCGTATTTTTCAAGAAGTTCTTCGTTTTTCTCGTCTAGCTCTTTTTGAAGAGTCGCTAGTTTACCAAAGTCGGAGCCATTTGCCTGCATTTCTTCTTCAATGGCTGCGATACGATTTTCCAAGGCTTCAATATCGCCTTCAATGCTTGCCCACTCCTGCTTTTCTTGGTAGGTCATACGTTTCTTGTCTTCACGGACCTTGACCACTTTCTCCTTTTCGGCCTTTTGCACTTGATTGGCCATCTCTGTTTCAAAGGCTTTTTCATCAAGATAGTCGGTGTAATGGCCAAAGAAAGGACGAATCTTGCCATTCTCAAAGGCGAGAATCTTGGTCGCTACCTTATCCAAGAAATAACGATCGTGGCTAACTGTCAAGACAGGACCTGCAAAGCCCTGCAAGAAATTTTCCAAGACTGTCAAAGTCGCAATATCTAGGTCATTGGTCGGCTCGTCCAAAAGAAGAACATTGGGTTTTTCCAAGAGCAATTTGAGGAGATAAAGACGTTTTTTCTCTCCACCTGACAATTTCTCAATCAAGGTTCCATGGGTTGAACGTGGGAAGAGGAACTGCTCTAGCAACTCAGCGATGGAAGTTGTAGACCCACCGCTAGTCTTGACCTCTTCTGCTACTTCCTGCAGGTAGTTGATGACCCGTTTGCTTTCATCCAAGCCTTCGATTTGTTGAGAGAAATAGGCAATACGAACCGTTTCCCCAATCACAACTTGACCTGCTGTCGGCTCAAGACTTCCTGCAATCAGATTAAGCAGGGTGGATTTTCCAACACCGTTGTCACCAACGATACCGATACGATCTTTGGCTTGCACTAAGAGGTTAAAATCTTGCAGAATAGGTTTGTTCTCGTAGGCAAAGGAAACATCTTTAAACTCGATGACCTTCTTTCCAATTCGACTGGTCTCAAAGGTCATGGTTAAGTCTGTCTCAGTAGGATTATCTGAAACTTCCTTTTTCAAGTCGTGGAAACGATTGATCCGAGCCTGCTGCTTGGTCGCACGCGCTTGCGGTTGTCTGCGCATCCAGGCCAGTTCTTGTTTGTAGAGTTGTTCTTTTTTGTGGAGAAGGGCAGCGTCACGCTCATCTTGTTCCGCCTTAAGGCGAACATAGTCCTGATAATTACCCTGATACTCGGTCAAGCCTGCGCGGTCCAACTCGAAAATCCGCGTTGACAGTGCATCTAGGAAATAGCGATCATGGGTGATAAAGAGAACCGTCTTCTTGGAATTTTTCAAAAAGAGGGTCAGCCACTCGATGGTCGCAATGTCCAGATGGTTGGTCGGCTCGTCCAGAAGCAAGAGGTCGTGGTTGCCTAGGAGAACTTGCGCCAACTGAACCCGTCTTCTCAGACCACCTGACAATTCACCAACTGGAGTTGACAAGTTCTGAATACCTAGCTTGCTGAGGACCGTCTTGACCTGGCTTTCAATTTCCCAAGCTTGGAGAGAATCCATCTCAGCCATGACACGTTCCAAACGTGCCTGCTTGTCCTCGCTATAGTCGAGCATGAGGAGTTCATACTCACGAATCAACTGGATTTCCTTGAGGTCACTGGATAGGACCGTATCCAAAACTGTCTTGCTATCATCGAACTCTGGATCTTGGGTCAAGTAGCCAATCTTATAGTCATTCTTAGCTGAAAAAGGACTGACATCCCCGTCAAAGCCAGAAACACCAGAAAGGACATCTAACAGAGTGGTCTTACCAGTCCCATTGACACCAATCAGACCGATTCTGTCCAAATCATGGATGATAAAAGAAATATCCTTAAAAACGGTCTTGTCACCAACGGATTTACTTAGTTTTTCAACGATAAAATCACTCATTTTTTCTCCCTCAGGTAAGTATGAATGGCATCACGGTCATTCTCCAAGTCACCATCGACAATGGCAAACTCAATCTCAGTTAAAATATCTCCCAAATCTGGACCTGGCTGGTAACCATATTCCTTGATTAAAATACCACCGTTAATCTGGATTTCTTTCTTGTCTTGAATGGTCAAACTCTGGTAAGTTTCTGTGATAAGTTGGGGGTTGACCTCTTTTCCTTGAGCCTGACGAAGACGTTCAGCTTGTAGAAGGGAATCCAAGTCAAAACGGTAACAATCACGCTTGCTCAACTCTCCTTCTTCTCGCAAAGCCAAAATAGTCAGTAAATCCTGAACCTGCTTGGCAAATTGACGTGAGGTTTTCCAATGCTTCAAAAATGACTGTGCATCCTTAATCTCCAAAGCCCACAAGAGATCCGCCCAGGCTTGTTCAGAAGACTCAAAGGTGAAATCCGCCTCTAAATCAAACAATTTTTGGAGCTTTTCTCGACTGTCTGCCATATCAGGGAGGTAATCATAAGCTTGACTCTCAATCATGGAAAACAAGCCAACACGCCAAAAAGGTGCAAGCAAGAGTTTGTCAAATTCAACAAAGGTACGCTCCACAGAGATTTTCTCCAAGAGCGGAGTCAAAGATTTCATGGCTTCAAATGTTTCTTGCTCAAGTTCAAAACCAAGACTGGCCTGAAAACGAAAACCACGCATGATACGTAAGGCATCTTCATTGAAACGCTCACTAGCCACCCCAACCGCTCGCAAGACTTGGTTTTCCAGATCTTTGAGACCATGGAACAAATCGATGATTTCTCCTGTCTCATCCAAGGCAAAGGCGTTTACTGTGAAATCACGGCGCTTGAGATCTTCTTCTAGCGAGCGCACAAAGGAAACTGCACTGGGTCTGCGATAGTCTACATAGACATCCTCTGTCCGAAAGGTGGTTACCTCATACTCCTCGTCACCATCTAAGACCAAGACCGTTCCGTGCTCAATTCCGATATCGGCTGTGCGGGAAAATATCTGCTTGGTTTCCTCTGGATAGGATGAGGTCGCAATATCCACATCATGGATTGGACGATGGAGAATGGCATCTCGAACAGAGCCCCCAACAAAATAGGCTTCAAAACCTGCTTCTTTAATTTTTTCTAATACTGGTAAAGCCTTCTGAAATTCAGAAGGCATTTGTGTTAATCTCATAATAAGTGTTCTAATCCATAGACAAGCTCATGACGCTTGACAACTTCTTTGATTCCCAAATTGACCCCTGTCATGAAGGAGCTGCGATCATAGGAGTCATGACGGAGGGTCAATCCTTCTCCCTGATTTCCAAAAATGACTTCCTGATGAGCTACCAATCCTGGTAGACGGACTGAGTGGATTCGCATACCTTCAAAGTCAGCTCCACGAGCTCCTGCAAGCAGTTCTTCCTCATCAGGCACACCTTGTTGGATAGACTCTCGAACTTCTGCTATCAACTCAGCTGTTTTAATGGCTGTTCCACTCGGAGCATCTTTTTTCTTGTCATGATGAAGCTCGATAATCTCCACATTTGGGAAATATTTAGCCGCCTGGGCCGCAAATTGCATAAGCAAGACCGCACCCAAGGCAAAGTTAGGGGCAATCAAGCCACCCAAATCTTGTTCACGGGAAAATGCTTTTAGTTCTGCAATTTCTTCACTAGTGAAGCCTGTTGTTCCTACGACTGGAGCAAAGCCATTTTCAAGAGCAAAGCGTGTATTTTCGTAGGCAACAGCTGGAGTTGTAAAATCTACCCAGACATCCGCTTCAAAACCAGCCAAGGCTGCCTTATCATTGAAGACAGGAATTCCCTGCCACTCTGACTCAGACTCAAACGGATCCAAAACTGCGACTAAGTCCAAGTTAGGATCAGCCAAGACCATCTGACAAGCGGCCTGGCCCATCTTTCCCTTAAACCCAGCAATAATCACTCGAATACTCATCACTACTCCTGACTAAGATACAAAGGACGTTAGCTGCCCATGAAAAATAGGGAATGGCGCTGACTTTCCATGAAAGGCAAGACAGGCATCTTTTTTCAAGAGGCAGGTAGGCCGTGTTCAATTGCTAAGATACAAAACTTGTAAGAACAATCTAGACAACTGGCGTATAGCTCAAGGCGATACTACCTTCTCCAAGGTGGGTCCCAATGACACTACCAAAGCTGACAATTGGAATCTCAGAATTCACACCACTCTCAATCAAGAGTTGACGCAAATCTGCCGCCTTTTGAGGAGCGTTCCCATGAATGACTGTAATACGGTAGTCCCCATCTTTTGTCAACTCTTTGATGATTTCCACCAAACGTTTGGTTGCCTTCTTTTCCGTACGAACTTTTTCGTAAACTTCAATCACACCTTGGTCATTGAAGTAAAGAATGGGCTTGATACTGAGAAGATTTCCTAGGATGGCCGCACCATTTGACAGACGTCCTCCCTTAACCAAGTGATCAAGGTCATCTACTATGATAAAGGCGGAGTTATCAGCGATTTGAATAGCCAACTTCTCCTGAATCTGAGCAAAATCATCGCCCTGTTCTGCCCATTCAAAAGCACTCTCTACCATAAATCCTAGAGGGGAGCTTGTGATATGAGTATCTGGAAAGGCAATGGTCAAACCTTCATATTCGTCTAACATATATTGGATATTCTGATAAAAACCTGAAATCCCTGACGAAAGAAAGAGTCCCAAGACATGGGTATAACCCTCGTCTTTCAAAGAACTAAGAATCTCATCCAATTTGGCAATACTTGGTTGACTGGTCTTAGGCAATTCAGCAGACTGAGCCATTTTTTGATAAAATTCTTCAGCAGTCAGATTGACACCTTCGACATACTCTTCCCCATCAATATTGACAGGAATATCCAAGATAAATAGATTCTCTCTTTGCAGCGTCTTCTCCTCTAAATAGGCGGAAGAATCTGTAATGACAGCTAATTTCATGACTAAAACTCCAAATTGATCCCTGGAAGATCCAAGGCGATTTCTGTTACTTCATACGTCAAACGATTGAGCATGTTCAAACATGGACGTGCCAAGGTTTCGACTTCTTCTTGGTTAAATTCGCTTGGTTCGTTGACAATACGACCTTCCACATGGTTCACTTGGGAAATCGTCCCGCTGATGACAAATTTGTCAAAGACAATCATGAAACTCAAGATAACGACAAGCGAAGTCACTTGGTTTTCTTGGTCATGTTGGAGTAACTGAAAGTTCACGTCTACCTTGGTTTCAGGAGCTCCATTTTCATTTTCCCATTCAAAGTTACGAGCATCATAGTGATACTGGCTAACAAATTCTTGTTCTCTTTTAAGATTCATTTTTCTCTCCCATTGCTACAATTTACTATGCAATTGTACCACATTTTTATCATTTCATCTAGTTTTTCTAGGCTTTAGTCAATTCCAATTTCATCTTTAACCACAGCAGCAATCGTATCTACATAGTAGTTGACTTCTTCTGTTGTTGGTGCTTCTGCCATGACACGCAAGAGGGGTTCTGTTCCACTTGGGCGGACAAGAATACGGCCGTTGCCTGCCATCTCTTCTTCCATCTTTTCGATGATGGCTTTGATAGCTGGTACTTCCATGGCTTTTTCTTTCATGGCATTTTCCACTCGGATATTGACCAGTTTTTGTGGGTAAATCGTCACTTCTGATGCCAGTTGAGACAAGCTCTTACCTGTTTCTTTCATGATTTTGGTCAATTGGACAGCTGATAATTGGCCATCACCAGTTGTATTGTAATCCATCAAGATAACGTGACCAGACTGTTCACCACCAAGGTTGTAGCCTGATTTTCTCATTTCTTCGACAACATAGCGATCTCCAACTGCGGTGACTGCTTTGTTAATGCCAGCACTATCCAAAGCCTTATGGAAACCAAGGTTAGACATGACGGTTGTCACGATGGTGTTTTTAGCTAACTGGCCTTTTTCAGAAAGATATTTCCCGATGATGTACATGATTTTATCACCATCGACGATGTCGCCATTTTCATCGACAGCAATCAAACGGTCACTGTCTCCGTCAAAGGCCAAACCAATAGCTGACTGTTTTTCTTTGACCACCTCTTGAAGAGCTTCTGGATGTGTAGAACCCACATTCAAGTTGATATTAAGACCATCCGGTGTCTCACCGATAACAGTTATTTGAGCTCCAAGGTCTGCAAAGATTTGACGAGCACTTGTAGACGCTGCACCATTAGCTGTATCCAAGGCCACTTTCATCCCTTCAAGAGGAGTTCCAGTTGAAACAAGGTAGCCTTCATACTTACGTAAACCTTCTGGATAGTCCACTAAGGTTCCCAAGCCCTCAGCACTCGGACGAGGAAGGGTATCTTCTGTAGCATCTAGCAAGGCTTCGATTTCTGCTTCTTTTTCGTCATCAAGTTTGAAGCCATCCCCACCAAAGAACTTAATTCCATTATCAAGGGCTGGGTTGTGACTCGCTGAAATCATGACACCCGCACTAGCTCCCTCAGTTTTAACCAAATAAGCTACTGCTGGTGTTGCAAGGACACCGAGTTTGTAGACGTGAATCCCTACAGAGAGGAGACCTGCCACTAAGGCAGATTCTAGCATTTCTCCTGAAATACGTGTATCACGTCCTACAAAGACTTTAGGGGCTTCCGTTTCATGTTGGCTAAGAACATAACCACCAAAACGTCCCAATTTAAAGGCCAATTCTGGTGTCAGTTCTACGTTTGCTTCTCCACGGACTCCATCGGTCCCAAAATATTTACCCATTTTGTTAATCATCCTTTTCTACTTTTTTATTTATTCTTGTTTAGACGAGTCTGGTTTCGTTTCTGAACTCGTTGAAGACGAGCTGCTAGTCGAGGATCCTGTTGATGAGGTCGTTGACGAAGAACTCGAGCTAGACGATACTGTCTTGGTTGTAATTTTCATTGTAGTGTCAAATGGCATAATGACACTTGGCAAGACATTTCCATTTTTATCGACTGCTTGTAGAGGAACAGAGGCTGAATAGTTACCTGTTATCCGTTCACTCGTCGGCAAGATGGCAATAACTCGATCTACTCTAGAGAGAGTCTCCTCGTCACTAATAACCGTTACTTTTTCATCTGACACAGTGACTGTATCAATTTTCACACGAGAATCAATCTGGCTAGGATCAATCTCTGGCACAACGATTACATTATCTCGTTTTGCTTTTTTACCAACCTTCACTGTTATCTTTTGCGGTGTCGCAACAGCCGTCAAACCACTTGGTAAATTTTCAATGGTTAGAGGAACTTCGATAGTTCCTACACTGGCATTGGTTAAGTCAGCTTTGACCTTGAATTTCCGAGTGCTTTCCTGCATTTCACTCGCCAAAGCAACTCTGTTTGACCCTGTCAGAAAGACGGTCACTTCAGAGGTAAAGCCACTAATAAAGTACTGATCGCTGTCATACTGAATATCGATTGGGACATTAAGAACCGTATTAGTATAGGTTTCTGTCCTCACCTGTCTGGCACTATTGCTATTCTGGTAGTTTGTAGAAGTCGCGTAGATAAAGAGGATGCAGGCGAAAAAAAATGAAGAAATAATATAAAGGCTATTTTTTCTCATGTTTCAATCCTCCTAGCAAACGCTCTTTCAAACCTTGTTTTTCCTCTGATGCTGGAAGCAAGATTCTTCTTAACTCCGATTCAAACTCTTCCAAGGTCAAGTCATGCTTAAAGACTCCATTATAGGTGATTGAGATTCCACCTGTTTCCTCAGAAACCACAAAGGTAAGAGCATCCGATACTTCTGACAAACCAATCGCCGCCCTATGGCGTGTCCCAAACTCCTTGGAAATTCCTGTATTTTCAGTCAGGGGTAGGTAGGCTGAAGTTACGGCAATCCGGTCTTCTCTGACAATGACCGCACCATCGTGTAAGGGAGTATTAGGGATAAAGATATTAATCAATAACTCGGATGAGATTTTCGCATCTAGAGGAATTCCAGTTGAGATATATTCCTGCAAGGTTCTCACTCGCTGAACAGCAACCAGAGCACCTATCTTACGCGGACTCATGTACTCGACTGATTTGACAAAGGCACGAACCATTTGCTCTTCTGCACTAATAGGGGCATTGTAGAAGAAATCAGTAGCTCGACCTAATCTCTCCAAACCAGTCCGAATCTCTGGCGAGAAGATAACCACCGCTGCGATGACCCCGTAGGTGATAATCTGATTGATCAACCATGAAATGGTCGTTAAGCCAATCATATTGGACAGAATCTGACCTAGAATAAAGACCAAAACTCCCCGAACCAATATCATGATTTTAGTCCCTGCAATCGCTTTGGTAAAATGGTACAAAATATAAGTCACAATCAAAATATCAATCAGATTGATGACTATCGTCCAAGGACTTGAAAACAAACTTGTCCAGTATTGCCAATTGGATAATTGTTGAAAATTCATCCCTGGCCTCCTCCCTGTCAAAACACTTTCCGTACTATTATACCATTTTCTGCTCATTTTTTCCCCATCCTACTTCATTTTAAATTAAGCAAAATTATGATACAATAAACTGACTAGAAAAAACGAAGGAGAAATCATGTCTCAACTCTATGATATTACCATTGTAGGGGGCGGTCCTGTCGGCCTCTTTGCTGCCTTTTACGCCCACCTACGCCAAGCCAAAGTCCAAATCATCGACTCCCTTCCCCAGCTCGGTGGTCAGCCTGCCATCCTCTACCCTGAAAAGCAAATCCTTGATGTGCCAGGTTTCCCAAACTTAACTGGAGAAGAGTTAACCAATCGTTTGCTTGAGCAGCTAGATGGCTTTGATACACCTGTTCATCTCAACGAAACGGTTCTTGAAATCGAGAAACAAGATCAAGGTTTTACCATCACAACCAACAAGGGAAGCCACCTGACTAAAACAGTCATTATTGCCATGGGTGGTGGTGCCTTTAAACCTCGTCCGCTCGAATTAGATGGCGTCGAAAACCATGAAAATATCCACTACCACGTTGCCAATATCCAGCAATACGCTGGTAAGAAAGTGACCATCCTTGGTGGAGGGGACTCAGCAGTTGACTGGGCATTGGCTTTCGAAAAAATTGCCCCAACTACTCTCGTTCACCGTCGAGATAACTTCCGCGCCTTGGAACACAGTGTGCAAGCCCTGCAAGAATCATCTGTGACTATCAAGACACCATTCGTTCCTAGCCAACTCCTTGGAAATGGAAAAACACTTGATAAACTGGAAATCACAAAAGTCAAATCGGATGAAGCCGAAACGATTGAGGTAGACCACCTCTTTGTCAACTACGGCTTCAAGTCTTCTGTCGGAAATCTTAAAAATTGGGGTCTAGATCTCAACCGTCATAAGATTATCGTCAATAGCAAGCAAGAATCCAGCCAAGCGGGTATTTACGCTATCGGAGACTGCTGCTACTATGAAGGAAAGATTGATTTGATTGCTACAGGACTGGGTGAAGCTCCAACAGCTGTTAACAATGCTATCAACTACATCGACCCAGAACAAAAAGTTCAACCAAAACACTCGACAAGTTTATAAAAAAGAACCACGAATCAACGATTCGTGGTTTTATAATGGAATTATATTATTCGCAACGTATAAATCCTCTAGAAATATTATAAAGGCTAATTTGATTGTAGAAAAAAAGACTGAATTAAGAAAAAGCCCCAACATTAAATTGAGGCTAATCATTATAGGTGGACGGATTTCAACCGTCGTCTTGATAATAGCACAAGCTTCAATAGCTAGATACTACTATACTCAGTGTATACTCGCTAAATCCATCTTCTTTCAAAGGTTCTATACCACGTTTTCACTCGTAAACTACTACCTACTTATTTAGTTCTATTGTACCAAGAATTAAGGGGGGGTACAACTATTTTCATATCCCCAGAATTCAAAACATGAGTACACCCTTCTTTATCAAATTCATACCCGTAAACATATATAGAAGCTTAAAATCCGCTTATCTTATGTGCTCTCTTCATAGCTCATCAGCAATCTTGTTTATTTTTCTCAGTCTGTGATTGACACCACTCTTGGTCAGGGGATTGCTGAGGCTATCTGCCAACTGCTGGATAGAGTAGTCTGGGTGCTGGATTCGCAACTGAGCCACCTCTTGCAAATCCACGGGTAAATTTTCCAAGCCCATTCTATCTTTGATTTTACTGATATTATTGATGGTTTTCATGCTGGCAGAAACTGTTCGAGCGATATTAGCTGTCTCGGCATTATTGGCTCGATTGAGATCGTTACGTGTTTCACGCAAAATCTTGACGCGCTCAAAATTATCACGCGCCTGCATGGCCCCAATCACAATCAAGAAATCCATGATGTCCTCTGCACGCTGGAGATAGGTAACTGCACCTTTCTTTCGCTCAATAACCTTGGCATCCAGTAAGAATTGCTGGAGGAGAGAGGCCAGTCCTTGGGCGTGGTCCAGATAAACAGAACTGATCTCCAGCTGGTATTTGCCAGACTCAGGATCACGGATACTTCCATTTGCCAGAAAGGCCCCACATAAATAAGCACGACCTGCTTCTTCATCTGCTAAAATATCAGGATCGATGCCCGTCTCCAAACCAAAGAAGGAATCCGCAAGCCGCAAATCAGCTAAAAGCTCCTGTACCCTCTCATCAGTGTAGACCGTATAGACACGGTTCTTGCGAAGATTGCTTCTCTGATGGTGACGAATCTCTGACTTGATTTCATAAAAATGGAGAAAGGACTCATAAAGGTGCCGAGCTAACTTGGCATTTTCAGTCACAACAGACAGGGTCAAGCCCGAAGTTGAGAGACCAATACTACCTGACATCTTGATGATGGCTGATAATTCATGACGACTGAGATGGTGCTGACCAAGAATTTCTTCTTTTACTGCAACTGTAAAACTCATTTTCGCACCTGTATAATTCGCATCAATTCATCCACAATCAAATCGCCATCATGGAAGGCTCCTCCATTTTCCAAACGAAGGAAATTGGAAGAAATCACACGAGGAACCTGCTTGCAAAGACCAGCAAAATCATGCTCTACCTGTACCAAATATTCATCGAAACGGTTGGTATCCATGTATTCTCTAGGAACCTTTTCAATATTGACCAAGACCGTATCAATAAAAGGCCGACCTAGATGGCGATGGAGGACTTCCACATGGTCACTGTCTGAAAAGTGCTCTGTTTCCCCACGTTGGGTCATGATATTGCAGACATAGGCTATTTCTGCCTTGGTCTCCAAGAGTGCTTGTCCAATCTCTTCGATCACGATATTGGGTAAAATCGATGTAAAGAGGGAACCAGGACCCAAGACGATCATGTCACTCTCGAGAATAGTAGTGACTACTCGACGGCTGGCTTGGGGTGTTTCATCATCCAAGGTATTGGTCACATAGACATGGTCGATCATGCCTGGATGATCTGCAATATGGCTCTCACCCGCCACCTCAGAACCGTCTTTAAAGACTGCATGTAGCGTCAAAGGGTGGTCACTTGATGGGTAAATCTTCCCTGTTGTATGGAAAAAGAGACTTAGTAGCTGCATGGCATTGTAAGTAGATCCCTGCATTTCAGAAAGGCCTGCGATGATGAGATTCCCTAGGGGATGACCAGCAAAAGCGCCAGCCTCTTCTGAGAATCGGTACTGAAAAACCTTCTCATAAAACTTGGGCATATCCGACATGGCCACCAAAACATTACGAAGATCTCCAGGCGGTGTCAGTTGTTGGATATTCTTTCTTAACTCACCAGAAGATCCACCATCATCGGCGACTGTTACGATGGCTGCAATCTCAACATCCTTTTCCCGCAAACTTTTCAAAATGACGGGGATACCTGTTCCTCCACCAATCACCGTTATTTTAGGTTTTCTCATGAACGGTTTACCGTTTCCTTTCTTCGGTCTTTGTCACGATGGCTTTCATTGACAGGCCAGTTTTTAGCTAGGTCCTCTGCGATTCGCTTGGCAAAGGCAACACTACGGTGCTGTCCACCTGTACATCCCACTGCAATGGTCAAAACAGACTTGCCTTCTTTCTTGTAACTTGGCAAAATCGGCTCAATCAAGGCAAGCAAGTGCTGATAGAAACTTTCTGATTCTGCATGTTTCATGACATAGTTGTAGACAGGCTCATCCATCCCCGTTTGATTGCGCAGTTCTGGTAGGTAATAGGGATTTGGCAAGAAACGGACATCAAATACCAAGTCCGCATCGATAGGGATGCCGTACTTGAATCCAAAAGACATGACCTCGATACGGAAAGACTGGGCTTGTTCTTGGTCCGAAAATTGCTCAGCAATGGTTTTACGAAGTTCACGCGGGGTAAGTTCTGTCGTATCCACCACATTTTGGCTCATGTTTTTCAAAGGTGCCAAAAGTTCACGTTCCAGCTTAATCCCATCTAAAATTCGACCATCTGCTGCTAGAGGGTGACTCCGTCTGGTTTCCTTGTAACGGGCTACCAATTCCTTATCTTTGGCATCCAAAAAGAGGATTTTGAAATCCAAATCATCTTGATTTTCCAACTCATCCAAAACAGCTTGAATCTCTGAGAAGAAAGAACGGCTACGCATGTCCACTACCAAAGCCAGTTTGTGGTCATCATCTTTGGTTTCGACCAACTGTAAAAACTTTGGCAAGAGGGCTGGCGGCATGTTGTCAATGGTGAAATATCCTAAATCCTCGAAGGACTGAATGGCTACGGTTTTTCCTGCACCACTCATCCCTGTCACAATCACTAGGTGAAGTTGTTTTTTTGTCATCTATCTCTCCTTATATCAAAAGAAGTTTGGCAAAACCAAACTTCAACTAGCTTATCCAATCTCTGCGATGACTTCAATTTCGACTTTCACATCGCGAGGAAGACGAGCTACTTCCACAGCTGAACGAGCTGGGAATTCCTCTTTGAAGGCCGTTTGGTAAACCTCATTAAAAGGAACAAAGTCGTTCATATCGCTCAAGAAGCAAGTTGTTTTGACAACGTGATCAAAGTCCGTTCCCGCTTCTGCCAAAATAGCACCAATGTTTTTCAAGACTTGTTCTGTCTGTTCTTGGATGGTCTCTCCTACAATCTCCCCAGTTTCAGGCGAAAGAGGAACTTGCCCACTCGCAAACAATAGATTGCCAACGATTTTCCCTTGAACATAAGGCCCGATTGCTTTTGGAGCCTTGTCTGTGTGAATTGTTTTTGCCATTTCTTTCCCTCACAATTTTTCTAATATTGCATCCCAAGCCTGATCCATCCCTGCCTTGCTGACTGATGAAAAGAGAATGAAGTCGTCACTTGGATCAAAGTTTAATTTCTTTTTGATTGCAGATTCATGTTTGTTCCACTTACCACGAGGAATCTTATCTGCCTTAGTCGCAACGATGATGACCGGAATCTCATAATACTTGAGAAATTCATACATCTGCACATCATCTGCCGATGGGTCGTGGCGGAGGTCCACCAAACTGACAACCGCACGGAGATTTTCACGAGTCGTTAGGTACTCCTCAATCATGCGGCCCCACTTTTCACGTTCCTTTTTGGAAACGCGGGCATAGCCATACCCAGGCACATCCACAAAACGCATCTTGTCATCAATATTGAAGAAGTTGAGTAACTGGGTTTTCCCAGGTTTCCCTGATGTACGAGCGAGATTTTTGCGGTTGAGCATGGTGTTGATAAAGCTGGACTTCCCAACATTGGAGCGCCCTGCAAGGGCAATCTCTGGCAGTTCATCCTGCGGATAATGAGACTTATTGGCCGCACTGAGCAAGATTTCAGCATTGTGTGTATTGATTTCCATGGTCACCTCTAGGCTGTTTCTAGGATTGGTTTTTCCGTTCCATCGACAGCTTCTTTTGTGATGCGGACCAATTTCACATTTTCTTGACTTGGCACTTCAAACATAACGTCTAGCATGGTTTTTCGATGATTGATCGAAGACCACGCGCACCCGTTTTGCGTTCGATGGCCTTATTGGCAATCTCTTGAAGGGCTTCGTCGTCAAATTCCAACTCAACGTCATCATAAGAAAGCAAGGTTTGGTATTGTTTGACCAAGGCATTTCTTGGCTCTTTCAAGATGCGAACCAAGTCATCAACCGTCAATTGCTCAAGAGCTGCAAAGACAGGCAAGCGTCCAATCAACTCAGGGATAATACCGAATTTTTGAATATCTTCTGCAATGATTTCTTGCATGTAGGAGCTGTTTTCATCAATCGCCTTATTATTCTGTCCAAAGCCAATAACTTTTTCACCAAGACGTTGTTTAACGATTTCTTCGATGCCATCAAAAGCACCACCCACGATGAAGAGGATGTTTTTAGTATCCACTTGAATCATCTCTTGTTGCGGGTGTTTACGTCCACCTTGAGGCGGTACGCTAGCGACAGTTCCCTCAATAATCTTGAGAAGGGCTTGTTGCACCCCTTCACCAGAAACGTCACGTGTGATAGACACATTCTCGCTCTTCTTGGCAATCTTGTCAATTTCATCCACGTAAATAATCCCACGCTCTGCACGTTCGATGTTAAAGTCAGCAGCCTGCAGGAGTTTGAGGAGGATATTTTCCACATCCTCACCCACATACCCAGCCTCAGTCAGAGCTGTCGCATCTGCAATAGCAAAAGGCACGTTCAAGCTCTTAGCCAAAGTCTGAGCCAAGAAAGTTTTCCCTGAACCAGTTGGACCAATCATCAGGATATTTGACTTCTGCAAATCCACATCTTCTGACTCTTCACGCGTATCGTGGAAATTAATGCGTTTATAGTGATTGTATACAGCCACTGCCAAGGCACGTTTGGCACGATCTTGACCAATCACATAGTGGTTTAAGATATTGAGGAGTTCGATTGGTTTTGGTACTTCAGACAAGTCTGCCAAAACTTCCTCGGCCAACTCCTCCCGAATGATTTCCTGGGCCAATTCCACACATTCATTACAGATAAAGGCGTTGTTCCCAGCGATTATTTTCTTTACTTCTTCTTGGCTCTTGCCACAAAATGAGCAATAAACCATCATATCATTTTTCCTATTTGTAGGCATGATTTCCTTCCATTCTAATTTATCATTCTATCTAAAATAAGGTCATATAAAAAGCGTGGACACTGTTTACCAGATTGGTAAAAGCATTCAACCAGAGTAAGGCAGACAGTCCATAGCGCTTCTTACGAAAAGCCTGTGCTCCAGTCAAAATACAGATCACACACAAAAAAGCTGTAAAAAATCCAAATATACTGCGCTCCATTAGACTTCCTTTCTATCTCGGTATTCGATGGTAAAATCATAGTCGTTTTTCTCATCTCGGGTGTAAGATTTGCTTGCTACTGTCTCAAAATGAGACAAGTCAAACTCCTCAGGGAAATAGGTATCTCCCTCCACCTGAGCATGAATCTGTGTCACGATGATTTCATCTAAATAAGGCTCAAAAGCCTGAAAAATCTGCTTTCCGCCAATGATATAGAGATTTTTTTCCTGACTCTGATACCACGCTAAAACAGACTCCACATCTTGAAATACGAGCGCCCCATCTATGACTTCTTCGCTATTTCGCGTTAAAATCAGGGTTTGCCGTTTTGGAAGCAGACGACGTCCCATACCATCAAAGGTCACTCGTCCCATCAGTATAGCATGATTTAAAGTTGTTTCCTTAAAATGTTGCAACTCTGCCGGCAAATGCCAAGGGAGACGATTTTCCTTCCCAATCACACCTTTTTCATCCTGGGCCCAAATGGCTACGATTTTCTTTGTCATGCTTCCGTCCTTTTTATTGATACTACTATTTTATCAAAATTCTCCCAAAAAGGCTGTTTTGAAACGCGCGCAAAAGAGAGAAAAGGAGCAGGCTTCATTTAGCCTGCTCCTCTCGTCCCTAGGACATATATTTTTTTGCTTCTGATTCAATTCTTTCGACTACTTCTTGGATACTCAATCCAGTTGTGTCGAGGTAAACTGCGTCCTCTGCTTGTTTGAGAGGCGAGGTTTCGCGATGACTATCTTTGTAATCACGTGCCGCAATCTCTTCTTTCAGAGTTTCCAGGTCCGTCTCAATCCCTTTAGCAATATTTTCCTTGTAACGACGCTCTGCTCTTTCTTCAACAGAGGCTACTAGGAAAATCTTGAGTTCAGCTTGTGGTAAAACAACTGTCCCGATATCACGTCCATCCATGACAATACCACCTTGCTGGGCAATCTTCTGTTGGAGAGAGACCAGTTTCTCACGCACTTCTGGAATGGCAGCGATGCTTGAAACCTGGTTGGTCACTTCATTTTCACGAATCGGATGGGTAATATCTACATCACCAACAAAGACAAGTTGTTCACCTGCCTCCGAACGCCCAAAACTAATGGGATGTTGGTCAAGGAGATGAAGAAGTTGGTCTACAGTTTCAGCATCTACTTGGTGTTTGATGGCAATATAGGTAGCAGCACGGTACATAGCACCCGTGTCGAGATAAGTATAGCCAAAATCTTTTGCGACGATCTTTGCGACCGTACTCTTACCACTGGAAGCAGGACCATCAATAGCAATTTGAATTGTCTTCATTTCCGACTCCTATCTTGTCTTGATGACATCACCTGGGTTAGCAAACCAAGAGCCAGATGACATATGAGAAGGATTCAAAGCTTCCAACTGGGCAATGGAAATCCCTGCACGTTGTGCAAGAGCTGCTTCTCCCTCTCCAGGCTGTACTGTAAGTGTTCCTTCACCCTCTGTAGTATGTTCTTCCGAACTGCTCTGTGAAGGTGTTGATTCAGAAGAAGCTGTTTCCTCTACCTTGCTACTTGAAGAGGATGATTCTTCCACTTTTGAAGTGGAACTGCTAGCAGGTGCTGAAGGATCATAAAAATCCTTCAAGGCAGCCGTGCGGTTGCTTCCTCCAGTAGAAAGGTAAATCAATATGACAACCATTGCTACAACGATTACAAAGAAGAGGCTAGCTAGAACTGTCAAGACACGATTGGCAACAACACCTTTTCCCTTTTGTTTACGGTGACGACGTTCCGATCTTGATTCTTCCTCATTGTTTTCATAAATATCTTCTTGCCATGGTTCTTTTTCCATACCTTACTCCTTGTATTTTTTAAACTTTCTTATTACAATATAAATATGAAACTCACACTTATACCTGAACGATGCATCGCCTGTGGGCTTTGCCAAACCTATTCTGAACTCTTTGATTATCACGATAATGGAATCGTTCGCTTTTATGATGATCCAGTTGAATTGCAAAGAGAAATCACTGAGACCAGCGATGTTCTAGAGGCCATCAAAAATTGTCCTACACGTGCACTTCTAAAAGATCCGTCATAGTTTAAAAGGGAGATTGATATTGTAGATTCTTTTTATCACTTTAATCCCTTCATCTACTAGTTTAGCATATTTCTAGGTAAAATTATAGTCTTTTCCGGCTATTTTTTCCTTCAAAAATAGAAAGATCACTTTTTTCTTTAACGAGATAGAGTGGTCTTTTTTTGGTCTCTAGATAAATCTTACTGATATACTTGCCTAGAATCCCAATGGTCAGGAGTTGAATTCCTCCAAGAAAGAGAATGACAGCCATCAGAGAGGTCCAGCCAGATGTCGGATTTCCCAAGATAAGGGTCCGAAACACCACAAAAACAGTCATCACAAAAGAAATAAAACAAGATAGGAGTCCCGCTACAAAGGCTATACTTAAGGGAAAATCTGAAAAGTTGAGAATCCCTTCAATCGAGTAGAAAAAGAGCTGCCTAAAACTCCAACTGGTATTGCCAGCCTGTCTTTCGACATTTGGATAGTCAAGATAGTGCGTTCGAAAACCAACCCAGGCAAAGAGACCCTTAGAAAAACGATTGGATTCGGTCAAGGCTAAAATAGCATCCACCACAGACCTTCTCATCATCCGAAAATCACGGACACCCGAGGGCAAGGCTACTGGGCTAATTTTTTGCATGAGGCGGTAAAAGAGATTGGCACAGAAGCTTCGAAGGAAGGGTTCTCCCTCCCGACTAGTTCTCCGTGTCCCAACACAGTCTAAGTCTGCATTCTGGTCTAGTAAGGCCTTCATTTCGAGCAACATACTAGGAGGATCCTGGAGGTCTGCATCCATCACGACCACCAAGTCTCCAGTTGCATACTGTAAGCCTGCATACAGAGCTGCTTCTTTCCCAAAATTTCGCGAGAAAGAAATGTAATGTACCGCAGGATTTTGCATCCGATAGGCCTTTAGCAAGTCTAAGGTTCCATCGCTAGACCCGTCATCCACAAAGACATACTCGATCTCTGCTCCCAATTCTGGAAGCAGTGCTTCAACAGACTGATAAAAAAGAGGAAGTACTTCCTCTTCGTTTAAACATGGGACAATGATTGAGATCATCATCTTAGTCTTCAAATCCATTTGGATGCTTGCTTTGCCAACGCCATGCGTCTTCACACATTTGCGTGATACTGAGTTCTGCTTCCCATCCCAGTTCAGCTTTGGCTTTTGCAGGGTCTGAGTAGCAGGCAGCGATATCACCTGGGCGGCGTTCTACGATGCGGTAAGGAATAGGACGTCCCACTGCTTTTTCCATATTTTGGATAATTTCAAGAACTGAGTAACCTTTACCTGTTCCAAGGTTATAAACATTAAGACCTGAACCTTTTTGAAGTTTTTTCAAAGCTGCAACGTGACCTTTGGCTAGATCTACAACGTGGATATAGTCACGAACACCAGTCCCATCTTCCGTATCGTAATCATCTCCAAACACTTGCACTTGCTCTAGTTTACCAACTGCTACTTGCGCAACATAAGGCAAGAGGTTGTTTGGAATACCGTTTGGATTTTCTCCCAAATCTCCACTTTCATGCGCTCCGATTGGGTTGAAGTAACGAAGCAAGACCACGTTCCATTCTGAGTCTGCCTTGTAGATATCCGTCAAAATTTCCTCTAGCATGAGCTTAGTACGACCGTATGGATTGGTCACTGAAAGTGGGAAATCTTCTAAGATTGGCACTGTATGAGGATCTCCATAAACTGTCGCAGAAGAACTGAAGATGATGTTCTTACAGTTGTTTTCTTCCATGGCTTTCAAAAGGCTGACAGTTCCAGCGATATTGTTGTCATAGTAGGCAAGAGGGATACGTGTTGATTCACCAACAGCCTTCAAACCAGCAAAGTGAATGACACCAGTCGGCTCTTCCTGCTTGAAAATATCTCTGAGGGTATCTGTGTCACGGATATCTGCCTCATAGAAAGGCACCTCAACTCCTGTAATTTTTTCAACAACTTCTAAACTCTTACGATTGCTGTTGACAAGATTATCCACCACAACGACTTGATGACCTGCTTGGATCAATTCAATAACAGTGTGGGTTCCGATAAATCCGGCACCGCCAGTTACCAAAATCTTTTCTTGCATCTTTTTTCCTCGATTCTCGGATTATTTTTTCTTATTTTATCATTTTTGATAGGGAATGTCATTTGCCATCCTAGAAGGTAGGCTAAAATTTCAGTAAAATCTTATTCGCTTTTTACTCGTTTGACATAGTTTCCAATTGGATAGTTTACTGGGTCCAAGGTCAACTCCTTATCTTGAACCAATTGGGCTAGATGGTAACCAATGATAGGGCCCGTTGTCAAACCTGATGACCCTAGTCCACTAGCTGCATAGACACCTGCTAAGCCTGGGACTTGCCCAAAAAATGGAGAAAAATCACTGGTATAGGCACGGATTCCTACTCGCTCACCTCTTATAGTAGCTTCTGCCAAGGCTGGATAGTGAGGCAAGGCCGCATCCTCCATTTGTTGGAGCAAGGTTTCATCTACCGTCAAGTCAAATCCCATATCATTTTCGTGGGTAGCGCCCAAGGACAATTTCCCACCTACAAAAGGGATTAAATCCCACTCCCCCTCTGGCATGACAACAGGGTGAGATGCTAGGTCTTTAGAGAGCTGATAATCTCGGAGTTGTCCTTTTTGGGGACGAACATCTACCTCATATCCTAAAGGTTCCAAAATGTCCCCCAACCAAGCTCCTGTCGCCAAAATAACCTGATCAAACACCTCTTCGCCAATCTGATAGCCGAATTCTAAAGGTGTCAGACTCACTTTTTCTTTGACCAGCTTGACCTGACTGGCTTCTAGCAAACGATTCACTAACAGTTGGCCATCTACTCTCGCTCCACCAGAAGCATAGAGCAGGCGGTCAAATCCCTGCAAGCCAGAGAATAATTCATTTGCAGACGCTTGGTCTAAAATGGCTAACTGGCCTATCAAGGGAGATTCTTCCCTACGCTGGAGTGCTAGTTGATAGAGTTCTTCTAGCTTGGATTCGTCCTTTTTCAAGAGGAAAACTCCCGAACGCTGATAAAAGTCGATTTTTTGACCAGACTTTTCTAAATCAGCCAACAAATCCACATAAAAGTCAGCTCCCAAGCGCGCCATCTTGTACCAGGCTTTATTACGGCGTTTTGAAAACCAAGGACTGATAATTCCCGCTGCTGCCTTGGTAGCCTGACCTTGACCATGGTCAAAAACGGTCACCTCTAGGTCACTTTCTTTCGAGAGGTAGTAGGCAGCTGTTGCCCCCACAATCCCTGCTCCGAATATGGCTACTCTTTTCATTGTCTTCACCTTCTAACTAGATATGGTGGAAAGGATTAGTCGATGCCTGACTAGGCAAGATATCAATAGTCCAGCTATTTTCTGCCTTCCATTGAGTAAGAAGTGCTGCGATTTTTTCCACAAAAAGCACTTCTATATAGTGGCCTGGGTCCAATGCCAACAGGCCATCAGACAGCATATCCTGAGCTGTATGATAGTAGATATCGCCAGTGATATAAACATCTGCCCCCTTTGCTAAAGCATCAGAGTAGAAAGACTGCCCACTGCCACCACAGATGGCCACTCTTGAAATAGGCTTCTGCAAATCACTCTCTTGATAATGCACCATTCGAAGACTATCTAGACCAAAGATTTGCTTAACATGTTGAGCCAATTCCCCAAATGTCTGAGTCGGGATATTTCCAATACGCCCAATCCCACGTTCTGGACCTGTTTCCTGCAGATAAGTCGTTTCCTCAATACCTAGCATCTGGCAGAACCAGTCATTGAGACCATTCTCAATGATGTCAATATTGGTGTGACTGACATAAACTGCGATGTCATGCTTGATGAGATCAATGTAAATCTGATTTTGCGGACGACTAGCGACCAAATCCTTGATGGGACGGAAAATCGGCGCATGCTTGACGATAATCAAGTCCACACCCTTTTCAATGGCCTCTGCCACCGTCTCTTCACGAATATCCAGAGCCACCATGACCCTTTGGATATCCTTGTCTAAAGTACCGATTTGCAGACCACGACTGTCTCCCTCCATTGAAAATTCCTGAGGGCAAAAGGCTTCATATGCGTTAATTACTTCACTTGCTAGCATGGAGCACCTCCTTGATGGTTTGAATTTTATCTACTAAAACTTGACGTTCTTCCATATTTTTTTCTGGGATTTGACCAAGGGCAAATTCTAACTTACCAGCTTCTTTTTGCCACTTTTGAACGAAAACTGGGCTGACTTCCTTGGACAAGAAAGGTCCAAAGCGAACATCACTAGCTGATAGCTCCATTTGTCCCGCTTCCACCACTAGAATTTCATAAAACTTGCCAGCTTCTTCTAGAATGCCTTCTGCTATAATCTGGAAACCGTTCTCTTGCAACCAGATACGCAAGTCGTCTTCACGATTATTGGGCTGGAGAATTAAACGTTCTACACTCGCAAGCTTATCCAATCCTTCTTCTAATATGGTCGCAATCAAACGACCACCCATACCTGCAATGGTGATGACCGACACTTGGTCAGTCTCTTCAAAAGCTGCCAAGCCATTGGCTAAACGGACTTGGATTTTCTCCTTTAGACCATGAGATTCAACATTATTGACCGCAGACTGGTAGGGGCCATCCACCACCTCACCAGCAATAGCAGCTTCAATTTGGCCTCTCTCTACCAACTCGATAGGCAGATAAGCATGGTCACTCCCCACATCAAGTAACACAGCACCTTGGGGCACAAAGGACGCCACCAATTCTAATCTCTTTGAAATCATCTTCTCTCTCTTTCCAAAACTCTGTTACCTTTTATTATACCATATTTCAGCTAGCAATCTTGCACCTAAAAAGACCGCAATACACAGATTGCGGTCTTTCTTTATTTTCTAGTTTGGTAACGACTGGATAGAATGAAAATCACCGTAAATACCAGCATCATTGCCCCATAAACAGGAAACGTTTGTCCAGTTAAGGTCGAAATTTCAAGCAACTTTTGAATCGTTGGAAAAAGAGCCGTAGCCAGGAAGCCACCTACCGACCAGACAATCAAGATCACACGCCAGAGGGTAAATGGCATGCAGGCTCTAAATACGGATAAGAAACCGATAGACCCAAGGAGATAATAAAGTAGGGTTGAGATTTCTAACTCAGACCAACCTTGACTCGCTCCAAATATTTTGACAAAAAGAACGCTGAAGACGACCATAAGGGCACTTGGTAGGGCACGTAGCATGGATCTTCTGAGGAAGTTTGATTCGACAGGTTTGATATTTCGCTCAAAAGTCAGAACGAATGGCGGGAAACCTTCAACGAATTGGTCAATCATGGTAATCTGGATCGGAATGAAAGGGAAAATCAAAATCCACTCAGACCGTCCCAGAAGAACACTAGCGATACAGATGACTGCAAGCAGGAAGGAATAGATGGTCTTAATCAAGAAAATCGGTGCGATATGGGCAATGTTATTGACCACCCGACGGCCTTCAAAGAGAATCTCAGGAACATCATTAAAGTCAGAGTTCAAGAGAACCAGATTAGCAATCTGACGAGTCGCCGGATCTCCCTCCGCCATCACGATCGAACAATCTGCCTCACGAAGGGCCAGGATATCATTGACTCCGTCCCCTGTCATTGCTGTTGTATGCCCTGCTTTTTTCAGAGTTTGGATGATGAGTTTCTTTTGATGAGGGGAAACACGTCCGAAAATTGCTGTCTCTTCAGCCATGGCAACCAATTCCTCATCTGTGATTTTTGAGCAATCTACATAGCTGTGATAGTCTACAAAGCCAGCCTTCTGGGCAATGCTGGATACTGTAACGGGATTGTCGCCAGAGATAATCTTGAGGCCCACTTCCTGAGAACGGAGATAATCCAGCGTCTCAGCTGCTCCTTCTCGAATCGGGTCCAAGATTTCCAGCAAGGCCAGGGCTTGAATGTCAGACGGTTTCTGTGGTTTGTGATGATCTAGTTTTTCCTGACTAAGGGCTAAGACCAAGACACGTGAACCTCTCTCTAAAGCCTCTCTGGCTTCTGGGACTTCAGAGTCCAACAACATCTCAGGCGCCCCTAAGAAAACTGTCCCTAGCCCTTCCAACTCCATAGCCCCCCACTTGCGGTCGCTAGAAAAAGGCAGATTGGAAATCATAGGATAAGCAACCTTTCCTTGGAAACGCTGGCGAATAGCCTGGGCTGTTGGATTTTTATCCTCACTGTGAGCTATGTAGCTGGTCAAAATGCTGGCAATCGTATGCTCACCATACTCTTCGGTCAAAGGAAGAACGGCCTCCACCTGCATCTTTCCTTGGGTGATGGTGCCCGTTTTGTCCAGACAGAGCATATCCACGCGCGCCAAGGTCTCAACAGAGTACATCTCCTGCACCAAGACCTTTTTCAAGCCCAGCTTGATCACCGCAGTCAAGAGCGAAGTGATGGTCAAAAGGGCGATTCCCTTGGGCAACATACCCAAAAGTGCTGTCGAAGTATTCACTACAGAAGACTTGAGAGGCAAGCCTTTTAAAATCAAAGCTTCTAGCAAGAGAGCCAGACCAAAGGGAATGATAATCTTCCCAGTAAAACCTGCTAGCTTGTCCAGCGATTTCATAATGCGAGAGTTGATGGGTTTAACGGTCTTGGCCTCCAGCATGAGTTTAGAAGCATAGTTTTCTGCCCCAACATGGTGAACTTGAGCCAAAACTGATCCACTGGCTAGAAAACTTCCAGACAAAAGCAAGGTGCCCACTTCCTTTTGCACCAAATCACTTTCACCAGTCAACATAGCTTCATTAACTTCCGCAAAACCCTCCAGAACCAGAGCATCACTAGGAATCTGCTCTCCGGCAGACAAACGAATGACATCTCCTAGAACCAATTCTTCAGGATTAAGGGCAACTTCCTGACCATCACGGATGGTTTTGACCTTTTCCTTGGTCATGAGATTAAGCTTGTCCACCATGTGTTTGGCTCGTAGCTCGGTCACAATCCCAGAAAAAGCGTTAAAGCAGATAACAGCAAAGAAGACCAGATTGCTCCAAGCCTGCACAAAGGCAAGCGCTAGGGCAATAACAAAGTTTAATGCGTTAAAAAGTGTAAAAACATTTCGTTTGATGATTTGCCAAGTACTGGTACTGGCTGATGCGGTAAAGTCATTGACCAAACCTTGAGCCTGTCTTTCCTTGACTTCTCTTTGGGTTAATCCCATTATCTTATTTTTATCCATAAATTCTATCATATCATTTTTTTTAAAAGAATTCTAATTCAATCTAAAACTGTTGGCTGATAACTGAAAAAGTTTGCCAGCAGTCTTTTGATAAGGTATAATAATAAAAGCAATACAATCGAAGGAGATCTCATGTTTTATACTTATTTACGTGGACTAGTCATGCTAATTTTGTGGTCCATCAACGGCAATGCCCACTACCACAATACTGATAAAATCCCTAGTAAAGATGAAAACTATATCCTGGTCGCACCTCATCGTACCTGGTGGGATCCAGTTTACATGGCTTTTGCGACCAAACCAAAACAGTTCATCTTTATGGCTAAAAAAGAGCTTTTTAACAACCGCATCTTTGGCTGGTGGATTCGTATGTGTGGGGCCTTTCCTATCGACCGGGAAAATCCTAGCGCCTCTGCTATCAAATACCCTATCAATGTTCTCAAAAAAAGTGACCGTTCCCTTATCATGTTTCCTAGTGGTAGTCGCCACTCGACAGATGTCAAAGGCGGAGTTGCCTTGATTGCTAAAATGGCCAAGGTCCGTATCATGCCGGTTACCTACACCGGTCCCATGACCTTGAAGGGCTTGGTTAGCCGTGAACGTGTCGATATGAACTTTGGAAATCCAATCGATATCTCAGACATCAAGAAAATGAATGATGAAGGGATTGAAATGGTTGCAGACCGTATCCAAGCAGAATTCCAACGTTTGGACGAAGAAACCAAGCAATGGCACAATGATAAAAAACCAAATCCACTCTGGTGGTTTGTCCGTATCCCTGCCCTCTTCCTTGCTGTGATTGTTGGTATCCTAACGATTATCTTTACCTTCATCGCAAGCTTTATCTGGAATCCAGATAAGAAGAGAGAGTCTCTTGGTTAAAAAATACAATTATCCCTTGGCTTTTACCAAGGGATATTTCTTTTATGCAATTTCCCATTCTTGGGCCAACCAGCTGGAAAAGACTAGAAATCGCTCAACCACTTGCTCATGATGCCCATAAGAATCAAAGACAAACTGACCAGCCGGATAGTGCTTCTGAAGGCTAGTATGGATCTGCTCAGCATAGACTGGTGCTTGAGCCAAGCGATTGGTATGATGGGCTCCTTCTGTTTGACCGTTCTGTAAATACAGCAAACAATCTAAATTTCTCACCTTTTCTTCCTTGCAGTAAGTCACAAAATCAGGATACCAAAAGGAACCGCAGATAGAGAAGATACAGGAGACCTTGTCAAAATGGAAAAGACTGTATACTGCTGTCAAACCACCTAGTGAGTAACCCCCATAGGCAAGGCGATTTTTGTCCAGGCGATAAAGCGACTGCAACTTGTCTAAAAGACCTCCAAATAAATGACTATGATAGGCATTTGCCTGACCGCCAAAATCTGGAGCTCCATCTCTCAGAGCAGGTGCCTTCCAGGGAGTGTAGTCATCTAGGCGATTTTTAGAGGTCAAGCCCACTAAAATCACAGATTCTGAAAGGGAAGATAGAAAATCCAAGTTTCCATCATTCAAGAGAATCGCTGGATAGATTTGATTGGGATCATAGGTTGAAGGAAGGCTGACCTTGACTTGGATCCCTTCCCAATCAAACTCATTATTTATTGATAAAGTCATTGATTTTCTCAAGGGAATCAATCACTGCTGGACCATAGTCCATCAACTCATCGTAAGAAATGGTCATGATTTTTTGATTCTTAATTGCAGGAACATTTTCCAAAACTTCATTTGCCTTCATCAACTCTACTGCGTTGGCATCCAATTTTTTATTGCGGTCGCTGGTCACATAGATAATCAACTCAGGATCCATTGACACGAGATTTTCCAAGGTCAAGCCTGATGTTCCCGTTGCAACGTTGGTATAACCAAGTTGATTCAACAAGCTCTCTTGCAAAGCAGACTTGTAAGCACCGAAGGTTTCGTCATTATAAGCAACCATAATCAAAGCCTTTTTCTTTTCACCTTGGCTTGCTGGGTTTGCTTTCTTAACAGCGTCAATTTTAGCTTGTAATTGAGCTGCGTATTCATTAGCCTTGTCCTGAACATTGAAAATCATTCCAAGATTTTTGACATCTTCTACGATATTTCCCAAATCTTGCTGAATCGTTGAGAGAGAAGCTTTTTGCGTATAGACTGGGATTTTGTTTTCATTCCAAGTGCTAACTGTCCCCAAGGATTTTTCAGAAAACATCATGTTTCGACCCATCACAGCATCTGGCTCATAAGAAAGGACTGTCTCTTGTGAGACTGTTTTTTTGTCCCCAATTTGAGGAATCGTCGCAATCGCATCCTTGTATTTGTCTGTTACAGCATTGTCAGGGTTGAGCATGCCAGCAATTTTATCCTTCAAGCCTAACTCCAATAAGATTTCAGTGGTTGACAGATTGTTGGTGATAACTTTTTCAGGTGCCTTGTCAAAGACTTGTTCGACTTCATTTCCCTTAGCATCATAGGTCTTGACCGTTAACGGATAAGTCGTCTCTGTGCTGGCCTTTTGACTTGTTTCTGTGCTAGATTGTGTGGTAGCCTTTTCAGTGGTAGTGTTGCCACAAGCTGCCATGGTTAGGGTAGCTACTGTTACGAGTAAAATGCTTAGTGTTTTTTTCATTTTGTTTTCCTTTTCTTTCTTATAAATAGTGAATCATGGCTTGCTGATCCTCAGTCCAAGTCACCTGACTTTGAACTCCATATACAGTTTGCAATGACTCAGGGGTGATGGTCTCCTTTGGAGTCCCTTGGTAAAGGATTTCTCCCTCTTTCATCAGATAGAGATAATCCGAATAGCGACAAGCAAGTTGAATATCATGTAGGACAGCTAAAACATTGACCTTGAGATTCTTCACAATGGCCAGCAAGTCTAGTTGATACTTGATATCCAGGTGATTGGTTGGTTCGTCCAGGAGCAAGAGAGACGGTTCTTGCGCCAAGGCGCGGGCTAATAAGACTCGTTGTTTCTCCCCCCCTGACAGAGACGAATAGAGACGAGTTTTTTTCTCAAGCATATCCACCTTGACGAGGGCATCTTGAACGAGGACATAATCTCTTTCCTTTTCCTTTTGTAGAAAAGAGAGGTGGGGCGTTCTGCCCAGCAAGACGATTTCCTCAACTGTACAATCAAACTGCAATTGATTAAACTGGGTGACAACTGCCATTTGCTTGGCTGTTTCTTTGAGTGACCAATGTTCCAAAGGCTTTTCATCTAAGCTTATCAAGCCTTTGTCCGCCTTTTCCTGACGATAGAGGAGTTTAAGCAGGCTGGTTTTTCCACTTCCATTTGGCCCTAATATCGTATGAAATTGATGCCCATCAACCTTAAGAGAAACTCCTTTGAGGATTTTTTTCTCTCCTAGTCCAAAGTGGACATCCTGACAAATCAAGTCCATATCAGACCCTCACCTCCCTTCGCCTACCTCCAACAATGTAGATAAAGAAGGGAGCACCTACTAAGGCTGTGAAAATACCAATCGGCAGCTCAGCATTTGGAATGATGACACGAGAGAGTACATCTGCCCAGACCACAAAGAGGGCACCCAGGAAGGTCGCAATAGGAAAAAGCCTCCTGTAATTCGTTCCCACTAACCCTCGAGCTAAGTGAGGAGTAATCAGACCAACAAATCCAATAATCCCACAAGTCGCCACCAAGACAGCTGTCAGCACAGCCACCACGGTCACGTAAAGATACCAATAGAAGCGTAAGGGAATTCCCAAAGTTAAAGCAGCCTCATCTCCCATCATCATCGCATTAAAAACACGATACTGGGTAGCGAAAAATAGAAAGGCCAATCCTACTACTATAGTTGGCAGGACTAAGTCAGACCAAGTAGTCCCTGCAAGCGAGCCCATGGTCCAAAACTTAATGGTCATCACACTGTCCGCATTAGCGCCGACTGAGATAATAAAGTTTGAAAAAGCCAGAAAGAGAGCATTGACCACCGTTCCTGATAAGATCAGACTAGATGTTGTCATCCTTCCCTGCATAGAGGCAATGATAAGGACAGCGATTGTTGCCAAAATAGCTCCAAGGAAAGCTCCAAGGCTAATCACCAATTTTAAACCAAGAATGATGCTTAAGGTTGCTCCTAGAGTTGCACCCGCAGAGATGCCTAAGACATAGGGCTCTGCAATGGGATTGTTCACTGTGGACTGCATCACACTACCACACATAGACAGACCAGCCCCTACTATCAGACCCAGCAATACTCGGGGGAATCTCATGTTCCATACAATGGCAAGAGTAGACTTGGAAACCTCTCCTATCTCAAGAGGAAATCCCAATCTGCTCAAAATAATCCGATAGGTATCTCCTAGATCAATCGCAACAGATCCCATTGAAACTGCTAGAAAGAGAGAAATCCCTAAAATACCTAGCAAAATAACTAAAAGTAACACAAATTGCTGGTCTTGTCGGCTTCCAGAAAATTTGGAAAGCATGCAAACCTCCTTTGATAGAATCTTAAAAATTTAGAAAATTCTCATGAAAAGTATAGCATATTTTCAACAATGGAACAAGATGAGAAAAATAAATATAGTTGGTCTTACAGTGCTAGGAACCGTAACCGAAGATAATACTTGAGTATATCGAGGTAGGGTGACAACATAAAAAGCCCTCTAAAATTAGAGAGCTGATTTGAACCCGGGCTAAAATCCTAGTGAAACAAAAAAATCTACACGATCAGAAAAGTCTCTATCGTGCCATTTTCATACATGATATATAGTCCAAGTAGAATGAATACTATGGGCACAATGATTCGCTCGTATTTTTCAATTGTCTCGAATATTAACGGAATAGAGGATAACATCCGACTAATCTCGCAAAAGATAATTATGCCGATTACAAACACAAGCAACGCCACGAGGGTCTGTGACCAATCTAACGAAGCAAAATAAGGTATATAGATACCTAAATTATCTCCGCCAGACGCAATTGTCAGCAATGTAACTGTCCAAAACAGTTGATTTGCCTTGCTTTGTTCTAATCTTTCAATAATTTCTTCCTCTTCTTCCTCACCTTCTCCAACAATTGCAAAGCGAATCCCTAAATAGATAGGGATTAAACCAAGCAATCCAACCATCCATTCTTCAGGCACGAAATTAACGACATAAGCAGCAACTAAACTCGCCCCTACAAGTAAGCCTGTGCCTAGATATTGCCCCGCATAAATATGCCATTTCTGTTTATTCTGTGATAGCTGTGCAAATAAAATAATTAAAATAATTAAATAATCGATACTGGTGGAAATATAAACACCAATAGCAGATAGGATTGTCTGTCCCATAAAAACCTCCTGTATTAGTCAGTAATAAATCAGCAGATTTTAGGAGAGCACAGACACATTAATTTAGCTATCGCTAGTGGGTAATGTCGAACGTAGGAAAGCATTTTACTCCTCCTCAAAACGTAGTTACAAAGTAATTTCTAACTGGAATTCGGTGACTACTTCCATGTAAAGTATAACATACTATACTTTACTTCGTAAAGTGTGGGCTCTCCGAGGGGGCTTGCAGACAGTTACTCGGCTTGAAAAGCCGAGTAACTGCGCACCTTCATGGTGTCATTAGCTGATACCATTTGAGGTTTTTGTAGTCTCCAAAATTGTGACCGATAAAACATACGCGCAAAGAAAAGACATCAAAACACGGTTTTTGTAGTCTCCAAAATTGTGACCGATAAAACAAGTTACCGTAAAAGTTGTGACAGATGCAGGTTTTTGTAGTCTCCAAAATTGTGACCGATAAAACCATCTATAGAAAAACTACTTGTCAACATCTGTTTTTGTAGTCTCCAAAATTGTGACCGATAAAACTCGACATGGTGCATTTGCCGGTAATGATGGGTTTTTGTAGTCTCCAAAATTGTGACCGATAAAACAAATCACTAGCAGCCTGGAACAGCGACCTTGTTTTTGTAGTCTCCAAAATTGTGACCGATAAAACATACACGGAAATAATATGGTGTGACTATGGGTTTTTGTAGTCTCCAAAATTGTGACCGATAAAACGTTTCCTTTGGAAGAGCGACTCCCAGTTGAGTTTTTGTAGTCTCCAAAATTGTGACCGATAAAACCTCAATAAAAAAGCCCTCTGATAACAGAGAGCTGATTTGAACTAGAGCCAGAATCCTAGTGAAACAAAAAATCTCCCCAAAGGGAGATGATTTGGTTTATTTTACCTTACAGTGCTAGAAACCGTAACCGAAGATAATACTTTAGTATATCGAGGTAGGGTGACAAAAGTAAAAAAGCTCTCTGAAACCAAAGAGCTTGATTTGAGCTCGGGCTAAAATCCTAGTGAAAAAGATGAAACTCCTTGTGTTCATCGAACACTGTGTCGTTTCCCTATTTTCATACGTATTTTTAACGCCCTTAGCATCATGATTCTTGCTGGATAAAACGTTTATAGACAAGGCGACGAGGCGAAGATTGTACTAATGGTACATCGAGCTGAAGCCAACGAAGTATAGAAACGTTTTAGACGCAAGATTAGCGACGAAGTCCGAGAGAGTTGATTAACTCACGGTAACGGTTAACGTCGTTTTTACGCAAGTATGCAAGCAAGTTACGACGGCGACCGATTTTCTTCATCAATCCACGGTAAGTAGCGTGGTCTTTTTTGTGTTGTTTGATGTGTTCGTTAAGGTGGTTGATTTCCCAAGTAAGGACAGCAACTTGAACCTCTACTGAACCTGTATCACCTTCGTGACGTGCATATTGTGCGATGATTTCATTTTTTTTCTCTTTTGAGATTGCCATGATGTTTCTCCTTTTTATTTGGCTTCATCCGAGTGACAGGTTGGCATGCCTGTAACCAAGAAGAAGTTATTTGTCTTTACGACAGTTCTTATTCTACCAAGAAGCAGAGACTTTGTCAACTGATTTACTGTTTAAAACCGTGAATTACTCTACTGATTTCAGGGCTTCGAGCATATCTACTTTTCTTACAATCAAGTCACTCTTTACTATCATTATAACGCTTTTTCAACTAGTTGAAAACTAGAAGCAAAAACAAAAAAGCCTAGGATTCCTAGGCTTTCTGTTTATAGATTATTTTCCAAGGTAGTATTCAGAAACTACGTTCAATTTTTCGTCAAATTCGAATACCAATGGTGGGAAGTTAGGGATTTCCACGTCCATAATTTCGTCGTCTGACAAGCGTTTGATGTGTTTTACAAGGGCACGGATTGAGTTACCGTGAGCTCCTACGAATACGTTTTTACCATCTTTAAGTGCTGGAGCGATTTTGTCTTCCCAGAATGGAAGGGCACGTTCCAAAGTCACTTTCAAGTTTTCAGCATCTGGGATAACTGAGTCGTCAAGTGAAGCGTAACGACGGTCAGTATGTGCTGAGTATTCGTCATCACGAGGCATTGCAGGAGGCAATACATCGTATGAACGACGCCAGATGTGAACTTGCTCATCACCAAATTGTTCAGCAGCTTCAGCCTTGTTTTTACCAGTCAAACCACCGTAGTGACGTTCGTTCAAGCGCCATGATTTTTCAACTGGAACCCACAATTGGTCAGCCGCTTCAAGAGCCAAGTTTGTTGTTTTGATCGCACGTTTCAATACTGAAGTGTAAGCTTGGTCAAATTCGATACCAGCTTCTTTGATCAATTTACCAGCGTCAATCGCTTGTTGTGTTCCTTTTTCAGACAAATCAACATCAGCCCAACCAGTGAAAAGGTTAGCTTTGTTCCATTCAGACTCACCGTGGCGAGCAAAAACCAATTTTACCATTAGATGGATTCTCCTTTAATTTTTCGAGGTTGCCCTCATTTATCTATTCTATTTTACACAATTTTTCACAAAAAAGCTAGTTAAAATCAACTAAAAAGAGAGAACAGTGTCCTCTCATCTAGTTATTATTAATTCGCGATATTCAATCAAGAAACGATTGCAATTATTTGTTATTTAAAGCATCAATCAAGCGATCAGTTTTCTTAGTTACATTAGTATCATTGTAACGATTATGAATTAGACCTTCAATTGTTTCTTTGCAATTTTCAAGATTAGCTTTTTCAAATACTACCACACTGACAACATGTGTTCCACCAGAAGTAAGATGCAAAACTAGTAGAGTTTGAAAAGCACTTAGCCCTGTGCAATACAGAACTAAATCCTTCACCTAAATTATTTGTCTAACTTTTTGATGTCAGTACACAAATGGGTTGTTTCACTAGACTATCAGACAAGGCCATAGAATTCTTTCAAAAATTTGGCAAAAGAAACAGCTCCTTTAATGATTAGAAATCCTCCTATCCACTCGGTCGCTGAAAGAAATCCCATCACGCCACCAATGATAAATAGAATAGAAGGCAACTTTCGAAGTTGTTGGTCTTCTTCAAAATAGATTAGCATAAAAGTGCCTAATGCGATTACCAGAATTTTAAAAAATGTCAGGAGCAAGGAAAAGGCAACCGTTACGACCAACATCTTTGAAGGATCTTTATAGATGAGAGCCCCAGTGTAGGATAGCAAAAATCGTAGGACAGGCCCAAAAAGTAAGGTCACTCCTGCCAGCATGCCCAGTCTCCAATTGAGTCGAACCAATCTATCTCTCTCCATAAAAACCTCCTTCTCTCGTAGCTATCATTCTACCATATTTGCTCCAGAAACAAAAGACCTTCTCAGGCACAAACAAATCGCCTACCAGCTTTCTAACAGGGATATCAAGCTATAAAAAGAGAAGACCAGTCGATCCTCCCTTTTCATTTTCCAACCCTTATTTCTTAAAAATAGAGGTTCTGAAGTCGTTTGTTTGGTCAAGATAGGCCTTAAAGATTGCTCTCTTCAACTTATGAACTGCACTGTCGATTTCTGGATCATAATTACTCCAACGTGGTCCTTCAGCATCCTTGAGAACAGCTTGGTCCATGAGGGCTTGCAATTCAGTCACACTATTGATGGTCTTTGTCGCATAACTTGGCCATGGTTTTGTCGGATCTTTAAAGGTCACTTGCTTCAAGTTTCCAAACTGATCCACACGTTCTTTATACATGGCTTTCTTAAAGGCAGCCCAAGATGAATACTCACCTTCAAATGCCTTGTCCAGTACAAGTTCATCTGTCACCAATCCGCGTTCTTTACCATAGAGATTGATGGTTTTACCGTTTTGTTTGGCAACTTCTTCGTATTGGTTTGAGATGTAAGGTACCATTCCATCCTTAAAGCCTTTGGCAGCCAGAAGTTCGTAAGCAATCCGGCGTCCCATAAGGTCCCCTGGCGTGCCTTTCTCACTGCTGAGAGCAGAAAAGATTGGGGCAAAGAGTTTGATCGTATAGTATCCATTTCGTTCATAGTCACCAGACTGGTACTCACGAGATGACAAGATGTTATGGTCAATCAAACTTTCAAAACTATTCAGGTTTCGGGCCTCTGCTTCTGTCAATTCTTTGACTACGTTAGTGGCATAAACCTCATTTCCATCTGCTGGATCTTTCACATACTTGTTCTCAATCTTTCTGAGAGCCGCCATTTTCTGGTAAACATTTAGTTTGTTAACGATTGATTGTCCTTCGAGGTATTCCAGCATGTAGATAAGGTCAAACATGTTATGGACATAGTTCTGAAGATCTGCTGCCTTTTGGAATCTCTCTGTCGGATCCAAGACTTGCAGACGGGAGTCTTCTGTACTATCTGATTTTGAGTGTCTCAAGATAGAATTGATGGTAATGGTTGCGTCACTTGGTTGGTCAGGCGCTTGCAATAAGCCTTTTGCGAAGAACTCTGGGCCCAAGCCACTTCTTCGACCATAGCCACCAAGATAAATATCCTGATCGGAATCATGGGTCATTTCATGGGTATAAGTAATGGCTCCATCCTTGTCCAGCATACGGTAAGACATATAGTAGACGCCATCACCTGTAGCGTAGGCTCCATGCTGGTTGTGTACTACCTTATTGCCAACTGGTCCAAAGAAGTTTTTCATGGCTGGATTGGAACTATCAAACTTAGCCTCCAATGTAGCTTTTCCTGAGGTTGTGTCATCACCAAATTTATAGGCATCATAAAGCAAGATGGTACGATAGAGTTTTTCACGTCCCTCATTATCTAAAATACGATACCAATAATCGTAGTGATCTCGCTGACGTTTGGCTGTTTCACGCGCATTTTCTTCAACAAAGTCATTGAGAGCCTTGCCCGCTTTATGGTCACTATTGCGGTAGCGATCATAGGCTCCAAATCCTAGACTAGACATAGTTGAGATAACAAAGACGGATCTCTCTGGCAAGGTTAGGAGAGGCAAGACCATATTGCGGTATTTCCATGTGGCACTCGTAATGCGATCATAAACACCGATAGAATACTTGGTGCCAGCTTGTCCTTGCTTCGTTTTCACCTCTTCGATAGTGGATTTTTCTTCGACGATGTAAGCCTTAGTCTCTGATTTAAACCAGTCATTGTTGCTTTTCTCTGGTAAAAAGACTTTTCGGTAATGTTCTAACGTGCTAAACAAATCTGTCGTTCCATGATGACTGGCAAGACTGATACCATAAGTATCGACATTATTCTTAGCTAGAAGATTGTTAAAGCCAGATTTACCTAACTCAATCAGAGTATCGAGTGGTGAAGCATTTCCCTTACCAAAGAAGTCCAGATGGTACATAAGTAGGTCTTTGACATTCACCTGACCATAGCTAAAGTTATACCAACGTTCCAGATAGGTCAAGCCAAGTAGCAAGGCTTCCTTGTTGTGCTTGATTTTATCTACAAGATAGCCCTTGGTAACTGAGTTATCGCCAGCAAGTCCAGCATCTGCTGACAAGAGCTTTTTCAAACTGTCTTCCAAATGTTCCTTTGTTTTGGCGAACTGGTCTTCTAGGTAGAGCTCAGTTTGCTTGACGTTTGGAGAAATACCAAGTGTCTTTCTGATCGCTTCTGAGTGGTAGTCAACCTTTTGTAAGTCAGGTAAGACTTGCTTGATGATAGAAGATTGGTCATACAGGAATTGGTTTGGCGTATAGAGAAGCCCAGTATCTCCTAGACTATATTCCGCTAATTTGGCGAAATCAGCCTGGTACTTGAGATCGATCTTCTCAGATGAATGGTCCTTGTAGTGAAACAAGAGTTTGTTTGCAGTCTCTTTGTTTGAAACAATGTCTGTGATGACTTGGTCATCCTTCATCATGACTGCTGACAAGAGTTCTTTTTGATATAAAAGACAGTTCTCGTTAACTAGGTTTCCGTATTTGACGATGGTTGCCTTGTTGTAGAAAGGTAGCAATTTTTCAATATTTTTATAAGCCAAAGCGCGCTTAGCTTGATAATGGGCCACCTTAGAAAAATCACTGTCCTTTTTGCCACTTGTTGAGAGGGGCTCCACTGTTGGTAGAGTGAGAGGATTGATTGCTGCTTTTTTGCTTGCAATTTGAGAAGCATCTAGCATTGTTCCTCTTTCTTCAAAGGATTCCTTGCTGACGACCTCATCCTTGACCAAGGTGACATTGTAGACTCTGTTGGCCTTGCTACTGAATGTGTCCTTCACCTTCATTCCATTATAGTGGTAACCGGTAATGGCATTTCCGTTGGTTACATTGACATCGCTGAGGACATTGGTCAAACTTCCAGCATGCTTTACATCACCAGAAGTTCGATCCCACAAATTGCCTGCTACTCCCGCCACTCTACCAAAATGCTTGACATTGTTGATATCACCTTCAGCATAGCTATCTTGGATCTGTGCATCTCGGTCTACTAGGCCTGCAAGTCCACCCACAGTCTGATCTGAAGTATTTGTGTTAGATGAAATGGCTACTGTCGCTTTTGACTTAGTCAGTGAAGCTCTACTTCCTGTCAAATGACCGACCAGACCACCGATATTGTAGGCAGCAGTCGTTTCATAAGTGTTGATAATTCTTCCCTTGAAACTGCTCTCTGTGATACTTGATTGGTCTGCCTTAGCCAGCAAACCACCGATGCCACGTTCACCAGCCAGAACACCATCGACGTGAACTTGCTGAATCTTTGTGCCATTCTGAACCTCATAGGCCAGTGAACCAATATCATCTTTCCCTGAAATGGAGACATTTTTCAGACTCAATTTTTCTACTCTAGCGCCGCTCAAGGTTTCAAACAGAGGTTTTTTCAAGTTATAAATAGCATACTGCTTACCATCTTTTTCACCGATCAACTGACCAGTAAAGGTGGCTTTGATATAGGATTTAGCTTCAGGCTCTAACTCCACTTCGTTGGCATTCAAACTAGCTGCTAAATGATAGGTTCCAGAGAGATTTTGGTTGATAGCTTTGACGAGGTTGCTAAAGGAAGTAAAGGTTGTCGTTTCCTCTCTAGCCTTCTTAGCTAGGTAGAAGGTGAAATTATCGACATATTTATTTTCTAGCTCTTGCTGGAGTTTCTCAGCCTTGGCTGTAATTTTATAAACTGACTGACCATCTTTCGTTTCAGCCGTTATTGAAGAAACTGGTAGATAGACATCTTTAAATGACGAAGATTTAACCTTGACAAAGTAAGTTTCTGTATTCTTTGGAACGCTGTCTAAAGAAACATGTTGTTTGTAAGTACCATTGGTCTGACTATACAGCTCCAGATCCGAAACATTTCTTAGCTCAAGCGTTTTCTCTGGATCTTTTTCTTTTGGTTTTTCTGTCGGAGCTTCCGGTTTTACTTGCTCGGTATTACCCGTATACTCTGGAAGGGAAGACTGGATTTCTGGTTCAACGATAGCACCAGCCTGGGTGCCCTGATACTCAGCTTGTGGAGCGACTTGCTCTGGTTCCACTATGGCACCTGATTGAGTATCTGTATATTCTGGTTTTTCGCTTGTCTCAGGGGCTACAATCGCTCCCGCTTGAGTTCCTGTATACTCTGGTGTTGGTGGCACCTGTTCAGGCTCTACGATTGCTCCAGACTGCTCGCCTGTATAAGCTGGTTTGTCAGCCGTTTCTGGTTCCACCAAAGCACCAGACTGGACGCCCCCAACCTCTGGCTCAACTTGTTCCGGTTCAACGATAGCACCAGCTTGAGTTCCCTGATACTCAGGTAGCGGAGCGACTTGCTCGGGTTCAACGACTGCTCCAGCTTGGGTGCCAGTATATTCTGGTTTTTCAGCTGTTTCAGGGGCAACAATCGCTCCCGCTTGTTCTCCTTTATATTCTGGTAAGGAAGCCTGGGTCTCAGGCTCTCCTTTTCTTGCAGACTGAGGTACTTCACTCGGTACAACTGCCTTCTTAGTCCCTTTTTCTACTATACGTGGCAAGGCTTCTTCTAATTTAGTTGATAGAACTTCTCGGGAAATTTCTTGGTTTTCAACAGTGAAAATGCGAACGACTTCAACCTTCTTCCCAGCACGCCCTTCTTGTTTGACCCGAATGGTCCCCTCTGCTAGTTCTGGATTTTCCTGAACCACTTCTGGAACATCTAGTTTGGTTACAATCTCTTGGTCTTTGTATAGGAGCTCTGGTTTGTTCACGCGACCTGCCAAGACTTCGTCCTGAGGATCTACACTAGCAATGCCAGACGGCTTTTGATTGGATGAATCTTGAGAAGGGATTGGCTTGTCAGCAGGGATTGTTGGAGATAGATTTTTCTGCTCATCTTCTACTTTTTGCCCACCTTCATTGGTCTGAAAATGAGGTTGAACCGTGTAGTCAAGTTGATCTCTAGCAGCAGTTTCTTGCAGACTAGAGTCCTTGTCTTGCTTAATATAGCCTAGGTAAGTATAACCCGATAGGGTGCGTGGCAAAGGCAGACTATCTCCTTGGGATAATTGGTATTCCTGATTGTATTGTAGCAAAAGTTGATTTTCGATAGCCTGAACCGAAGAAACCAAACCACTGCCCATCCCTGTTACCAAAATCACATTCAAGAGGGCCTTCTTTTTGCCTTTCTTTTTGGATACAACAAAAATAAGAAGGCCAATCGAAGCTAGCGCTCCACCTGATAAAACACTAGTAAGACTATGCTGCCCACCTGTATTGGGCAACTGACCTAGCTGTGCTTTCTCATCCATACGGTAGACTAGATAATAGGTGCTTTCACTATCTTCAGCAATTTTAGGAATGTCCTTTACAATCAAGTCTTTTTCTTGCCCACTCAACTCCGTATCCGTCACATATTTGTAGTGAACAGCTACATTTTCTTGAGCAAATACAGTTCCACTGCTCGCAATGGACACAAAAAATAGGCTTGAAATCGAAGCTGATACAAGACCAATTGCTAATTTTCGTAAGGAAAAACGATGCTGCTTCTCTCCAAAAATCTTTTTCATTCTAAATCCTCTCGCTTTTTAACCTCTATCAAGAAAATAACTAGAATTATATTTTGATATAGGTAATTTACATTCATCATTATACTATAAAAAGAGTTCCTTGTCCCAAATAAATGCTTTAGGTTTTACGAATTAAAAAGTTTATTTATCCTATCAGATTTATCTCTTACTTGGTAAGAAAAAAGAAGGCTAACCGCCTTCTCTTATTTAAAAATATTCCTAACAAAAAGTCGTTATTCTTGAACATCGAATTTTTTCAAAAGTCCAAAGTAGAGGGAGCCACCAATGATTGTCAAAATTCCTCCTACCCAGCCCAAGAATGGGATCAATCCAACAGCACCACCCACGATAAACAAGACAGACGGTGCAGGAGTCACACGCTCATCATCCTTGTAATAAACAATAGCTACAATTCCTAAAACCAAGATTGCAATTTTCACCAATGATAAAATAATTGAAAAAATCGTCAATAGCCCAACTGTTGCATCTGAGTCCTCCGTTGCCGCAGCAGCACCGACAGCTATCATAAACATAACAACTGGAGCCAACAGCAAGACAATACCTGAAATAAGACCAAAAATCGCATTTACGCGAGCAAGTGTATTTGTTTTCATCTGAATCTCCTTAAAAATTTGTACAGCTATCATTTTATCATATTTTCATGAAAAACAAAAGGAATTTCAAAATGAGGATACTAGATGATGAATGATTTCAAATTTCTATCTAAACATGCTAAGAAGGATATAAAAAATCTATAGATTGGTTTGTAAATTCATTCGTTTTTGTACTAAGCAAGCCGTTCCCCTAAAAAAAGAAGATCCAAGTGATCTTCTTTTTTCGTGTCTGTTTTTGCAAGAGACTTATCTTTCAAAGATGGACTGTCTGAAGTCATCTGTGGCACGTAGATAAGCATTAAAAATACGATACTTGAGTTGGGCGACACTGCTCTTAGAACTGTCTGATAATGCCCGATCAATGTTCTTAGCTGAGGCATCCGCTAGTACTGCTAAGTACATATAATCTTGTAATTCCTCATAAGAAGAAATCGTAATTTGTCGTTTGCTATCTAGTTTTCCGGCTTCAAACTCGATGGTGATAGGACGAAGGAAGTTTTGAGCCTTGTTGTATCGCTCATTCAACATAGCTTTCTTCAAATCCTTCCATGATTCATACTGGCTACCATAGAGATTTTTGAAAACCAGATCATCTCCAACTACACCGACATCTCCTCTGTTCCAGATTGAGTAGGTCTTATGACCTTCTTTAAGCGCTTGGCTAGCGTATTGGCCAGATACATATGGGACAAATCCTTGCTGGTAACCCTTGTCTCCGAGCAATTCATAGGCTCTACGGCGGAACATCAGCCCACCAGGTGCACCAGTTGGATTGTCCAGAGCTGCATAGAAGGAAGCAAACATATTAACGACATAGTAGCCATTTCGTCCAAAGCTAGCTGTATCCCAACCATCGCGACGACCAATGATATTATGATCAACCAGAGCATCGACAGATTTTAGTTTGGCTGCTTCTTCAGCAGTTATAGGGACAATGCGATCATCAGCATGGGCTTGTTTACCATAAGACGTATTCTCAAATTTATAATTTTCAGCCTTGCGGTACCATTTCATTTTCTGCTGATCAGTTAGAACACTAGTAACAATATCCCCTTCTACATAATCCAGAAGATTTAGCACATCAAAGACTCCATGCATGTAATCCCGTAAAGCGTCTGCTGAGGAGAATCGGGCAACAGGATCATAGGTATGGTAACGAGAGGTTGAATCTTTATCTCCTTGATAGAAACTATTGAGAACGAGACCTTTTTCGCTAACATTGGTTACAGACTCTAACATCCCTGTAGCAAAGCTCTCAGGTCCTTCACCCTCACGACGACCATGTCCTTCAAAATAGATAGAACCATCCGAGTTGTGGGTCATTTCATGGGTATAGACCATGGTTCCAGAAGCTCCCAGCATCTGGTCATAGACGTAGAAGACTTCATAACCATTGGCAAAGGCTCCTAGTCCATTGTCTCCGTGATACTTGCCAGCAGGGCCAAAGAAATTGTACATAGCAACAGAGGTCTTATCATTACGCGGAGCCCAATATTGCTGGCCTTTATCATTATAAAGCAAGAAACCGTCTGTAACGATTACCCGTCTGAATAAGGTATCTTTCCTGTTTGGACTTAAAATGTTGTACCACATGTCATAGTGGTTTCGTTGCCATTCAGCTGATTGATTCACAAGTTTTTCAACGTGTCGATGGAGTTCCTCACCTGAGAGAACTCTGCCACCTTCTTTCCTGTAGCTTCCAAAGCTACCAAATGCAATAGTCGACAGATTGCTGATGATATAGACATCTCTTTCAGGTAAGGTCAAAAGCTGGAGAACCATTTGCTTGAAGCCCCAATCTCCCTGAGTCAGTCTGTCGTAGACCTTGATTGTATACTTACTCTTACGATCCGCATTGTCCTGCTTAGCCTGAATTTCTGGCAGACTTGAACGAGCTTCTACGATATAAGCCTTGGTATTTTCCTTAAACCACTCACTATTGGTTTTGTGTGGCAAGAAGAGTTCACGCAGACTTTCTAAGTATGTAAAGAGGTCTCCTTTGCCTTTTTCCTTGGCTAGAGATTGTCGGTAGGCATTGAAGTTGTTTTGTGCTCGAAGATTGCCCATGCCAGAGTTACCGAGAGCAATGATGGTATCGAGTGTCGAAGCTGCTTGATTGCCGAAGAAATCAAACTTATAGGCATTAAGGTCCTTGGTATTGAAAGTTCCATAGTTGACATTGTACCAACGATTGAGATAGGTCAGACCAAGCATGAAGGCCTCTTTGTTCTGCAGAATCTTTTGGCTAATCATATCCGCTACCACAGGACCTAGAGTGTTAATCGACTTGTCAACTGAAAGTACCTTGAGGAGCTCCTGACCTAGTTCAGCTTTGGTTTGTTCAAAGGCTTTTTCCAGATAAAGATCATCCAAGGAAGCTGTTTCACCAATTCCCAGTACCTTACGCACTGCAGTTGAGTTATAAGTCACAGCTTTGAGTTCATCCAAGACTCTCTCTTTAATGGACTGGTAGTCCGATAGGAAGGCCTCTGGTGTATAGAGCAAATTCTTATCAGCGATGCTATATTCAGCAATCTGACCATTGGCAAAATCTCCCTTGTAGGTCAAATCAAGATAAGCAATGGTCTTATCTGCATAATGCAGCATCAGTCTATTGATTTCACCCTTATGGCTATTGACATCCGTTATCAGTGTCCCATCTTTCATCGGAACCACATCTAACAAGGCTACTTTGTTGAGTTTATCGTCTTCAGCTAATTGGTTGGCTGTATGAACGATGAAGTCTTTGTTGTAGAATGGTAATAGTTTTTCTACATTTTCGTAGGCTAGCTTTCTGGACTCTTGGGCTCCCCTCACTCGACTATAGTCTGTCTGATGCTGGTAAGCTAGCTGCAATGGCTCTTGGTCCGTCAAGTTTGAAGTGATTCCAAAGGACTGACGTTTGGCTTGTCCATCTACCTCTGAAATAGTACGGACAAAACGCTCATCTTTTCGATTTGCTGTAGTCCCTTCAAGAACATGTGAGTCCCGAACAGAAGCCTCAGGATAGGGATCTCCTGTCATGGCATGACCATTTTGAACCTTGACACTGGTCAAGACATTTCGGACCTGTCCATTGTTCCAAGTAGACCCGATTGCTCCACCGACTTGGCCAGAATGACCTCCATTTTGGATAGAACCAGACACATAAGAAGTTTCTAATCTAGCTCCATTCTGCAAGCGACCAATCAAGCCACCAACACGCTGGTCTCCATTTCGACCCGTTACTTGGATAGATACATCTGCTTGACTCTTCTGCGCCAGTGATTGGTTCCCGTGGAAATTACCGACTAGGCCACCAATATTGTACTCCTGCCCTCCATCTTGGGTGCTGGTGATAGCCCCTTTAAAGACAACATTGGTTAGTTTTGTATTTTGGGCAACTCCTACTAGTCCACCGATATGCTTGTTACCAGATAGACTACCACTTACAGAAACATCCGTAATCGTTGCGTTCTGAGCGTTGCTAGCCAAGGCCCCTATAGAGTCCTTACCTGAAACTGCAGCCGATTTCAAGGTCAGTTGCTGGATAGTGGCATTTTTCAAGGTTGCAAAGAGTGGTTTTGCTAAATTGTAGATAGCATAATCTTTGCCATCTACTCGACTCGTTAAGCTACCTGAAAATTCTTCTGGAACATAGCTTGTCGTAGACTGTTCCAACTCAATCTCATCTGCTGAAACATCCGCTCCTAATGTGAAGTTTCCAGTCGGGTTTGACTTCATGGCCTCTATGAGCGTTTTGAAGGACGTATAGACTCCTTCTTGACTAAGAGGGGTTTTCGGAAGATCAAAGGAGTAATCTGGACGATAATGATCCCCTTCTCCCTCAACAAGCTGATTAGCTGATACTGTTACGGAGTAGGCATTGCCCTTATCTGTAATCTTAGAAACGGGCATGAGCATATCCTTGAACTTGTCTGACTGAATTCGGACATAGTAATTGTTCAAATCAGACGGCACTTCTGACAAGGATAGGTAACGTCGGTAGTGACTGCCATCTTTACCGTACAGTTCGATGCGGTCGATGTCTTTGATTTCAACCTTCTTATAATCTAGCTGAACTGGACGTTGATCCTCTATACTAGTTTGTTCCCCTTGACCTAGGTCATATTTCATGACGGTTTTGAGGGTATAAGGAGTATAGTAATCCAAGTCATCAAGTGTCAATTTTTGAGCGAGATCCACAAGGTCAACTTCCTTGATCAACGTTTCGCCCTTGTAAAGCTGCACTTTGGCTGATTGATAGCTAGCTGTAGCATCCGTCAAGTGATAGCTAAGAGAAACTTGGCGTTTATCTTCTTCCTTCTCGACACGGACTAGAGAGAGGGTTGGTTTTCTCTTGACTCCATCCAGAGCTTGACGAGCCGCCGCGAGATCCGTCCGAACTTGATCAACCAAGGCTTGATTGGCGAAAGGATTGTCCAAAACGAGCTTGGCCTGATCTAGAGCACGACGATAACGGAGTTTGACTTGTTCATCAGCATACTGGTAAGCAACTGTAGACTGAGTCACATCCTTCATCTCAAATTCAACTCCGAGAGTTTTCTTATCAACAGGTTGGCCGTCTAGATTATTCTTAGCAGTTTCAAGGGCCTTTTTCAAGGAATCAACCTGTTCTTGACTAGCGTGAGATGTCTCAAAGATAGCTTGGGCATTTGCAACTGCCTGTTTATAAGACTCTTGATCTGCAGCGGTATCATTGAAATACTGATGCGTTTTCTGGATGCTGTCGGCCTCTTCCACTAATTGGTGTAAGGGTTCGAGGTCGAGTGTTCCTTTTTCTGGCTCTACAGGAGCATGATCCGCATTTGTAGAGATTGGTTTTGTACCAACTTTGATGATCTGAGGAACTGCTTCTTTTGTGACAGTATTAGAAATTTCCTCCGTATTTTCAACTTTTCCATCTACCAAATACTGACGGGTGACGATTGTTCGCACACCGTCTTGACCAGCTTGGCTAACTTCCCTTTGCCCCAAAGGCAAGTCTGCACTTTCCACTTCCTTGGTTGGATAGGGTTCTGCCAACGTTGTGGTAACATCCTTTTCTTCGACCTCTAGGCTTGGAACTTCGTGTACTGGAGCGTCTGTTGGTTTATCACTAACTGGGCCTGTTCCGACTGTTACGATTTCCGAAACTGCTGGTGTCGTTACTTTGTTCGAGATTTCCTGACTTCTCTCTACTTTGCCATCTACACTGTACTGACGAGTGACGATCGTTCGCACACCGTCTTGACCAGCTTGGCTTATCTTGGTCTGGCCAACTGGCAAACTATCACTCTCTACTCGTTCTCGAGTATAGGGTTCGGCCACTGTTGTGGTAATGTCCTTTTCTTCAACGTTTAAGCTTGGAACTTCATTTATTGGGGAGTCTGTTGGTTTCTCGCTAACAGGGCCTGTTCCGACTGTTACGATCTCTGAGACTGCTGGAGTCGTCACTTCGTTGGAGATTTCCTGGCTTCTCTCTACTTTGCCATCCACCATGTACTGACGGGTGACAATCGTACGCACTCCATCTTGACCAGCTTGGGTTATCTTGGTTTGGCCAACTGGCAAACTATCACTCTCTACTCTTTCTCGAGTGTAGGGTTCTGCTATCGTTGTGGTAACATCTTTTTCTTCAACGTTTAAGCTTGGAACTTCATTTATTGGAGCGTTTGTTGGTTTTTCACTAACGGACTCCCCTGTGTTTGGTTTTGTAGGAGAAAGGACCTTGCTTCCGACTTTTCTAATCTCAGAAGTCGGCTCAGTCGTTACCTGATTGGAAACCTCCTCTGTATGGATTACCTGACCATTTAAAATGTAGCTGCGGGTCACAATGGTACGACTACCATTTTTCCCTGCCTGAATTACCTCAGTTTGACCTTGTGGCAAATCAGCTGCCTCTACTTCCTCCACTTGGAAAGGAATGATCTCTGTACGACTCGTATCTTTACTATCAACCTTTAACTCTGGTTGTTCAAATACAGGAGCATCACTTGGTTTCTGAGCACGATACTCTTCCTGCGCTTGACTTCCGTTTGAAGTTTGAACTGGAGTATCAATAGGAGCCGAATGATTCAACTCTTTCTTGCCATCAACTGGAGATTTTACTGCTTTTTGAGATTTCAAATACCCTACATATTGGTAACCTTCAATCGCAAGAGGTGATTGCAATGCTTCTCCAACCTGTAAAGTCAATTCCTGATTATAGTCTGCCAGCATTTGATTTGTTAAAGCCAAGGAAGTTGGCGCAATCAGCTGACTTCCTAGACTGGTCAAAAGCATGAATGAAGCGAGTTTCTTGCGATCATCTCTGCCCAGTTTAATCGCTACGACCAGTAGCACTATGCCTGCCCCTGCTGCAATTGAGCTAATGAGTTGACTGTGACCAGTTGCAGGCAACTGTCTCGTCGGACGATAAATCAAATAGTACGTATCGTCTGTTTCCTCAACAAACTGTGGCAACTCTTTGACTACCAATTGCTTCTCTTGGTCCGTGAGTTCACTCTCTGTCACGTACTTATAGTGAATCTGTTTTGTGACGGATGACGTCTGTTCACTAGCTGCTACATTTGCAATAGAACCTCCTCCACTAAAAAGGTAGAAAACCCCTACCAGAGCAGAAACCAAACCAACCGAAACTTTTCTAAATGAAAAACGCTGATGCTTTTCTCCTAAATAACTTCTTTTCATTCCTAATCTTTCCTTTATCATGATTTGAATCCCCTCTATTCTACCGAAATTTACTAGATTATTCAATTTATTTGCTAGAAATAGTAACAACCAAACACTACTAATCTTATCAGTTCATTTGAGCTTTAAAAATCCTTATCTTATCAGGTCTTGAATGCACAAACAAGATCATGGAGAAACCACAGAAAAAATTCCTAGGTAGCCTTAAACCTAGGAATTTTTCAAATTTTGATTGAACAGAATCGTTTCCTTATTTCTTGAAAATAGACTGTCTGAAGTCGTCTGTCTCACGAAGATAAGCGTTGTAAATCTTCTTCTTGAGCAAGTTAACCCAGCTAGCTTCGACACGGCTAGTAGCATTGGAAATGTTGCGTACATCCTCTGCTACTGCTGCATCCATCAACTGCTGCATCTCTGCATAAGAACGAATGGTTACTTTCTTGGTACTATTTGGATTTCTGAGTTCGTACTCAATAGTGATTGGTTTGAGCTTGGTTAGCTTATCAATCCGCTCTTGGTACATAGCCTTCTTGAAGGCTACCCAGGAATCATATTCACCCTTGAATACATTTTCCAAGACTTTCTGGTCTGTCACAAGACCAACATCTCTTCCAGACCATCCATCCCACGTTTTCATCCCTTCATCAAAGGCTTCCTGAGAGTACTGACCAGAAACATAAGGGACAAATCCATCATGGTACCCTTTGGCGGCTAGTAATTCAAAGGCTGTGCGACGGAACATGACATCACCTGGAGCTCCCTTCGGATTACTCAAGGCTGAGTAAATCGGTGAGAAGAGGCTGAGACTGAGGTAGCCATTTCGACCATATTGACCACTGTCTTTATTCTCACGACGAGTGATCACATCATTTTCAATCAGAGAGTTAAAGGTCTTTAATTGCTTGATTTCTTCAGTAGTGAAGCTTCTCGTCTGGTTACCAGCATGAGTCTCCTTACCATACTTATCTGTAATATAGTAATTCTCCATCTTTCTGAACCACTGAAGTTTCGCAGCATCGCTCTGCTTCAGCATAGAAGTACCTTCTAGATAGTCCAAGGTGTAGATCATGTCAAACATACCATGGACATAGTGCTGCAGGTCTGCTGCATTTTGAACACGTTCCTTGAAATTATAGGTATGCATACGGGTCTTAGAATCCTTGTCCACCTTGAAGAGAGTATTGAGCGTAATAGTTGGTTCATCTGCACTCGGCGAAGACTGCAAGAGTCCGCGAGCATAGAGTTCCGCACCTAGTCCCTCACGACGACCATATCCTTCAAAGTAAATTGCTCCGTCAGAGTTATGGGTCATCTCATGGGTGTAGACAGAGTTTCCATAGTCTTCTAATAGTCGTGCTCTATCAAAATGGGTCACACTTCCCGTAGCATAGGCATTGTAACCCTTGCTTGGATACCACTTGCCGGCTGGTCCAAAGAATTCCTGCATTGCCTGTGATCTTTTGTCATTAGCTGGTGCCCAATAGCTTTGTCCTGCTTTGTCAGTCAAGAAGAACCCATCATAAACCAGAACCGAACGGAAGAGTTTGTCCTTGCTTTCTGGACTGAGAATCTTGTACCAGAAATCATAGTGGTCGCGCTGGTATTCAGCAGTTTTTCTCACTCGGTCTTCGACATATTCAACTAGTTCTGCATCTGTGCGGATCCTGTTATTAGCATCAAGACGATAGCGATCATAAGCTCCCATAGAGAGGGTAGACATATTAGAGATAGCATAGACACCTTTCTCGGTCATGGTCAAGAGTGGCAGGAGCATGCCCTTGTGTTCCCAATTATCTGCAGTAATCTTGTCATAAACACCAACAGAATACTTGCTCTTGCCCTCGGCTGCGTCCTGAAGCTGTCTCGCTTCTGCTACATCCGACTTAGCCTCAACAATGTAGGCTTTTGTATTGGTCTTGAGCCATTCATTATTGGTCTTATAAGGTAGGAAGAGCTGACGATAGCCTTCAAGGTAATTGAAGAGTCCTCGTTTACCAGTTGCTTCAGAGAGCGAATTATCATAAGCTGTATAGTTGTTCTTAGCCTTGAGATTCTCAAGTCCTGATTTCCCTAAAGCTATGATTGTATCAAGAACCAAAACGTCATTTTTACCGTAGAAATCCATCTTGTAAGCCGACAGGTCTTTGACATTAAAGGTATCATAGTTGATATTGTACCAACGGTTAAGGTAAGTCAGCCCCAATAGGAAAGCTTCTTTATCAGCAAGAATCTTCTTAACAAGATAATCCTTAACTACTTCACCTTCAGTATTGATAGCCTTATCCATAGCCAGAACTTTTCGTAGTTCTGTTGACAGTTTGCTTTTCACTTGCGTAAATGCGGTGTCTAAGTATAGTTCATCCAAAGAAGTATCTGCTGCTACTCCAAGAGCTGTTCGCATAGCTGGCGAATCAAGAACGATCTTGTTTAACTCTGGCAGGACTTGATTTAGAATACTAGTATAATCTGATACAAAGGCTTCTGGAGTATAAAGAAGGTCTAACCCCTTGATACTATACTCAGCAATGCCTCGATTTACGAAATCTCCCTGATAAGATATTTCTAGGTAGTCAATGGTATTGTCCATGTAGTGCAGCATCAAACGATTGATTCCAGTTTTATTGCTATGAATATCAGTGATAACCTGGTCGCCCTTCATCGGAACAACATCCAGTAGGTACTCCTTGTTCAACTTATGATTTTTCGGAATCTTGTTAGCAAACGAAACAATGGTTTCTTTATTGTAGAAAGGAAGCAGTTTCTCCATATTTGCATAAGAATATCCGCGGTCAAATTGAGCATTGTTTACTTGACCATAGTCGACAAAACGCATATTTAGATTCGTGTCATCTAGGCTAGTTGTTATGTCCATAGCAGTCAGTTTTTCTTCCATTTCTTCTTGAGTAATGGTAGAAGTAACAAACTGATCGTTTTTCAAGGTTTCACTTTTGGCAACTTTATATGCTTGTGTAATGCGGTCGTTCTTGTATCCCTGATCCCCAGAAATACTGTAAACATTTGTACCGCTAACATTACTGATAACATTATCAACTAAACCATTAAAGTAGTTCGAACCGACCACTCCACCGATCTGACCGTTAGTAGTTGAATTATATAATTTTCCTGTCACATAAGATTTGGTGATTCGAGCATTGTTTTCTAGACGGCCAACCAAACCACCAATACGTTGTTCATTTGATCTTGCACCGCTAATAATCGTTACATCTGCTTTACTTTGGCTGAGGATTGATTCTCCTCCTTTAAGGCTTGCAACCAAACCACCTACGTTATAGGCTTTGATGTGTTGACTGTTAGATAGTATGGTACCCGTAAAGGAACTATTGGTAATCTTCGTATTGGTTCCATTAACTACAAGACCCGCTACGTTAGAAGCGTTGCCTACTACCGATACTCTCCCCTGAACAGAAACGTCAGTGATTCGCGCATTCTCCGCATTGCGTGCTAGCGCAGCCGAGTCATAGGTACCCACGATATTCACGTCTTTAAAGTCGATATTTGAAATGGTAGACCCACTCTTGAGGTTTTCAAATAAAGGCTTGGCTAGATTATAAATAGCGTATTGCTTACCATTATGACTACCTGTCAGACTGCCGGTGAAGTTCCCTTTGAGGTAGACATAATCCGCAGGAGCTAGGTTGACCTCGCTCGCATCCAAATCAGCTCCCAGAACATAATTTCCTGCCATATTTCGCTTCATAGCGTCTACCAATCCAGCAAAGCTGGTGTAGACATTTTGCTGACTTGGGACCGCCTTACTGATGTAGAAGTCGTGCCCAGACTTATAGCCCGCTTCACTTTCTTGGACGAGTTCAGGAAGGGTTACATTAACCTTATAGACTGCCTTACCATCTTTCTCTGCTTCAGAAATGCTGTGAACTGGTAGGAGAATTTCCTTGGATTCGCTTGATTTGATCTTGACGAAGTAAGTAGACAGATCCGTAGGCATAGAACTCATCGATACAAAGCGCTTATATTGGTCGTTTTCTTTATGATAAAACTCAACAGAATCAATATCACGGAAGGCAATCTTCTTGTATTCTAGCTCAAAGTTACGACTGTCTGTTTCAAACTCAGTAAAGCTGCCATTATCCAGTTCATAAGTCAACTTAGTTTTCAAAGTATAACCTGTGTAGTAGTCTAGGTCGCCAATCTTCAAGCTACCAGCAAAGTTAGTAATCGGAAGAGTGCGAACCAGCTGATCTCCCTGGTACAACTCTGCAGTCGCTGAACGGAAGGATTTGGTCTGGTCTTCCAATCTATATTGGACCATCACCGACTTATCATCAGCATTCTCAGTCAGACTTAGAATCGAAACTGTCGGCTTGACTTTAGGCACTCCATTCAGTGCTTCTTTGGCTGCTGTCAGGCTAGCAAGAACTTGATTGACTTGCACTTGTGTAGCAGTTTGATTGTTCAAAACTCCTTCAGCCTTAGTCAATTCGTCAGTATAAGCTGTCTGTTTTTCTGAATCCGCATTCTTATATTTAACCGAAGTTTTAACTCTTGGATTTAAATCGTATTCATTTTGTAGAGCCGTTTTGACAACTTCAAGACCACTTAATTGAGCCTTGGCTTGATTGATTTGTTCCACCAATTGGTTGACTTCTGCTTGGCTGGCTTGGGATTGACTCAGAATCGCTTGACCTGCCGTCAAAGCAGCATCATAGTTAGCTTGATGACTCTGACTATCGTTAAAATAACGGGCCTGAGCTTTAATCTGATCCGCTTCTGCTAAGAGATTATGCAGTGAAATTAAATCGAACTCTTCTAAAGCATCTGCTTTCGGAGCTTCATTCGGCACCATATTTGGTTTAGCCATGCCGACCTTGACGATTTGTGTGACAGGAGCCAGAGTTTCCTCGTTAGACAACTCTTGGCGATCAACCTCTTGACCGTTAGAACTGTAGACGCGAGTCTTAATCGTGCGCTCTCCCTTAACACCTGGAGTTGTGATTTGACGAGCATCTCGAACCAATTCATCCGTTTCTTCTTCACGAATGCTAAAGTTGATTTTTTCAACGCGCGTTTCGTCAGTGTAAGTTAGCGGATACTCTGGCAAAGCATCTGCTTTCGGTGCATCATTTGGTACCATAGTTGGTTTAGCCGTACCGACTTTGACAATTTGTGTTACTGGAGCTAGGGTTTCCTCATTAGACAACTCTTGACGATCAACCTCTTGACCGTTAGAACTGTAGACACGAGTCTTGATAGTTCGTTCACCTTGGACTCCCAGAGTTGCGATCTGACGGGTATCTTGAACAAGCTCATCGGTTTCTTCTTCACGAATGCTAAAGTTGATTTTTTCAACGCGCGTTTCGTCAGTGTAAGTTAGTGGATACTCTGGCAGAGCTTCTGCTTTCGGTGCTTCATTTGGCACCATGCTTGGTTTAGCCGTGCCGACCTTGACGATTTGTGTGACAGGAGCTAGAGTTTCCTCGTTAGACAACTCTTGGCGGTCAACCTCTTGACCATTGGAACTGTAGACACGAGTCTTAATCGTGCGCTCTCCCTCAACACCTGGTGTTGTGATTTGACGAGCATCTTGGACCAATTCATCCGTAGTTTGTTCTTCAATGTCGAAGGCTATTTTCTCTACACGAGTTTCGTCGCTATAAGTCAACGGATACTCTGGCAGAGCCTCTGCTTTCGGTGGATCGTTCGGTACCATAGTCGGTTTAGCCGTGCCGACCTTGACCACTTGCGTTACGGGAGCTAGGGTTTCCTCATTAGACAACTCTTGACGATCAACCTCTTGACCGTTAGAACTGTAGATACGAGTCTTGATAGTTCGTTCACCTTGGACTCCCAGAGTTGCGATCTGACGGGCATCTTGAACAAGCTCATCGGTTTCTTCTTCACGAATGCTAAAGTTGATTTTTTCAACGCGCGTTTCGTCAGTGTAAGTTAGTGGATACTCTGGCAGGGCTTCTGCTTTCGGTGCTTCATTTGGCACCATGCTTGGCTTAGCCGTTCCAACTTTGACCACTTGCGTTACGGGAGCTAGGGTTTCCTCATTGGATAACTCTTGGCGATCAACCTCTTGACCGTTAGAACTGTAGACACGAGTCTTGATAGTTCGTTCACCTTGGACTCCCGGAGTTACGATTTGACGAGCATCTTGAACAAGCTCATCCGTATATTGCTCCTCGATATTGAAGGCTATTTTCTCTACGCGGGTTTCATCTGTATATGTCAGCGAATACTCTGGTAAAGCATCTGCTTTCGGTGCATCACTTGGTACCATGCTTGGTTTAGCCGTGCCGACTTTGACGATTTGTGTTACAGGAGCCAGAGTTTCTTCGTTAGATAATTCTTGACGGTCAACAACTTGACCATTGGAACTGTAGACTCGAGTCTTGATAGTTCGTTCACCTTGGACTCCCGGAGTTGCGATTTGGCGCGCATCTTGGACCAATTCGTCCGTTTCTTCTTCACGAATGTTAAAGTTGATTTTTTCAACGCGCGTTTCGTCAGTATAAGTTAGTGGATACTCAGGCAGAGCGTCCACTTTCGGCGCATTGTTTGGTACCATGTTTGGTTTAGCCGTACCGACTTTGACGATTTGTGTGACAGGAGCCAGAGTTTCCTCGTTAGACAACTCTTGGCGGTCAACCTCTTGACCATTGGAACTGTAGACACGAGTCTTGATGGTCCGCTCACCTTGGACTCCCGGAGTCGCGATTTGACGACTTCCTTCTGGAATCTCATCTGTATATTGCTCGTCAATAGAAAAATCAATCTTTTCTATTCTAACCTCATCATTTGTAGTTAATTCCAACTCAGAATTCTCATGAATAGGAGCTGTCTCGGGACTGGTTCCGTACTCTGCCAATTCCGGAACTTCGTGAACAGGAGCTGTTTCTGGAGTTGTGCCATATTCCGTCAATTCCGAAATTGCATGAACTGGCGCTGTTTCTGGAGTTGTGCCATATTCCGTCAATTCTGGAATCTCTTGAACTGGAGCCGTTTCAGGACTAGTTCCATATTCTGCCAATTCTGGAGCTTCGTGAACTGGCGATGTCTCAGGATTTGTACCATATTCTGCCAATTCTGGAACTTCATGAACAGGCGCTGTTTCAGGAGTTGTACCATATTCTGCCAATTCTGGAACTTCATGAACAGGCGCTGTTTCAGGAGTTGTGCCATATTCTGACAATTTCGGAACTTCGTGAACTGGAGTTTCTTTTGGTATCGAGTTAGTTGGAGCTGTTCCAACTAAAATAATTTCAGAAACAGGTTCAAGCGTCACTTGATCAGAAATCATTTCGCTTTTTACGATTTCTTGATTCTCACGATAATGACGAGTCACAACTGTACGTTGACCTCGAACACCTGATTGTATGACTTTTGATTGACCTTGAACCAAGTCATCTGAATACTGGTATTGGGTCTGATAAGGGAGATCTTGAACCGACTTTTGTTCACTAATTTTTAATTCTGGCAATTCATGAACTGCTCCAAGGCGAGCGAGTTCTCTCTCCTTAGTAGCGATAGCTTCTCTATCTTGCTCTGTCAGACCGTCTTCCTTATCCGAAACAATCTCTTTTGTATTCGGATTTGTTTCACTCGGTTTAAGTTCACTTCCCTTCTCTTTCTCCATGTCCAGTGACGGATTGTCCTTCAGAGCAGAATGAGCTAAATGACTATCATTTTGTTCTTCATTCTTTAGATAACCGATATAGTCGTAACCGTCAATTCTTAATGGCGCTGGAAGAGATTCTCCAAGACCCAAGTTAAGACTTTGATTATATGCAGCGAGTTCGATATTCGTCACTGCTAAGACTGTTGGAGATAGTAGCATGGATCCCATTCCAGTTACCAACAAGATCGAAGATAAATACCTCTTCCCATTCCTGCCTCTAACAACTACAAGTACTAGTAATGCAAGACCCATGGCTGTAAAAGTTGATTCCCAAAGGCCGGAGTGACCTGTCTTAGGCAATACTCCAGATGAATCCCCTTGAATAGTCGGACGATAAACTAAATAATAGGTCTCTGAAGCATCCTCAACATACTTTGGAATCTCCCTTATCAAGGCACTCTTCTCTGCCTCCGTCAATTCAGACTCCACTACGTAGTGGTATTTGACCTGAGCAGACTGCTGACTTTGAATTTCTGCTGCATTTACAGAAGTCAAGTCCCCAGTTATTTGCCCACTCAAAAAGAAGCTTCCAATAGTCGCCGAAACCAGCCCAACGGACAACTTTCTGAAAGAAAAGCGCTGTCGTTTTTCTCCATAAAACTGATGTGTCATTCTAAAGATTTCCTTTTCAATATATTATTCAATCCTTTCTATTCTACCTGATTTCACTTGATTATTCAAATTATTTGTCGCGATTTTTAGAAGCAACACATGCTTTTGAGAAGTACTAAAACACGACTCCTCTTTTTTAAAAAATCTCAAAAATCAACTTAAAACGAACCCCAGAATTATTAGATTTCTGCATATTTGTTCTAAACTTTTTCCAGCAAAAAAGAGAGAAATGACTTCCTCTCTTTTTCCTTTTCATCTCATTTTAAACTATGAGAAGACATATTTCTAATCTGATTATTTGGCTTCAAATCCTTCTGCAACTGCATCCGCAAAGTTTTCTTCTACAATGCTTGCACAGTGGTCACAGATAACTGCATGGTAGCTACGTTCTGCAGTAGTTGGATCGATACGACGGCAGCGGTCACATACTTCACCTGCAGCGCGTTCAACTGTAAAGGCAACATCTTCAAAGCTTACTGCACTCTCTGGAGCTGAACCTTCAGCGATGGTCAATTCTGATACGATCAAAAGTTGAGCCACATTGCTATCCAATGCTCTAAGAAGAGTTTTCACCACTTCATTTGGATAAACTGTCAAGTGGGCTTCAAGTGATTTACCGATTACTTTTGCATTACGAGCTTCTTCCAAGGCTTTTTGAGCTTGTCCTCGGAAGTCCATGAAGGCTACCCAGGTATCCAAGATTTCTTCTTGGTTGGCAAAAGTTTGAGCTTCTGGCAGTTCTGACAACTGAACAAAGTCTTCAGCTTCAAACTCAAGATAGGACCAGATTTCTTCTGCAGTGTGAGGAAGGATTGGTGTCAAGAGTTTGGTGATTTTCACAAGAATGTCATAGAAGACAGTCTGCATTTGACGGCGTTCGAGTGATTTGGCACCCTCGATGTAAACAACATCTTTAGCAAAATCAAGGTAGAAGGCTGACAAGTCAACGTTGATAAAGTTCACCAAGGCCTTGTAGATGGTTAAGAATTCAAAGTTGGCATAAGCATCACGAATCGTTTTCACAAGCTGGTTAAAGCGAATGGTCATGTACTTGTCAACAGAACGCAGCTCATCGTAAGCTACTGCGTCTTGAGCTGGGTTAAAGTCAGATGTATTGGCAATCAAGAAACGAAGAGTGTTACGGATCTTACGGTAAGTTTCAGAGACTTGGCTCAAGATATCCATAGAGATACGCACGTCGTTGCTTGAGTCAACACTTGTTACCCAGAGACGCAAGATTTCCGCACCAAATTGTTTTTCAACATCGCTTGGTGCAATGGTATTTCCAAGAGATTTAGACATCTTCTCACCCTTACCATCAAGGGCAAAACCTTGTGACAAGATTTGTTTGTATGGCGCTACGCCATGGTTGGCAACAGATGTGATAAGTGATGAGTTGAACCAACCACGGTACTGGTCAGAACCTTCTAGGTAGAGGTCTGCTGGATATTTGAGCTCTGGACGGTTGACCACTACGCCATTCCATGATGAACCTGAGTCAAACCATACGTCCATGATATCTGTTTCTTTCTTGAACTCGCCATTTGGTGAACCTGGATGAGTAAATCCTTCTGGCAAGAGGTCCTTAGCATCACGTTCCCACCAGATGATAGAACCGTGTTCCTCAAAGAGTTGAGCTACATGTTCAATCGTTTCAGCTGTCATGATAGCTGTACCATCTTCTGCGTAGAAGATTGGAAGCGGAACACCCCAAGCACGTTGACGAGAGATAACCCAGTCGCCACGGTCACGAATCATATTGTAAAGACGAACTTTACCCCATTCTGAGTGGAACTTCACTTTTTCAATTTCATCCAAGATTTCTTGGCGGAATTTAGATACAGAGGCAAACCACTGTGGTACTGCACGCCAGATGATCGGTTTTTTCGTACGCCAGTCAAATGGATATGAGTGAGAAATTTCTTCCTGAGCAAGGAGTAAATCACCCAGTTTTTCGATAACAGTCGGCACAACCTTGTCATAGAACTGACCCGCAAATTCAGGACCAGCATTTTCCATCATAATACCGCGTTCGTTAACTGTTACAGCAACTTCAAGGCCGTTGGCAACACCGACATTGTAGTCGTCCTCACCAAAACCAGGGGCTGTATGGACAATACCAGTACCAGAGTCAGTCGTAACGTGGTCACCAAGGATTACCAACTCATCTACAGCTGTATCCCATGGGTGGACTGTCACAATGTGATTCAATTCTTGACCACGGTAGGTCGCCAAGACTTGAACATCCGTCCAACCAAATTTCTCAGACAAACTGTTCAACAATTCTGAAGCAACTACAAACTTACGAGATTCACCAGCTGGTTGAACGACTACGTAGTCAATATCTGCTCCAACTGTCAAACCACGAGATGCTGTGATGGTAAAAGGAGTTGTTGTCCATACAACGATGTAAGTATCTGCATCTAGGACACCTTTTCCGTCTTTGACGCGGTTAGCATAGTAAAGGGAAGTTGAAAGCAAGTCATGGTATTCAATTTCCGCTTCAGCAAGAGCTGATTCAGATGACCAAGACCAGTAAACTGGCTTGGCACCACGGTAGATGTAGCCTTTCTTAGCCATTTCTCCGAAGACACGGATCTGAGCCGCTTCATAGTCCGGAGTCAAAGTCACATAAGGATTTTCCCAGTCACCAGAAACACCCAATCGTTTAAAGTCTTCTCGTTGTTTATCTACTTGAGAAAGAGCATACTCGCGGCAAAGTTTCAAGTACTCAACCAAGTCCATTTCTTTGCGTTTAACGCCCTGTTTTGCCAATACTTGCTCGATTGGCAGACCATGTGTATCCCAACCTGGGATGTAAGGTGCATAGAATCCTGACATAGACTTAGAACGAACAATAATATCTTTAGAAATCTTGTTCATGGCATGTCCAACGTGGATATTTCCGTTTGCATACGGAGGTCCATCATGCAAGGTGAAATGAGGTTTTCCTTGGTTCAATTCTTGACGACGTTGGTAAAGTTTTGCTTCTTCCCATTCTTTTTGCCAAACTGGTTCTTTGGTTGGAAGACCAGCACGCATTGGAAAATCTGTTTTCCCTAGATTGAGGGTTTCTTTAAGTTTCATTGTTACTCCTTTAATTTAAACTGACAAAATAAAAACCACGATTCGCAAAAAGGACGAAAATCGTGGTACCACCTTTGTTCGAAAAAAGACAGGGTCTCTTTTCCTCTTTTCCCGTAACGTGGGGAACGTCCAGTCTTACTGTTTTCGGACTGGATTGCTTGAGAGGATAATCTAACCACTAGGGATTGCAGGACTCTCACCATCTCCCGCTCGCTGAAAATATAGTTGGTTGGATTTTGTTCTCACATTTTTTATAGGATAAGAACAGATTCTTTATTTGCATCGTTCTCAGTTGCCGCAGTAGCTTCTACTTCAACTGACTCTTCATGCTGGTCACTTTCTTCTGTCTGTTGATTTTGTTGGGCTTCAAACTCAGCTAATTCTTTGTTGCCTGCCTCGATACGAGCTTGCAATTCAGCAACCTCTTCTGGTGTGAATTGACGAGTCATATCAATTGGTTCTTCCTCTGGTTGTAAAGATACAGTTTCACCAAGAACTTCACCCACCACTTCTTTAAAGGCTTCATCACTTGTCTGAAGGTAAGTAGCTGTTGGGCGAAGAATGTCTTCCCAATCAGATGACTCGACAATAGCCAATTGACTTTCAATCGTAGACTTGAGGCGTTGATGGAATACACGGCTCTTGTTCTTCAACTCTTCTGTCTCAACAGCCACTCTCTTCGCATTATCTGTAGCCTGACGGAGAATTTCATTTGCCTTGTATTTCGCTTCTTCAAGCAAACGCTGAGCATCTTGTTCAGCTTGTTGAATAATATTGTTTGAACGTTCTTGAGCAGCTTGTTTGACACGCTCAGCTGTATCTTGAGCAATCAAAACTGACTGACTCAAGGAATCCTTCATCTCATCAAAGTAAGACAAACGTTCTTCCAAACTTTTGATGTGTGTCTCTTTATCGTGATTACTACGAACCAAGTCTTCATAATCACGAACAACGATATCAAGAAACTCGTCTACTTCTTCTGGGTCAAAACCTCTAAATCTTGTGCCAAAGGTTTTATCTTTAATTTCTAACGATGTAATTGGCATACTTTTCCTCACTTACTTAATAAAAAATAGAATCATTAATTGCTTCTGGTTCTTGCTCGCTTGTTACTGTTCTCTTAGGAATATCATTCGTATAATAGGAAAGACGTTCTTCTAGTTTTTTGATATAGAGTTCAGTTTCATCTTTGTATCGAATCATCTCCTCTAATTCAAAGTAAATCTTATCAAGAAAGAGGTCAACTTCTTCCTGATTGTAGCCTCTGAATGTTCTTGAGAAAGCTTTATCACTTATTTCTTGTGGTGTAATCGACATATTTCTTCTCACTTGCTTAAAAGTAGCCGGACTGTTAGTTTTTTCTTATCCTTTTTGGTCTGACCATTGTCTTTGACAACTTTCAAACGACCAAACTTTCTCACACTGATCAAATCTCCAACTGCAACCTGGTAATCAGATTTTTCAATCACATGATAATTTACCTGGACAGATTTTTTCTCAATCAGTTGGCTAGTTTGATTTCTAGATAATTTCAAGGCACTTGATAAGAGGGCATCCAATCGAAAACTCGAAACTAAAATTTCTCGTTCTCTATAATCAATTTTAGACAAAATCCTATCGGTAAAAGGACGTTCCTCCAGCGATACAGGAAGTCTGCCAATCTTTCTTATTCCATCCTGAAAAAGAGGAATGAAATCACGATTGACAAAAATCTGTGCTCTCTTTTCATCTACCAAGATATCACCAAATAATTTCCGGTCAATCCCTAGTTGGTTGATGATTGTTCCCAATATTTTTCCATGACTCAGTTGCTCAAACTTACTCGGATAGCAAATTTCCAACAAGGCCATTTCAAAGTCTGATATCTCCGGTTCAAAGTAATCTGGATAGAGAAGAACTCGAACCGACTCTGTCGGAAGAAAATCACCACTACTTTGGCAACCCAGTCCATATGTCCCAGCTAGTACCCTCAAAATCTGTTCCTGATGGGGATTGATAAAAGGAGTAAGTACCGGCGCATAGGTATCTTCTACCCGCTTGATCCACTCTAAACCCTTATCAATAAAGGGAATATCATCTTGGCAAAAATGCTGATAAATGGCTCGATTTACTGTCATAGTAATAGGACTAGTCGTGTTAAGAGATTGCCAACAAACTGAATCAGAATCAGCGCTGCCCAAACCGTAAAATCAAGACCAGCAAATTGTAGATTGAGCTTACGAAGTGGCTCAATAACTGGGCGAGCAAGTCTGATGACTAAGCGACCTAGCTGGCTTTCATAGGCATTTGGAAACCATGAAAGAAGAGCAAATGCAACGAGAATGATGGAATAAATGCTGACCGCATTTTGGATTAAACGAATTAAGAAAATCATTATCTTGCTCTATTTCGTTTAATATCAAAACCAAACTCAGCGCTTTGTGATTCATCTGGAAGCTTGATATCTTCAATATTCACGACAACGTTGACAGGCGTCAATAGATACATCGTACTCGCAACTTTTTTCATGTTTCCAGCCAAGACATGACGGGCTCCATCCAAGTAATCAAGGCAACGACGGGCTTGTACTTCTGTCATGTATTGGAAATCAATCAAAATACTTTCATTTCCAGCCAATAAATCTACAATTTCAGTTGCATCTTCGTATTTTCTTGGATAGCGAACGTCAATTGTCACTTTCTCATCTGAACGGTGGCTTTGCATTGCCAATTCTTGCTGTCGCGCATGTAGACGAGTAATATTTGCATCTTTTGCTGATCCTGACTGAGCAGGTGCTGGTAATTCTTTAGAAGATGAGATGGCTGGGCTAACTGTTTCCTCTTGTTGAGTCTGGTAGTTAGTCGTTTCTTCTCCGTCTTCTGTAAAATAATCTATAAATTTATCGAATCTATCTTTTAAAGACATAGCTCTCTCCTATTTAAAAAATGCTGTACCGATTCGAACAAAGGTTGAGCCGAACTGAATCGCTTCTTTAAAATCACGACTCATTCCCATGCTTAGCTCTGTCATCGGCATATTAGGGATTTGTTTTTCTCTAATTTCTGCTTGCAGAGCCTGCGTATCCTTGAAAATTTCTTTCAATTCATCACTGTCTGCCTCAAAAGGAGCCATGGTCATTAAACCAACATACTCAATCTGATCTAACTTAGCCAATTCTGGCAAAAGTTCTAGCAATTCTTCTTTTGAAAACCCATGCTTGCTTTCTTCCCCAGAAATATTGACCTGCAAGAAACACTTGATAACATGATCTGTTCTCTTTTGAATTTCCTGGGCTAACTTTAGGGAGTCTAAAGCATGAAAGTAATCCACAAATGGGATTACTTCTTTCACTTTCCGTCTCTGTAGTGTTCCTATTAAATGCCAAGTAACTGGGTAATCTTTCAAGGCCTGATATTTTTCTAAAAATTTATCGACTCGATTTTCACCTATATGACGGACACCAAGCGGAAGCAAGGCTTCCGCTGTTTGTACATCTACATACTTTGTCACTGCGATTACTGAAACAGCATCTAGAGCACGGTTGGCTTCTTGACTAGCATCAGCTATTTGCTGAAAAACTAATTCAGTATTTTTTTTCAAATTCATTGATTAACGATTTTTGAAGAATGGAGGTGTATCCAATTCATCTTCATCTTGTGAAACTGGTGTTTCGAAGCGTTCTACCGGTGAAACAACTGGATCTGTTTGGCGAACAATAGACTCACGACGCAAATCCCAGTCTCCAAAAGCAGAGGCTTGGTTAGTTTCAAAACGACGTGGGCTTGATTTAGGCAATTCTGCTGTCTCTTCCAAGTCGAATTGACGGTCAAATGTGTGTGCTTGTGGCGCTTTAGTTGATGGACGTCCAACTGGTTGGTTGTTACGAGCTCCAACTACTTTTTCCACTCGCTCTTGACGAACACCTGTCGCTACAACTGTAACACGGATTTCATCCTTCATGCTTTCGTCAATTGATGTTCCAAGCCAGATGTTTACACCTTGGCCAGCTGCTTGGTTGACGATTTCTGAAGCTTCTTCTGCTTCAATCAAAGTCAAATCAAGACCACCAGTAACGTTGACGATGACATCTTCAGCACCATCGATAGTTGTTTCAAGAAGTGGAGAGTAAATTGCTTTACGAGCCGCTTCAACGACACGTTCTTCACCACTACCGATACCGATACCCATAAGGGCATTCCCTTTGTTGGCCATTACAGTTTTCACGTCAGCAAAGTCAAGGTTAATCAATCCTGGGTTCGTGATCAAGTCAGTAATCCCTTGAACACCTTGGCGAAGAACGTTATCTGCTTCGCTAAGAGCTTCAAGAAGTGGCGTTTTCTTATCAACGATTTCAAGCAAGTTGTTGTTAGAGATAATCAACAAAGTATCAACATGCTCGCGAAGTTCGTTGATTCCTTCTACAGCGTACTGGCCACGTTTGCTTCCTTCAAATCCGAAAGGACGTGTCACGACACCAACTGTAAGAGCACCAAGATCTTTAGCGATACGTGCAATGACAGGGGCTGCACCTGTACCAGATCCACCACCCATACCAGCAGTGATAAAGACCATGTCTGCTCCAGTGATAGCTTCCGTCAAAGCTTCTTCACTTTCTTCTGCAGCTTTACGTCCAACTTCCGGACGCCCTCCAGCACCCAAACCACGAGTCAATTTTGGACCAAGTTGGATAACTGTTTCTGCTTTCGTACTGCTAAGGGCTTGTACATCAGTGTTGGCTGCGATAAATTCTACACCAGCAACACCTTCGTCAACCATGCGGTTGATGGCGTTACCACCACCACCACCGACACCAATTACCTTAATAACTGCGCCTTGAGCTGCTGCTGTATCAAATGAAAATGTCATAATTTCTTATCCTCTTTTATTCATCAAACATGCTTCCGATCAAACCACGGAAACGTTCTGTTAGCTTCGGTTTACTTTGAGAACTTGCTTGGAATTCTTCCTTGGGAGCAACTGGAGCTTCCTGCACAGTTTCAGCTGGAGCTGCTTGTGCTGGACTTGGTTGCGCTACTGGATTCAAACGTTGATTTGGAATGCCAAAGTTGATTGGTTTTTGACGAAGGTATTCATCTCCTTTAACTGCTTTTTGGGCAAGAAGATTGACTTCAGTCAATTTACCAGCAAACTCAGACAAGCTAATCACGTGCGCAAATGCAGGGTTGCGAATTCCAACTTGATTTGGTACATAAAGTTTTACGCGAACACCAAATACTTCTTGGGCTAATTCAACAATTCCTGGCAAAATTGCATTTCCACCGATAAGGACGATACCTCCAGGTAAATCTAACAAGTGTCTTCTTTCCAACTCTTGTTTGATTTGGTCAAAGATATGTTTGATACGTGCTGAGATAATTTCTGCCAAGTAGCTTTCTGTTACTTCAACAGGTTCTACTTCACCAATTACTTCAACTTGGAAAGTTTCGTTACTTGCAAGTGGAACGTAAGCTTCACCATAGTTCAGTTTCAAACTTTCTGCAATTTTTTGAGATGTTTTCAAGACTTTAGAAATGTCTTTAGTAACGTAATCTCCACCTTCTTGGTAGATGTTAGTGAACTGCAATTCTTGGTTACGGATAGTCGCTACAGTAGTCTGACCTCCACCCATGTCAATGACAGTCGCACCAAATTCACGTTCGCCTTCATTGAGAACGGAGTTTACGATTGCCAATGGTGAGATAATCACATTGTCAACATGGATACCTACACGCTCCACTGTCTTGCGGAGATTGTGTAGAATTGTACGAGGTCCTGTGTAAAGCAGACCACGCATTTCCAAACGGACACCCATCATACCACGAGGGTCACGGATGCCTTGGAATCCATCCACGATGAATTCTTCAGGAATAAAGGTAATCACTTCACGATCAGGAGTCATGCTCTTTGTCAAAGCTGATTTGACAACATTCTCAACATCCTGGTCTGTGATTTCTTTGGTATCTGAAGTAACAGGAATCATTCCTTGTGTTGGTTCGACCTGCAAGAGGTTTGCTGGAAGTCCAACGTTAACAGACTTAATAGAAATACCAGCTTTCTCTTCTGCCTGTGTGATTGCTGATTTGATCGCTGAAGCAGCTGCTTCAATATCAACAATAATTCCGTCTTTGACACCTTTACTTTTGGCGTTACTTACACCAATTACGTTTACTTCGCCATCTCTATGCTCAGCTACTAGCACTTTAATTGAGCTAGTTCCGATATCTAAGCCTGTAAAAAAACCATCTCTAGTCATTACATCGCATCCTCTCTGTCTTCCAAGTTTCTCACTTCTATTTAATAACTATACTTGGGCATAACTATTCACAGAATATTATAACACAAAAAATCCGATTGTGCTCAGATTTTGATAAATTTCCTAGTCATTTTTCGCTTTTTATTTCTATTTTTTTATCTTAACAGCCTAACTTTAAAAAAAGTATCGTTTTTTACAAAAAAAGAAAGCTTATATTTAAGCTTTCTTCACAAGTATTTTTTCTGCTTTCTGCTCTAAAAAAACTTCCAATACTTTCTTAGTCAAACTAATAGCTGTAGCTAACACCAGCGACACAATCAGGTAATTGACCACTAAGCCATGATCACCAACCAATGGTGGCTTTGTCAAGAATCCATAATCTCCTCCAGTCACTAAATTAACCACAAAAATCAAAGCATTTAGTGAGAAGGTTAATAAAACAATCCTCTTAACATCCAATAATCGAGAATCATAGTGTCTAAATAAATAAACCAAAGAATTTCCTAGAAGAGCTAGGTGACCAAAAATGAAAGATAGGATGGCTATGTGGGGAAAAGGATAGGCATCTGGTACTGGATAAACAAAAGCCGCTAGCGTTCCAAAGATTCCAAGTAGAGAAAAATATTGCTTGTACATTGACTTACCAGGAAGTAACAACACTACAAACATCGCCATACGACAATGATAAAATGGTAAACTTTCTGACAGTGGCATGTGATTTCCCCAGTACCAACTGTAGAGAAGGATCAACTGGACTGCTTGCAAAATTTGGAAAAAACGTTGATAGCCTTTTTTGTCGTAATAGCGATAAGAAGCGTAGAAGGTCAAAGCTAATAATGTAAATAAACTTACATACCAGACAAGATCAAATTGGGGGGGTTCTGTCGCTTGCGTAGTAAAGAAAATATCCCATAAATTCATTTAATATTCCTCATTATTTCAAAATCTTCTCACATATTATACCATGTCAATCGAAAAAAATGAATTCAGAAATACGATAATATTGGGCAAAATCACTTACAACCTTTTTCTAAACTTTCTACCAACTTAGCTAGATTCATTGAGTTAGAGCCTTTGAGCAAGATTTGGTCATTGGCACTGAGGCTTTCCTTAACCTGCTTGACTAGGTCCTCAAATTGATCCTCGTCGGCTGTTTTCTTAAAGTAGAAAACGTGACCGATTGGGAACATTTGACTAGCCAGTTGGCTTAATTCCGCAATGTCTTCTCCATAGAAAATAACAGTATCCAGCACATCTGGAGAAAGGCTCAAAATCATCTGGTTATGGAGTTGAACAGACTGGTCACCAAGTTCCTTCATGTCTGCTAGAACAGCAATTTTCTTGCCACTTTCATTGGCCGGAATAGCCGAAAAAGTCTCCAGAATCAACTTCATCGCTGTTGGATTGGCATTGTACACATCTGACAGAATATCTGCTCCATTAGCTGCTTTCTTCCACTCGGTGCGGTTACGCGTCAATTCAAGATTATGAAAAGCCTGACGAATTTGCTCCTCTGAAACTCCCTCTTGCAGGGCAACATATGATGCAATCATAGCATTAGTAGCGTTGTACTTGCCAGTTACTGGCAAATCAAGGGTTTGCTCCAAGAAATTAGCCTTAAAGGTCAGACTATCCTTGCGCTCAACCAAGTTGGTAATTTCCAGCTCTGCTCCTTGACCAAAACGAACCACCTTTTTATCAGTTGGCAAATAGTCCTCTACAATGGAGTCGGCTGGTGCCAAAAGCAAAGAACCTGGTGCCATACCGTCTACAATTTGCATTTTCCCCTTAGCAATCTCGGAACGATCATTGAAAAATGCTAAATGAGCTTCTCCAACCAAGGTCACGATAGCTGTCTTGGGGTGAGCCAATTCAGACAAGAGATGGATATCTCCAAGGTGATCCTGCCCCATCTCCAAGACCAACTTTTCTGTTTCCTCAGGCATATGGAGAACTGTATAGGGAAGCCCGATCTCGTTATTGTAGTTGCCTTGTGTTTTGTAAGTCTTGTATCTTGTTGACAGTAAATGCGCCAACATATCCTTGGTCGTTGTCTTGCCATTTGAACCTGTGACCGCAAAGACATCAACAGCTGTTTTTTCAAGATAGTAAGCTGCGAGAGTTTGAAAAGCAGACAACACGTCATCTACTAGAATGTAGGGATGACCTTCTACTTCCTTCTCAGAGAGGGTTACTGCTGCACCATTTTCAAAAGCTGTTTCGATAAAGTCATGACCATCACGCGCACCTTTAAGTGGCACAAACAAATCACCTGTCCCAATCAAACGACTGTCAAACTCAGCCTTTTCTAACTGAACGTCCGCAAAAAGACTAACATCATTTTTAGCTCCAACAGCTTGGGCAACTTCATGGATCGTTAATTTCATTTCTACTCCTTTAAAAAGGGTTGAAGTCCGAGAACTCTAGTCACCACGCAGTGATAGTTCTGGCTTCTACCCTCTCTTTCATTTTTATAGCAAATGCGCTTCGCGCTTGTCAAAACTTTCCTTGGCAAGGTCAACCAAATGCTCGATTAGCTCTGGGTAGCTAATTCCCATATTATCCCACAGTAGTGGGTACATAGACCACTGGGTGAATCCTGGCATGGTATTCAGCTCGTTTAGGAAAATCTCGCCCTTATCTGTATAGAAGAAATCGCAACGAGATAAACCGAGGCCACCAATCGCACGGAAGGCAGTTTCTGCATTTTGACGCATGATAGCTACCACATCATCACTGATTTTAGCCGGGATGTCCATGGTAATCTTGTTGTCGATATACTTGGCATCGTAGTCATAGAAGGCAACATCCTTGACCACTTCACCTGGCAAAGTGCTCTTAACATCATAGTTACCTAAGAGACCAACCTCAATTTCACGCGCATTCACCCCTTGCTCTACTAAGACACGGCTGTCATATTGAAAGGCAAGTTCCAAAGCTTGGCGGAGTTCTTCTTGATTTTCAGACTTAGAAATACCGACACTGGAACCCATGTTTGACGGCTTCGTGAAGACTGGATAAGTCAATTTTTCTTCAACTTCAGCGATTTTAGCAGTCACATCATCACCTTCGACAATGGCTACATAAGGAACTTGGGCAATCCCAGCAGACTCCAAGACACGCTTGGTCGTGATTTTATCCATGGCAAGGCTGGATGACAAGATATCACAGCCAACATAAGGCATTTTCAAAACTTCTAAAAATCCTTGAACAGATCCGTCTTCTCCCATCGGTCCATGAAGAACTGGAAAGACCACAGCGCCTTCTTCGTAGATAGTACTTGGCGCGATTTTCTTGTCCCAGTCAATGGTCTCATTAGTCATGAGACGATCCTCTTGACCTGGAGTCTGGCTAAACTCTTGCGTTTTGATAAAGTCGCCTGACTGGCTGATGAAGAAAGTCTTGACTGTGAAACGATCGTAGTTGACCGCACGCATCACACTCTCAGCTGAAAGGACAGAGACTTCACGCTCTGCACTTCGTCCACCGTATAAAAGAATAATCGTTTGTTTCATATTATTTGTTCCAATTCTAATAGAATACTCGTTCTTTAGTATATCATATTTGCTTCTTTTTTGAAACTTGAAGATGGTACTAGAATTTCAGAGAGATAAAAAGAGACCGTTAACATCAAACTCGGTCTCCTTGGTTTTTAACTAAATGAATTGAAGTTCGTAAATTTGTCCAAACTTACAACTCTGTCCGATTTTCAATGGCTCGTAAGAGTGTGACTTCATCCGCATATTCGATATCTGCCCCCACGGCCAGGCCTCGTGCCAGGCGAGTGACCTTAATACCAGCTGGCTTGAGGAGACGAGAGAGATACATAGAGGTCGCTTCCCCATCTGCCGTAGCATTGGTTGCCACAATAACCTCTGAAACCTCGTTATCCATGAGACGGGTCATGAGACTCTTGAGATTGATATCATCTGGACTGATGCCATTCATAGGAGAAATGAGTCCATGCAAGACATGATAGAGTCCGTGGTATTCTTGGATGTTTTCCATAGCCGCCACATCGCGACTATCCTCTATCACCAAGATAGTTGTCTGGTCTCGAGTCGGATCCGTACAGATCGAGCAAGGATCATCATCGGTCAAACGACCACAGATGGAACAATAGGTCAATTCCCGCTTAGCAGACAGGAGATTTTTGGCAAATTCATTGACATCGTCATCGGACATTCCAATGGTATAGAAGGCTAGGCGGGTAGCCGTTTTGATCCCGATACCCGGAAGCTTGGAATAGCTATCAATCAGCTTGGCAATAGGTGTTGGATACAGCATAAGTTCCTTTCTAATTCATTGGATGGTGTTGGTTATAAAGGTTGATAATGTCGCGCGCAATGGAAGGTCCAACACCGTTTGTTAGATTGGTGTTATGAGGAAAGACGACTGCGACCGCAATTTGGGGATTATCCGACGGTGCATAGGCGACGGCATTGGTGTTATTAGCTTTTTGACCACCATTAACATAACTTTCGGCCGTCCCCGTTTTCCCACTGATGGATACGGCTGCGCCATTTGAAAAGGCACGACCTGTCGTAAGGGCACTCGTTCCATGCGAAACTTGATAGAAACCTTGGTGCAAGATAGCCATATCGGCTTCTGAGATATTGACCTTGTTCATTTCCTTGGCAGCTGTTTCCTGAACTAGACTGCCTAAGCCACCTTGGTCATTGTTGCCATAGATTCCTTCAACGATGTGAGGAGCTAAACGCACACCATTGTTTGCAATGGTTGCGACATACTGGGCTAACTGCATCGGTGTATAGTTATCAAACTGACCAAAGGAATTATTGATATAGTTCCCCAAATCAAATTCTTTTGGCGTGAATCCTGTGGATTCATCTGGGAGGTCAATCCCTGTTGAAGCTCCGAGTCCGTATTCCCCAAAGGTTGATCGCAATTTGCCCATTGCAGTCTCTAACTGTCCCGTTGCAGCCACCATGTTTGGCGTGTAGGTCTGTCCCATGATTCCTAGCGCGGTTTGAACCATGTAGGTATTAGAAGAGTACTCTAGAGCCTCAACTGCTGTGATCGGGAAAGAGCCATAGGACAAGGTGTACCATGAATTGATAGGGGCCGAACCTTGGAAAACAATCGGCTGGTCTGTCAAGGTTTGATTGCCTGACAAGACTCCGTTTTCCCAACCAGAGCTGATGGTCGCTGCCTTAACAACAGACCCTGGCACAAAGACATTGGTTATCGTTCCAAGCGAATCTGAACTTAATTTCCCGGATTCGACATCATGCTTGACACCTGACATCGCCAGAACTGCACCGGTTTTAGGATTGAGGGCTACAGCGTAGACTCCTTCAGAATATTTGGCTCCACCGTTACCCAACTCTGAGTTGAAGTAGCTCTTGAGTAGGTCATCCACACTATTCTGGAAAGCTAGGTCAATCGTTAACTTGATATTGTTTCCTTTGCTTCCTTCTTCGACATTTTCCACACTTTCCATATTTCCGTGCTTGTCGAGGTGGATTTCCTTTACGGAGCGTTTGCCTTGAAGGACGTCTTCATATTGCTTTTCAAGATAGGAAGTCCCCACTCGGTCATTGAGAGAGTATCCTTTCTTGAGATAAGCGTCAACTTCCTCTGCTGGAAGACCTGACTTTTCACTGGAAACACTACCGACGATAGACGATAAAGAAGTGTCCAGTACTTTTCGGTCCCATGAGGTTGAAATGCTAATGCCCGGTAATTCCTTGGACGCAGAAGCTACAAGTGCAACTTGCGTATCATCCAAGGCATCTGTTGAAATGGTTCCAGTTGCGAAATTTCCAACTGCATTGAGCTGGCTAAACAGATAGATTTCCTTTTTCTGATCATCCGTATAGTTAAGCTGACTCACGTCAATACTTTCAACCGCATTATTATAGAGGGTCGCTTCCGATAAGCGATTTCCATCTGAATCCAGGCGTTTGTCACTTGGAAGGGCCTCGACTGTCTTCTTGTAGATTTCTTGGTCAGCTAAGTAATAGTCAGCAATCTGACGGTCTGTGAGTTCAGGGGAAGTGACATTCACATACGTCAGCAGTTTTTTAGCCGTCTCTTTAACTCTGCTGCCGTCATCTTATTGTTTCGTGTGAAAGAAACAACTTGCTTGAGTGTGTTTTCTACCAAGGGTTTGCCTGTTGCATCGTAGATTTGGCCACGAGCTGAACTGGTTGTTACCCTAGTCTGGCTGGCTGATGCCAACTTTGCCTCATAGAAGTCTTTATTCAGTACCTGCATGTATAACAATCGACCAATAATGGCCATAAAGAGCAGGATGACAATCGCAAATAGTAAATTAAGCCGAATCGGAATCGAATGGCTATTAAATTTTCTCATACAACTAAGACTCTTTTCTAGAAAATTGCAGATCTTCCGGATAAATTTCAGCTAAAAATTGCTAGGATTTGACAGAAGACCAGTACTTTTCATTGTACCATATTTTATGGAGAAACTCTTGGAAAAGTCTATTTCTTTTTTGAGATTTCATCCAAAACGCCTTTTTATTTTGTTATCCAACCTTCTATGATATAATGATAGTAATAGTTAGGGAAGCGTCAACTTTTAAGACTTTGACTCATAAAAAGGAGCCTCATGAACAAGCCAGATATCGCAACCATAATCGACCTCCACTTTGAAGAATTAACCGAGCTCGAGCAAGAAATCGCTCGCTATTTTTTGCAGTCTGATACGATCCAAGATGATCTTTCTTCTCAGCAAGTTACCCAAAAATTACATATCTCTCAAGCAGCTCTGACTCGCTTTGCCAAAAAGTGTGGTTTTACAGGCTACCGAGAATTTGTTTTTCAATACCAACACCAGGCTAGTAAACAGGACATCCATTCACACAAACACAGTCCCTTGACCAAACGTGTTTTGCGAAGCTACAGCATCATGAGGGAACAAACGCAGGATTTGATTGATGAAGCGCAGCTTGAACGAGTTGCCCAGCTAATTGATGATGCTGAACGGGTTTACTTTTTTGGGACGGGAAGTTCTGGTCTGATTGCCCGTGAGATGAAATTGCGCTTTATGCGTCTAGGTGTTGTCTGTGAAGCTTTGACCGATCGGGATGGCTTTGCTTGGACGACCAGTATCATGGATGAAAATTGTTTGGTGCTAGGTTTTTCCTTGTCTGGCACTACCCAATCCGTCCTAGATAGTTTGCTGGATGCCAAGGATATGGGCGCCAAGACCATTCTCTTTACCAGTTCTCCTAGCAAAGACTGTCAGGCCTACACCGAAACAGTCCTAGTCGCAAGTCATAGCCAATCTTCTTACATCCAACGTATTTCCGCTCAACTTCCTATGCTCTTTTTAACAGATTTGATTTATGCCTACTTTTTAGAAATCAATCGTGAGAGCAAAGAAAAAATCTTTAATAGCTATTGGGAAAATAAAAAACTCAACGGCTATCGTAGACAAAAACGCGCTAGAAAATCCTAGTTTGGTCCAACCAAACTAGGATTGTTTTGTTTTGAAATGATAATAGGCACATAGGTGGTCTTTCCTATCTGTCTCTTTGTATCAATACTTTTTTATCTATGTTTTTCATTTCTTCCATAAATTCTCCTTTCCGTTTTTGAATTTTTGACAACAAAAAGGAAGTATCGGCTAATTGCTTTTACTTCCCCTCTATCATTTTATTTAGTTGTTTTACTTCGACAAACTGGGATTTAGATTTTAACCCTTCAGGAAAATGAAACGAGCTACTCTCCTGAAGTATGTTCTTTAACATTATAGTTTAATGCAAAGTGTAGCTATATAGTCATTTCCATAACGCGATAATCTATTTCTTTTATCACATGATTCATAAAAATCGATCATAGCGAGACCATTCTTCAGTTGTCCTCTAATCTGAGTTTCTAAGGTATGACTAAATTCATAGCCATACTCTGGATCTATGGTTATTTTGCCTTCCGCTTCAAGCTCTCTTGAATTAAAAGGTAGTGAAAACTGTAACAGTAATTCCTCATCAGGTTTGTCCCATACTATGTCAGCATCATACATGTATATCCAAGGATTCATAAATCCAACCATTAACAAACCGCCCTTTTTCAATACGCGAGAGGCTTCTTTATACATGTTTTCTAAATCCTCTATATATACATTTGAAACTGGATTAAAAATAATATCAAAGATTTCATCTTCAAATGGAAATGGTTTTGTCAGATCGCCTTGAACGGTAGTAATCTTTAAGCCTTCTCTTTCAGCAACCAGCTCATCTCTTTGTAATTGTGATTTAGAAAAATCCATGATGGTGACATCATAACCTTTTGCAGCAAAAACGGGACCCTGCTGTCCACCACCACAAGCTAACCCTAATATCTTTTTTCCCTTGGCTTTTTCAAACCATTCTGTGGGGACTTTTTTTCCAACAGTTAAGGCAACAGAAATTGGATGCTTTCTAACTTCTTCTAATTCTTCATGTGTCAATGGCTCAGTATAATCATTTTTTACATTATTCCATCTATCTTGATTACATTTTATATAATTGTTCATCTGATAATCTCCTCGTAATGTTATACTATTTCGATTTAAGCTGGATGTGCTGCCACTACACTTTCTCACCTCTAGAAATTCTAATTTGTCAATTTTTCGTCCATCTTATTATATCATTTTTTCTTCTTGGCTTGGGTTTAGTATTTAGAAACAAAGTAGAGTGCTTGTACCGTCTTCTAGAGCTATCTCCTCTCATATATTTTTCGATGGTAGGAATTCTCCTCCTATCCTACTTTTTTGTAATTCATATTTGTCTTTCCGCTAGTTTTCATATACTGGACAGTTTTTCTATCATCAAAAAAAGAATTAAGCAGAACACTTCTCACTCGATAAGTGACTAAGTGTTCTTCTTAATTCTATAATTTCAAACTAGGATTGTTTTGTTTTAAAATGATAATAAGCTCCCAACATACCTGCTGTATTTTGGTGATGGGCAAATTCTAATCGTGTTTTTTCAGCTAGACTTGGTACCAAGGCCGCCTTCAAGGCTGTGCGGATCTTTGGTTTGAGGATAGCCTCTTGTCCCATGATACCGCCACCGAGAATGACCACTTCTGGATTGGCAACGTAGCAAATATTTGCCAGACCTTTTCCAAGGTAGTCTACCATGCGGTCAATGCCAGCCATACAGATCTTGTTTCCTTCAGTAGCTTCCTTGAAAATGCGTCGCCCATTCCACTGGTCAACTGGATCTCCATGAGCTGCTGCTACATACTCTACCAAGGCTGTCGTAGAAGCCAAATCTTGGAAAGCCCCATCCTGCATATACATATAACCGACTTCGCAGGCTGAATTGCTAAATCCATGGAAAACTTTCCCATCCATAATCAAGCAACCACCGATACCTGTTCCAATGGTCAAACAAAGTGTCACACTCGCTCCCTTGCCTGAACCAGATACTGCCTCAGCAAGACCTGCGCAGTTGACATCATTTTCAATTTCGCAAGGAATCGCAAAGCTAGTCTCGATTTCCTTCTTGAACTGGGTTCCTGCGTAGTTAGGAATTTGCGGGCCAGCGTAGAAAATCTCACCCTTGGCAGGATCCACCATCCCAGCAGAAGAAATGGCAACACCTGCTACTGGGCCTTTTTCTAAATAGCTGGAAACGATATCTTTTGTCTTTTGTAAGATATGGGGTCCACCCTTTTGCGCCTCAGTTGGCATTTCATGCGATTCAACAAGTTGGCCTTCTTGGTCGATTAAACCATATTTGATGTTGGTTCCGCCAATATCAATTGCAACGTAGTGTGTCATAAATACCTCCTTATGGATTAGAGGAAGCGCTCCTTGGTTTCACGAATCAATTGAGCAGCTGCTTCTACAACTGGACGATCTTCTTCAGTCACTGGTGTCAATGGCGAACGAACTGAACCAATGTTCAAACCTTCATTGATCTTCAAAACTTCTTTGATGACACAGTACATATTTCCATGTGCAGCAGTCAATTTACCGATGATAGCGTTGATAGCGTATTGCAATTCACGCGCTGTTTCTAGGTCTTTATCCGCAATCAACTCATTGAGTTTCAAGAAGAGTTCTGGCATCGCACCATAAGTACCACCGATACCAGCTTTTGCTCCCATGAGACGTCCACCTAAGAACTGCTCGTCTGGACCATTAAAGACAATATGATCATCACCACCAAGGCTGACAAAAGTTTGGATATCTTGAACTGGCATTGAAGAGTTTTTAACACCGATAACACGTGGGTTTTTCAACATTTCTGTGTAAAGACTTGGAGTCAAAGCGACACCTGCCAACTGAGGAATGTTGTAGATCACATAGTCTGTATTTGGTGCTGCTGCACCGATGTCGTTCCAATATTTTGCTACTGAGTACTCAGGTAAACGGAAGTAAATTGGCGGGATTGTTGCAATCGCATCAACACCCAAGCTTTCCGCATGGCGAGCAAGCTCGATACTGTCTTTTGTATTGTTGCAAGCCACGTGAGCGATAATGGTCAATTTACCTTTAGCAACTGCCATGACTTCTTCCAAGATCAACTTGCGGTCCTCTACGCTTTGGTAGATACATTCCCCAGAAGAACCGTTGACATAGAGACCTTGAACTCCCTTATCAATGAAGTATTGAACCAAGGCACGCGTACGCTCTGGACTGACTTCTCCTTGATCATCATAACATGCGTAGAAGGCTGGAATGACACCTTCGTATTTTTTCAAATCTGACATAGATTTTCTCCTAAGATTTCTTTTTTCTGCTGAGAGCAGTTCTATTCTTTACAAGTTTAGTATACACCTTGCGAAAATCGCTTTCAATATCTTGTATACACTTAGATTTTAGTTTCTACTTGTATTTTAGAAACTTTAACGATTGAAAGTAGTTTCAGAAACACCTCATCCTACTGGTATTTGGCGAAAATTTTCTCCATCAATCCTGCTTGGAGAAAGACTAGCAAACCAAAACCAAAGAGGATAAAAGCTGATCCACCCAAGAGGAGAGTGAATGCGGATAGATAAAGAACCATCACAATGAGAAAGAGAATGGCTAACATGAGGAAGAACCACGGAAAGTTAAAACTTGCCAAGATAAGCCCTTTTTGCAGCACTTCTTTCCAAGACAAATCATAGCGCGCAGCGATGGGATAACTAGCCAGCATCACGAGAGTGAGGAAGATGAGAATCCCCAAACAAATAGCTTTCACAATCTGGAAAGGCAAAGCTGTCTGGCCCCAGAAAAGATAGAGGTCTAAAAGACTCAGCGAAACAATGCCTAACTCTAGCAAACCTAACTGGAAACCCAGTTTCAGATTTTGCTTGAAGGCCCTTATATAAGTTCTAAAGACTGGTACCCGTCTGCTTCTCTTAATCTCAAACATAGTCTCATAGAGGCTGATTTTTGCCACTCCAATCGTCACGATAGGCAAACAAGAGACAACAAAAAGAAGATTGGCTGTCACGATATCCAAGACCTTCTCACTGAAACGCATGAGAAAATTATCTGTATCAAATGCTGCCTTGATCAGGCTTACTCCTTTTTGTGCCATGTTTTCTCCTCCTGATTCTTTTAATCAATCAAAATTTTAAAGAGATATTTGCGAACCTTCTCTTCCATACCTGCATAGCCATTTGGCTGATGCGGTTCTCCTGGGAAGAAAATCGCAAAATTGTGATAACCCAACAAGAGTGGGTAGCGTTCATGACAATGAACAAAACCAATGTCACTCGCTTCATCGAATGCTACCGCTTCGTCTTTGATACGTGAACCGTAGCTCGAATATTCATGTCCTTCTACCAGCAAATGCAAATCTGCATAGTGTTTATGGTGCTCAAACTGATCATTTTCAGCTTGATTGAGGACATTTTCCTGAACAACTAGAAAGACCTTGTCCCCGTCAATCTCATACTTACCGAGTTCGAAAGAATCCTTACGGTGCTGATAGAGATAGTCGATAGCCTTGTCTAGATTGGGATGAATCCCTTTGTAAAAGGTGATATTTTTTAAATCGTCAAAAATCATACTATTTCCTTCGTTTCTGATAGTTCCTATTTTTCAGTTTCGAATGTTCCTTTTTCTATTTCCCTGTAATAGTGCGGACGGAAGAAAATTCTTTCGGAATTTCATTCCTAATTTTTGAGCCCTTTGCTCTTTCATCGTCAGTCTCAAAAATTCCGTCTAAGATAAGCGTAAGATGCTTATCTTAGATACCACTATAGCGGGAAATAGTTACCATAAAACGAACCTACTCTAACTAGTATCATGAAAAGAGTTCATTCTTAAGTTTATAAGTGTCTGACAAAATCTCTATGGCATACAAATACCCAACATTTTGTAGACACTTATAACTCTGTATTCTTTTATACTCAATAAAAATTGAAGAACAAACCAGGAAGCTAACTGCAGGTCATACTTAAGTATGGCGAGGTGATGCTGACATTGTCTGAATTCGATTTTCGCAGGATCTTATCCTTTAACAGCTCCCATAGTAATCCCCTGTGTGAAGGATTTTTGGAAGACAAGGAAGACGGTTACGATTGGTACGGCTGCAAGAGCTGCACCAGCCATGATCAAACCATAGTTGGTTGCCATTTCGGCCTGCATGGTCGCAACCCCGAGTGAGATGGTCAAGTTTTGACGTGAAGTCAACATAACCAACTGCATGAAGTAGTCGTTCCAAGTATTGATGAAGGTAAAGATTGCAAGGGCTGCAAATCCTGGCTTCACAATAGGGAAGGCTACGCTCCAGAAAGTACGAATTTCACCACAACCGTCGATTTTAGCTGATTCAAGCAATTCTGTTGGAATATTTTCACTGAACTGTTTCATGAGGAAGACCCCAAATGGCCATCCAATCAAAGGCAGGATAACTGCCCAAAGAGTATCGTGAATTCCCATGAAGTTGACGATACGTACCAATGGTACAAGGACAACTTGTTTTGGAAGAGCCATGGCAGCGATAAAGACTGCAAAGAGAATGCGCTGACCATAGAAACGTTTTTTAGCTAGTACATAACCTGCTAGGGAAGAGGTTGCACAAACCAAGAACATAGTTACCAATGAAATAAATACAGAGTTCCACATCCACTGCATGGCAGGGTTTTGCACCATGAGTTGTTGGAAGTTTTCCATTGTTGGAGCTTTAGGGAACCATTGTGGTGGGATCATAATGGTATCAGGCTGTGATTTGAAGGCCCCTGTCAAAATCCAGTAGAATGGAAAGATGAACAGCACGGTCAACAAGAGCAAGATAATCGTTGAAATAACAGTGAAAGCTGTTAAGGGTTTCTTTTGTGTAGATTGCATAGCTGTCTCCTTTCTTTAGTATTCTACGTCGTTTCCAAGTACTTTAAATTGAACAAAACTTACGATCGCAATCATAATTGCCAAGAAGACACCGATAGTGTTTGCATAGCCGTATTCTGTCAATTGGAAGGCTTTTTCGTAAAGGTAGTACATCAAGGTACTTGTTGAGTAGTTTGGACCACCAGATGTCAAGAGCTGAATCAAGGCAAAACATTGGAATGAGTTGATAGTCGTAATGATTGCGATGTAAAGTGTTGTTGGAAGAAGGCTAGGCCATTTGATCTTCCAGAAGACTTGAAATTCAGTCGCACCATCAACACGCGCTGCTTCAACTAGTGAGTTATCAATATTTCCCATAGCAGCGATATAAAGGATAATCGGTTGACCAACAGATGTTGTCAAAAGGATGATCATAATCGCTAGCAAAGCCCAGTTTTTATCACCCAACCAAGAAATGTTTTGGCTGATGATATGACTTGACTTAAGAACAAAGTTTAGAATCCCTGATAGTGGGTCATAGATCCATTTCCATACAACCGTTACGGCAACACTACCTGTTACAACCGGTAGGAAGAAGACGAAACGATAGAAAGAACGGGCAATGGCATTTTGATGATAGGTTTGAGATGCTACAAAGAGCGAGAAGAGAACTACAATCGGAACAGATCCAATAACCAGGATAACGGTATTGATCAAAGACTTGGTAAAGACAGGATCTTTAAACATACGAATGTAGTTGTCCAAGCCTACAAACTCAAATTTCGTCATGGAGTAGTTAAAGAAACTTGTAATGAATCCCATAATCATAGGAGCCAAGACAAAGATCACAAAGAAGAATAATACTGGTGCTAGGAAAGCATAGGAAATCACTGTTTCCCGCATGCGAATTTTATTGACTTTCACAGTCGGCACCTCTCTTTCAAATAGAATATTTTTTGATTTTCTTAAACTGTTTTAAAATCAAAATGAAATTTTTTAAGGTTCGCTTATGTAAGAACTTCATTTTAATTTCGTGACAGTTCCTACCATTTCAAACAAAAGTCCCCCTTTTCTTACACTTTAGTGCACAGGGAAAAGGGGGAATCAATCTGACTTAGTGCTTATTGTTTTGTAGCTTTTTTGATTGTTTCGTTAGCTTTTTCAGTGAAGGTTTTCAAAGCATCCGCTGGTTTTTCGTCACCATTAGATACAGATTGCAACATTGGGAACCAAAGTGTTCTCATTTCAGCAAAACCGTCAATTGTGTTGTAGTAAGGTGAGTAGTATTTAGTCCAACCACTGATTGTTTCCATACGTTTGTCTTCATAAAGTTTGCCAAATGAAGTACGAACTGGGAAGGCACCTGTACGAACTACGTCTTTAGGACCCCATTCTTTGTCATCTGCGATGAATTGAACGAATTTCTTAGCAGCTGCGATTTTCTTATCGTCTTTGTTGTTAAATACTGCAAATCCGTTTACAAGGTATTCAAGAGATGGTTTACCTGAGTCTGATGGGAATGGTACTTCTACCACATCTACCTTACTTGCTTCCAAGAGTTTCGCTTGGATACCGTTTTGAGCTGGTGCCCAAAGGATTGTGTATGAAGTTTGACCGTTCGCAAAGTTTTGGATGTCTGCTCCACCGTCAAATTGTGAACCATTGTTCAACAAACCGTCTTTGATCCAGCTAGCAGCTTTTTCAAGACCTTTGACGAATTTAGGATCGTCAGTTGTATATTTCGTTACTTTTTCATCTGTTACAGAGCCGCCATAAAGGTTTGCAATGAAGGCACGTGTTCCTTGGTCTCCCCCTTGACCAGAACTGAACAATGAACCTGGAGTGTAGCCTTTATCTTTAAGCGCTTTCAAAACTTTTTCAAAGTCATCAGTTGTCCAACCTTCTTTTACAAGGTTTGCAACTCCAGCATCTTCCAACATTTTCTTGTTCATTGCCATATAGAATGGTGCTGAACTGATTGGATACATGTAAGCTTTGTCTCCAGCCTTACTTGCTTGTACGATGTTTTCGTTGTTAACATCTTTGACGAATTCGTCTGTGAAGAGGTCGTTCAACTCAGCCAATTTACCATTTTTACCGTATTGGATGATACGTCCTGGTGCGTCAAAGAGTACGTCTGGCGCTGTTCCTGCTTCGATAGCTGTTGTAATCTTTTCTGGACCTGACTTAAAGTCGATGGTTTCCAATTTCACTTTTACATCTGGATTTGCTTTTTCAAAAGCTTCGATGATTGATTTTTCATAAGTTCCAACACCGTCACCAGTTTTTTCTTGTGTGAAGACTGGGAATGCCCACCAAGTGATTTCTGTTTTTCCGCTATCGCTACCAGAATTTGCAGCATCTTTACTTCCACCAGAGTTACCACAAGCAGCAAGGCCAAGAATCGCAGCACCTGCAAGTACTGTACAAGCTAGTTTTCTAAATTTCATTTGTATTCTCCTAATTGATAAGCGTATCCATATTGGATAATGAGCAAGTTTATATTTGTATACGTTTTCATTTTCTCCGACGCATCAACCACTCTCCTCTTTTTTGAGATTGTGTTATTTAAGACCGGCAACAAAGCGCTCCGTAATCTCTTTTGGTCTAGTAATCGCTCCACCAACAACGATGCCTCGCACCCCATATTCAAGGATTTGTTTGGCTTGTTCAGGTGTATGAATTTTCCCTTCAGCGATGACATCCACTCCTGCTTCACAAAGTTTTTTGATTAGTTCAAAGTCTGGACCATCTACTTTTGGACTATATGAAGTGTAGCCTGATAGGGTTGTTCCAACAAAATCAATCCCTGCTTCGACTGCTGCTAGCCCTTCTTCAAAAGTACTGGTATCAGCCATTAAAAGTTGATGTGGATACTTTTCTTTGACTTGTCGGATGAAGTCCTGAATTTCCAAACCGTCGTAACGTTCACGTTTGGTACAATCCAGAGCAATAACCTCAATGTCTAGTTCAGCCAACTCATCAACTTCTTTCATAGTCGCTGTAATGAATGGCTCCTGTGGCGGATAGTCACGTTTGATGATCCCGATAATCGGAAGTTTCGTAACCTCCTTGATCTCCTTGATATCACGAACACTGTTTGCTCGGATACCGACTGCTCCACCTTGCTCAGCCGCTTTGACTAGCAAGGGGATAACCCCTCCCGCTTCTGTATAAAGCGGTTCGTGAGGAAGTGCCTGGCAAGAGACAATGATTCCATCTTTGATCTGTTCAATCAAGGCTTCTTTGCTGATCTGTGGCATCCTCTTTCCTCCCTTTCTTGTTCTTATGGGCTTATTATATATCATTTGTTAAGCGCTTTCAATAGATTGTGATAGAATAGATTTCAGTTTCAAAACTATTTTATAGAACAGACTATCCTGAAAGTAGTTTCAGACTTCTTATGATTTCGAATCAACCTGAATGTAATAAAGAAAGATAGCAGGCTGAAAAACCTGCTATCTCTTCTGAGAATTACTCAAATACTTTTACTTACGATTCTTTTCTCTTCTTGCCAAATGCAAACAAGGATAAAAGAACACCTGCAAGACCAAGGGAAATCAGTGAGCTTGTTTCCTTGCTTCCAGTATTTGGTAGATCCGTTTGTTTAACTGCTGGAGCTTGATAGGTAACATCTTTTCCTAGAGATAGTTTGTCATTTGCAGCCGCTAAGACTGGTTTGGTTTCTCCCTTAAACTCTGGAAGTTCATGGACTGCCGCCTCAGCGCCATTGACGCCACCTACATACTCTGGTAGGTCATTTGAAGCTGCTAAGACAAAGTTAGCGCCTCCTCTATATTCAGGAAGCTCGTTAGATGCAGCTAGAACCGCATTAACGCCACCTTTAAACTCTGGCAGTTCATGGACTGCTGCTTCAACAGCGTTGACCCCACCTGTAAATTCAGGTTTTTCAACCGTTGGAGCTGCTTCTTCGCCTACTGTTGCCAAAGGACCTGTGTACTCTGAGTTTTCTGTCACAGCAGCTTCTTCTGCATTTACACCTCCTGTGAATTCAGGTTTTTCAACCGTTGGAGCTGCTTCTTCGCCTACTGTTGCTAATGGACCTGTGTACTCTGGGTTTTCTGTCACAGCAGCTTCTTCTGCATTTACACCTCCTGTGAATTCAGGCTGATCTACTGTTGGAGTTGCTTCTTCACCCACTGTTGCCATTGGACCTGTATACTCCGGAACTTCATGAACCGCTGCTTCCTCAGCATTGACACCACCTGCGAACTCCGGAACTTCTTCAACTGCTGGCTCAGCTGAATTAACACCGTTGGTAATTTTTGAGCCTGCTACAGTTACGGCAAGATTATGGATGCTTTCAATACGGCCATCAATGATCTCTGTGATTTTCTGACCAATATCCTCTTTATCAATTGAGAACAAGAGAGTTTTACTATCATATTGGGTAACAAAGTTAGCAGTTTTGCCATTTGCCAATTTCAGTGTTGGCGCTTCATTCACCAATACTTCCGAATCAAACTCCATGGCAACAATTCCTTGTCCCATTTCGATAGCTTGCTTCACTCTAGCTTCTTTTGCAACGATCATATCCTTGCTCAAGAAATCCCAGTTAAATTTCTTATAAGATAAGGTATATTCATTTTGGTTGCTATCCGCTGTTTCGTAAAGCAAACCATATTCTCCCTTTCCAAGGTCTTGGAGGGAGTTGTAAGCAAATTTACCACTTTGGATGGGGTTGTGTTTGAGCCATGTCAACTCACCATTCTCTTCTACACGAGCTAAATGCACCAAACCATTGTAACGTCCAGGTCCCCCTGCATTGCTGAGTACAATATACTCCTTACCTTCATGCATGGTATGAATAGCAGACATTTGAACATAGACATCTTTAACTTGAGGATAGCGTTTGATTTCCTTCTCCCACGTTGCACCACCATCTTTACTTGTGGCAACTTGAAGATCTCCTGTCAATCCACGCATAAAGAGTTTGAGGTCTCCGTTATTCAATTGAACAACCGTAGATTCTGTGTTTTGAGCACCAGCATTATCCATATTGGAAGAGTGGATAGTTTGATTTCCGACAGGACGATTGTCATTGACTGCAGCTCCTGCATGCCATGTTTTACCATGATCATCCGAATAGATAACACGTGAAGACTGAGAACCCCTTAGATGTGATACATTATTGGTTGTATAAACCGGAATCACAAGACGTCCTTTATGAGGGCCTGTACGCAAGGCAATACCTGTACCAGGTCCTGTTCCTAAGAAATGCATCCATTCCTTGCGAATTCCGTGTGTAATATCTTGAGGCGCAGACCAAGTTTTACCATCATCATCACTGTATGACATCCATAGATAGCTAGTATTTGCTACTCTAAAGATATTCTTTTCACTATAAGCAAAGTAAATATTGCCAACTAATTCATCACCCTTGTATAGGTCTCCCTTGTCACTATAAGCAGGTTTCTTAGGATTTACAACAACACGGTAGTCTGTCTTCTGATTTTGAGGATCATAAACATCACCATTTTCACGAATAGTGTACTGTCCTGTTTCCCCTTGTTTATACAAAATTTGATAAACCTTATCTCCGATTTGCTCGTAGGCTTTGGGTGCTTGACCTGGCAAAGCAAAAACAGCTTTCCCTTCTAAGAACATATCGTAAATGGCAAAGATTCTCTTGGTTTCTGGATCTTGTACCAGAGCCATATCGATATTCACTGGAGATGGTGCATTTGGATCCTTGGCATTTTCGTTGTCACGAGGATTAGAAACCACGATTCTATCTCCCCATGTCTTACCATTGTCATCACTACGACGGATAACCATTCCGATATCGCCCCAGTCAGAATGGTGCAAGCGTCTCTCATCTGTTCCAGCAATCAGAGTTCCCTTGTCTGTTTTGAGAAGGGCTGGAATACGATAACTATTGATACCATCTTTATTTGGTTGGCGATTAGATCCACCTTCAAAAACATCATATTTTTCTGTAACTTTAGCACCCTCAGGAAGCTTTCTCTCCAATTCAGAACGCTCAAATAGTTGGCTACGTTTTTTAACTTCTTCTGGTGTCAAGGTGCGATCATAAACGGTAAGATTACGAACTTGCAAATTTGAAGCCCAAAATGTCTTGTTTCCACGTTTAGTTGCTCCAATTTGAGCTTGGTTGACATTTGGCAAATCCTTGATAAATCGACCAGATTTCAAACTAGTGCGAGAAAGCACACCATTTACGTAGAGTCTAACCTTACCATTTGGATGCTCTGCACTTGGTCTTTCAACTGTAAAGGTCACAGAGTTCCATTGACCTGGTTTAATCTTCAGAGGAGCATCGGTATATTTGTCATAAAACTGATTTCCGTTCGCATCACGTCCTTCAATCAAGGCAGTGTTATTAAGAACAGCCATCGTAAAATACTCATTTTCTTTTTTATCACTTGATAAAGAAAATAAGTTGTAAAATGATGGGGCGTTTGCGGCTGGCTTAAACTCCATGTGAACTGTAGCATTCTGGAGTGTCTTTAATTTTTCTAATTCTCCAGAAAGGTCAACTCTCTGCCCATTTGTAGAATCCGTTACCACATCTTCTTTTTCAAGGACAGGATTTGCATTTTCGAGCTCTCTTGCATAATAATCTCTTGGAATTGCCCCTTCATCTTCTGTTTCTTCTGCAGATGGGTCTTCAGTTTTATTCGCAGGGACTTCAGTCTCTTCTGTTGGTTGTGATTTAAGCTTATCTTGGTCCACTTCAACTCCGTTGTCCTGAGCTGCTGCCAATTTACCAGCCAAGTCCTTATCCAAATGTTCAAGATTACCAGAAGACACTTCTTTTGGTAACTCTGATAATCCTTGCCCTTGACCAGATTCGACTGTTTCTGTACTAGCGCCTGCTGCATTGGCTTGCTCTTGAGCTAAGACTGGATTTACTCCAAATACTACTGTACCAATCACTACTGATGCTGCTCCAACAGCAAATTTTCGAATTCCGTATCGCTGGTTCCGATGTAAAGATTTGTAATTCATGTTCGTCCTTCCATTTTTAATAAAAATAAAGCGCTTTCTTTTTTGTCTAAAATTTTTAGTCCTTATGACTATACAATAAAAAAGCAATACAAATGAATGAGCTCTCTCATTCTTACCTCCATCTCCCTACTGTCATCTGTTTTAAACAGTAGAATTCCTTCTCCTTTCTTACTTAACTTTTACTCTATTATACAACAAGTCTTAAATTTATATCCATGTTGCTATAGAAAAGATTTTACTTTCAGAAATCTAACTTTATTCTATTGTTGCAGAAAGTACTTTCTCATCCTTTCACACGAAAAAGAGAGCTACTGCCCTCTCAAAGTTATTTTTTTACATAAGAATAAGGAATCTCACTTCCACAGAGCCAGTTATAAACCTGGTCATTGACAAAAACATTCATGGCTTCGTGAGCATACTCTGGCATGATACGATGGGCCTTGTCGCAAGTCAGACGGTTGTAAATCGCAAACTGGGTAATGGGATAGCAAACATCGTCATCAAAGCCCGTAATCATCTTGACCTCTCCTTTGATACGATGGGCAAGATTCTTCACATCGATATAGGCAAGAGTTGCCATGATTTCATCCTCTGTTTCATGGAAGGGATCGTGAAACTTGAAATAACGGAAAAGTTCGTCATAGGCTTCACTGGTATTGCCAATCTCAAGCACTCGTCTAAAGTCGGACAAGAAGGGATAGATGGCAACTGTTCGCTGAATCCGAGGATTAAGCGCTGCTGCTACCAGAGCTAAAGCTCCTCCTTGTGAGGCACCATAGCTAGAAAGTCTTTCCTCATCTACCTGTGGCAGACTAGCAACAATTTCGATCAACTGGTAAATATCCAGATAGACATCCTTATAAAAGAGCTGGTCTCGACCTTCAACAGCACCACGGATGATATGGCCCTTAACGGTATTTCCCAAAGGAGAGCGTAAGCCATCTTGTGAATAGCCCGACTGGCCTCGAACGTCCATAGAAACAACGCCGTAACCAGCCACAGTATAGGCTAGCATGTCGGTCCAATCCCAACCACGCCCCATGTATCCATGGAAATGGAAGATTAGCGGAACCTTCTCCTCAGTCTTTGGAAGGACGACGCGTGCATAGACCTTGCCTTCATTGGTTCCTTCAAAGGTCAGCTCATAACACTTGACTTGAGGAATATGAAAATCCCTTTCCTCCAGCTGGTAGGTAGGAAGGACTGAAACTTTTTTGACCTCTTCATCCCAAAAAGCATCAAAGTCTTCTGGAACCTCATCCCTTCCTTTATAAGTCTTGATTTCTTCTAGCAAAGCTGGATTTTTCATAGCATGCTCCTTTTGATTTGTAATCGCTATCATAACTGTAGCATATCTGGGAAAGCAATGCAAGAAAGAAGGGTAATACTCTTCGAAAATCAAATTCAAACTACGTCAGCTTCGCCTTGCCGTACTCAAGTACAGCCTGCGACTAGCTTCCTAGTTTGCTCTTTGATTTTCATTGAGTATAAACAGAAAGTGATTTTAGATTCTCCTCCCTCAAACCGATCGTCTGAAAGTAGTTTTAAAATCTTATCTTCCGTTTTACATATGATCCTTTACAGCAACTGCTACCATTTTGGCTTTGGCACGGACTTTAGTAGCCACTGTCATCTCCATAGCAATAATTGCTTTTCTTTCCCCTAATTCCTCCAATGTAGAAGTGACCACAATTTCATCTTCAATTGGACTAGGACTAAGGTAATCAATTTCCAAGCGAGCTGTAATAAAACGTCCTATCACAGTAGATTCCGTCAGTTCCAACCCTTTTTGATGATGGGCAAACCAAGCTGCTGAGGCCGTGCCATGGCAATCAAAAATAGTGGCTATCATTCCTCCAAAGACATTTGATGGAACTCCACCAGTATAAGCATTTTCAAGCTTTATCCGACTAATACAACTCTTTCCATCTATACTTGGATAGGTTTTTAAATGTAAGCCTAAATCATTCTTGGGACCACATCCCCAACAATGCTGAAATCGTTCTCCATACCTATCTTGGATAGCAATCGTTCTGGTTTCTAACATTCTTTTCACTCCTCCTTACTCAGATGGGGCAATTATATCAAGCTTCAGTCAAAGAGTAAATAGGCTTGGAGACTAATATCTTTTTATCACTCGACTAAGTTTGATTTATAGCCGACCATTTTATAAAAATAAAAAGAGCGTTTCCGCTCTCTGTGTATCAATAGGTGCTAGCTCCTTTCTCTAGTTTGAAAGTCTGAAATTTCTTTTGGTTGGTCACTTTAATCGTCATATGAGAGTCCTCGTTTCTTTTTGATGACTCTAGCATAAGACCCAAACCTAAAAGCTAGCTTATAGATTTCTTAGAAAAGGCTTAATCCAGATGTTCTCTCTTTTCTAGGTGGAGAGCAATCATGCGCCATTCTGGATCCTCTTTCCAACCTTCTATAGAACTAATGTAGCTGGCAACCTTTCTGGCTTCTTCTAAAATCGGAAAATCTTCGATGATATCCGCCACTTGGAACTCTGGAAGACCTGACTGTCTGGTTCCAAAAATCTCACCAGAACCCCTCATTTTCAAATCTTCCTCTGCAAGGACAAATCCATTGCTGGTTTCTGTCATGATGCGCATGCGGTCTTTTCCAGACTCGGTCTTGGGATTGGCAACGAGAACCGCATAGGACTGCTTATCCCCCCGACCAACACGACCTCTGAGCTGGTGAAGTTGGCTGAGACCAAAGCGATCGGCATCCATGATAATCATGACGGTCGCATTGGGAACATTGACCCCAACCTCGATAACCGTTGTCGAAACCAGAATATCTGTTTTTCTCTCTTTGAAATCCTGCATAATCTGGTCTTTTTCATCACTCTTCATCTTACCATGTAAAAGAGCCACTTCGGCCTTGCCTGCAAAATGAGCCGTCAACTCCTCTGATAAGGCAATGGCATTTTTCAGATCCAGAGCTTCAGATTCTTCGATCAGGGGAGAGATGACATAGGCTTGCGAACCTTTTTGGATTTCCCCCTCTAGCCAAGTCAAGACCTGAGGCAGCTGCTCATGCTTAATCCAACGCGTCACAATAGGCTTCCGTCCTGCTGGCATCTGGTCGATAATGGAAACATCCATATCGCCAAATGCTGTGATAGCCAGCGTCCGTGGAATGGGCGTCGCCGTCATCATGAGAACGTCAGGATTGTCCCCTTTTTCCCGCAGAACACGCCTTTGTCCCACACCAAATCGGTGCTGTTCATCAATGATAATCAAGCCAAGACGAGCATACTGCACCCCATCCTGAATCAGAGCATGGGTTCCGATAATCAAATCAGCCTCACCCTTGGCAATGGTCTCCAAGACTTCTCTTTTTTCTGCAGCTTTCAAGGATCCTGTCAAGAGAGCGAGTTTCAAGTCTGGAAAGAGACTCTGTAGACTTTCAAAGTGTTGCTCAGCAAGGATTTCGGTCGGTACCATGAGAGCCGCTTGGTTCCCAGCCGTCACTGCCGCAAACATGGCCAAGCCAGCGACTACCGTTTTTCCACTTCCTACATCCCCTTGCAGGAGACGATTCATGTGGTGGTCGGACTTCATGTCGGCCAAAATCTCCTGCAGACTCTTTTCCTGAGCTTGAGTCAGGGCAAAAGGAAGACTTTCTTTAGTAGCTGTCACCTTTTCCTTAGACCAATTCAGAACCAGACCGCTTCCCTGAACTCTATTTTCAGACTTGAGCGTCTGCAACTGCATTTGGAAGTAAAAAAGCTCCTCAAACTTGATACGACGAAGGGCCTGCTTGTATTCTGCCAAATCCTTAGGAAAATGCATGGCACGAACAGCCTGGCAACGGGACATGAGTTTGTATTTGTCCAGCAAAGACTGGGGAAGATTTTCCTCTATCAAGAGGTCCAACCCTTGATCAAAGGCTGTCTTGATAACCTTGACCAGTCCTGCCTGACTGATTCCTTGGGCCAGACGATAGACAGGCTGGAGGTCATCTTCAACCTGAGCCAGAACCTTCATCCCAGTCAGACTGGCCTTAGCACGATCCCATTTGCCAAAAACGGCAAGCGTTGCTCCCAATTCTATCTTATCTGCTAGATAAGGCTGGTTAAAGAAGTTCACCGCAAAAACGACTTCTCCCTGTTTGAGACTAAAGCGTAGACGATTACGCTTAAAACCATAATACTGGACACTGGCAGGAGTCACGACTTGACCAGATAGAACTGCCTTCTCCCCGTCTTCTAGTTCCAATACTTGCTTGGTCTTGAAATCTTCATAACGGAAAGGAAAGTAGAGCAAGAGGTCTTGCAAGTTTTCAATTCCTAGTTTGGCATATTTCTCTGCTGACTTTGGCCCCACACCAGGCAAGACATGCAAGGGTTGATGTAGATTCATGCTCCACTCCTTTCTTTGTTTTAATAATATTCTCTAGGAATGCGATCGCTGAGAAGACAAACCACCTCATAGTTAATGCTGCCACGGTAGACTGCTACCTGAGTAGCTGTGATTTCCTTATCTCCGTCAGAGCCGATCAAGATTACCTTGGTTCCTAGCGGGTAAACCTTAGGCAAGCGAATCGTGATTTGGTCCATCGAAACCCTGCCGACGATTGGGCAAGCTTGCCCATCCACCAAGACGGAGAAGTTCTGCATGTCTCGTGTCCAGCCATCCGCATAGCCGATTGGTACCGTCGCAATGACTTGCTCACTATCCGCCTGATAAGTTGCCCCATAGCCCATGCAAGCTCCAGCTGGCACTGTCTTGACATGAACAAGGGCAGACTCCAAACTCAAGGCTGGTGTCAAATCATAGGGCAAGTCCAAGACCTCTCCACTAGGATTCAGGCCATACATGGCATCTCCCATACGGACTGCATTGAAAATAGTCTCTGCATGCCAAAGAGTCGTGGCAGAATTGCTGGCATGTACCAGCTCTGGTACCTCCTTCATGCTTGTCAAAATAGTTTTAAACCGTTTTAACTGCTTATTAAAGTAGGTATCTGATGCTTCATCTGCCGTCGCAAAATGGGTAAAGATCCCCTCAACACACACACCCTCTTGCTTGAGCAAGTCTTGAGCCTCTTCAGCTTCACTAGCTTCTCGAAAACCAATTCGTCCCATTCCTGAGTCAATCTTGAGGTGAACCGATAAGCCAGATAAATCAGCCCCAGTGGCAAGCAATGCTCGAATCCACTCCAGTCCAGCCACCGTCAAAGTGATGTCGTAATCTTTAGCTAGGTCAATAGCTTCTATTTCAGAAACTCCTAAGATAAGGATTTTCTTGCTAATTCCAGCCTGACGAAGTTCAATAGCTTCATCAATATTGGAAACGCAAAAGCCGTCGACATCGTCTTGGATAGCTGTCGCAACAGCTACAGCACCATGTCCATAGGCATTGGCCTTGACCACTGCCCACTTGAGCGTCCCTTTAGGGATATGCTTCCCCATCTGTTGGATATTTTTTCGAATAGCTCCCAGACGAATCAGAGCCTTGGTCGGTCTATGTGGACTAGCTTTCATGATTTTCCTCCAAAATGACACTGGCTGTCACAAACTGATCTGTGTGGCTGATCGATAGCCAAATCCTGCCTGAAAATGGTGCCTGACTAAAATAGGGAGCCCCTTTTTCGTTGTTCAAGACTTCCAAATCCTGAAAGGTCAATTTGCCAATACCCGTTCCCAGAGCCTTAGAAAAGGCTTCCTTAGCCGACCAACGACCTGCCAAATATTCGATTTGTCTGCGGTCTTTGAGACTGGTAAAGCGCTCCATTTCTTTAGCAGTTAGCACGCGCTTGGCAAAGCCCTCACGTCGTGTAACTGCGCGTTCTATCGAAGCCAATTCTTCGATGTCAATTCCATGTCCAACTATCATTTTCATCAAAAGGAGTTGAGATTCCCCCAACTCCATCCTTTTCACTTATTTTGTTAAGGTAGTATAAATTTCGTCTACCAAGGCCACAGTATTTTCCCAACCTAGACAAGGGTCAGTAATAGAGCAACCAAAGACCTCTGGTTGGTTTTGGCGACCATCTGCTAGGTAAGATTCAATCATAAAGCCTCGAACCGTCTTTTTAATCTTTTCATTCCAATCACGATTCAGCAAGGCTTGACGAACAATGCGGATTTGTTCCATGTACTGCTTGCCTGAATTGTCATGATTGGTATCGATGATGATAAAGGGATTTTCAAGTCCCATGGTCTCATAACGGTTGATAGCGTTTAAGAGGGTCTCATAGTAGAAGTTGGGTTCATTTTTTCCGTATTCATTCATGGCGCCACGAAGGATCACGTGGGCCAAGGGATTTCCTGAAGTCTCCACTTCTTGGCCATGGTAAAGGAAGGTCTGCTTGTTTTGAGCTGCATAGATAGCATTAAACATAACCCCGAGGTTGCCTGATGTCGGATTTTTCATCCCAACTGGAGCATCAATCCCAGAGGCCACAAAGCGATGTTCCTGGTCTTCTACTGAGCGAGCTCCTACAGCATGGTAGCTGACCAGATCATCGACCAAAATGAGATTTGACGGATAAAGCATCTCATCAGCAGTCGTCAAGCCCGTTTCGGTAATCACACGGTAGTGGAGCTGACGAACAGCTTGCAAACCATTGATGAGACTAGGAGCCTCGCTAGCATTTGGCTGATGAATCAAACCCTTATAGCCATCTCCATTGGTACGAGGTTTAGCTGTATAGACTCGCATGACGATAAAGATTTTATCCGCAACTTTTTTCTGCAAGTCAGCTAAACGGCGGGCATATTCCAAAACAGCCTCTTCGTTGTCAGAAGAGCAAGGTCCCATCACCAAAAGGATTCGGTCGTCCTCACCCGAAATGATTGCTGCCAACTCTCGATCTCGTGCTTCCTTATAACGCAAGACTTCAGGTGACAGCTGAGTTGCAGCCTTGATTGCTTCAATATCTATTTCTTGACCTTTTTCGATAAATGCCATCTTATTCTCCTAGCGTTTGGTAGATTTCGCGAACAAGTGCTTCCGTATTGTCCCAGCCTAGACAAGGGTCCGTGATAGACTTGCCAAAAACTTCTGGCTCATTTTGACGTCCATCTTCCAGATAGGACTCAATCATAAAACCACGAACGTATTTCTTGATTTTCTCATTCCAGTCACGGTTGATCAAGGTCTGGCGAACGATACGGATTTGATCCATGTACTGCTTGCCCGAATTGTCATGATTGGTATCAATGATGATAAAGGGATTTTCCAAGCCCATCTTTTCATACTGGGCAATGGTATCCATCAAATTGTCATAGTAGTAGTTAGGAATATTTTTCCCGTATTCATTCAAGGCACCGCGAAGAATGGCATGAGACAAAGGGTTTCCAGTCGTCTCCACCTCTTTGCCGAGGAAGAGAAAACTCTGCTTATTTTGCGCCGCATAAATCCCGTTAAACATAACATTGAGATTTCCAGATGTTGGATTTTTAAAACCTGTCGAAAACCCTGCTCCACTCGCTACAAAACGGTGTTGTTGATCCTCTACAGAACGAGCCCCAACAGCCATATAAGAAATCAAATCATCCACCAAAGGAAGGTTTTCTGGGTAGAGCATCTCATCAGCAGTTGTCATACCCGTCTCGGTAATCACACGATAGTGCAGTTGGCGAACAGCCTTGATTCCATTGATCAAACTAGGGGCTTCTGTCGCGTTTGGCTGGTGAATCAAGCCCTTATAGCCATCTCCATTGGTACGAGGTTTGGCTGTATAGACCCGCATGACCATAAAGATACGATCTTTGACTTCTTCTTGCAAGGCAGACAAGCGCTTGGCATACTCAAGGACTGCATCCTCATTATCAGATGAACATGGTCCAATCACCAAGAGAATACGCTGGTCTTCTCCACGGATGATGGCTTCTAGTTCTTGATCACGCTGGTATTTTTTCTCATAAGCCAAATCATCTAGTTTTGACAAGGCACGAACTTCTTCAATATTAATTTTGGGGCTTTTAGCTGTAAATACCATGATTCATCTCCTTATAAAGCAAACGGACACCAAGTAAAAAATGATTTTCACCAGGTATCCGCCTGTATCTTATCTCATATTATTGTCTCTTACCATGACAGTTCTTGAATTTCTTACCAGATCCACATGGACATTGGTCATTTCGCCCGATTTGGCTCAAGTCCAAATCTTCTGGAAGATTTGCCTGCTGAGCTGCGATATTACGAGTCGCAGTTGTACTGATATTGTGTTCAACTTGCGGACGTTCTTGTTCATGGATTTGTGCTTTCATCATCAAGCGGGTCACATCGAATTCGATTGAACCAATCATGTCGTTAAACATGCGGAAACCTTCTGCTTGGTATTCTACAACAGGGTTGTTTTGTGCATAACCACGAAGGCCAACAGCGTTTCGCAACTGATCAAGGGCATCGATATGGTCAGTCCACTTGTTGTCTACAACACGTAGAATCAAGACTTTTTGGAATTCTTTCACTGCATCTTCGTCACGAAGCTTAGCAACTTGGCTGTCATAGACTTTCAAGGCACGTTGGTAAAGTTCATCCTTGATAGCTTGGTCTGACAAACCTTCTAGGTCTGAAAGTGAAATGGAATCTTCTGGAAGCAAGTTATACTTAGCAAAGTTCAAGATTGCTTCGAGTTTTTCATCTTGTTTCGAACGAGCATGTGCATCCACGATACGGCCAATGGTACGACGGATCATAGCATGGATTTCAGGTGCCAAGTCACGATCTGCAGTAATGACATCATAACGTTGCGCATAGATAATCTCACGTTGTTCTCGCATAACGTCATCGTATTGAAGGACTTGTTTACGAGTGTCGTAGTTGTTTCCTTCGACACGTTTTTGAGCTGCTTCAACCTGACGCGTTAACATGCGAGATTCGATGGCTTCGTCAGACATATTGAGACGTTCAAAGACACCTTTCAAACGTTCTGAACCGAAACGTTTCATCAAATCATCTTCAAGAGACAAGTAGAATTGTGACTCACCTGGATCTCCTTGACGTCCTGAACGTCCACGAAGCTGGTTATCAATACGGCGACTTTCGTGGCGCTCTGTACCAATGACACAGAGTCCACCAAGTTCACGAACCCCTTCACCAAGCTTAATGTCGGTACCACGACCGGCCATGTTGGTTGCAATAGTAACCGCACCACGTTGACCAGCGTTCATGATAATTTGAGCTTCTCTATAGTGGTTTTTCGCATTCAAGACTTCGTGAGGAACGCCTGCTGCTACCAATTTCTTAGAAATATAATCACTGGTTTCAACGGCAACAGTACCAACCAAGACAGGTTGACCTTTTTGGTAACGCGCCTTCACATCCTCAATAACAGCCTTGAATTTGGCATCGATACTTGCATAGAGAAGGTCTGAGTGGTCAATACGTTGGATTGGACGGTTAGTAGGGATTGGGATAACACGAATGTTATAGATTTCACGGAATTCTTCTTCTTCTGTTTTACCAGTACCTGTCATCCCTGCCAATTTCTTATACATACGGAAGAGGTTTTGGTAGGTAATAGAAGCTGAAGTCTTGGTCTCGTCTTGGATTGGCACACCTTCTTTTGCTTCAATCGCTTGGTGCAAACCATCAGAGTAACGGCGACCTTCCATGGTACGACCTGTAAATTGGTCGACGATTAGGATTTCCTGCTCTTCACTAACCACATAGTCGATATCGAGAATCATGATATAGTTGGCACGAAGAGCATTGTCAATAAAGTGAGTAAGAGCTACATTTTCAATGTCGTAGAGATTTTCTAGTTTGAAGTAGCTTTCAGCCTTGTCAATACCAGAGTCTGACAAACCGATTGTCTTAGACTGCACGTCAATGATATAGTCGTCCTTGTCCAAGGATTTCACGAAGTGATCCGCCATATGGTAGAGTTGGCTTGTTTCAACTGCGTTGGCACCTGAAACGATCAAAGGAGTACGGGCTTCGTCGATCAAAATTGAGTCAACCTCATCGACCAAGGCATAATTGAGTGGACGTTGCACCATGTTTTCTGCACGAACGACCATGTTGTCACGAAGGTAGTCGAAACCAATCTCTGAGTTTGTTGAGTAGGTAATATCGCAAAGGTAAGCCTCTTTTTTCTCCATTGGAGATTTAGCTGCCAAGTTGATCCCTACTGACAGACCGAGCCATGAGTAAAGCTCACCCATCTCAGTCGCGTCACGTTCTGTTAGGTATTCATTGACTGTAACTACGTGAACCCCTTTACCTGCAAGGGCATTGAGGTATACTGGCATGGTCGCTGTCAAGGTCTTCCCTTCACCCGTACGCATCTCTGGAACGTCACCATGGTGAAGAACAATCCCACCCATGACCTGAACCTTATAAGGGAAAAGCCCGAGGACACGTTTTGCTGCTTCACGTACTACCGCAAAAGCCTCATATAGCAATGAATCAAGTGATTCACCCTTGTTGTATCGTTCTTTAAATTCGTCAGTTTTTGCTTTTAGCTCTTCGTCTGACATCGCAGCCATCTGACTCTCATAATTAAGAACCTTATCTGCCATCTTTTCTAGACGGCGAAGTTCTCCTTTATCATTTTCAATAATCGTTTTTAAAATATTAGCCATGATTTTCCTTACTTTTAATTCTGAATATTTTAGAATGTTCTTTTCATTTTAGCATATTTACTATTATTTTTCAAGAAAGAATCCTTAATTTACAACGGAAAAGACCAGTCAAAATTCAGCTTTTTTTTGCATCAATCTTCTGTTGCTATTTTTTTGTTTTTTGTTCGAGATGCATGCTTGATGATCCAAGCACAACTTGGACTTAGCTCCTCCTTTTGCCAAGTTTGAAGAATCCTTTCAAACTTATCAGGGTCTTCCTTGTATAAATCATTTAAATTATTGGCTACACTTTTTTGAATAGACTTGTCTCTATCATCCTTTAGATTGGTCAGAATAGTGGTGAAATCCTCAAGATAATCTAACACCACGGTTTGTCTCTTAGCCCAAGGCAGACGGATACGCATGCACTCGCTGGCAAGTCTACGAACGCGCAAATTTTCATCCTGACTCCATTCTAACAGCAAAGCCATTGTAGCCTTAGGATAGCGAGCCAGTATGGGCCTCATGGAAAATTCTCCCGTAAACCGCTTGGTGAGTTCCTTACTAAAGGCCGCGCTCAATTCAAATTCCTTGTCTCCATATAGTTCTACATATTTGCCGATTGGCCAAAGCCAATACCCTTCTGAAAACATGCCTAAACCACCCTCTAACTCAGGACCTAAAATTTTCTCAAAAACCTTGAGAGAGTCCTGATAAGATAGGGGGAGACATTCTTTGATACTTTTAGCCAAGAGTTCTTGACGCTGGCTAAACTCCAAATTTTCCAAGTCTTTTTCTAACAACAGCCTAAACTTTTGTCCATCAAAGGCAGGGGACGCTTCTTGCAACCGTCGACTCAAATCCCTAGCATAAGCCAAGTCATAATAATCTTTTACTTTTTTAGCCATTTTTAAATCCCTTAATCTTCTGTTTACGGAACTTATTATATCATACAGATAGCCCGTCAACAAAATCATTTTCACTTCTCAAACTATTTTGTCAAAAACATAAAAAGGACTAGAAGCTAGTCTAGTCCTAAATTTTTTAAGGTTTAATTTCCCAAAAATGCTGGCAATAAGCCAAAGTACAAAAAGAGATTGATCCAGAAGGCCATGCAAAATAGCACTCCAAAGATAAAGAGACTGATTTTTTTAATCAGTATGGAGTATAGAATGGCTAAAACACCAAAGACCATGAAGATTTTTTTCATAACGAAATAATAAATTGAAACTCCTCCTATTTGCCAACCCCAAGGAAGAAAAAACATGAGGAACCAGAGAAGGCAAATCGTAAGGATATAGATTTTGTAATAGCTATACATAAACTGCCTTACCTTTGACATCTTAAACCTCCTCTAAAAATTAGCTATTCTGTGATGAGTCTCTGTTATTGATCTGTCTCAGCTTGAACATTCTCTTCAGGCAGACATAGACTTTCCAGTCATTCACGAGAGATAAAAAGACTAAAAGAATCCATATCCCCCACATTGTTAGATCCATGGGATTTTTCAAGACAAAATTGAAAATTAACAAAGAAAAAATTGTAAAAGCGATACTGAACAAAGCCCACAAAGGGAGATATATCCAGTAAAAGTAATAGAAAAACACGAAATATTTACTATCTTTATCCGCCTTCTCAATCCAATGAAAAAAATAAAAGTAAGGTGACAAGACCAAAAGTTGAAAAAGTCTTTCTAGCATAGCTTTCTCCAAGATTTCATTTTATTTTATTATACCAAAAAAACCTGGAAAAGGCTTTCCAGGTTTGAGTTTGAAATCACTAGTCATGCTTGAGAAATCCCTTTATTCATAGACTGATTCACTTTATTGACTAGATGAAGATGTTCCAAAATCGACCTTAGGAACTGTCTTGGCTTCTTCTGTTTCTTTGAAGGTTTCCGCTTCTTTAAAGTTCATCATATTCGCAAAGAGCACTGTTGGAAAACTTCTCAGTTTTTGATTGTAATCGGCTGCGACCTTGTTATAGTCCTTACGTGCTACAAAGATACGATTTTCACTTCCTGAAAGTTCCACCATTAGTTGCTCAACATTTTGATTACTCTTGAGTTCTGGATAATTCTCCGTCAAGGAAATCAAACGGGAAATAGCGGAGCTCAATTCTCCCTGAGCCTTTTGGTTTTCTTCCGATGTCACTGAGCTACTGCCAATTTTAGCTCTAGCATCCGCAATCTTGGTAAAGACTTCAGTTTCATGATTCATTTGTCCTTTAACGGACTCCACCAAGTTACCAATCAAGTCCGAACGACGTTGGAGGGCTGTCGAGACATCGGCCTGAGCCTGCTCCACTTTAGTCTGTTCACCAACCAGACCGTTATAGGTCGTCACTGCGGAACAACTTCCCAGAACTAGTAGTCCAAAGATAATCGCCACTATTGAGAGAATTACTTTATTTTGTTTCATATCAAAACCTTAACACTTTCTTTTATCAACATTTCTGAGAAAATACTCAGATTTTAAATCAATTTCCCAAACTTTGTTTTTATTTTTAATGAAGGAGTCAACTGTTGCAAAGGAGTCACCTTACTGCATGGAGAAATTGGTTTGAGCAATATACAATCACTCACCAGTCATCAGACGAACCGCCACCATCAAAGCCACCGCCGTCCCAGCCTCCAGATGAATCCGAGCCTGAGTCAGACCAAGAGGAGCCCGAATCTGATGAGTCACCGCCCCACCAGCCTCCGCCAGAATCATCGCCATGTGAACCGCCACCACGACCTCCAGATATAAATCCGATAATCATCACGATTAAGTAAATGAGAATTCCAAATCCGATAACTCCGTCACTCGAACTGCTTTTTCGATGCCGTCTCGAAGAACTGCTCTCACCAGCATACCTTTCAAGTTCCCTTAAGCGACTAGAGTTGGTAGTATAGTCGTAACTACTTTTAGAACTTGAAGCAGTTGTACTCGATCCACTATAGAACATGTAGTTGAGATTATTGACTATTGAGAGAACACCCTTGTTATTGTCACCATTTTTAAAGTAAGGGCGTGCTGTTGCCAAGAACCTGTGAGTCTGATAGTCTGTGATTTTACTGGCCACATTATTACTGGTTTCAATCCGTGATTTTCTATCTTGGACTGCTACCACAATCAAGACACCATGATTGTCTCCCGAGTAGCCAATCTTCCAAGCTCTAGCTGTTTCATTGGCGACAGTCTCGATTGTTTCTCCATTTAAGCTTTTCACAACGTAAACACCCATCTGGATTTTTTCTGATTTTTTACTATTGACATTATTCAATTCCCGAATCTGACTTATAGTCTCATCCGTTAGATAGTGATCCGGGTCATAGATCCCGTACTCAGGTTTTTCAGGTGCTGTGAATGCTGACAAGAAGAGAAAAACCATCAGCAATCCAAGTAAACGAACCAACAAACTATGTTTAAATAATCTGCTTCTTTTCATAATAACCTCCCTGATAAAGGAAAATTGATTTAAGGAATTATAGCATTTTGATTTTTACAAAAAAAGTGCAATTTCATTACAAATAGGTTACAAAAGCTAGGAAAATGATTGAATTTTGATGACAGATTTTTCCTTCGATTTGACAGAAGTTTTTCACCTACTTTATAGAAAAAAAGAAGACAGACTAGTCTTCTTTTCAGTTATTCTTATTGAAAAATAAGCAAGGCTTACTTGCGTTTTCTTGCGATCAAATGAATCGGGGTTCCTTCAAAGACAAAGGCCTTGCGGATTTGATTTTCCAAGAAACGCAGGTAAGAGAAATGCATGAGTTCTTCTTCGTTGACAAAGATGACAAAGGTTGGTGGCTTGGTTGCCACTTGAGTCGCGTAGAAGATTTTCAGGCGTTTTCCTTTGTCTGTTGGTGTTGGATTGATAGCAATGGCATCCATGATAACATCGTTCAAGACAGCTGATGGGATACGTGTGTTTTGACTTTCGCTGATTTGCTTGATCATCTCAGGTAGTTTGTGGAGACGTTGCTTGGTCAGAGCTGAAACAAAGACAATCGGTGCGTAAGGCAGGTATTGGAACTGCTCACGGATGTCTTCTTCCCAGTTCTTCATGGTATGGTTGTCTTTCTCAAGAGTATCCCATTTGTTGACCACGATGATCATTCCTTTACCAGCTTCGTGGGCAAATCCAGCGATACGCTTGTCGTACTCACGAATACCTTCTTCGGCATTGAGGACCATCAAGACCACGTCAGAACGGTCAATGGCACGCATGGCACGCATGACAGAATATTTCTCCGTATTTTCATAAACTTTACCAGACTTACGCATACCAGCTGTATCAATCATGATAAACTCTTGACCATCAGCATCTGTAAAATGGGTATCAATGGCATCACGCGTTGTTCCAGCTACTGGACTAGCAATCACACGGTCTTCTCCCAAAATAGCGTTGATCAAACTTGATTTTCCAACGTTAGGACGGCCAATCAAGCTAAATTTAATGACATCTGGATTTTCTTCTTCAACTTCGTGTGGTAGATTTTCCACAATGGCATCCAGCACATCACCCGTACCGATACCGTGCACAGATGAAATTGGCAGCGGTTCGCCCAATCCTAGCGCATAGAAATCAAAGATATCATTTCGCATCTCAGGATTGTCAACCTTGTTAACTGCTAGGATAACAGGCTTATGGGTTTTATAGAGTTTGCGAGCTACGTACTCGTCCGCATCTGTAATCCCTTCTTTACCAGAAACGACAAAGACGATGACATCTGCTTCTTCCATGGCAATTTCTGCCTGGTGTTTGATTTGCTCCATGAAGGGAGCATCGACGTCGTCAATCCCTCCAGTATCAATCATACTAAAGGAACGATTGAGCCACTCACCCGTTGCATAGATACGGTCACGTGTCACACCCTCGACATCTTCTACGATAGAGATCCGCTCACCAGCGATCCGATTAAATAGGGTCGATTTCCCAACATTGGGACGTCCCACAATGGCAATAGTTGGTAAGGCCATGTTTTCTCACTTTCTACAATAACTTTTTCTGTTCTAGATTCTTCCGAGTTGAACTAGGTTCGGCTTGACCAAACTGCTCTGCCAAACGTTGACTCCAAGAGGTCGTCGCACGCGCACCAGCATAGTCCGCCTGAACTTTGTCATAGTCCAAAATCGCTTCAACTGGCTGTTTTTGGTATTCTTCTTCAAATACCACTTGCTTCAAAGGCAGTCTTGGTTTGACATCATGTTGTTGATTTGGCACACCGAGTGCAATCCCAAAAACAGGGTAGGTATAGTCAGGCAAGTTAAAAAGCTCTGCCACTTCTTCCGACTTGTAACGGACCAAGCCGATAATCACACCACCATATCCCAGACTCTCAGCCGCAAGCAAGGTGTTTTGCCCAGCAAGCGCAGCGTCTACAGACGTGATAAGGAGAGCTTCCACTCCTTGGGGTTGGAAAGTGTCCGTATGAAGGCTTGCTCCCTTTTCAGCTCGGTTCAAGTCACCGACAAAAAGTAGGAAAGCAGCTGACTGGCGAATGGCTTCCTGCGGAACCAATTCATAAAGAGCATCTTTCTTCTCTTGGTTGCGTACAAGAATCACAGAGTAGGATTGGAAATTTTTCCAAGATGACGCCATTTGTCCAGCAGTCAAAATCTCGTCCAAGTCTGCCTGAGGAATTTCTTGCTCCTTAAAGCGACGAACTGAAGTATGAGCTTTCATCAGTTTAATGGTTTCTGTCATCGGCGGTTTTCTCCTTCTAGTCTCGTTTCCTCTGCTAAATAACGGATTCGTTCCATGACCCGTCTAGCTTCCCAAGTCTCATCATTTCCATTCTTTCCTTTGGCAAAATGTTTTTCCAAATCTTGGAAATTAAAGTTGGAAGTAAAGAAGGTCGGCAAATCTTCCTGCATGCGGTACTGGAGAATAACTTGGAGAATCTCATCACGCACCCAAGGGGTGGATTGTTCTGCACCAATATCATCCAAGACCAAGACTTCTGCTAACTTGATGTCATCCACCAAGGTCTTGACAGATCCTTCACCGATGGCATTTTTCACATCAATGACAAAACTTGGATAGTGGAGAATGGTTGTTGAAGCACCACGTTTTTCAGATAGGTCATGGGCTAGGGCCGCCATCATGAAACTCTTACCGACACCAAAATCTCCGTATAGATAGAGGCCTTTTCGGATGTTTGGGTAAAGATCAACAAAGGCATAGAGTCTCTCAAAAATCGGCAAACGACCTAGATCATCTAGCTCAATCTGAGCCAACTTCGCTTTTTTGAGACTTGCTGGTAGATTAATCAACTTGAGACGATTCTTGATGGCCGCCTCTTTTTCAGCCGCGATTAGTTCTGGTGTTTCTTCATAAGATACATCTGCATAGCCGTGATTCATGACCAAGATAGGCTTGTAGCCACGCGCTATATAGTCAGCATCCCCACGAAGAAACTTGTCCCGTTCTGTGATATATTGGTTAAACTTGGAGATGCTACGATTCAACTCCTCTGGGCTGAGGGATTCTTTCTGGATAAAAGCCGCTACATCTGGGTCTTTCATAATCTGCTGGACTAGGTCCTGATACTGAAAACGACTTGTCTGACGCTTGATAACGTCGCCAACACTTTCCATCTAGTCTCCTCCTTCTTCTAATCGGGCTAACATTTCTTGTTTTTTACGTTCTAGTTCCAGACGAGTCTCCTCACTGGTTTGATTTTTATATTCTGGATTGCTCCACTTGGGAACATTTGTCTTAGTCGAGCTAGTTTTCGATTTCTGGTCTTCCTGGCCTTTTTGCTGACGCTCTCGAATCCGAAGCACAGCCTCTTCTGCTGTCCGAATTTTGTGGTAAGCATAGTCATTTGCGACCTTCATGGCATATTTCTCATTGATATTTGCCGAATCAACCTTGTTAAAGGTTAGAAGCAAGACGATATTGATGACTTCATCCAACAAACCTAAAGACGCCATCTGATGAAGGAGTTCTCTTTCACTTTGGGTGATGTTCCCCTTACGTGTTTGCTTAATTTCGGCTAAAAATTGCAGGGGTGTTTTATTTTTGGCTTCCCTGATAATGGTCATTTCTTTGGGACTAAAATCAGAAGTCGCTGGTTTTTGTGCTATCTTTTCACGCATGCGTTTGACTGAAATAACCTGAGCCACCGCTGTCGCCTTGGCTAATTGATAAGTTTCAAACCAAGTCCATTTTTTTTCATCTGCGATGGCAAACAATTCCAAAACATCCGCCTGCTCATTTTCAAAACGCAAACCATCTCGAGCCATCAGGCGCTGAAAATGTTCCAAATCAAAATCATTTTTCATCTTGCTTTTAGACTCGCTTGGAGTCACTTCTTCGGTCAGATTTGGAAATACTTGGCTCAAAGAAACAGAGAGTGCTTCTCCCTCACTTGGAGCCTGCTTCATAGCAGAAACAGCTGTATCCCCTATCTTTTTCTCCAAGAGTCTACTATAGACAGAATGACTTAGAAAATCCTGACTGGAGAGGGGAGAATGAAGCTGTAACTCATAGTTCTCCCCCTTCTGATAAAGGGTCAACAAATCCAAAGCAGATAAGATTTTAAAGGATTGGAGCAAGGTCGGCATGCCAAAGTTTAAGTGGTTGAGAATATGGGAAAAGAGATGTTCCTTTTGCCCACCATCCCAAAAGGTAATGGCGTATAGATAGAGGCTCAGTGCCTCCTGACCGATAATCGGGAGGTAGCACTGCACCAGAGAAGAGGTATCTTGCGACACCCGATTATTCTTTAGAAAAGAAAAACGGTCATTTGGCTTCATTTATTTTTCCTTTTTCTTTTTAGAGGATTGGGTGATTTGCTGGAGCAGACTCTCCAACTCACTCACATCCTTAAAGCTACGGTAAACACTGGCAAAACGAACATAGGTAATCTCATCCAGATCTGCCAATTCTTCCATGACTAAAGAACCAATGTATTCACTTTGGATCTCATTCTCACTGCGACTACGGAGTTTTTGTTCGATGCGATTGACCACCATGCCGATTTCATCACTCGAAACAGGACGTTTCTGGGCTGAGCGAATAATCCCATTAAAGATTTTATCTCTCGAAAACTGCTCTCGCGTACCGTCTTTTTTGACGACAACCAATGTTCTTTCTTCTACTCGTTCATAGGTTGTAAAACGATGCTGACACTCATCGCACTCACGTCTTCGGCGGATGGTATTTCCTTCTTCGGCTTGTCGACTATCAACAACACTTGACTTTGTAGCCCCACATTTTGGACAACGCATGCATTTCCCTCCTTGTCGTTTTCTTTTCATTATACCATTTTTTGAGCAATTCCCAAAACAATTCTTATTTTTACTTGACAAGTTTTTTGTTTTATTGTATTATTTGATTAGAACAAGAAAGACAAAGAAAGGAGACTATGATGTCCTGGTCATTTGATAATACAAAACCGATTTATTTACAGATTATGGAAAAAATCAAACTACAGATTGTTTCCCATGAACTGGAACCCAACCAACAGCTCCCTACCGTGAGAGATTTGGCGAGCGAGGCTGGGGTCAATCCCAATACCATCCAGCGCGCCTTATCTGACCTTGAACGTGAAGGATTTGTATACAGCAAGCGAACAACTGGTCGTTTTGTCACCGAGGATTTGGACCTCATCGTTCAGTCCCGCAAACAACTTTCCGAGGAGCAACTGCAACACTTCGTCTCTTGCATGCTCCAATTTGGCTACCAAAAAGAAGAACTGCCAAATGTATTAAGTGATTATATCAAAGGAGTTTAAGACTATGACACTACTAGCACTTGAGAATGTATCAAAATCTTATGGAGCAACTGCGGCACTTGACAATATCTCACTAGAGATCTCAGCCGGAAAGATTGTCGGACTCCTTGGACCAAACGGATCCGGGAAAACAACCTTAATCAAACTGATCAATGGCCTCCTTCAGCCCGATAAAGGACGTGTCCTCATTAACGGACAGGATCCAAGTCCAGCCACCAAGGCGATTGTCTCTTATCTGCCTGACACAACTTATCTCAATGAAGAGATGAAGGTTAAGGATGCTCTAACCTATTTTAAAACCTTCTATCAAGATTTCAATCTCGAAAGAGCCCAACACCTGTTAGCTGATCTTGGCATTGATGAGAACAACCGCCTCAAGAAACTATCAAAAGGGAACAAGGAAAAAGTTCAACTCATCCTGGTTATGAGCCGCGAAGCTCGTCTTTATGTCCTCGATGAACCGATCGGTGGAGTGGATCCAGCTGCCCGTGATTATATCCTCAATACCATCATCAACAACTACTCACCAACCTCTACGGTGCTGATTTCAACCCACTTGATTTCAGATATTGAGCCAATCTTGGATGAGATTATCTTCCTCAAAGACGGAAAAGTCGCCCGACAAGGAAATGTTGATGATATTCGTTACGAGTCAGGTGAATCCATTGACCAGCTCTTCCGTCAAGAGTTCAAGGCTTAGTTAAAGGAGATTATTATGTTTTGGAATTTAGTTCGCTATGAATTTAAAAATATCAATAAATGGTATCTTGCACTCTACGGTGCTGTACTTGCAATTTCAGTTTTGATTGGAATTTTTATTAGCAGTCTTAGCCCTAGTTACAACCCTGATAATACAGGCTATCTCATTTTCTTTTTAATTTTAGTCTTCGGAGGACTCAGTGTCACTCTTTGGATTGCAACAATCTTTTTAATCATCCGAAGATTTAAGGGGAGTGTTTATGACCGCCAAGGTTACTTGACCTTGACTTTGCCTGTCTCTGAACACCAAATCATCACCGCAAAACTTTTAGGTGGTCTTGTCTGGTCCATCTTAAGCTATATCGTCTTTATCTTGAGTATATTGATTATCTTCTTCTTAACACCAATAGAAAAAGACTTCACTGCCCTCTATAACTTCATTTCCCCTTATCTCAGCTACGGCTGGCTGTATGCCCTATCACTGTTTGTCGGTTCAATCGCATGGATTTTATCCATTTACCTCTCCATTTCTATCGGGCAACTCTTTAACGAGTATCGAACAGCCATGGGAATTCTAGCCTATATCGTCATTTCCATCGTTATTGGTTATATCACTTTCTTCTTAAGAGTTGACAATGACTTTTACGTGATGGCTGGTACAGAAATCTTACGCGATCTCTTCTTATCGGCTATCTACTATCTCGGCACCTACTATATCTTGAAAAACAAGATTAACTTGCAATAAAAAATGCCCAGCTAGAAAGCTGGGTTTTTCTTTAACTCAACATTAAACTGGCTACGATGGGACTGACAAAGACGTAGAGAATACCAGTGACGCCTATAGCCAAGCCACCCATGGCTCCTGCTACAGAACCGTAGCGAAGGGCCGTTCCCGTTCCGACAGCATGACCTGTCCCACCAAGGGAAAGTCCCACCGCAACTGGATCATCAATTTTCAACCACTTCAAAAGGGTTGGTCCGATAACACTGGTCAAAATCCCAGTCGCCACTACGACGACCAAGGTCACAGTCGTCAAGCCTTGCAATTTTTCTGTGATCCCCACTGCCATGGCGGTTGTCACTGACTTGGGAAAGAGAGAAATGGCTAGGAAAAAGTCCATACCAAATATTTTCGCTACTATGGCAGTAAAGCAAGTATTGACAACTACTGCTAACAGACTACCAAAGAGAATACTCCGTGCATGGTGCTTCATCAGGTGAAAACTCTTGTAAAGCGGAATCCCTAGAGCCACGGTCGATGGGACTATCAAGTTGTTCAGATAAACCCCACCTTGATAGTAGTCTTGGTAAGAAATACCAGTCACCTTGAGAAAAATAATGATAAAAACAGCTGACAAAAGCAAGGGCGTTGTCAAAGGATGGGGAAAACGTCTGTAAATCAACATCCCTACTAGATAAGCTAGGATAGATAATGCAATTCCAAATAGGGGATTGGAAACAAATTCACTCATTTGGCGTCTCCTTTCTCATAATCTCCCTCAAACCGTCGTTTGATGAACTGAACCACTAGGGCTATAAGGATAATATTGATAACAGCTGCAAAAAAGACAATCAAAACGATAGGCAAGAGGTAAGGGGCAATCACATCAAACTTTTCCATGATTCCCACTGCTGGTGGCAAAAAGAGAATGGTCATATTGGCCAGCAAGAAATTCCCGACCATATTGACATGTCTGGTTCTCAGCCACTTGAACTGTAGGGCTAGAAAGAGAATAATCAAGCCGATAATACTGCCTGGGATGGGCAGATGAAAGAAACTGGAGATTCCCTCACCGATTAGAGAAATCACAAAGAGAATCATTAATTGAACATATAATTTCATCCTAAACTCCACGAAATAGACTTCTTGCATACCAGTTTACTCTTTTTTCAGAAAATTTCAAGGAAATATTGAAATTCTTCTCTCTTGCAAGGATTAGTTAAAAGTAGTATAATCATTGCATGCGCAATCATCTTGTGTTACAAAGATAATCAGTAATGACTTTGTGATTTTTACTTTTAAAAGAAAGGAGAAAGCAATGACCTATTTGGAAAAATGGTTTGACTTCAATCGGCGTCAGAAAGAAATCGAAGGTCTCTTAGAAGAGACCATTGCCCAGCAGAGTGACCAAAGTCTGACCTTGAAAGAGTTTTACCTGCTCTACTATCTGGACTTGGCCCAAGAAAAATCTCTACGCCAGATTGACCTGCCAGATAAACTTCATCTGAGCCCGAGCGCTGTTTCTCGGATGGTGGCCCGACTAGAAGAAAAAAACTGCGGTTTGCTTAGTCGCCGGTGTTGCGATCAGGATAGACGGGCTAGTTTTATCTGCCTGACTGACGAGGGACAGACAATTCTAGCTTACCTGCAAAAGGCTGTCGAGGAAAGACTGGAAACGAGTCTTGACTTCATTTCTTAATCAGATTTTTTAAAAAAGTTGCGTGCGCAATCATTTTTCTTGACATTCCTCTTTTCAAGGAGTACAATAAAGTCAAGATCGAACAACAAAGGAGTTTTATATGATCGAAATTACTTATCTAGACGCCAGCAAACAAGAGAGAACCATGACTTTCGAGTCTTACCAAGACTTTGAACGTTCTCAACACGCCTGCCTTATCGGCGTTGCGGATTACTACACTGTCCAAAAATTAACTTACAATGGTCATGATTTGGACTACCATGGGACTTATGGAGATGTCTTCTTCTATCTCATGAAACAAGATTTAAGCCAATATAATTAAAAAGGAGAAATACAATGGCAAAAGCAATTACAGATGCAACATTTGAAAAAGAAACAAAAGACGGTTTGGTCTTGGTAGACTTCTGGGCAACTTGGTGTGGTCCATGTCGTATGCAAGGTCCAATCTTGGACAAATTGTCTGAAGAACTTTCAGAAGATGTCTTGAAAATCGTTAAAATGGACGTTGATGAAAATCCAAACACAGCTCGTGCATTTGGAATCATGTCTATCCCAACCCTTCTCTTCAAGAAAGATGGCCAAGTTGTGAAACAGGTTGCAGGTGTTCACACAGCAGAACAAATCAAGGCTATCGTTGCTGAATTAAGCTAATCACGAATCACTCCCATTCCAAAAGGGAGTGATTTTTTATTTGCATAGAAAAAGCCCTGTTCCTCAAACTGAGAACAGGACTCTTTTTTCGTTTCTTATTCTTCTGTTCCAAGGCAGTTTTTCGCAACAAGAGCTGCAAGAACACCACCAACGATTGGAGCAAGGATGAAAATCCAAACTTGTTCAAGAGCTGCGCCACCAACCAAGACAGCTGGAGCCAAACTACGAGCTGGGTTTACTGAAAGGCCAGTGATGTTCAATCCTACAAGGATCATAGCCATCAAGGACAAACCGATTACCAAACCAGCAATCGCGCCATTTCCTTTGCTTGCTGATGTTACAGTCATGATAACCAAGACAAACAAGAAAGTTGCGATGACTTCAAACAAGAAACCGCCAAAGACAGTGACACCGTTTGCCAAGGCATTTTCACCAAGACTAGCAGTTGACATGCCTGAGTTAGACAAGAGGAAGAATACCGCAGCTGACGCAAGGAAAGCTCCAACTACTTGTCCAAGGATGTAGTTTACAAGTTCTGAAGATGACAAACGTTTGTTTACAAACATAGCGATCGAAACCGCTGGGTTCAAGTGAGCACCTGAAACAGTTCCAATTGAGAAAGCTGCAACCACAATTGCCAAACCAAAGGCAAAAGCAATCCCAAGGTGTCCAAGACCTTCAACACCATTTCCAAAAACAACAGCTCCTGTTCCGATGAACACAAGCATAAATGTACCGATTAATTCAGCAACAAATTTTTTCATGATAAGTCTCCTTTTTTCAAACTATGTATTAGTCTATCAGAAGGAGGAAAGGGTTTCAAGAAATTTGATTGGAAAGTTCATACACGTTGCAATATTGTTTTCAAATTTTGTATATTTTTAATGTATTACAATTAGTTGTAAATCTCTATATTTGATGGTTATACTATACTGAATAAAATGAGAGTTTGTATTAATCTTTTTAAATAGCATAGAACTCTCTATTTAATCCATTCCCCATTGTAATTGACATGATATCCATCAGGTGTAGTTGTATTGACTGCTAAGGCACCTGAACCATATGCATAATACCATTTCCCTGAAACAGTGAACCATCCTGTTTGCATAGAGCCTGAGCTATTCAAATAGTACCATGAGCCACTTGATTTGACCCATCCTGTTTGCATATCCCCTGAACCACTGAGATAATACCACGAATTACCTGATTGAATCCATCCAGTCTGCATCCAACCCGAGCGATCAAAATGGTACCATTTCCCATTGATTAGCTCCCATCCATTAGATGTATAGGAACCATTGTTGTGTCTGTACCACCAACGACCAGAAGATTGAATCCAACTTCCTTTTGAAGCAAGTCTTACTTTTAACTTATAGGCTTCAGATACTTTGATGTATTCTTTCTTAGCAGTTTCCTTTTTAACTTTTGCATTTTTTAATTTAGCATTTGCATTTTCAAGTGCTTTTTTTGATTCCTCAAACTTCTGTTTAGCGATAATCAAACTTTTTTTAGCTTCATCGAGTTTTTTTGGAGCATTTTTGAGATTTGTAACATATTGATGTGCTGTATCCAACTCTTTTTTAGCATTTTTAAGTGATTGTTCAGCAGTCTTAACGAATTTTATCTTATCGTTTTTGACTACTTTCAATCGATTTAGTTCAATCTCTTGTTTCAAAAACTCAGTTTTAGCAGCACTCAGCAAAGTTTGTTGTTTACTCAATTCTGCTTGTGCTGATTTCAAAACGTTTAGCTTAGCTTCATTTTGTTTTGTCAAATCCACAAGACGTTTTTTAGATTTGTCTAGTTCTTTTTTATCTTTATCTAAAGTCGTTTTAGCAATGGTAAGGTTATTGTTTAGAGACGATAGTTTTTCATTTGCCACAGTCTCTTCATTTCTTTGTTTTCGATTAAAATTATCTAAAGCTTCTTTCGCTTTAGTATAGGCTGGATTTTTAGGATGTGTGATTTCATTCCAAACATAACGGAAGATTATTTTAGGTAAGAATTTTACTCGTTTCCCATTAAAGTAAAATTCGCTATAATCTGGATTACTATCTTTATTTTCTGCTGTTGCTAAAAAATAACTACTATACCCTTTAGCTCCAGAAGGAAGTATTCCATAAACATCTTTATTCTCACTAATAAATGTTAATACTCCATAATTACCATAGCTTGTTTTTTCGCTAGAGGATGCTCCGACAGCCATCCCTGTCCCAGAAGCTGCTAGCAATGGAATTCTATGACCATAGTTACGTCTATGTGCTTCTTTTGGATCTGATGAGCCATATAACGAGGCATTTCTATAATCATTAAAGTAAGATAAGACCGCTTTATAAGCAAGTTCTTTTTCACTTAACAGGCTCTTTTCTGGAACCGAACCAGCTGTTGCATTTTCAGTCGCATCCTTAAAACCAAAATCTTGATTTTTCAATTTTGTATCATGTGACAATTTATTATTTGCCACCATTTCATCCGCTCTTGCTTTTCCATATCTCAAAGCCTTGTCAGTCACAGCTGGCACTGGAATATCAATACCATTGATTCTACGCAATTCAATTAAGTATTTACGAACTTCTTCAGAAACCTTTTTATAATCAACCACATGAGGATCGCTGACATAATCTTTAGATGAAACAACGATAGTTTCTGTTCTTTCTCCGCTAAAATTCACATCTTCATTTGCAGCAACATAGTATGTCTTCCCATCACTTCCTACGAAAGTTTTTTCCTCAAGTGGAGGAGTCTTGGAATCACTCTCGCTAACAGAATTTGATTGAATCTCGTGAGGGACCGTAACTGTTAAAAACTCATTCCCAGCTGATTTTAAATTTTTTTCAAGAGTAGAACGGTTCTTATTTCCTCTTTCCACAAGTGCTTTTCTTTCTTGTTGAGCTTTTGAGAACTCACTAGTTAAAGAACTCACTTTAGCTTGGTCAGCTTTCACCTTCACATCTAATTTCTCAGTTGCTTGTTGAAGCTCGCGTAGTGTATTCCAATCAAAAGCTTTCTCTGCTACCCTTACTTTGTCTTGTGCCTTTTTTACGTCTGCTGCTCTTTGATCAACCTGAGTTTTTGCCTTATTAACAACTGTTTGTTGGTTCTCGACACTTGTCTGAGCTTGTTTCTCACCTTGTTTTACTTCTGACAATCTTTCTTCTGACTTCCGAAGTGTTGTCTGTTTAGCAACAAGATCCTTTTCAGCATTTTTAATTTTTTCAGTAGTAGCTTGTTCAGCAAATTCTTGAGCTTGTTTTAAAGCGTCATCTGCTTTGTTCTTATTTGTTACAGCAGATGCATACTCTTGTTGCGTTTTATCAACAATCTTCTGAGCATTTTTTTCTTCATCAATTGCTTTGTTTAGTTTGACTTCTGCATTTTTAACGTCCGATTCCGTCACTTCTGCCTTTTTTGTTTCAACTTGAGTAGCATTAACTTTGCTAGATTTCTCGTTTATTAATTCATCTGCTTTTACGTGATTAGTAAAACCAGTTGCCATTGCTGTTGCCAGGCCCAAACCAAGCAATACTTGTTCCTTTTTCATTAATCCAACCTTTCTTTTTAAGCGTTTACATTTTATATTTTATCATATATTTCTATATTTTTAAAGAATTACGATATTCTTAGAAATTGTTTATAAATCTATACCTTGCATCTATAATTACATAAAACAACTTAACTATAAATTGTAGTACATAGTTCCTCATCAATTTCTTAACTAAATTCAATCATATAGAAAATAAAAAGGATGATTAGTAATACCGATTCCGTTATTAATTCTGCTTTGCAATTACGACCCTCAACAATTTTCTTGACAATCACTACAAATAAAGCAAAAGTCCCATTAGCATCATTCTAGAACGACCTCTCTATTCCCTTACTCCCCCAACTCAGCACTGTACGTGATAATCTGGTCAACTGTATCAGACAAGAATTGGATGGTATCACGGAGTGGTTTGTCCGTTGAGATATCGGCTCCGATAATCATGGCTGATTCAAGCGGTGTTTTGCTACCACCTGATTTGAGGAGATTGAGCCAGTCTTCAGCTCCATTCTCAGAATGTTTCAAATGAAGGTAACCCGCAGTCGAGATGACAAGTCCGGCCGAGTAAGTGTAACTATACAAGCCCATGTAGTAGTGGGCCTGGCGCATCCAAGTCAAAGCCGCATCGTCATCAATTTCAATGGCATCTCCCCAGAAGTCCGTCAAGACTTCCTTCATAATGCTGTTAAGTTTGCTTGCTCCGAAGGTTTCTCCTTCTTCAATCAATGTATAAACCTTGCGCTGGAAGGCTGCTTCCAAGAGATGGGTGATGAAATTATGGAAGTAGGTGTCTGTCAAGCGGTGGGCAAGAGCAAAGCGTTTTTGACGAGGGTCGTCAGACTGATGTTCCAAATAATCACTTAAAAGCAATTCATTGAAGGTTGATGGCGCTTCAACATAGTAGGTCGACATATGGGCATTGAAGTAACTTTGGTGATTATCTGAAAAGATGAATTGACCAGAATGCCCGATCTCATGAATCAAGGTATAGACATCGCTCAAACGGCCTGTCCAGCTCATGAGGACATAAGGGTGCACGCGATATGGATCCGCCGCATAACCACCAGAATCCTTGCCACTATTAGCAGCGAAGTCCACCCAGCGCTCTTCTTGGTAGCGGGCAATTTCTTGGGTGTATTCTTGACCCAATGGTGCGACTGACTTCATGACCAAATCGTAGGCATCATCAATGCTCACTTCAGGATTAAGGGCGCTATCCAAGTCCAATTTCCAGTCTGCGAAGGTCATCTTTTCAAGACCATTGACCTTGGCAACATGCTTGAGGTATCTCTGAGCGACTGGCGCAAATTCCTGCATAATGAGGTCAATCTGACGATCAAACATGTCACGGTCTACTTCCTGCTCAGCTAGAAGATAGTCAAAAACTGAGGCATAGCCTTTCATATCTGCCAAGAGTTTTTCAGACTTGACTTGAGCTAGATAGGCTGCAGCTGCTGTATTCTGGTGCTTACGGAGTCCTTCTGAGAAGGAACGGAAGGATTTTTCACGAACCTCCGCGTCCTCGTGGTTTTGGTAGAAATTCTCATAAGTTACAAAGCTGTTTTTGTAGGTCTTGCCATGAGCTTCAAAGTCAGCCATTTCAAAATCCCCAGCACGCATCTTGGTGTAAATATCCTGTGGACTGTAGAAAACTTCGCCCAGATTGGTCAAGGCCTTTTCTACATCTGCCCCAAGATAGTGGGCTTTTTTGATTTTTGCCTGACGAATGGCAGCTGTTAAATGTGGTAATTCACCCAAACGATCCAAAACTTCCTCTTCAGCTTCCACCAAGGCATCGTCAAAGAAGGTCAAGGCTACACTGGCATCTGTTTCAAATTCCATCCCAGCTTGGGCAATGTTGGCAAAATCTTCATTGCTATAGTCTGTCGTCTGAGGCATAAAGGCGTAATTACCAATATGACTCATCTGAATGTAGATTTGTTCCAATTCCGCAAAGGCCTTCTCGAAATCTTCAAAAGTATGAAGATTTCCCTTGTAATCACGGCTAAATTGGTTAATATCTTCGCGAGTCTTTTCGATTGCTCGCAAGAAATCCTCACGGTCTTGGTAAAGGGCGGTTAAATCCCAAAGTTCCTTTTCAGGAAATTCTGAACGGTGTTTTTGTTCCATTTTCTTCCTCTTATTTCTCTAGTTCTAATAATACACTAATGGCTGATAAGGCATAAAGTGGGGCTGTTTCTGCTCGTAAAATGCGAGGACCAAGTCCTGCCAAGACGGCTCCTTTGGCTTCAAAACTCTCAATTTCTGCAGGTGAAAGACCGCCTTCTGGACCAAAGATAAAGAGCAATTTGGCTCCTTTTTCAAGACCAGTGACTGCTTGCAGAAGCGCAGCGGCTTCTCCCTCTTTTGCTGATTCTTCATAAGCCACCACAATTGAGTCAAACTGGTCCAGCTGGGCTAGAAAATCTGCTTTTTTCTCAAAAAGTTTGACACTCGGCACCAGATTTCGTTTGCTTTGCTCGGCTGCTCCAAGGGCGATTTTTTCTAGTTTTTCAACCTTTTTGCCCAATTTCTTGCCATCCCACTTGGCGACCGACCAATCAGCAGGAAAGGCCCAGATTTGGCTAGCACCCAGTTCGGTCACTTTTTGAGTGATGAATTCCAGCTTATCTCCCTTGGGAAAGCCGGATGCGATGGTCACTTGGACAGGTAGTTCCACATTGTCAGCTAATTCTTCGACCAACTCAAACTGACGAGTTTCCACATCCAACACGCGTGCCAAGCGCTTAATTCCATCATCAAAGACCAAAGTAATCTCATCACCTTCTTTCAAGCGCATAACCTGAAACATATGCTTGCTGGTTTCCTTGTCCTCAATGGTGACTGGCGAGGTAGCATTACCCTTGACAAAATACTGCTGCATGCTAGCCTCCAATCACACCTGAAATATCCTTGGTTTTCTTAAAGACACAAGCATTCCATTCCCCTTGAATCATGTGAGTTTCGAGGAAAAATCCAGCCGACTCAGCTGACTCTCGCACCATGTCCCACTTGTCCTTGATAATGCCACTCATGATCAGGTAGCCTTCATCCTTGACCAAGCGATAAGCATCATCCGTCAGATGAATGAGAATATCCGCTAAGATATTAGCCACGATGACGTCTGCCTCAACTTCCACACCCTTGAGCAAATCACCTGGCGCTACATGGATATTTTCCATGCCTGGATTGAGCTCAATATTTTCCTGAGCCACACGAACCGCCACATCATCAAGATCATATGCGAAAATTTCCTTAGCTCCTAGTAGTGAGCTAGCGATAGAAAGGACACCTGAACCAGTTCCCACATCGATTACTGTCTCTCCGCCACGAAGGACCTGCTCCAAGGCAAAGAGACTCATCTTGGTCGTCGGATGGGTTCCTGTCCCGAAGGCCATACCAGGATCTAGCTTGATAATCTTTTCTCCTGCAGTCACCTTATAGTCCGTCCAGGACGGTACGATGGTCAAGTCATGAGTAATGCGAGCTGGCTCGTAATATTTCTTCCAGTTGTCTGCCCAGTCTTCCTCAGCCAAGGCAGTCGTCCCCATCTTGACCTCTCCCAGATCCATAAAGTCTGTCAATTCTGCTAAGCGAGCCTGTAAGTCTGCTTCAACTGCTGCTACATCAACCGTTTCCGGATAGTATGCTGTGACCACGATTTCTTCCTGTTGCTCTACCTGAGGGAAAATTTCACCGAAACGGTCCTCATTTCCAACATAGTCCATGCTATCTTCAATTGCTACCCCTTGGGCACCTAACTCGATCAAGAGATTGGAAACCAGCTCCTCTCCCTCACGCTTGACTGTAACTTTTAACTCTTGCCATGTTTCCATCATTAAAATACCAAGCCCGTAAAACACAAAGCCAAAATAGGAAACTCTCTGAAGACGCTTGTGTCTAAGATAAGTTTATCTTTTTGGCACAGTGTTTAGGGCGGGTTCAGTTTAGAAATGTAACCGAACCATCCTTTCTATTTATCAATCATTTTATTCATGTAAACCATATCCATACCTTCTTTTCCAGGCTCGATATGGGTTTGACGGTAGCCATTTTTCTCATAAAAAGCGACCATGCCCGCATCCTGTAATACCGTACACAAATCCCACTGTTTAATCGTTGGAAATTCCTTTTCCAGCAATCTCAATCCCTCAGAACCATAACCTTTTCCTTGATACTGGGGCAAAATCGCTGCCGTTCCCAACCAAGCCTCCGTCAATTCCTCATTGGTCTGAACTCGTAAAAATCCGATATTTTCGTCCTTTTCTTTCACAAAGTAGTAATAGCTATTGGGACGCTCAACCAATTTCCACTTGATTCGTTCACGATCCTCTAGATAGGGATCATACTCATCTTGATATTTCTCATAGACAGCCTTAAAGCTAGCCCTTTGAATTGCAATTACGGTTTCTAAATCCTCTGCTCCTGCTCGTTCTAGTCTAATCATAGTTACTCTCCATATAATCCCTCACTCTATCCTGCAACTGGGGTACAACCTTATCTGAGCCAAGAAATTCCTCAATGCTCATCAACTTGTAACCTTGCCCTTCATCACCAAAGACAATCTTGTCAAACTGTTCCTGAGCCAATTTTCCAACTAGAAAGACGGATTCCTTCCCCTCAAAAAGCATACTTGGATACACCTTACTCCAAAGCAGACAATCCTCAGTCAGATGAATGCCTAGTTCTTCATAAACTTCACGCGCCGCGCACTCAAAAGGACTTTCATCACCCTCTCGTCCGCCACCTGGCAATTCCCACATATTGGGCCAAGGAATGCTGGGCTTGTCATCACGTAAGATGGTTAAGAGCTTATCCTCACAAAAGAGGGCAATTTTGCAACCTGTAAAATCAGTAAGTTCTATTTCCATATCAGACTCCTTCAGCTAATTCTTTCTCCAATTCTGCTAACCAGTTTTCATAATAACGTTTCTCATCTCGCAACATGCGACTAGTATTCATTTTCTGTCTAGCAATCTTTATAGCCTTGCGAGTTTGAGCCATGTCTTTCCTTGCCTTAAATTGATACCAGGCTTGAATGATCTGCATGTCTGCCATTTTTAGAGACAAAAAGGATTTAACTCCTCGATTACTTGCATACTCCTCCGCTTTTTCATGATCTCCTTCTAGCAAGGCAATGTGAAGAAGGTATAATTGAGAAATCGTTTTAGACATTGGATTATCTGTTTTCTCTAGCAAAGACTGAAACTGTCGCTTAGCAAGTTCTATATTATCATCCAATAGGAATACCAAGCCCTGAAGAGTCTGAACACTTTCTGCAAAACTCCCTCTCGCATCCTCAGCAACAGGAATGATAAAGTCTTTCAAATCATATTCTTGAGGAGCTAGCAAGGTCTGGGCAGAATGCCTCAACACCGAGTAGGCGTATTTGGTATTTTCAGGGTGTTGTAGCAATTCCCAGATTTTCGCTCCATCGGTAATCCCAACTGGCTTAGCATTGATGAGAAGAAAAGATACATTTAGACAAATCCAAGTAGCCGCAAAATACCAGCTTCTTGTCAAAAATCCATACAATATCGCCAATAAAATCAAGTTAAGATGAACTATCAAGCCGCCTGCAAGCATCAGGATGATTCTTTGGTCGCTTTCATCTTCTTTCAATCCAATATACTGAGCGCCAACATTTTTCAGAACAGCTGTTCGGCTAAGAGAAAACTTGCCTAACTTTTTGGTCAAAAGAAAATTCCCTAATCCAAAAGCCACCAGTCGATAGCCTGTCAGGTAACCGCAGACTGCATGCCCCAGCTCATGAAGGATAAAGATCAGATAGATGCTGAAGAAAGAAAATAGGTAACCTGGAACAAAGACAAACGAAAAATCTAACTCTTTAAAGGCAATTGTCCCAAAAGCAAATCCTAGCATCAAAAAAACAAAGGACAGACCGGAAATACAAGACAAGACTATTTTCTTCATATACTTCCTCACTAGTTTCTAATACCTCGGATAAGGATAAAACTCCCCTTCCTCCAAGCCAACTTTTCCTTCTTCAAAGACTTCTTGGTTCCATTCCATGACAAATTCTTCTGCTTCTGGGTCTTCCAAAAAGTCCATGAGTGCATCTAGCCCAACCTCTGCAGTGTCTTTGAGGAATAGAGCAAAATAAGCTAAAAACTCACGAGAAAAACCTTTTTTAGGTAGGTAAGGGATAGCTGTCAAATAGTCTTCCTCATTGACTGTTGACTTGGCAGGATTGTAGAAAAGGACTGCTTCCTCGAAGAGAATGTCGTCTGATGAGACCTCTCCGTCCTCGTCCAGCATCTCTACTCCCGCAGCATTTTGTGCTTCCAATAAAAAACTCACTTCAACTGCATGATTGCGCTTGTCCCAGCTAATCTCATAGTCAAATGGAAAGTTCTTGTCCAATTCTTCCTCTAAAACATCTAAAAATCCGTATGTTGCCATTTTGTCCTCTTTCTATGCGACTCTTAAATCGCCCCGATTACTCGGAATTATGCTAAAATAGATACTACCATCTTACCACATATACATCAGAAAATCCATGTTAGAAAGGACTGCTATGCCAGACAACCTCGCGCTTCGCATGCGCCCAAAAACCATCGACCAGGTCATCGGTCAGGAGCATCTGGTCGGACCTGGAAAAATTATCCGTCGTATGGTGGAAGCCAATCGTCTGTCCTCCATGATTCTCTACGGACCTCCAGGAATCGGCAAAACCAGTATTGCCTCTGCCATCGCTGGAACGACCAAATATGCCTTTCGGACCTTCAATGCCACTGTTGATAGCAAAAAACGTCTCCAAGAGATCGCTGAAGAAGCTAAATTCTCAGGAGGATTAGTCCTGTTACTAGACGAGATTCATCGTCTGGATAAAACAAAGCAAGACTTTCTTCTGCCACTCTTGGAAAGTGGTCTGGTTGTCATGATTGGCGCTACGACTGAAAATCCTTTCTTTTCTGTCACTCCAGCCATTCGTAGTCGTGTTCAGATTTTTGAGTTAGAACCCTTGGCCAATCAAGATGTTAAAGAGGCGATTCAAATCGCTCTAACTGACCCTGAACGTGGCTTTGATTTCCCAGTTGAGCTAGATGAGGATGCACTGGATTTCATCGCGACCTCTACAAATGGAGACCTGCGTTCTGCCTTTAATTCACTAGATTTGGCTGTTCTCTCTACCCCTGAGAATGACAAGGGTATCCGCCATATCACGCTTGATATTATGGAAAATAGCCTCCAGCGGAGCTATATTACTATGGACAAGGATGGAGATGGGCACTACGATGTCCTCTCAGCCCTGCAAAAATCCATCCGCGGCTCGGATGTGGATGCCAGTCTCCACTACGCTGCCCGCTTGATTGAGGCTGGGGATCTGCCTAGTCTTGCTCGTCGTTTGACCGTTATAGCCTATGAAGATATCGGTTTGGCCAATCCTGAAGCGCAGATTCATACCGTAACTGCTCTAGATGCTGCACAAAAGATTGGTTTCCCAGAAGCCCGCATCCTCATCGCCAATGTCGTGATTGATTTGGCCCTTTCTCCAAAATCCAACTCAGCCTATATAGCTATGGATAAGGCACTTGCTGACCTCAAAACATCAGGTCATTTGCCCATTCCACGACACTTGCGTGATGGTCATTACAGCGGAAGCAAGGAACTTGGAAATGCCCAAGACTATCTCTATCCACACAACTATCCTGGAAATTGGGTCAAGCAAGACTATCTGCCAGAAAAAATTCGCAATCATCACTATTTCCAAGCAGAAGATACTGGTAAATATGAGCGAGCTTTGACTCAAAGAAAGGAAGCTATCGACCGTTTGCGAAAAATCTGAAATCCTTTTCAAAAAATTGCACTTACCTCTTGATTTTTTTTGAAAAAGTGGTATCATATAAACATAGAAACGCTGTGGTGTACGACTTCACACTTAAGTGTTGACCGACTATTTTTTGTATTATTAGGGAAACAAAAGTCTTCTAACAGCATGTAGGCCGTCTCACACGGAAACAGCTTCAGTTAGAGCGAGTTGCCCACCTGCTTAATTGCGCGGGTTCAATACAAACCGTGAAGTTTCGGCACCAATACAGCTTTTTTCTTTGCCTCCTTAGCTCAGCTGGCAGAGCAGCGGACTCTTAATCCGTGGGTCACAGGTTCGATCCCTGTAGGGGGCATCTAAATACAACAGGAAAAAGCCTTGTAAATCAAGGCTTTTTTTGCTTGTCTATAACTGATTTACCCCATCATTTGTCCCACATTTTAAATCTATCTTTTCTTTTTGAATCAAATTACATCTTTACAAATAGTGTAAAGCCAGTTACTTTTGCTTTGATGCCATACAATATTTTCATGTAGAGAAGACAAATTTTATCTTCTCTTTTTATTTTCAAAATAATAAAAACTGATTTTCTTTTCATAAATCAGACTGAAACTTCCAAATTTTCCATTTTGTTTATTGATATTTCCTCTAAAAAGGTGTATAATATTTTTATTATCAAACTATACTATACTATATAGGGGGTATTGAAATGAAATTTTCTAATCGTTTACTGCTATTCCTTGCAGGAGTTGTTTTTGTCCTTTTAGGACTTTTCCTATTTACAAACCCAGTAGCTAATCTTGTTGCTTACAGCTGGTGGATTGCATTTGGTTTACTGGTTTCTTCTATAGCAGCTATTTTAGGCTATTTCTCTGTACCAAAAGAGCTTCGCTCACCAGCTCATCTTTTCCAAGGGATTGTTAATCTTCTCTTAGCTCTTTACCTCGTTGCCTATGGCTTTGTGACGCTGCCAGTTGTCATTCCAACTATTTTAGGAATTTGGTTAATTGTAGAAGCCATTATAGCTTTCTTTAAAGGCAATCGTCTGGGATTGATTTTCCCTATTATTGGCAACCATATCATGTGGATAGCGTTGCTTGCATTTTTACTAGGTCTAGTGATTTTGTTCAATCCAGTAGCTACAAGTGTCTTTGTCGTTTATGTCGTTGCCTTTGCATTTTTAATTGTTGGTTTCACCTATATCCTTGATGCCTTTCGTAAATAATCTAGCTGCCATTTTGGGCATATTAAAATAGCTGGGAAGTTACATTCTCAGCTTTTTCTGTTGCCTCCTTAGCTCAGTTGGTAGAGCAGTAGACTCTTAAGCTATGGGGCGCAGGTTCGAGCCCTGCAGGGGGCACATCTAAATCAACAGAAATAAGCCTTGAAACCAAGGCTTTTTTTAACGTCTAATAGCTTTTTGTAGAAAAGTATTTAAAAATAAAAGAGAAGAGAATCTCTCACTCTCTTCTCAGTATATCTTATTAAATTTAGTTTTTCTTAATCTAGCTGATTTTCCTTTGCAACGACAAATTCCTTAACCAATCGATAGATAACAGCAAATATCGGTGTAAAGAATATCATCCCAAGTAAGCCAAAGAGATTGCCTCCAATACTAGCAGCCGCAAGCGTGAAAATAGCTGGCAAACCAATAGACTGACCTACAACTCTAGGATAAATAAGGTTTCCTTCAATCAGCTGTATAACTTGATATAGAAGAAGAGAAAGTAAGGCTTGAGTAGGACTCACTGTGAAGATAAAAATCGCTCCCACAACACAAGCAATCATAGGCCCTACATAAGGAATGAACGATAGCACTCCTGCAAAGATACCTGTCATTACTCCATAGGGTATCCCAAACACGCTGTAACCAACCGCTATCATAACTCCTATGATAACTGCTTCAATCAGCTGACTCATCAAAAATTGGTCATAAGTCTCTAGTGCTACTTGTCCAATGTAAGTCAACTTTATCACCACCTTCTCTGGAAGAAAAACTTTTAGAAGTCGACTCGTCATCGCTGCCAAATGTTCCTTACTGGATAAAAATGAAAAGGTGAAGACTATAATCAAAAAGGCATTCATCAAACTTGAAAAAATATTGCCGATATTACTAGTCAGACCTGATAAAAAACCTATCAAAGCTTGGCTAATAGAACTAGATTGTCCCTGTATGCCTGATACGATAGTTGACAACATGTCTTTGGTTACAAATTCCGAGCTGCCTAGCAATTTCCCAAGTTGAGTAAGGACTGTTGAAAGGACTGTTCCCAGCTGACTAATAGTCTGGGCTAGGGTTGGCAGCACCAAAACCAAAAGAGCAATCACGATTAAGATAAGAGCTAGGAAAACAAGTACCATGGCAATCGGACGACGCAACTCTGCCTTTACCTTCAATTTAACTAAGTACTGTTCAATTTTTTTCATAGGAACATTAAGCACAAAAGCAATAACAGCACCATAAATCAAGGTTGATATTACATCAAAGAGAGAGATTGCTCCTGATATAAAGCTCGATGCATTCAGAATTACAAGAGCAACCAGCCCTATAAAAAGTATTAACGGGGTGTATTTTTTTACTAAGTTCATAAATTTTCCTTAATAAACATGTTTAGATACGACTATACTATTTGGTTTTTCAAACTCTCGATTAAGGTAGGCTTGGTAAGTTCCTGGAGCGATAAATCCTTTGGGTGAGAGGATATCGGTGCCAGCCTGACCGACTATGGTATCAGCCAAGAGCACACAGTTTGTAGATAAGACAAAGTAGGATTTAAACTTAGATTTGATAAATTTATAAAGTTCCCCATCTGTCTCATGTCTGATTTTATAAGCGTAGGTGTAGTCTTCCTTACCATCACCTGTCATGATTTTATCTGCACTTGGCTCCCATGGAATCGTCAGTTGTTTCAATTCAGCCAACTTTTTCTGAACTGCTTTTTCCATTTCAGGCGTCAAATCTATCCCATAACCAAAAAGCGTTTTTTGACTCTCACGTTTACATAGGTCAATGTACTTGTCACGATCACAGAAATATAAGACACCATCTCCTACCATGCCAAATAAGGTCTCAGAAGACGGATCATAGTTGCCATAAGAAATAACACGGCCCTGATAGCAGATATCCACATGACCAATAGCTGAAAACAGGGAGGTCTCAGCTGTATGAACAAAAATTTCTAGCTCTGCTGTCTTACCAGACTTCACTATTCCAAGATGGATATCTTCTTCCTCATCAGCATTTTCCAGCATAAATTTGTTAATTTTTGCTAAAGTTCTTGCAGGGATGAGAGCGGCTAGGACAATAGGTAAGCTCATTCTTACACGACGTTTGAGATGGTTTTTCCCAATTTCCTCCTCAAACAAGAAACCATCACGGATATTGGACACACCATAAAGGAAAAAATAAGCCCCTAATACAAAGAGTTGAAAGACAGAATTTCCTGTAGAGGACAAAAGACTAGTCCCACCAAGAAAAACTAGTACGAGTCCATCTAGTAAGAGACGAAAACGAGGTCGAATTTTGTTTTTGCGGTAGAGAACATAGGTGACAAGGTTAATACTAGCATGAAAAATCTGATAAACTCCAATCACAAGAGCCAGAACATAAATCGGTATATCAGTCGCAAGATTAGAACCTAGCAAATATCCCAGCACTAACAATTTAACCAGTGCAACTCCCAAGGTATCCGTTGACTGGCTTTTTTTGAAAACTCTTAATAGCAAATCTACGACCGTTGCTATCCAAGCTAAAAACAGAACCAGGCGAATAACTGTTACTGGCAACCAAGTCCCCGTGACCATCAAGATGAGACCTAGCAGAACAAACAAGAACCCCTGAGCAAGTAATTTCTTACCTGTCAGACCTAAAGATAGAATTTTCGCCATATAAAAACCTTTCAACAATAAAAATTAAACACTCCGATTAAACTGACTAGTAAATAGCCAACACTACAAACAGCCTGTGCCAGCAACATATGGTGACTAGAAATGACTGTAATAATGTCACCATCTTGTCTTATGCACTTCTAAAATTTGTTATATTGATTAGAAACCAGAGCTTATAAAAACTAGCTAAACTCGAGAGATAGACACAATTGCGACGAAAAAATGTATAACCAATTCAACTTGTTAAGGTAAGAAAGCATTATTTCCAATCTATTAATTATTCATCTATTACCTATTATGACACAATATTCCCTATAGTTCAACTTTTTACTTGTTTTTATATTACACGGACTAAAAAGTTTTCAACAGTTGATTGCATGTGTTTTAATAAGTTTTAACCTTTCTTGGTTAGATAAAAAAAGAACCATACAGTTTAGAATCTGTATGGTTTTTGCCCCACTTTTGTCCCATTTTTAAATCATGACATTGAAAATACCTAAAATCACTTATATTTCAATATTTTTAATTGCTCTCAATATGAAAGTCCTTTCCAAATCCCTGTAGGGGGCATCTAAATCAACAGGAAAAAGCCTTGGAATCAAGGCTTTTTTGTGTAGTCTTAGCACTAAAAAACGATAGAAAAAACACCCCTTCTGAACTGCACCCCAAAAGTTAGACAGAAAAAACCTAACTTTTGTGGCGCAGTTCATTCGCGCCACATAAAGTTATTTAAGCATCTCCTTTTCTTTTATTACCATTTTCTGTTATAATAAATTGTACTTCTAAAATAGAAAGGTCTTAAGATGACAACTCTTATTAAACATAAACGTGTAGAATTTTCAGAACTTTTTTATGACCTAGTTTTTGTTTTTGCAATTTCAAAAGTAACTACTTTAATTGAGCATCTTCATAACGGTATTTTGACTTGGAATTCTTTCCTTGATTTTTTCATGGCTGTCTTGGTTCTCACTGATTCATGGATGATTCAAACCGTTTATACCAATCGCTATGGAAAGAACTCTTTATTTAACATGGTAATCATGTTTATCAAAATGGGACTTTTACTCTTTATAGCCAATATGATTGGACCTGATTGGCAACAATATTTTCATTATCTTTGTTGGGCTGTTGGTACATTAACCTTTACCTTATTTTTACAATATTTGGTTGAATTTTTTAGAAAATCAACCGATAATGTTGAACGGGAAAGTATCAAAGGTTTTCTATGGATAACAGGTCTAGGAAGTTTAGGAGTCTATCTAGCAGCTCTTCTTCCTATTTACGTTGGAGTCTCTGTCTTATTTGCTAGTATTCTGCTAACATTTATTATGCCAATTATCTTGCTTAGTAAAGATAAGCATTACCAGGTAAATCTCCCCCATTTAATCGAGCGCATCTCCCTTCTTGTCATTATTACGTTTGGAGAGATGATTATGGAGCTAGCTAACTTCTTTACAATCGAGAATTTCTCGATTTATTCGGTTCTTTATTTCATTATTATGCTTTCTCTGTTCTTGTTTTATTTTGGTCAATTCGACCATGCTATTGATGAAAAATCTAATCAAAAGGGACTATTTCTAATTTACAGTCACTATCCTATTTTCATTGGACTTATGATGATGACCGTTTCGATGAGTTTTCTTCTGAATCCTGAAGCTAATCGTCTCTTTGCAACCATCTTCTCTTATATCGGATTTGGCCTCTTCCAAGTTGCTGTCCTAGTAAATGGGCCCTGTAACAAACACTATCTTCGCTATTCGAAAAGTTACTACTGTGTCCAAGCGACACTCTATCTGGCTGCCTTGATTCTCTCTTTAATCTTTGCTTCTAATCCTATAATAGTAGTGAGTATTACAACCATTTTAGCTCTAGCTATAGCCATTCATTTTATTTATTTTTATATGACACAGAATAAAAAATATTCCAAATCTAACTGGGAGTTATTTTAATGAGTTTATAACATAAAAAAGCTTTGGGAACCAAGGCTTTTTGTTGTTCTGAACTAAAAAATGACAGGATTGTTAGGATATTCTGAGTTTAGTATAGATAAAATTCTTTCCTTATAAAACAAAAAACGCTATCTAGCGTTTTTTGTTATTCTTAGTTACTCGTCTAATCGAATAAACATCATTGCGTTAAGCAAAGAGATGAGAGCGACTGTATTGACATTATTGGAATAGATCAGTCTCTTATTTTCAATAGGTGGAATAATAAAATTTGAAATAATGATGTCGTAAGGTGATTCTTTTAGAGCATCAATGGACAACTCTAATTCACTCCAGACCTCCAGTTCAAAATTGTTACTGCAATAGTAAGCAAGTGTCTCGGCTACTGATTTTGCATGATACTGATCAAAATTACTCACGACCAAAACCTTTAATTTAGGTTGGTTTTGTAAAAGATTTAACACTAAGTGTTTGCTATGGGTGATAAAAGTATAGGATAAATGATTGACCTTCATTGAATTACGATCCATATCCAAAGCCTCTAGATAGTGTTCAATCCCTTCCTTCACCTCTGAAACAAAGCGAGGGAAAATATTTTGAAAGTTCTTGATTGTATTGCCTTTTTGATCAAATAAGATAAACTCTGTTGATAATTCCTGGCGATGCAGATGTGCCGTATTGTGCATATGCCAAATCAGATTGTCCTTATTGTCTACTTGAAGATTATACTCTCTTGATACCTGATCCACTAAATCTTCCAATAACTGATACGATTTTTTTACATAGCTGTCAGTTTTTGCATAGTTCAAGAATAATTCTTCATCTATGAAAAACATTTTTTGAAAATAGGATACAAATAGTTGACCGATCACTTCTTTATTCAGTGAGATCTGATATTCAGAATCAAAACTCGCTACAATCTCGTTGATTCCTTCTGCCTGCATAAACGATTCCAACAATTGATTGTTAAAAGAGTCTCTCTCAACTTCCATGAAATGACCAAACTTTATGCGATATAAATTTGTAACCAGAAGTAATTTTAACATTCTGTGAGTTGATAAATTCATCGGGAAAGAAGTTGCTTTATAGACTAATTCCAATAATTGAGACAAGGGTTCTTGAGAAAAATCTTCAAAGGGCCATTCAAGGAAATAATATTTCTCTGAAAAATACTGGGCAAAAAAGTAACGGATATCAATCTCATTTCCAGTGATTCGAACTGGATTGAGGCTAATTTCAAAACGATATTGTTTCTTAATAATTTTATTAATATGACTGATGATACGGTAAAGAGAGGAAGAACTGATATAAAACTCTTTGCAAATACTATCAGTATCACATCCTTCATTAAAGAAGACAAATTCTAAAATTGAAAAGTGGGTTGAATGCTTAAAAAAATGATGATAGACCATCTCAATATCACTATCATCAGTATTAATGATACGGATGCCGTTTGTTGAAGAATGAAATATCAAGTCAGGAAAAGAAGATCTGAGTTGAGACAAGTCATCTTTTACAGAACGTTCTGTACAGTTCAATAATTCTGCTAGTTCTGAAATATGAAACCAGCGTTTGTTTTCAAATAGTAATTCTAATAATTCTAATTGTCTGTGACTTTTTTTCGATAATAAATCTCTCATGTATAACTTTTCTTTCTTTATAATAAACTAAATGATTGTCTTTCAATCTTCATGCAATTATACCATATAGAGTGCATTTATCCTCTTATAACGACTTTTGCTTGCGATGAAAAGACTCGCTTCATCACCTAGAACCTCAGTAGAATCAAACTTTTCTTATTTATCTGTATCTAAAGTACATATTTACAGTACGGATTTTAAGACGAACTATTTTCTTTCCAAATTGAAATACTATATAATTAGTGTAATCAAAGAAAATGATTCTTTGATTTAGAAATAGAAAAGGAGGATACACTATGTTGTGGTCCATTATTGTAGGAGGTCTTATTGGTCTCGCCGCAGGTGCAATCACTAAAAAAGGTGGTTCAATGGGACTGATTGCGAATATCTTTGCAGGTCTTATCGGTTCGTCTGTAGGGCAATCACTTCTAGGAAGCTGGGGACCTTCATTGGCTGGAATGGCTATTATTCCGTCAATCGTAGGTGCAGTGATTGTTGTTGCAGTCGTTTCATTTCTATTTGGTAAAAAATAAGCATTACCTAATAAGAAATTAAAGTGATAAGCCATAATTTTGAATTCTGTAGACGGGTAAAATTATGGTTTAAAGCTTTTCAATTGAAAGGATTTAATATGTCAAAATCAAAGAAAATATTGTTACTTATTTTCTGTATCTTAATCTTGACTATTTTCCTTCCTATTCTCATAGATTATCATCAGGTCAGTGATTTAGATATCCACTTATTCAGTTGGAGAGATTTCTACGCTGAATTTCTGATTGCTAGATATGTCTTTTGGGGGACACTTGTCCTATCGGTTTTAGTTTTAATTTCAATGTTAGTGATACTCTTTTATCCTAAACAATATTTAGAGATTCAATTAGAAACTCAAGAAGATACATTAAAACTAAAAAATTCAGCTATCGAAGGCTTTGTTCGATGTTTGGTCATTGATCATCAGTTGATGAAAGAACCAACGGTCCATGTAAATAGCCGCAAAAATAAATGTTTCGTTACTGTAGAAGGAAAAATTCTTCCTTCAGACAACATCTCAAATCGATGTCTAGTCATTCAGAATGAAATAACTCATGGATTAAAGCAGTTCTTTGGTATTGAACGTGAGGTAAAACTTGAAGTTAAAGTTAAAGAAGTTGAACCTCGAAAAACGACCAAAAAGACTGTTAGTCGTGTAAAGTAAGGAAGTAAAAATGGAATGGTTTAAAAAATATCAGTATCCAATTATTGCAGGTTTAGTAGGTGTCATTCTCGCTTGCTTTATCTTATCCTTTGGCTTTTTCAAAACACTATTTGTACTAATTTGTGGAGCCTTAGGAGCATTTGCTGGATACTATGTTAAGGAAAAATATTTAAATAAATAAAGGAGTCTCGTATGTCAAACGTAGATAAAAATGTAGAAAAAAAAGATGTTGCTGTTGTTTCTCAAGATGTTAAAGGGGAACTCACTTATGAAGACAAAGTCATCCAAAAAATCATTGGTCTTTCACTTGAAAAAGTACCTGGACTTTTGGATGTGGATGGAGGATTCTTCTCTAATCTAACAGAAAAAATTATCAATACAGATAATGTCACTCATGGTGTCAATGTTGAAGTTGGGAAAGAACAAGTTGCAGTTGACTTGAACATTGTTGTTGAGTACCAAAAGAATGTCCCTGCTTTGTACAAAGAAATCAAAGATGTTGTCGTATCACAAGTTACAAAAATGACTGATCTAGAAGTTGTTGAAGTCAATGTGAATGTTGTTGATATCAAAACGAAGGAACAGCATGAAGCAGATTCAGTTAGCCTCCAAGACCGAGTAACTGACGTGGCTTCTTCAACAGGAGAATTTGCTTCAGAACAATTTGAAAAAGTAAAATCTGGTATCGGTTCAGGTGTTGCTGCTGTTCAAGAAAAAGTAGGCGAAGGTGTTGAAGCCGTTAAGGGCGAAGCAAAGGAAAATGCTCGCGTACACTAATTTATCTTGTCAAAATCAATCAATTTAAAGGGGGCAGAATCATGTCAACAGAAGAAAAATTAAATCAAGCAAAAGGTTCCATTAAAGAAGGTGTCGGCAAAATGATCGGCGATGAAAAAATGGAAAAAGAAGGAACAGCTGAAAAAGTTGTTTCTAAAGTAAAAGAAGTTGCTGAAGATGCTAAAGACGCTGTCGAAGGCGCTATTGAAGGTGTGAAAAACATGCTTCACAAAGATGAAAAATAAGGCTAAACCTTAATTGACCTTTTCATCCATAGTAGTCAAAAAGAGGACATTTACGGTCCTCTTTTTTTGTAGATCGGATTCTAAACACGCTTCTCAATTTTCGCTAAAAGGTATTGTCAACAGGAAAAAGCCTTGGTTTCAAGGCTTTTTCCTGTTGACAATAAGATTTCCCTTTTAAAGAAAGAAAATTTAAAAGCTTGCACACTACTAGGCTGGCTTACTTATCCACCACCTGAGCCTCAAATTGGGCTGGTTGGTTGTCTACATTGGTAATGGTTATCGTGTAGGGCTTGTTATTGGTGGCATCAAACACTTTTTCACCTTGGTAACTCACAACAACTCCATCTTTTTCTAAATAAATTTCTGCTTGCTTGTTTGGAAGTTCTTCGTCCACCTCGTCCAAACCATGGCTTTTTATAATTTTTTGTCCCTCTACTTCATAGTAAACATCACCATTTCTCTCACTCCAAACACTAGAGCCAGTTAATTTAATTCTGCTAGAATCTTTTTTCTTCAAGATGAAGATTGAATAGTATTCCAAATCTTGTGTTCTGGGATTTACTCTTAAGCTGACGGATTGACCTGGTTGAGGAGTGTATTTGCCATAGTTCAAAACGGAAAAGACAAACCAAACTAGCAGCAAACTATACAAGACTCCTATAATCATTCGTGAGCGCCTACTTTTAAACAAACGTAAAAGTAAGACAAAAGAGACAATAAAGAGCAATTCTGTAAACATTTTGTCCCCCCTTTCTCATCATCGTTGACATTCTGCACAGAGTCTCGCATCCATTTCTCACTAGTAACCTCAACCATACAAAGTCTGATACATCTTAGCTAGAAAAGCTTTCAACTCTTTTTGAACAATCTTTAACAAGCGTTCTTCTTCGGCTTGAGAGATGTTCACACTTTCTTTATTTTGATTACTAATATGAGAATAGTAGCTACGTTTTAGGGTTAATTGATTGTCTAAAATATAGTAGACATTTATTTTTTCCTCATTTACCATTGTTTCAAATAAAACAGAGACTTCATCCCTACTAGGATTCAACATTTTCAAATCGATGTCTCCTTTTATCCCTATGGAGTCAATTCCTCCATCCAAACGGATAGCACCGTCGGGAGGAACAATATAGCCTGCTTTTCGCATGTCAGACGCATATTTTCCTGAATCCATTAAATGTTGTAAGACAGCTATACTGTCCTTTTCTTCAAAGGAGGTCTTTAATTGGAAGCGTTCTTGGTGGTTTTGATACTGAAAATAAAGATTGATACCAACAACTAAGGCAAGTACAGAAGCGAGCAAGATTCGTATTTTTCTACATCTCGACATGTTTATCTCCTCTATCTAAGAAATCATAGAAATTTTGTTTCCAACTTTGAAAGGTAACTGTCTTATCCCCGGATATCCTTGGAACTCTAACTCAAGTGACTGCTATCTACCCTTTTTCATGATGTATTTTCGTATAGGTGTTTCAACCATTTGAACGATTTCAAATCCTTCTTTTTGGTAAAGATTGTAAGCTGTGTGATTTGCCTCGTAAACATTTAGAGAAATAGTATCTATGTCTTCATTTTCAAATGCCAAACTAACAAATTTCCTTAAAGCCTGGCTACCTAAGCCTTGCCCCTGCTTCTGGGGGTTGATAAAAAATCTCCCGATATGAAGATTCCTGTCTTCTAGCCTGATTTTCTGGATAAGCCCCACAAACTCTTGTCCATCAAAGATTGAAAAGATCCCTTCCAAATCTTGCAAGACTTGAATTGTCAAGGGAAAAGGAATCATTGTTCCCATCCATTGTTCTTGAAAGGATTTGCCTATGGAGTTGGACCATTGGCATACGAATTGAGCGTTTTCTGTACTCATATTTTCTTCAAAACGAATCATCATCTTGACCTCACCATCTTATCAATGTTTCTTTATTATACTACTTCTTCTATTTTTTACGAATAGATAAGTATGATTGATCTTTATTTTTTTCTTGTCGGGAGCATTCTCGCTTCCTTTCTAGGTTTGGTCATTGACCGTTTCCCTGAGCAATCCATTATTCGACCAGCTAGCCACTGTAATTCCTGTCAGACTCGCTTGCGACCGCTAGATTTGATTCCTATCCTCTCGCAGGTCTTCAATCGCTTTCGCTGTCGCTACTGCAAGATTCACTATCCATTCTGGTATGCCCTTTTTGAATTCGGCTTAGGACTCCTCTTTCTGACTTGGTCTTGGGGCTGGATTTCCTTGGGCCAAGTCATCCTAATCACTGCTGGCTTGACCTTAGGCATCTACGACCTTCTCCATCAGGAATATCCCTTGCTGGTCTGGCTGACGTTTCACCTAATCCTCATGGCTTTCTGTGGCTGGAATCTGGTTATGATTTTCTTCCTTGTCCTCGGAATCATGGCCCATTTTATCGATATTCGCATGGGCGCAGGGGATTTTCTCTTTCTGGCTTCTTGTGCGCTCGTCTTTAGCGTGACAGAATTACTCATCTTGATCCAGTTCGCTTCTGCGATGGGCATTCTGGCCTTTCTACTGCAAAAGAAAAAGGAAAGACTTCCTTTTGTGCCTTTCCTCTTACTTGCTACTTGTGTGATTATTTTTGGTAAGCTACTGCTTGTTTGATAAAGTTCTCAATCGGCTCTCCTTGGTGGAGAGCTTTTACGATTTTCGAACCGACAATAACGCCATCTGACACCGCATTAAAGCGTTCTACATCAGCCTGGCTAGACACACCAAAACCTGTCAAGACTGGGATGTCAGCTACTTGATGCAATTGTGCCAAGTGCTTGTCCAAGTCTGCACGGTAATTTCCTGACCTCCCTGTCACCCCATTGATGGCAACGGCATAGACAAATCCCTCAGCTCCCTTGATTAACTCTTTTTGGCGCTCGAGTCCTGTGGTCAAACTAACTAGGGGAATCAAGGCGATATCTGTGTCTGCCAAAAAGGGCTCTACAAAGTTGGCATGCTCATGAGGCAGGTCTGGGATAATCAAGCCCTTAACTGCTGTATCTGCCAGATCTTTGACAAATTTCTCCACACCGTACTGAAAGAGGGGGTTGAAGTAGGTCATGATGACAAGCGGAACTTCTGTTTGAATGGTTTTCAAGGTTTCAACCAAAGCCTGGGTAGAAGTTCCATGAGCTAGACTGCGCAAGCCTGCTTCTTCGATTACAGGTCCATCTGCAACAGGGTCTGAAAAGGGAATACCCACTTCAATAGCAGAAACACCCAAATCTTCTAAAAAGTGGATTGTTTCACCAAGACCATCTAATCCTTTCTCATGGTCCCCAGCCATGATATAGGGAACGAAAATTCCTTTTCCTGCTGCTTTGATAGCGTTCAATTTTTCTGTTAGTGTCTTAGACATGGGCTTCTCCCTTCTTTGCTGCATCTGCTTCCAAGCGGTCTTTGACTTGAACCACATCCTTGTCCCCACGACCAGATAGGCAGACAATCATAGACTTGTCTGGACCAAGTTCTTTGGCCAATTTCACCGCGAAGGCAATGGCATGGCTAGATTCCAAGGCTGGGATAATTCCTTCCACGCGAGACAAGAGTTTGAATCCTTCCAAGGCTTCCTCGTCCGTCACAGGAACATAGCTGGCACGTTTGATATCGTGGTAGTGTGAATGTTCTGGACCGATACCAGGATAGTCCAAACCTGCTGAGATAGAGAAGGCTTCAAGAATTTGACCATGGGCATCTTGGAGCACATCCATGAGGGAACCATGGAGAACACCTGGACGACCCTTGGTCAAGGTAGCTGCGTGGTGCTCCGTGTCCACACCAAGTCCAGCTGCTTCAGCCCCATACATGGCTACTGACTCATCTTCTACAAAGGGATGGAAAAGGCCGATAGCATTAGAACCACCACCAACACAGGCTACTAGGGCATCTGGTAAATCTTGACCTGTCAAGTCACGGTACTGTTGTTTAGCTTCTCGACCGATGACACTTTGGAAGTCACGAACGATTTCTGGGAAGGGATGAGGTCCCAAGGCAGAGCCTAGGATATAGTGGGTATCATCAATATTAGCCACCCATGAACGAAGGGCTGCATTGACCGCATCCTTGAGCACGCGCGAACCATCTGTCACTGCCTCGACCTTGGCTCCCAAAAGCTCCATACGGAAGACATTGAGGGCTTGGCGTTTGACATCTTCCTCACCCATATAGATGGTACATTCCATGTTAAAGAGGGCTGCAGCTGTTGCAGTTGCTACACCGTGCTGACCAGCACCTGTTTCTGCGATAATTTTCTTTTTGCCCATGCGTTTAGCCAGAAGAACCTGTCCCAAGGCATTGTTAATCTTGTGAGCCCCTGTATGGTTGAGGTCTTCCCGTTTGAGATAAATCTTGGCTCCGCCAATATGCTGGGTCAAGTTTTTTGCGTAGTAAAGGGGAGTTTCACGTCCTACATACTGGCGTAAGAGCTGGTTTAATTCCTCTTGGAAACTTGGGTCCGCCTGACTTTCACGGTAAGCCTTCTCCAACTCTAAAACTGCTGTCATCAATGTTTCTGGGACGAAACGTCCGCCGAATTTTCCGTAAAATCCTTCTTTATTTGGTTCTTGATATGCCATGCTTTACCCTCTCTATAAATCTTCTAATCTTTTCATGATCTTTTTGTCCATCTGTCTCCACTCCACTTGATACATCTACTGCATAGGGAGTAAAGTGTTGAATTGCTTTTGCTACATTGTCTTCATTAAGCCCACCTGCGATAAAGAAGGGCTGAGCTAGTCCTGTCGTATCCAGTTGACCCCAGTCAAAATTCTGGCCACTCCCTGCCACAGGGGCATCAAAGAGTAAATAATCTGCCTGAGAATTGGGGACATGACCATTTCCATCTACCTGCACAGCCTGAATGCTGGCACAAGGTAAATCCTCAAACAAATTATCTGCTACCTGACCGTGAACTTGAACCAAGTCCAAGCCAACTTTTTCAATCGCTTCTAGCAGTTGAGCTCGACTTGGTGAAACAAATACACCAACCTTTTTTACATCTACAGGAATGAGCTTTGCCAGCTCTGTAGCCTCTTCCAAGGTCACCTGTCTTTTACTAGGTGCAAAGACAAAACCAATGTAATCTGCCCCTGCTGAAATGGCTGTCTCCACCGCTTCTTTGGTCGATAGTCCACAAATCTTAACCTTTGTCAATCTGCAACTCCTTGATTCTCTGGGCCACATCTTCTGCCTTCATGAGAGCTGTCCCCACCAAAATTCCGTTAAAGGATTCTGCTACTCGTTCTGCATCCTGCCCTGTGAAAATAGCAGATTCAGAAATGTAATAGTGACCTTTCTTAAAGTGCTGAGCCAAGTCTACACTGGTCTGCAAGTCGACTTCAAAGGTGGTCAAGTTGCGGTTATTAACCCCAATAATCTCAGCACCCAGTCTGTGGGCCACCTCTAGTTCAGCAAGATTGTGAGTCTCCACCAAGACTTCCAGACCAAGCTCTGTCGCGTAGTCATATAGTTCCTTGAGGCGTTCTTCTGACAAAGCAGCCACGATGAGCAGGATAACTGTCGCGCCGGCATTGCGAGCACGGATGATTTGCTTTTCATCGATGATAAAGTCCTTGTTGAGCGTCGGAATCTGTACCTGACTAGAAATCTCCCGCAGATAATCCAAATGCCCTTTAAAGAAAACTTCATCTGTCAAAACCGAAATCATCACTGCTCCATTTGCTTCATAAGTCTGGGCCTGTTGCACAATATCCACATCGAGATTGATATCTCCCAAACTAGGGCTAGCCTTCTTGACCTCAGCAATTACCTGCAAACGGTCACGGTGATTCTTCAAAAATTCTGCCAAGCGATAGGTCTGACGCAAGGGCTGGATTTGCTCCAGCTCCATCTGCTCGACCTCACGCGCCTTCTGCTCTAAGATTCGTGCTAAAAATTCCTGACTCATTTTTGGTACTCCTGTAACAGTCTGAGTTTTTCAAGGGCCTTGCCACTAGCAATTACTTGACGGGCCAAGGCAACTCCTTCCTTGATACTAGCTACCTTACCATTGGCATAGAAACCAAGACCAGCATTTAAAACTGTCGTTTCCAAGAATGGACTTGGTTCGTTTTTAAGAACGCTAAGCAAGATTTCTGCATTTTCCTGAGCATTCCCTCCACGAATATCTTCGATAGCGTAGCGCTCCATCCCCAAATCCTCTGGAGTGAAGCTTGACAAGGTGATTTCGCCATTTTCAAGAAGAGCAATCTTGGTTGTTCCATTCAAGCCTGCTTCATCTAGCCCTTCTGGTCCAGCAACCACAATGGCACGTTTGCGACCCATATTTTTCAAAACCTGAGCTGTACTTTCTAGCAGTTCTGGACGACTAATGCCAAGAAGCTGTGTTTCCAAAGCCATTGGGTGAATCAGGGGACCAGTCAAGTTCATAATCGTTGGAATTCCCAACTCCAAACGAGCGGGCATGATGTACTTCATAGCTGGGTGCATATTTTTAGCAAAGAGAAAGACGATTCCAGTTTTATCGAAAACCTTACCTAGTTCAGCTGGTTTGAGGTCAAGATTGATGCCTAATGCTTGAAGGACATCTGCCGAACCCGATTTAGAAGAAATCGAACGGTTACCGTGCTTGGCCATATGAATGCCGCCGCCAGCCAAGACAAAGGCTGCAGTTGTGGAAATGTTAAAGCTGAAGGACTTGTCCCCACCTGTACCACAGTTGTCCATAGCATCATGAATTTCAGTTGGAATGTGTTGGGCATGCCCTCTCATGACTTGTGCAATGGCTGTGCGTTCTTCAGGTGTTTCCCCCTTCATCTTAAGGGCCAAGAGGAGAGAAGCAATCTGCGCTTCGGTTACACGCCCAGTTACGATACGCTCGATGACATCCGTCATTTCCACACCTGATAAATTTTTAAATTTTGCTAATTTTTCAATAATCTCTTTCATCCTAGTTTCCTCACTTTACAACCTTCTCGATAAAATTCCGAATAGAAGACAAGCCATCTGGCGTTCCGATACTTTCTGGATGGTACTGGAATCCATAAATTGGAAGGTTTTTGTGTTGAATTCCCATAATAGCTTGGTCATCAGTCGAACGAGCTGTCACTTCAAACTCTTCTGGCATTTCTTCAATCAAAATACTGTGATAACGCATGACTGGACGACCATCCTCAATGCCTTGATAGAGAACAGATGGCGCTTCAAAGCTGATATGGCTCTGTTTCCCATGCATGACTTTTGGGGCCAAACCTAGCTTCCCACCAAAGACTTCTGCGATAGCTTGATGACCCAAACAAATCCCTAGCATTGGCTTCTTACCTGCAAAGTCACGAATCATGTCTTCCATCTTTCCGGCATCCACTGGCCAACCAGGACCGGGAGAAAAGACCAGGCCATCTGCTTTTTCAGCTTCTTCATACAGCTTAGGATTATCATTTCTCAAGACCTGCACTTCTGCGAAATTCCCAATGTACTGCGCCAAGTTATAAGTAAAAGAATCATAGTTGTCAATCAATAAAATCATGGTCTTAGTTCTCCAATTCTAGTCATAGATTTAGCCTTGTTAATGGTTTCTTGGTATTCGCTTTGGGCAATAGAGTCATAGACAATCCCTGCCCCAGCCTGAACATAGGCTGTTTGATTTTTGAGAATCATAGTTCGAATGGCAATGGCGAAATCCATATCACCCGTCGCAGACAAGTAGCCGATTGCTCCTGCGTATACACCGCGTTTTTCTGTTTCCAGTTCATAGATCCGTCTCATGGCCCGAATCTTTGGTGCTCCTGAAACTGTTCCAGCTGGAAGTGTAGCTTTCAAAGCATCCATGGCAGTGAGGTCTGGAAGCAAACGTCCCTTGACCACGCTGGTCAAATGCATGACATATCGGAAGAGCTCCACTTCCATATACTTGGTGACTTGAACACTGGCTGTTTCAGAAATGCGGCCAATATCGTTACGCCCCAAGTCTACCAACATCCGATGTTCTGCTGTTTCCTTCTCATCAGAAAGCAGGTCTGTCGCCAAGGCCTTGTCTTCTTCATCCGTAGCTCCTCTTGGTCGCGTACCTGCAATCGGATTGGTTGTCACGATACCGTTTTTGACAGAAACCAAACTTTCTGGACTAGCACCGATGATTTGATAATCCCCAAAATCATAGAAATAGAGGTAATTAGATGGATTGGTCACGCGGAGATTTCTGTAGAAGTCAAATGGATTTCCAGTAACTTCTGCTGAGAAACGCTGGCTGAGCACGCATTGGAACATATCACCATTACGAATCAAGTCACGAGAAGTTTCCACCATTTCCTCAAACTTCTGAGGAGCGATATGCGGTTTGAAGTTCAACGGAGATAGATCCAAATCTTCAAATTCATTTGGAGCAGGAATGCGTAATTCCTCCAGCACTTGCTTCAAGGCTGCTTCCAAATCTTCTTGACTGCGATCGCTATAAAGAGCATCCTCTATGACATGAATTTTTTCTTTCTTGTGGTCAAAGACCATATAACTCTCATAGACAAAGAAATGCATGTCTGGCGTTCCAATGGTATCCTCAGGGATTTGGCCAATTTCTTCATAAAGCGAAATCATATCGTAACCGACAAAGCCAATAGCTCCCCCACCAAAAGGGAGATCTGAATGGTGTTGGCTCTTATGAGTCACTTCATAAAGGAAATCCAAAGGATCCCGATCAATCACTTGACCATTTTGATAAAGGACTCCATTTTCAAACTGAATCTCAAAAACTGGATTATAGGCTAGGATAGAAAAACGAGCGGTTTCCTTGTCTCTCGGAATACTTTCTAAGATCACCTTGTGTTGTCCTTTTAAGCGCATATAAGCCAAGATTGGTGATAAGACATCCCCATGAATGATTCGTTCCATTGTAATTTCCCTTTCAGTTCTACTTCTAGTCCGTGGCGACTGTATGAAAAATCCCCACGCAAAATAACTTGCGTGAGGACGAAATTCGCGGTGCCACCTCAATTATAGGATTTCTCCTATCTCTCATTCCTGTCTCAGAACATTCCTGCAACAGGCTGTGCGATAAAGGGCACTCCCTTGAGAATTATGTTTTCTTCTCTCGTTTCAGATAGACCCAACCTTACAGCTTTCTCTGCTTGTTTCCAGCAACCACAAGCTCTCTGTGAGAGAAAAGACTGTAATTTTTCCATCTTTTATTTTTTAGCTTCTAGGTAGTCTGCAATAGCAGCTACGTCCTTGTCTCCACGACCAGAGACATTGATGATGATAATCTCATCCTTACTTAGTTTCGGTGCACGTTTAACCGCTTCTGCGATGGCGTGCGAACTTTCAATCGCTGGGATAATCCCTTCAGTCTTGCTTAGTAAAAGCAAGGCTTGAACAGCTTCTTCATCTGTCGCTGCTACGTATTCTACGCGGCCAGAATCTTTGAAGTAGGCGTGTTCTGGGCCAACCCCTGGATAGTCCAAACCAGCTGAGATAGAGTAAACTGGCGCCAGCTCTCCATCTTCCTTAAAGACTGCATAGGTCTTCATTCCGTCAACAATTCCGACACTACCTTTTGTCATAGTTGCTGCGTGCTTGTCTGTATCAAGTCCATGCCCAGCAGCTTCAACCCCAACCAATTTGACTTCTTCATCAGCCACATACTGCGAAAAAGCACCGATGGCATTGGAACCACCACCTACACAGGCAATAACGTAGTCTGGCAAGCGTCCTTCTTTTTCTAAGATTTGACGACGAGATTCCTCACTGATGACTTTTTGGAATTCATGAACAATGGTAGGATAAGGATGAGGGCCTACAGCAGATCCCAAAACGTAGAAGGCTTCAAGGTCATTCATCCATGCTCCAAAGGCTGCATCAACCGCATCCTTGAGAGTTCGCGTTCCCGTTTCAACTGCGTGAACAGTTGCTCCCATCATCTCCATACGGAAAACATTGAGACGTTGACGCTCCACATCCTCTGCCCCCATAAAGACATCACAGGCCATACCAAACTTGGCTGCAGCAGCTGCAGTCGCAACACCGTGCTGACCAGCTCCTGTTTCTGCGATCACTCGTTTTTTGCCCATACGTTTGGCAAGAAGGATTTGTCCTAAAACGTTGTTGAGCTTGTGAGAACCAAGGTGATTAAGGTCTTCGCGCTTGAGATAAATCTTAGCTCCACCTAGGTGGTCTGTCAAACTTTCCGCAAAATAAAGCGGTGTTTCACGACCAGAATAATCCTTCAAGTAATGGCGAAATTCTGCCAAAAACTCTGGATCATCCTTGTATTTGTCAAATGTCATTTCCAACTCATCCAACAAAGCCTGAATCGGCTCCGGTACAAAACTACCACCAAATTGTCCAAAATAACCTTTAGTTGTCATAAAATTTTTCCTCTTTCCATATTAATTCAGCTTTTTGTTTGCTTTTAGTAGTAGGCAAGGAGCTGCAGATAGAACTCAAGTTCATCAAAGCGACTTAACGCCCTAATAAAAGATAAACAAAATGACCGAAAGAAAAAGCCCACACACAGAAAATTATTCCATGTGAGGGCGTTGGTAACGCGGTGCCACCTCAATTATAAAGGGACTATTCCCCTTTACATCTCTGCCTTGTCTAACAACAAGTTGCACTGTAAGGTGTGCGCACCGAATTTTCATTGTTTCAAATTCATTTTTAAAATCAGCCCACTTTCACTACTTCCAACCACCTGTTCACAATCACCACAGGCTCCCTGAAGATCAAAAATAGTTACTTTTCTGATTTGTTGAGAATATTATATGCTATTGTCCGCTTTTTGTCAAGATTTTTTATTATTTTTTTCCAGAACCGAGGATTTCTTCAGAAATTCTCACCAAAGTCTGAACGATGTAATCAACTTCTTCATCGCTTAATTTAGTGTGAAGAGGAAGTGTGATTTCATTTTCAAAGAAGGCATAGGATCTTGGATAATCTGCCATATCAAAGCCAAGATTCTTATAGGCTGTCAAGAGTGGAAGCGGTTTGTAGTGAACATTACTTGCAATTCCCGCCTTGGCCAATTCTTGAATGATAAGGTTGCGTTCTTCTAAACTTGCTCCTTCTACATGGGTGATGTAGAGGTGGCGTGAAGATTCGACAGTATCAGTCTTGTGTGCAAGTGGGTGAATACGAGTACCCGCAAATCCGCGATCATAACGGTCTACGATTTCCTTACGACGGTTAAGCAAACTTGGGTAACGATCCAATTGTACTAGACCAAGGGAAGCCATGATATCTGTCATGTTGCACTTGTAGGCAGGGGTTACGATATCGTATTCCCATGAGCCAAGTTGCATCTTGGCAAGGGCTTCTTTGGTTTGACCATGAAGGGAAAGGATTTGGAATTCCTTGTACATCTCTTCATCGTCAATCGCTGGATTGGCTTTCCAAGTCGCACTTCCTCCCTCAGCAGTTGTAAAGTTTTTAACGGCATGGAATGAGAAGGAAGTAAAGTCAGCGATGGAACCAGCCGGTTGCCCTTTGTAAGTAGATCCCAAAGCATGGGCACTATCTGATACAATCACGATACGGTTAAAGGCCTTTTGCCACTTGCTAGTAGCTGTAAAGAGGTCCCGTTTCTTCTCCACAACTTGGAACAAACGGTCATAGTCGCACACAATCCCTGCAAGCTCTACTGGGATGATAACCTTAGTTTTCTCAGTGATAGCTTGCTCAAGTAGGTCATAATCCATCTCAAACGTATCTGCTTGGATATCCACCATGACAGGTGTCGCTCCTACGTGTGTGATGACACTGCAAGAAGCTGTATAAGTCATAGCTGGAACGATGACCTCATCACCAGGTCCCACTTCCAAAACACGCAAAATCAACTCAAGAGCGGCAGTCGCAGAGTTAAGGCAGACAGTCTTAGGTGTCTGTGTGTATTGAGATAAGCGACGCTCTAGTTCTTTTGTCTTCGGACCTGTTGTGATCCAACCAGAACGCAGGGTATCCGCTACTTCAGCAATTTCAGCTTCGGTAATATCGGGTGGTGAAAATGGAATATTGTAATTTGGCATTGATTTGCTCCTTTTATCTGTACTCATTTTCTCATGATTACTTTATTTTAGCACTTCAAACACGGTTTGAAACATGATTTTGATGTCTCCAAGGAAACTAAACTCTCGGAGATAGGCGAGGTTATAGCGCATCTTTTCAGGAAGGACGTGTTCGACATAGGCCTGGTCAACTGACAGACCTTTCTCCGTCATTTGACTGATGATCGTATCCTCATCCTTGTAGTTGATGCTGGCTGGAGAGGTGATTCCTGCTGGTAAGAGCAAGGTCGCCATCATTTCAGGACTATACTGCTCGGTGTAACGTGGCACTTCAGGTCGTGTACCGACAAAGGACATCTCGCCCTTAAGGACATTGACCAGCTGAGGCAGTTCGTCCAAGCGCACACGGCGAATGAAATTTCCCACTTTGGTAATGCGGCTGTCGTTAGCTGAAGTCACCAGACTTCCTTTTTTATCCGCATCCGTCACCATAGTACGGAACTTCCAAATCTTGAACGGACGGTTGTACTGGGTCACGCGCTCTTGCTTGTAAATGACAGGTCCCTTGCTATCCAACTTGATCCAAATGCTCAAGATAAGAAAGACGGGAGAAGTCAAAACTAGCAAAAACAGGGCCAGAACCCAATCCAGGAAACGCTTGAAAATCAGCGAACCCTTCCTTTTAGAGACAAGCTGGTAATAAGACTCAACCTCGCTTGATTGCATTTCCACGGGCAAGTCTTCCCATTTCAGCATGCTGTTTCTCCTTTGTTTTTATTATACTATTTATCAACATTTTTCATTATACCACAAAATGGAAAAGGCGGTGCAAGAAATCTGTGATTTAGAGGAATTCTTCTTTATGATAGGGCCCCTGCCTGTAAGCTATACATCTTGTGATAGATTCCTTCCAAGGCCAAGAGTTCCTCATGGGTTCCACTCTCGATGATGCGCCCCTTGTCCAAGACATAGATGCAGTTGGCGTCTTGGATGGTCGAAAGGCGATGAGCAATAGCAATGGTTGTCCGCCCCTGTCTCATCTTGGCTAGGGAATCTTGAACCAAACTTTCTGTTTCAGAGTCAATATTGGCTGTCGCTTCATCCAAAATCAGGATTTTAGGCTGACTGGCGACTGTTCTAGCAAAGGCAAGAAGCTGGCGCTGACCAGTAGAAAAGCTCGAACCACGCTCAGACACAGGTGCATCATAACCCTGCGGAAGGTCCTGAATAAAGGAATCTGCATCTACAAAGGCAGCCGCAGCCTGGACCTGATCATCACTAAGATCTTGATACATGGCGATATTGGACTTGATGGTTCCATGATAGAGGAAGGGATCCTGTAAGACCAGACCAATGTTCTTTCTCAGCTCTTCCTGACTGTAGTTTCGGATATCCACACCATCCAAGAGAACGCGGCCTGACTGAAATTCATAAAAACGCATGAGAACATTGATAATCGAAGATTTCCCGGAACCTGTATGTCCTACAAAGGCAATGGTTTCTCCCTTCTTAACCGAAAAGGAAATATCATCTAGGATCTGGTGTTTGCCATCATATGAGAAACACACATGTTCAAAACGGATATTACCCTCTTGGACTTTGGCTTGTCCATTTTCTTGAAGAGGCTCATAGGTCCTCTCATCAATCAAGGCAAAAACACGGCCTGCAGAAACCATAGAAGTTTGAAGGGTTGAAAAGTTTTGCGTCACCTCAATCAAGGGGTCAAAGAGACGATTGATGTACTGGATAAAGGCATACATAGTTCCTGCTGTTATTCCCAGATAAAGCCCACGGTAGCCAAAATAGGCCATCAAAACTGCGTAGCCTAGGAGTTTCAACAAACTCATGGCAGGTCTCAAAAAGAGGGCATCCAAGGCTACAGAACGGTTGGCATAGACCAAATGTTCTTGGTTGATTTCATCAAATTCTGCCTGCAGGCGCTTCTCTTGATTAAAGGCCTGGATAATCCTGATTCCCTCGATATTCTCTGCCAGCTTACTATTGATATCTGACAAGAGACTTCTGGTTTTTTCGATGATTTTCACTGACTTTTTCCGATAGAGATTGACCAACAGGAAAATCAAGGGTAGAAAGAGCAGGACTAAAGCTGTCAAACGAAAATCCAGCACCAACATGGTATAAAGGGTTGTTAGAAAAATGAAAACTGCTGAGATAAAGCTGGATAAAATCCCCGAAAACATATCACTGATGGTTTCGGTATCATTTGTCAAACGAGAAACGATGGAGCCTGCTGGCGTCTTGTCAAAGTAAGACATACCCAGTTTCTCCATATTGGCAAAGGCATCGCGACGAATATCTCTAACAATACTGTAGGACACCCGCGCAAAGAGAAGATTCCCGACATACTGGACCAGAGTTTGTAGGATATAAAGACCATAGTAGACCAGCAAAACGGTCACGGCCAGTTGATTAATATTGCTGAGGTACTGATCGATAAAGTGGGAAGCCACAAGGGGAATGACACTTTTAATGACCGTCGTCGCTAGGAGAAAACTGAGTGCCAAAAAGGTCAGGAGGCCGTAGGGCTTGAGATAGGACATCAAGCGCTTCAATACAGCCCATTGTTCTTTCTTATTCTGCATCTTCTTCTCCTTTCATTTCCAACTGCTGAGACTGGTAGGTTTGGGCATACCAGCCATCTAGGACTAGCAGGTCTTCGTGCGTGCCCCGTTCTATGATTTGGCCATTTTGCAGAACCAAAATCAGATCTGCATGGACAACTGCACTGAGGCGATGGGCTGTGATAATGGTTGTCTTATCCCTCCGCGTCTCCTTGAGATTGTCGATGATGGCATACTCCGTCTTGGCATCCACGGCGGACAAGGAATCATCTAGAATCAAGATATCAGGGTCTAAAATCATAGCCCGACTCATAGCCAGACGTTGCTTTTGACCACCTGAAAGACTGACTCCTTTTTCACCGATAACTGTATCAAAGCCCTGAGGCATGTCTACAATATCTTGGTAAACTTGAGCTAGCTTAGTCGCTTCCTCAACTGCTGAAAGGGGCAAGTTCGGATTACCGAAGCGGATATTGTCTAAGATAGAGGTCGCAAAGAGAAACTGATCCTGAGGGACATAGCCCATGAGACTGCGAAGGTCTGTCAGACGATAGTCCCGAATATCATGACCGTTTAGATAAATAGCTCCCTTATCCACATCGTATTCTCGCAAGAGAAGGTTAATCAAGGACGTTTTCCCAGAGCCTGTCTGCCCGACTAAGCCTAGGGTTTGCCCTTTTTCCAGACTAAAGTGAACATCCGTCAGTGTCTCCTCATTTTCAAAGGCAAAGCTGTCAATGGCGTACTCCAAACGTCCATTTTCGATACTGTCCAGAGGACATTCAGGATCTTTTATAGGTGATTCCTGAGATAAAAGATCCTCAATCCGCTGATAAGAAACCTTTCCTCGCTGAGTAATATTAAAGAGGAAACCAATAGCCATAAGAGGCCAGACCAACATATCCAAATAACTGATAAAGGTGACCAGATTCCCAACCGTGATTTGCCCTTTCTGAACCATCAAAGAACCGACCAAGAGGGTTAAGACATAGGATGAACCAACAAACAAGAGAACCATAGGGTCAAAGAGACTATCGTATTTCATGGTTTGCAGGTTCTTCTGGAAGGTCAATTCATTGACTGCCTGAAAGGACTTCAACTCGTCCGCCTGGTAACCGAAAGACTTGGTCACTTTAATACCTGATACGGACTCCTGCACCTTGTTATTGAGTTCAGAAAAGGCGGCTTGCGATTCGCCAAAAGCCTTGTGGGTCTTTCTCCCTAGACGACTGGTCGCATAAGCCATGAAAGGTAAGGGTAGAATGGCAACTAGCGTCATTTGCCACGAAATGCTAAAGAGCATGGTCAGCAAGGTCACCAAAGCCGTGATAGAGGCATCCACGGCAGACATAACACCGCCCCCTGCCAGACGCGTTAGGGCATTGATATCGTTGGTTGCGTGTGCCATCAGGTCCCCAGTCCGATAGGTTTGATAAAAGGCTGGAGACATTTTTGTGAAATGCTCAAACAAGCGAGAGCGCATAATCTGTCCCAAACGGTAGGAAGTCCCAAGGATATACATACGCCAAACATAGCGCAGATAGTACATCCCAAAGGCCGCAAGAAGCAAGTAAAATAGGTCAAGAAGGAGGGCCTGCTGGGTTAATTGCCCTGATGTGATAGCATCAATGACTCGTCCCATAACCATAGGTGGAATGAGATTGAGAACGGAAACCAAAACCAGGGCCACAATCCCGACTAGATAACGGCGTTTTTCTAACTTGAAAAACCACCAAAGTTTTTGAATAATGGACATAACATCCCTTTCTGATTGCAAATAGAAACCTGAGGCCAAGACCCCAGGTTTTTCTTATTCATAGGTTACGACTGTGACCGCACCCTTGTCATACTCAGCGATAAAGATATTGGCTACATTGTCATGCCCTTGCTTGCTGAGGTTATCAAGCAACCACTCTTCGTTACGACCAATCGACTCCAAAACATCGACTTGTATCACACCGTCAGTCACAACTGGATACTTAGGATTTTCATCCCCCATTTGGACCACGATGAGTTGGCCATTTTGCTCCTGCACAGCGCATTTGACCTGTTTCATCTGGAAAATCCCTTGGCTACGAAGTTTGAGAGCAACTTCTGCTGCAGACAAACCAACTGAACGACAGGCTTCTGGGTCAATCTGCCCATTTTTGATAAGGAGAGTTGGTTTTCCATCAATCAAGCGTTTGACAAAACGAACATTGTTATTGAGCCACTTGAGGGTCAAGACCAAAATCGTCCACATCATCAAAATCACTGCGTACTGCAGAATGCTAATAGAACTATTGTAAATCACCCCACCGATAATACCACCGAGAACATAGTTCTGAATTTGGTCTGTCGCAGAGTTAGGCGCCAGATTTCCCTTTCCTGTCACATTGATAACAAAAACAAGCGAGAAAAGACCCAAGGCCAGTTTGATTAAAATTTCCATATAATTGAGTGTCATTTATTTACCTCCACCAATTCAATAGCGTCTGTTTGATGCAATTCTAATTTCTCTAAAAGATACTTGTCTGGTTGGCTCCCGTTCATGGCGCGGTAGAAATTTGGACCTACCTTGACAAGCGCTCCATCAGTGGCTGCAGAAGTATTGACATAAACTTCTGATTTATCCACTCCCAAGTCTTTGGAAACAACCTCTATGAAATGAAGTGAAGTTTGAAATTGGTTGTTAGAGGCTTGATTGGTCTGGTATTTTGAGATTGTCACCAAAAGCATGGCCACCAAGGTCAAGGCCAAAATCATGACCAATTCCCGAAACTTGGTCCCCTTTTTATCTCGATAGGCTTTAAAAGCAAAAAATCCTGTGATAGCTAGGAGAACAATTCCAAAGCCAATCATGATGCCATTTTGCTGACTGATTTGGCTAAGTACATAGTCATATGAGTAAAATTTCATTTATTTTCACTCCCTTTCATAAAATCATTCTTAATTATAAACGAAAGAGAGTGATTTTTCAAGCCATACGTTGGGGAAATGGACCTTTTTTTGGTATAATAAAATCTATAATCTGAATGAAAAAGGTAACTTTATGAAACTCATCTCATGGAATATTGATTCCCTCAATGCAGCCCTAACGAGCGACTCAGCTCGTGCAAAATTGTCCCAAGAAGTCCTACAAACCTTGGTAGCCGAAAATGCTGATATTATCGCTATTCAGGAAACCAAGCTTTCTGCCAAGGGCCCTACAAAGAAACACCTAGAAGTACTTGAAGAACTCTTCCCAGGTTATGAAAACACTTGGCGTTCTTCCCAAGAACCTGCTCGTAAAGGCTATGCTGGAACCATGTTCCTCTATAAAAAAGAACTCACACCAACGATCAGCTTCCCAGAAATCGGTGCTCCTTCTACCATGGATTTGGAAGGTCGCATCATCACCTTGGAATTTGATGCATTTTTCGTAACCCAAGTATACACACCAAACGCTGGAGACGGTCTCAAACGCTTGGAAGAGCGTCAAGTCTGGGACGCTAAATACGCTGAATACTTGGCAACACTAGATCAACAAAAACCGGTCCTTGCGACGGGTGACTACAACGTAGCCCACAAGGAAATCGACCTTGCAAACCCTGCCAGCAACCGCCGTTCACCAGGCTTTACTGACGAAGAACGCGCTGGCTTCACCAACCTGCTAGCTAAAGGCTTTACCGATACCTTCCGCCATTTGCACGGCGATATCCCTGAGCGTTACACCTGGTGGGCGCAACGCAGTAAGACTTCTAAAATCAACAATACAGGCTGGAGAATCGACTACTGGCTCACCAGCAATCGCATGGCTGACAAGGTGACCAAGTCTGACATGATTGACTCAGGAACTCGTCAAGACCATACGCCCATTGTATTGGAAATTGAACTCTAAGGAGAAAGCTAATGGACTATCAAGCTGTCATTCCTGAATTTGTAGTATCTGACCTCGAAAAGTCACGCCACTTCTACTGCGACTTGCTGGGATTTTCTGTCGAATACGAGCGTCCAGAGGAGAAATTTCTCTTCCTCTCGCTTAAAGACTGCCAACTTATGCTAGAAGAAGGCAGCACTGAAGAATTAGCCCAACTAACCTATCCTTTCGGGCGCGGTGTCAACATTTCCTTTGGCATTGAAGATGTCCCTCAGCTCCACCAAAAACTGCTGGAAGCCAACTATCCTATTTATCGTCCTTTGACTAAACGAACATTTCGTGTTGGGGATCATTATATCTATCCTCACGAATTTGCAGTTTTGGATCCAGATGGTTATTTTTTAAGATTTAGCGAATAAAAGAACAAAAGGCTACAATACTTTCTAGCGTTGCAGCCTTTTATTCGTTCGCTTTTATAATCTGTTTGCTAATGAAATATTTGATTTATAAAGCTAATTGGTGTAAAATAAAAACATTGGCAGCAGCCTATTTAAAATTGAATATCATTTTACTTGTTTATGTCGTGAATTGGCACGACGTTTCTACAAGGTGCCGGAACACCTAACAATGAGTATGTCAGCTGAAGGTATGGTTTTGGCCATGCCTATTTTGGGGACTTGCTTAGGGGATTAAGTAGGTCCTTTTTCTATTACATACTAGAATCTCTGGACAAGCAAATGAAGCATCTTTTAGACTTTAGGAGGTCTTATGAAATTATTAGAAGAGCGCATCCTTCAGGATGGGCATATCTTGGGTGACAACATCCTCAAGGTAGATTCCTTTTTAACCCACCAAGTTGACTTTAGCTTGATGCGAGAGATTGGTAAGGTATTTGCGGACAAATTTGCTTCTGCTGGCATTACCAAGGTTGTAACGATTGAAGCGTCAGGTATTACCCCAGCCATTTTTACAGCTGAAGCCTTAAACGTTCCCATGATTTTCGCCAAAAAAGCTAAAAACATCACTATGAACGAAGGCATCTTAACTGCCGAAGTTTACTCCTTTACCAAGCAAGTGACCAGCACCGTTTCTATCGCTGGAAAATTCCTCTCACCTGAGGACAAGGTCTTGATTATCGATGATTTCCTAGCAAATGGACAAGCTGCCAAAGGCTTGATCCACATCATCGAACAAGCTGGCGCCAAAGTCGAAGCCATCGGAATCGTGATTGAAAAATCCTTCCAAGATGGTCGTGATTTGCTCGAGAAAGCTGGCTATCCAGTTCTATCACTCGCTCGTTTAGAACGTTTTGAAAACGGTCAGGTCGTATTTAAGGAGGCAGATCTCTAATGCAACAACAAGAAAAACACTCGCAAGCCGCGGTTCTAGGGCTTCAGCACCTTCTCGCCATGTACTCAGGTTCTATCCTGGTTCCTATCATGATTGCGACAGCTCTTGGCTATTCAGCTGAGCAGTTGACCTACCTAATCTCCACAGATATCTTCATGTGTGGGGTGGCGACCTTCCTCCAACTCCAACTCAACAAATACTTTGGGATTGGACTACCAGTCGTTCTCGGAGTGGCCTTCCAGTCAGTCGCTCCCTTGATTATGATTGGGCAAAGCCACGGTAGCGGTGCTATGTTTGGTGCTCTTATCGTTTCAGGGATTTATGTAGTTCTGATTTCAGGCATCTTCTCAAAAGTAGCTAATCTTTTCCCTTCTATCGTAACAGGCTCTGTCATTACCACGATTGGTTTAACCTTGATTCCTGTCGCTATTGGAAATATGGGAAATAACGTTCCAGAGCCAACTGGTCAAAGTCTCTTGCTTGCAGCCATCACTGTTCTAATCATCCTCTTGATCAACATCTTTACCAAAGGATTTATCAAGTCTATCTCTATTTTGATTGGTCTGGTTGTTGGAACTGCCATTGCTGCTGCCATGGGCTTGGTTGATTTCTCCCCTGTTGCAGCAGCACCGCTTGTCCATGTCCCAACTCCACTCTACTTTGGAATGCCAACCTTTGAAATCTCATCTATTGTCATGATGTGTATCATCGCAACGGTTTCCATGGTGGAGTCGACTGGTGTTTACCTAGCCTTGTCTGATATCACCAATGACCCAATCGACAGCACGCGCCTTCGCAACGGTTACCGTGCAGAAGGTTTAGCCGTACTTCTCGGAGGAATTTTTAACACCTTCCCTTATACAGGATTTTCACAAAACGTTGGTTTGGTTAAATTGTCAGGTATCAAGACTCGCCTGCCAATCTATTATGCAGCTGGTTTCCTAGTCCTCCTTGGACTCCTACCTAAGTTTGGTGCCCTTGCCCAAATCATTCCGAGTCCTGTCCTTGGTGGTGCCATGCTAGTCATGTTTGGTTTTGTTTCCCTTCAAGGGATGCAAATCCTAGCCCGCGTTGACTTTGCTAACAATGAACACAACTTCCTTATCGCAGCTGTATCAATCGCCGCTGGTGTAGGTCTAAATAACAGTAATCTCTTTGTTAGCATGCCAACAGCCTTCCAAATGTTCTTCTCAAACGGAATCGTCGTAGCCAGCCTACTTGCCATTGTACTCAATGCCGTATTAAATCGGAAAAAGAAATAAGAAAAAGAGGTGAAAACCTCTTTTTTTCTATATCCTCACCTGTCTCTCATCTGAACGCTGGCCTGTAACAAACATGGTAAAGGTTGCCTTACAGACATTTTTACCCTCTTGATTGGTGATAGCAACATCCACGACACAGGTTGTACGGCCTTGATGGACACATTCTCCTTTTATGGTCAACACATCATCGCGTTTCCCTGCCTTGAGATAGTTGATGGAGGATTGGAGCGTCACTACGTCTAGTCCTAGCGAGATGAGCACCAATCCACTAATCTGATCACAGAGGGTAAAGAGATAGCCACCATGAGCATTGCCATAGTAGTTGAGCGACGAGTCCACTACTTTGGTCGTCACCTCAACGTGGCCATCTTTCATCTCTTTAATTTCATAATTTTCAAAAGCTGATATAGCGTCAAAATGAAAATCTTTCATATTTTCCTCCTAAATTTCAAACACTATATCATACTACTACTTTTTACAAGACTAGGCAAGAAAAATTTCTTAGTCTGGTAAAATTCCAACCTGTTCAACAAAGCGCATAAAGGCTGCATGTCCCTGCTCCGTTTGCTTGTAGACTCCCGCATCCTCAAGTACACGAGCAAAGATAGCACCCACAGAGTCCTTAACGATTTCAAGGGCTTTTTCTTTATCCGTCAGATCTGGATGTTGGAATTTGAGTTGATCTGCCCATTCCTGATGATAAGCGGTAACTGAGACATCTTCTCCCACTAGGTAGTTAGCGACTTGCTCCACTTCTTCTTTCAGACGTGGTGGAAGGATAGCCAAGCCCATGACCTCAATCAAGCCGATATTTTCCTTCTTGATATGTTGGACATCCTTGTGAGGATGATAGATGCCGTCAGGATGCTCTGCCGAAGTCTGATTGTCCCGCAAGACCAAGTCCAACTCAAACTGTCCATCACGTTTGCGGGCAATCGGTGTGATAGTATGATGCGGTATCCCGTCTGTCTCTGCTAAAATCTGCACACTAGGATCTGAATACTGGCGCCATTCCTGCAAAATCTTGTCAGCCAAGTTGGTCAAATCCTCTTTGGAATCCGAAGCCAAACGAAGCACTGACATAGGCCACTTGACAATCCCAGCCTTGACCTGTTCAAAACCAGTAAATCGGAAGGCCTTTTGCAGAGGAGCCAATTCCATAGGAAAGATATGACGCCCTCCCTGATAGTGGTCATGGGTTAGGATAGAACCACCAACGATTGGTAAGTCCGCATTTGAACCCGCAAAATAGCCTGGAAACTGCTCTACGATAGCCAACAAACGCTCAAAGCTCTGCCGACTAATGGCCATGGGACGATGCTGTCCATCTAAGAAAATACAGTGCTCATTAAAGTAAGCATAGGGCGAATACTGGAAGCCCCACTCCTGACCCGCCATTTCAAAACGGATAATACGGTGGTTGCTTCGAGCTGGGTGGTTGATCCGGCCATAGTAGCCCTCATTCTCTAAACAAAGCTGACACTGAGGATAATTGCTAGCTTGCACCAACTTAGCCGCAGCAATCTCCTTAGGATCCTTTTCAGGCTTAGAGAGATTAATCGTGATTTCCAGTTCTCCGTAATCAGACGGCACACGATAAGCAATGTTTTTAGCAATGGCCTTGAGTTTGATGTAGTCATTTTTTTGACTAAGTTGGTAAAAATCTGCTATTGCCTGTTCGGGAGATTGGGCATAGGTTGCCCAGAAGTCACGATTGACCTGACTTGGACAAGGCGTTACCAAGTCCATCAGTTCAACACCGAGAATCTCACGCGCAGTCTGACTATCCTCAATCGTCTCTAATCGAACCGCTTCCTCAATCAACTTGTCTTTGAGGTCAATCACTTTATCCAAATCCGTCTCAATTTCCAAAACACCATCGCCCACTAGTGCCAAGACACGGTTGGTCAGATAGATTCGATCCATTTCCTCAAATGAACTTTCAGAAATGATATGTGTTACAAATTTATCTACTAATGTCACTATAGAGCCTCCTTTTGATTAATCAAGGATGCGAGTGCCACCTGCAACTTCAGCGATATAGAAGCTTGGAGCATATCCAACTACTTCCTCGTAGTGTTTACCTACAGCTTCCTTAAATGCCTCAACAGCGTCTTTTTGAACCAAGGCAATGGCACATCCGCCAAAACCTGCCCCTGTCATACGAGCACCGAGAACACCTTCTTGAGCCCAAGCTGTGTGAACAAGGGTATCCAATTCCAAACCAGTTACTTCATAGTCATGTTCTAGAGAGACGTGAGAAGCATTCATCAAGCGTCCAAATGTTTCCAAATCACCTGCTTGAAGGGCTGCTTGAGCTTTAAGGGTACGTTGGTTTTCAAGCACAGCATGGCGAGCACGTTTCAAACGATTTTCGTCTTTAATCAGGTAGCTGTATTGATCAAATGCCCACTCATCCAATTCACCCAAGGTCTGAATATCCAAGGCAACTTGCAATTCTTCCACAGCTTTTTCACATTCAGCACGGCGTTCATTGTATTTGGAATCTGCCAATTCACGACGTTTATTGGTGTTCATAATAACAACGACATTGTCTTTCAAATCAAGTGGTACCAAGTCGTATTCCAAAGTGTTGGTATCTAAGTAAATGGCACGTTGGTCAGCTCCCATACCAATAGCAAATTGGTCCATGATGCCTGAGTTGACTCCGATAAAGTTGTTTTCTGTCTGTTTTCCGATTTTAACCAAATCCAAACGCTCTAGTTTTAAATCAAAGAGATGCTCTGCCACAACCCCTGTCAAGAGTTCCAAGGATGCTGAAGAAGACAAACCAGCACCATTTGGGATATTCCCAAAGACATAGAAATCAAAACCTTTGTCAATGACATGGCCAGCTTCTTGCAAGAAATGAAGGACACCTTTTGGATAGTTGGTCCAGTTGTGCTCTTTTTCAAACTTGAGGTCAGCAAGAGGCACTTCGATGATACCCTTGTCCTCAAAGTTGGCTGAGTAGAAACGCAAGATTTGGTCGTCACGCTTGCGAGCCGCTCCATAGGTTCCCAAGGAAATAGCCGCTGGGAAAACATGTCCACCATTGTAATCCGTGTGTTCACCAATCAAATTGATACGACCTGGTGAAAAGAAAGTTTGGTCTGCTTCTTGACCAAAAACGGCAAGAAAGTCTTTGCGAAGGGCTTCAGCAGTAAGATGTTGTGTCATATAAATTCTCCTTTGACTGTCCGTTAAGTCACCTTAACGTGTAATCGTTTTCTTCTATTGTATCCGAGGCTTTTACCAAGGTCAATCCTTTTTACTAAAGTTTTACTAAACAACCGGTAAAAAGAAGAAAAATATGATATACTAACCTAAAAGGAGGAGGATTTATGGCTACCTTAAAAGACATTGCACAGCTAGCCTCTGTCTCTATCGCGACCGTATCCCGTGTCCTCAATCGCGACCAGAGCCTATCTGTCACAGAAGAAACCAGACATCGTATTTTAACCGTTGCTGAAGAGCTGGGCTATACCAAGCACCTCAAGACAGGCGAATCCCACAAACCCAAGCAGAAGATTGCCATTATCCAATGGGTCAGCGAACAAGGGGAGCTAGACGACCTCTACTATTATCAGATTCGTCTCGGTATTGAAAAAAGAGCCCAAGAGTTGGACTATGACATCTTGCGCTATTTTAATGACCATCCTTTTACATTAAGCGAGGAAGTGATTGGCATTCTCTGCATCGGAAAATTTAGCCGAGCTCAGATTTCTGCTTTTGAAGAATACCAAAAACCTCTAGTCTTTATAGACAGCGATACCCTCTCATTAGGACATACCTGTATTATCACTGACTTTCACACTGCTGTAAAACAAGTTGTCGATCACTTCCTCAGACAAGGGCTTGATCGTATCGGGATTCTCACAGGCCTTGAGGAAACAACCGACCAGGAAGAAATTATCCAGGATAAGCGACTTGAAAATTTCAAAGACATTGCCCAAGCAAAAGGAATCTACCATGAAGAACTGGTCTTTCAGGGGAGCTTTACTGCCCAGTCTGGCTATGACTTGATGAAGGAGGCCATTCACAAGCTAGGAGAACAACTACCACCAGCCTTTTTCGCAGCCAGCGATAGTTTAGCCATCGGTGCCCTTCGTGCCCTTCAAGAAGCTGGAATTAGCTTGCCAGACCGTGTCAGTCTCATTTCTTTTAACGATACTAGCCTGACCAAGCAGGTCTATCCTCCTCTTTCTAGCATTACCGTCTATACCGAAGAAATGGGCCGAGCAGGTATGGATATTCTTAACAAAGAAGTCCTTCACGGTCGCAAAATCCCTAGCCTAACCATGCTGGGCACCAGACTGACATTGAGAGAGAGTACAAGGAATGAATAGGATATCAAAACGACCTCAATAAGAGGTCGTCTTTTCTAATGATGATGCCCATGATTCTGCTCTAAGGCTGTTACCCTCCGCTTATGTTGCGCATGGTTGCTTTGACTGCTATCTACTTCAATAGTAATATTCTGCACGCCTCTTTCTTCTAGGAGTTGACGCACTGCTTCTTTGGTTTCCATCATCTGCTCCCAGTCTTTGATACAAATGTGGACAATGGCATTGTTCTCTAGACCATCCATGGACCAAATGCTAAGTTGATTGACACTTTTGACATTGGGTAGAGCCTCTAAATCCTTCTCCAAATCACTTGTCTCAACCCCTTCTGGCACAGCATCTAGGAAAATTTTCAGTGCGCTCCAAAAGCGAGGAATGGCTTTCCAGAGAATAAAGCAAGAAATCAAAAGCGATAAAAGCGGATCAAGAAAATACCAGTCAGTAACATACAAAATACCAGCAACCAGAATGACCGCTAGCCAACCCAGAATATCTTCTAGAAAATGCAAGGTCAGGATAGCTTCGTTCTTGGTCTGACCCTTACGAACGACCAAACTAGCCAAGAGATTGATAAGAATCGCAAGAAACCCCAACCACAGCATCCCTTGGTAGTTGACAGGTTGGGGGGATAGGAGGCGAGGAATATTCTCCAAGAGCACCATGACAGATCCTGTCAAAAGGATCAAGGCAGTCAGCATGGCACCTAGCAGACTGAAACGTTTGTAACCAAGAGTGTAACGTTTGTCTTCCTGACGATTGGAAATAGTTTCCAAGCAAGCTGATACGCCTATGGCAAGGGCATCACCCAAATCATGAACCGCATCCGCTAATACAGCGCTTGAATTGAAGATGACCCCAAAAATAAATTCGATAACAGAAAATGATAGATTCAAGAAAAAGGCTAGCCAGATAGATGTTTTAGAACTCATTTCTCCTCCTCCTTTGGTATAATGGGTATATACATACTTCTTTCATTTGTATTATCTAATAAAATCCAAAGAAAGGATAGAAGCAAACTGTCAGCCTTATTCAGTTCTGAACAGTTAGCCTCAAGTGTCTATATGCAAAAAAGAGATCGTCGGGTTAGTAAGACGAAAAAAGCCATTTATCAAGCTTTTCTACAAGTTTTGAACGACAAGGGCTATGATGCCACTACTGTCCAAGATATCATTGACTTGGCAGATGTTGGGCGCTCGACCTTTTACTGTCACTACGAGAGCAAGGAACTGCTTTTAGATGAGCTCTGTCGCTACCTCTTTCATCATCTCTTTGAAAGGGAAGAACACTTAACTACAGAAGGCTACCTCGCACATATCTTTTTACATTTTCAAAAAAACCAGGACCATGTCACTAGTCTTCTTTTTTCAAAAAACGACTACTTTCTCCGCCAACTACACAAGGAACTCGAACACCATGTTTACCCCATGGTAGCGGAGGATTTGCAAGAGGCCTATCCGAACATACCAGCCTCCTACCTCAAACATTTTGTAGTAACTAATTTTATCGAAACACTAACCTGGTGGCTAAAAAAAGGAAAATCTTATACAGAAGATCAAGTAGTGAGATTTTACTTAGATGTGATTGAGATGACTTCTACAAAATCACTTGATATCTAATCCTGTTACGAAGAAAGGAATCAACCATGTTAACTTCTATTATCCTAGGAATTCTGACAATTGTACTAGCTCTCGGTTTTTCACTTCTCCATCTCGCAGCTGCTTTCGCAGCCATGAAAGAAAAAAACTACTGTCGGGGAAATATGTGTATCTTGGTAGGGAGCTGTCTCACCTCACTAGCTCTTGCTATCTTTTTCTTTATCCCGCTTGCAACTGTCGTCTTATGGATAGTGGGCTCTAGCATCATCTGCTACGGTGCTTACTGGAATGGGCAACAGCAAGAAAGTCAACATATATCGCACCACATTATAAGGGGCACACTAGCGGCTTTGATCACGCTCTTGTTTATCTTACTCTAACATTAAAAATCCCATCTCGAATTATAGACGAGATGGGATTTTGCCTGCTAAAGAAGGGAGCTAGTGACTACCACTGACTTTCCTTTTATTTCTTCAACAAGCCTTGTTCTTGTAGAAATTCTTTGGCTACTTGTTCTGCTGACTTGCCTTCTACACCAACTTGGTAGTTGAGCTGGCTCATCTGGCTTTCAGTAATTTTACCAGCCAATTTATTGAGAACTTTCTCCAACTCAGGGTGTTTCTTGAGAAGAGCTTCTTTCATCAGAGGAGCCCCTTGATAAGGTGGGAAGAGTTGCTTGTCATCTTCCAAGACCTGCAAATCATAACGCGCCAATTCTGCATCCGTCGAATAGGCATCCGTAATTTGAATATCGCCTGACTGAATTGCCTGATAGCGAAGAGCTGGCTCCATGGTCGCTACGTTGAGATTGAGACCATACATTGATTGCAAGCCCTTATTGCCATCCTCACGGTCATTAAACTCCAGAGTAAACCCAGCCTTCAGCTGCCCTTCCACTTTTTTCAAGTCCGAAATGGTCTTCAAGCCATATTCTTGAGCAATCTTTTTCGGAACAGCTACAGCGTAGGTATTTTGATAAGACATAGGTTTGAGATAAGCCAGATGATCCTGTTTGGCAATACCATCACGCGCCACCTGATAAACCTGTTCTGGCTCATGCCCCACTTGAGGTGAGGGTTGAAGCAAACTTTCAGTCACCGTACCGGTAAATTCAGGATAGATGTCAATATCCCCTTTTTTCAGAGCTTCATAGAGGAAACTTGTTTTCCCAAAATTCGGTTTAACCGTTGCCGTCATCTCTGTATTTTCTTCAATCAAGAGTTTATACATATTGGCCAAAATTTCTGGTTCAGGCCCCAATTTCCCAGCAATCACCAAGTTCTCTTTCTCTTTTTGGGCTAATAGAGCTGGACTATAAGACAAACCGAGCAAGATTGTCACCAAGGCAAAACCAGAGAAAATCGTCCGCAATTTCGCTTTTTCCATCACTTTTAGTAGGAAGTTAAAGGCAATGGCTAGCACTGCTGAAGAAAGGGCCCCAATCAAAATCAGACTGGTATTATTGCGGTCGATTCCTAAAAGGATAAAGGATCCCAGCCCTCCTGCCCCAATCAAGGCTGCCAAGGTTGCCGTACCGATAATCAAGACCGCTGCTGTCCGAATACCTGACATCATAACAGGCATGGCAAGTGGAATTTCAAACTTCTTGAGGCGCTCCCACCTGGTCATCCCAAAGGCAATCCCAGCCTCTTGCAGACTTGGATCAATTCCCTTTAACCCCGTGATGGTATTTTGCAAAATCGGGAAAATCGCATAGATCACTAGAGCTGTCAAGGCCGGTAAGGTCCCAATTCCCATCAAGGGGATGAAGAGTCCCAACAAGGCAAGAGACGGGATGGTCTGGAAAATCCCTGCAATCTGCAAAACCCAATCTGCCAACTTTTCATGATAACGAAGAAATACCGCTAAGGGGACTGCAAGCAAAATAGCCAGTAACAAGGTCAAAAGTGACAACTGCAAATGTTGAGATAGGGCTGTTACCCAATCACCAAAACGATCCTGAAAAGTTGATATCAAATTAGCCATGAACACTACCTCCAAACAAGTCTGCTACAAAGTCCGTGGCAGGCGCTTTTAAAATCGTCTCGGGATTCGCCACCTGACGAATCTCTCCATCTTGCAAAACAGCAATACGATCACCTAATTTCAATGCCTCATCCGTATCATGAGTGACGAAAACAGTTGTCATCCCAAACTCTTTATGCAATTCTTTCGTCAGAACCTGCAACTGTTTTCTCGAAATAGCATCCAAAGCCGAAAAGGGCTCATCCATAAGCAAAATCTTAGGCTGACCAATCATGGCACGGACAATGCCGACCCGTTGCTGCTCCCCACCAGACAGTTCACTTGGAAGTCGATGCCCATACTCAGCTACTGGCAAGCCAACCTTAGCCAAAAGCTCTTCTGTTTTCGTCGCTATTTCTTCCTTAGTCCAGCCCTTCATCTCAGGAATGAGGGAAATATTTTCCGCAACTGTTAGATTGGGAAACAGAGCAATAGCCTGTAAAACATAACCAGTAGAAAGACGAAGTTCACGCTCATCATAGTCTTTGATGCGCTTGCCATCCATATAAATATTTCCATCAGTTGGTTCCAAGAGACGGTTAATCATCTTGATCATGGTCGTCTTACCGGACCCAGAAGGTCCAACTAAAACCATGAACTCCCCATTCTCAATCCGTAAATTGACATCTCTCAAAACATCTTTTTCTGTGTAGCGTAGCGCTACATTTTTGTATTCTATCATTCTTTGTCCTCAATTTAAAATTTTCCTCGGTTTGTCAAGTTACCAAACTTTTAATAACTAATTTACCCCATTCTAAACCTCATTAGCTTTTTCTTTCAAATTTTCTAAAATACGTTCCTGATAATTTTCAAACTGACGAATTTCTTCCTCAGAGAAACCTTTATAAAAAATAGCATCCAATTTTTTACTGACACGATTGCCAACTTCTTTCTGGGACCAACCTTGCTCTGTCAACTTGACATATTTCTTTCGCTTATCTATTCCACATGGGCTAATGATGACCAGATTTTGCTCCTCAAGTTTCTTAATCATGCTTGTCAGCGTATTATTGGTCAATCCTGTCGCAAGTGCAATATCTGTCGCCGTAGCGCAACCCGTTTCACTCTTCCATAACACCGTGAGAATCTTACCCTGTTCACTCCGATAAAGAGCCTCAGAATCCTGACTTAATAACTTTTGAAATAGCCGCCCATTCAATAAACGAATATGGTGGGCTACTAAATGACTATCTTTCATGACCTCTCCAATTTATTTCTATATCGAATTATATTTCATTGTAATACTTATCATTCCATCTGTCAACTATTTCGATTTAGAAATAATTTCCACCAACAAAAAAGACCTCCTACCTAAAGTAGAAGATCTTCACTATTTATTAACTTAATCTGTCATTTCGGATACCAAGGTTCGATGTTCCAGTGGTAAACTGCACATAACTAGCAAGAAGATGAATCCTGACTGTACCCAGAAGAGAGCCAAGTCAAAAATTCCATGTACAGCGACTACTGTCAGGAAGGAGAGATAAAGACCGATAATTGGTCGTTTACCAGACTCCTGACTCATATCCATCATCATGTGAACCGGGATAACCGAAGAAATGGATAGGAGAATGGTTCCAATTAAACCATAACTTAAAATAGTATCGATGTAAAGACTATGCGCGTGTTCGTGGTAAGGTGCATGAATTCTAGGATAGGAATTCATATAGGTTAGTGGTCCCTCACCCCAGATCGGATTTTGTTTAAACAAAGTCATACCCGCATTCCAAATTGAAACACGCTCTTCCATTGAAGAATCTAGCGTTCCCATACGGACACCCAAATCGCTTGAGAAGAGGAAACAAAGGCCAATCCCGAAAACTCCAATACTGAGCCAAAAGGCACGCCAGTTTTTAATGGTTGTAAAGAGATAAATGATGGCACCAGCGATGATGGCAGGAAATGCTGTTCTATTTTGTGTAAAATTCAAACCAAATAGATTCACAAAACCTGCTAGCACACAAAAGACTTTCAACCATCTTAGCTTCGTCGTTGTAAAGAGATAAAAGGCAATCATGATACAGAAGCAACAAATGATCCCATAGTAGTTAGGATTAAAGAAGGTGACCTCTGCACGGTTTTGGTGCCATACTTGCATATTGGGCGAAAGAAAGGCGTAGTTAAATTTCTTTACAATTTGGAAATGCTCCAAAGTAGCAAAAGCGGCAGAGACAACACTACCAAACAAAACCGTCTGGAGTATCAGTCGAAAGAAAGCATGCGTCAGACGCTTCTGGTAAAAACTAAAGAAAATAAGAAATAGGAGCATCAGGAAAGATGCTGCTAGACCAAGCCAGTTCTTGGCAACAATGGAAATGACACTACTGTAGGCAATAAAAAAGAGAAGTACAGGATGTTTGGCTAATCCTTTGATAATTCCCTTCATCTCCCCAGTAACAAGTAAACCTATCAAATATAAAGCAAAGAGTGCTAAGAACAAATAAAAAGGTAAAAAGATACTCATGATCATCAGATACAAAAAGAAATCTTTTCTCGAAAGCCCTCTTATCTTATCCAGTAATCCAATTGATTTCAAAACGGATCCTTTCTGTTCTGGATTTCTCCAGAAGATAAATGCTAAACTATCTTTATATTCTACCATTTTTTCCGTCATTTGGGAACAATGAACACGTTATCAAAAAGAAAAAACTTTTACGGAAGTATCAAAGTATACTCTGTTATATTCAAAGACATTCCAGTCCAGTAGTTGCTAGAGAAAAAGAAGGAAACTTCTAAAAAAGGAAAAGCTATGGTAGAATATAATAAAGTTGAAAATAACTACTATTGAACGACAGTTAAAAAGGAAAATCAATGAAATCACACCAACTAGTCTACCAAATACTAACCAGAGAAAACGACTATGTCAGCGGAGAAAAAATTGGCGAAGAACTGAATCTAAGTCGGACATCCATATGGAAAGCAATCCAACGCCTCCAACAAGAAGGGCTCATGATCGACAGTATTAAAAATAGAGGTTACAAGCTTATCCAAGGCGATCTGATATTGCCTGGTTTGATTCAGGAGAAAACCAACTTAACCATTCGCTACAAACCTGAGACCAAATCAACACAAACAGATGCAAAAGAAGGGATTGAAGCTGGAAACAAAGGAAATACACTCTATCTTTCAACCTGTCAAACAGCAGGTCGTGGCCGCTTTCAGCGTCCCTACTATTCCCCATCTCAGGGTGGGATCTATATGTCTCTGCATATTCAACCCAATCTTCCCTATGAAAAACTTCCATCCTATACACTCCTTGTTGCCTCAGCAGTCTACAAAGCCATTAAAAATCTAACTATGATAGAAGTCGATATCAAATGGGTAAATGACATCTACTTTAAAAATAAAAAGATAGCAGGTATCCTCACCGAAGCAATGACTTCAGTTGAGACAGGCTTGGTTACAGATGTCATTATCGGACTTGGTATAAATTTTTCTATAGAAGACTTTCCAGAAGAACTAAAAGAAAAAGCAGGTAGCCTATTTATGCCACCTGCACCAATTAGTCGTAATGAGCTCATCAGCGAAATATGGAATTGTTTCTACAATACGGATCCAGACGAGCTATTCTATCTCTATAAAGAGAGATCAATCGTACTGGGAAAGAAAATCACCTTCCAGCGAAATGGACAAAATGAAAAAGGAATGGCAAAAGATATCTCAAACACCGGTCAACTTCAAGTCGAACTAGAAGACAAAAAAAGCATTTGGCTAAATAGTGGAGAGATTTCCCTAACAAGTTGGTAATTAAAAATCCCCCCTCTTATAAACTAAGAGGGGGATAACTTATCTTACAAAGGCAACAAAAAAAGAGTTAACACTCTTAAATTACGGAGAATGGGGGATTCGAACCCCCGCGCCAGTTACCCGACCTAACGATTTAGCAAACCGTCCTCTTCAGCCTCTTGAGTAATTCTCCTATTAATGGGCACGAGTGGACTCGAACCACCGACCTCACGCTTATCAGGCGTGCGCTCTAACCACCTGAGCTACGCGCCCAAGTTAAAAACTTGGTATTTGAACAAAGTTCAAAGCGGGTGACGAGAATCGAACTCGCGACAACAGCTTGGAAGGCTGTAGTTTTACCACTAAACTACACCCGCATAGAAGATTAAATATGGCGCGAGACGGAATCGAACCGCCGACACATGGAGCTTCAATCCATTGCTCTACCAACTGAGCTACCGAGCCAAATTGCGGGAGCAGGATTTGAACCTACGACCTTCGGGTTATGAGCCCGACGAGCTACCGAGCTGCTCCATCCCGCGTTAATATAAAAAGGAGGATGTGGGATTCGAACCCACGCACGCTTTTACACGCCTGACGGTTTTCAAGACCGTTCCCTTCAGCCGGACTTGGGTAATCCTCCATTTTTGAATGGACCTTGTAGGACTTGAACCTACGACCACTCGGTTATGAGCCGAGAGCTCTAACCAGCTGAGCTAAAGGTCCAACAAGATCATTATAGCGGCGAAGGGGATCGAACCCCCGACCTCCCGGGTATGAACCGGACGCTCTAGCCAGCTGAGCTACACCGCCATCAATCGGGAAGACAGGATTCGAACCTGCGACACCTTGGTCCCAAACCAAGTACTCTACCAAGCTGAGCTACTTCCCGAGTTAAATAGAAAAATGCACCCTAGAGGAGTCGAACCTCTAACCGCCTGATTCGTAGTCAGGTACTCTATCCAGTTGAGCTAAGGGTGCCCATCAATATATGCCGAGGACCGGAATCGAACCGGTACGATCGTTACCAATCGCAGGATTTTAAGTCCTGTGCGTCTGCCAGTTCCGCCACCCCGGCCTCTCTAAGCGAACGACGGGATTCGAACCCGCGACCCCCACCTTGGCAAGGTGGTGTTCTACCACTGAACTACGTTCGCATCGACCTCTTATATAAAAAAATGCCGGCTACATGACTTGAACACGCGACCCTCTGATTACAAATCAGATGCTCTACCAACTGAGCTAAGCCGGCTGATTTCTATTATGCGGGTTAAGGGACTTGAACCCCCACGCCGTTAAGCGCCAGATCCTAAATCTGGTGCGTCTGCCAATTCCGCCAAACCCGCAAAGATGACCCGTACTGGGCTCGAACCAGTGACCCATTGATTAAAAGTCAATTGCTCTACCAACTGAGCTAACGAGTCTAAAATAACTTCCGTTATCTTAAACGGTCCCGACGGGAATCGAACCCGCGATCTTCGCCGTGACAGGGCGACGTGATAACCGCTACACTACGGGACCTATGGGAGTTAACGGGATCGAACCGCTGACCCTCTGCTTGTAAGGCAGATGCTCTCCCAGCTGAGCTAAACTCCCAAAGAGCTAAGCGACTTCCATATCTCACAGGGGGCAACCCCCAACTACTTCCGGCGTTCTAGGGCTTAACTGCTGTGTTCGGCATGGGTACAGGTGTATCTCCTAGGCTATCGTCACTTAACTCTGAGTAATACCTACTCAAAATTGAATATCTATCAAATCACAAG
>NZ_JBSEZF010000003.1:0-245164 GCF_053628175.1 Streptococcus sp. 151470009-6
CATTCTCAACTTTCTAGCCAAGACCAAGCTACACTTGCTGCAGCGGACAAGGAAGCAGCCGAGGAAGCTAAGAAAGAGGAAGAAGCTAAGAAGGCGGCAGAAGCCAAAGCCCACAGCGAATTGTTGACAACCCTTGAGAGTATCGAACAATCAACAATCGAAGACATCAACAAAGACGCCTCTATTACTGACAAAGAAGCTGCGATTAAGGCAGCTAAAGAATTGATTGGCAAGGACGCTATCTTGAAAGCCATTGAAGATGGCGATATCGAAGCGTCAGACTTGTTAGCTGACTTCTTGGCAGAAGAGAGCGATCAGGTAACCCCAGCTGAAGCGAAGACTCATTCTCAACTTTCTAGCCAAGACCAAGCTACACTTGCTGCAGCGGACAAGGAAGCAGCCGAGGAAGCTAAGAAAGAGGAAGAAGCTAAGAAGGCAGAGGAGGCTAAGCGTCCAGAAACAAATACCAAGAAACAAGAACTTTTGAAATTAGAGAAAAAAGTTATTAAAATTAAAGAACAAATCTCTATTTCAAAAATGAATGGTGTTGAAAATAATCAAGTAAAAGAATTGCAACAAGCATTGGCAGACTATGAGGATGCCATTAAGACTCTAAGTAGTGTCATGTCGGCTGTTCTTGAAATTGAAGACTTTAAAGGTGGAGTGAATGCAGTTGAAGCTGCGACTACAGAATTGCCAGAATACAAGCAAGGTGTAAACGCGGTAGAAGCTGCAGTAAATGAACTCCCAGTCTATGCAGAAAGCGGTGCTCCAGCAGTAGCGAATGTTCCAGTCTATGCAGAAAGCGGTGCTCCAGCAGTAGCGAATGTTCCAGTTTATCCAGAAAGCGGTGCTCCAGCAGTAACGAATGTCCCAGTTTATGCAGAAAGTGGTGCTCCAGCAGTAGCGAATGTCCCAGTTTATGCAGAAAGTGGTGCTCCAGCAGTAGTGAATGTCCCAGTTTATGCAGAAAGCGGTGCTCCAGCAGTAGCCAATATTCCAGCCTATGCTGAAAAGATTGAACCAGCAGTAAACGACGTTCCAGAATATACTGGCAGTGCGGTTCCTTTGGATACAAATTCTACTCTCGGTACGAAACAAGATCGTACCTACAAAGCCCCTGCAGCAACGGATGAGCAGCTCCTTCCAAATACTGGAAGCCAGGACACCTCAGCAGTCGGATCGCTCGGATTTATCGGTCTCCTTCTTGGTTTGCTACCATTTGCAAAGAGAAGATTGAACAAATAAATTGCCTAACATTGATACAAGAAAAGGATTCGTAGGATCCTTTTCTTTTTATGGAGAAATAGGGACAAGTCCAAGTTTTTCAGCTCTTTCCGATGGTATTTTTCCTCGCTTTCCTTTATAATGGGTGTATGGACAAGAAAAAATTATTATTAATTGATGGATCTTCTGTTGCCTTTCGAGCTTTTTTTGCGCTTTATCAGCAACTAGATCGGTTTAAAAATGCTAATGGTCTTCATACCAATGCAATTTACGGTTTTCAACTCATGTTGAATCATGTCTTAGAGCGGGTTGAGCCTAGTCATGTTTTGGTAGCCTTTGATGCAGGTAAGACGACTTTCCGAACAGAGATGTATGCAGACTACAAGGGTGGTCGCGCGAAAACTCCAGATGAGTTTCGTGAGCAATTTCCCTTCATTCGTGAGTTGCTAGACCATCTTGGAATTCGCCATTATGAGTTGCCACAGTATGAAGCGGATGATATCATCGGGACTCTAGGCCGTTTGGCTGAGAAAGATTCTTTTGATGTGACAATCGTCAGCGGAGATAAGGATTTGATCCAGTTGACGGATGAGCATACGGTGGTTGAGATTTCCAAGAAAGGTGTGGCTGAGTTTGAGGCCTTTACGCCGGACTATCTTATGGAAAAGATGGGTCTCACGCCAGCTCAGTTCATTGATCTTAAGGCCCTCATGGGGGATAAGTCTGATAATATCCCTGGTGTCACGAAAATCGGTGAAAAGACGGGTATCAAGCTCTTGCTGGAACATGGTTCGCTTGAGGGTATTTATGAACATATCGATGGGATGAAGGCTTCTAAGATGAAGGAAAATCTCATCAAAGACAAGGAACAGGCCTTTTTATCGAAAATACTAGCGACCATTGAGACTCAGGCACCGATTGAGATTGGCCTTGATGATTTGGTCTATAGTGGACCAGATGTGGAAAATCTCGGAAAATTCTATGATGAGATGGGCTTCAAACAACTCAAGCAAGCTTTAAATGTTTCATCAACGGATGCGCCTGAGAGCTTGGATTTCACTATTGTTGACCAAGTCAGTCAAGACATGCTGAGTGCCGACTCTATCTTCCACTTTGAACTCTTTGGTGAAAATTACCATACAGATGATTTGGTTGGTTTTGCCTGGTCCTGTGGGGATAAACTTTACACTACAGATAAACTTGAGCTCTTGCAGGAGCCGATTCTCAAGGATTTTCTAGAAAAAACACCTCTGAAAGTGTATGACTTTAAGAAAGCGAAGGTTCTTTTAAATCGCTTGGGTTTGAACCTCCAGGCACCTGCTTTTGACAGTCGTTTGGCAAAATACTTACTCTCAACAGTCGAGAACAATGAAATCTCAACTATTGCGAGTCTCTATGGCCAGACTTATCTGACTGATGATGAGACTTTCTACGGTAAGGGGGTCAAGAAAGCCATCCCTGAGAGAGAGAAATTCTTGGAGCATTTGGCTCGCAAGGTTGCTGTATTGGTTGAGACGGAACCGGTTTTACTTGAAAAACTCAGTGAACATGGGCAGTTAGACCTTCTCTATGACATGGAGCAACCTCTGGCTTTTGTCCTTGCCAAGATGGAAATCGCTGGAATTACAGTCAAGAAAGAGACCTTGCTTGAGATGCAGGCTGAAAATGAACTTGTCATTGAAAAATTAACTCAGGAGATTTATGAACTGGCTGGTGAGGAGTTTAATATCAATTCCCCTAAGCAGTTGGGCGTGCTTCTCTTTGAAAAGCTCGGTCTTCCTCTGGAATATACCAAGAAAACCAAGACAGGTTACTCGACAGCTGTGGATGTGCTAGAGCGTCTAGCTCCCATTGCTCCGATTGTTAAAAAAATCCTAGACTACCGTCAGATTGCTAAGATTCAATCTACCTATGTGATTGGTTTGCAAGACTGGATTTTGGATGATGGCAAGATCCACACGCGCTATGTGCAGGATTTGACTCAGACTGGGCGTCTGTCTAGTGTAGATCCAAACTTGCAAAATATTCCTGTGCGTTTGGAGCAAGGCCGTCTCATTCGTAAGGCTTTTGTGCCTGAGTGGGAGGATAGCGTTCTTCTTAGCTCGGATTATTCGCAGATTGAGTTGCGCGTCTTGGCGCATATCTCTAAGGATGAGCACTTAATTAAGGCCTTCCAAGAGGGGGCTGATATCCATACCTCGACGGCCATGCGGGTCTTTGGTATTGAACGTCCTGAAGATGTGACTCCAAACGACCGTCGTAATGCCAAGGCGGTAAACTTTGGAGTGGTTTACGGGATTTCAGACTTTGGTTTGTCTAATAATCTGGGCATCAGCCGTAAAGAGGCTAAAGCCTACATCGACACTTACTTTGAACGCTTCCCAGGTATTAAAAACTACATGGATGAAGTGGTGCGTGAGGCGCGTGATAAGGGTTATGTAGAGACTCTCTTCAAGCGTCGTCGTGAGTTACCAGATATTAATTCGCGCAACTTTAACATTCGTGGTTTTGCAGAGCGGACAGCTATCAACTCTCCTATCCAGGGATCTGCAGCAGATATTCTCAAGATTGCAATGATCCAGCTAGACAAAGCTCTAGTGGAAGGTGGCTATCAGACCAAGATGCTCTTGCAAGTGCATGATGAAATCGTCCTCGAGGTTCCGAAATCAGAACTAGCAGCCGTCAAAGCTCTAGTGAAACAAACCATGGAAGAAGCCATCCAGCTCAGTGTTCCCCTTATCGCAGATGAAAATGAAGGAGCAACCTGGTACGAGGCTAAATAAGAAAGTTATGAAAGAGTTTGAAGCGCGTGCCTTCAAACTCTTTTTCATAGTTTTCTGTAAGCAGTTTCCTTGACTTTTCCTAGTATTTGCGTTACTATATTTCCATATAAGATATGGGAGTCTGTGTACAGTCTGAGAGGAAGTGTTAAACTTCGACCGCACCTGATCTGGGTAATGCCAGCGTAGGGAACGATACTTAGCCGAATTCTGCACCTTTTCCATATATGGAAGAGGTTTTCTTTTTGTCAAAGGGAAACCTGAGAAAAGGAGGTTTTTATGAAAGCAAGCATTGCCTTGCAAGTCTTGCCCCTATCACAGGGGATTAATCGAATTGCTATTATCGATCAGGTTATTGCTTATCTGCAGGCGCAGTCCGTGACCATGGTGGTGACACCTTTTGAAACGGTCTTGGAAGGGGAGTTTGATGAGCTCATGCGTATTCTCAAAGACGCGCTAGAAGTGGCAGGGCAGGAAGCAGATAATGTCTTTGCCAATGTCAAAATAAATGTAGGAGAAATTTTAAGTATTGATGAGAAACTTGAAAAGTATACTGAGACGACATATTAGTCTATTGGGTTTTCTAGGAGTCTTGTCAATCTGGCAGTTAGCAGGAATATTCAAACTTTTACCCAAGTTTATCCTACCAACTCCCTTTGAAATTCTCCAGGCCTTTGTTCGTGACAGAGAATTTCTCTGGCACCATAGCTGGGCGACCTTGAGAGTGGCTTTGCTAGGTCTAGTCTTGGGAGTCTTGATTGCCTGTATCATGGCGGTGCTTATGGACAGTCTGACTTGGCTCAATGATCTTATCTACCCTATGATGGTGGTTGTTCAGACCATTCCGACCATTGCTATAGCCCCTATCCTGGTCTTGTGGCTAGGCTATGGAATTTTGCCCAAGATTGTCTTGATTATCCTGACGACAACCTTCCCTATCATCGTCAGTATTTTGGATGGATTTAGGCATTGTGACAAGGATATGCTGACCTTGTTTAGTCTGATGCGAGCCAAGCCCTGGCAAATCCTGTGGCATTTTAAAATCCCGGTCAGCCTGCCTTACTTTTATGCAGGTCTGAGGGTCAGTGTCTCCTACGCCTTTATCACAACCGTGGTGTCCGAGTGGCTAGGAGGTTTTGAAGGTCTTGGTGTTTATATGATTCAGTCTAAAAAACTGTTTCAGTATGATACCATGTTTGCCATTATTATTCTGGTGTCGATTATCAGCCTTTTGGGTATGAAGTTGGTCGATATTAGTGAAAAATATGTGATTAAATGGAAACGTCCCTAAGATAAGGATGTTTTAGAAAAAGAAAAGAGGAAATGAAAATGAAGAAAACATGGAAAGTGTTTTTAACGCTTGTGACAGCTCTTGTAGCTGTCGTGCTGGTGGCTTGTGGTCAAGGGACTGCTTCTAAGGACAATAAAGAAGCAGAACTCAAGAAGATTGACTTTATCCTAGACTGGACGCCAAATACTAACCACACAGGGCTATACGTTGCCAAGGAAAAAGGTTATTTCAAAGAAGCTGGAGTGGATGTTGATTTGAAATTGCCACCAGAAGAAAGCTCGTCTGACTTGGTGATCAATGGCAAGGCACCATTTGCTATCTATTTCCAAGACTACATGGCTAAGAAATTAGAAAAAGGAGCAGGGATTACTGCCGTTGCCGCTATCGTAGAACACAATACATCAGGAATCATCTCACGTAAATCGGACAATGTCAGCAGTCCAAAGGACTTGGTTGGTAAGAAATACGGAACTTGGAATGACCCAACGGAACTAGCTATGTTGAAAACCTTGGTAGAATCTCAAGGTGGAGACTTTGAGAAGGTCGAAAAAGTACCAAACAACGACTCAAACTCGATTACACCAATTGCCAATGGTGTCTTTGATACTGCTTGGATCTACTACGGTTGGGACGGTATCCTTGCCAAATCTCAAGGTGTAGACGCCAACTTCATGTACTTGAAAGACTATGTGAAAGAGTTTGACTACTACTCACCAGTTATCATCGCAAACAACGACTATCTCAAAGACAATAAAGAAGAAGCTCGTAAAGTCATCCAAGCCATCAAAAAAGGCTACCAATATGCCATGGAACATCCAGAAGAAGCTGCGGATATTCTCATCAAGAATGCACCTGAACTCAAGGAAAAACGTGACTTTGTCATCGAATCTCAAAAATACTTGTCAAAAGAATACGCAAGTGACAAGGAAAAATGGGGACAATTTGACGCAGCTCGCTGGAATGCCTTCTACAAATGGGACCAAGAAAATGGTATCCTTAAAGAAGACTTGACAGACAAAGGCTTCACTAATGAATTTGTAAAGTAATGACAGAAATTAGACTAGAACACGTAAGCTATGCCTATGGCGATGAAAAGATTTTAGAGGACATCAACCTGCAGGTGACTTCAGGTGAAGTAGTTTCTATCCTAGGTCCAAGTGGTGTTGGAAAGACCACCCTCTTTAATCTGATTGCAGGAATTTTAGAAGTCCAGTCGGGAAGAATTGTTCTTGATGGCGAGGAAAATCCCAAGGGGCGCGTGAGTTATATGTTGCAAAAGGATCTCCTCTTGGAGCACAAGACGGTGCTTGGCAATATCATCCTGCCCCTCTTGATTCAAAAGGTGGATAAGGCAGAAGCCGTTGCCCGAGCGGATGACATCCTTGCGACCTTCCAGTTGACAGCTGTACGGGACAAGTATCCTCACGAACTCAGTGGAGGGATGCGTCAGCGTGTAGCCTTGCTTCGTACCCACCTTTTCGGGCACAAGCTCTTTCTCTTGGATGAGGCCTTTAGTGCCTTGGATGAGATGACAAAGATGGAACTCCACGCTTGGTATCTGGAGATTCACAAGCAGTTGCAGCTGACGACCTTGATCATCACGCATAGTATCGAAGAGGCCCTCAATCTCAGTGACCGCATCTATATCCTAAAAAATCGGCCTGGGCAGATTGTTTCAGAAGTTAAACTAGATTGGTCCCAGAGCGAAGACAAGGAAGTTCAAAAAATTGCCTATAAACGTCAAATATTAGCAGAATTGGGATTAAATACGTAGCCTTTTAAGAAATTAGTATATATTAAATACAAGCGAAATCCTTGCTTGTATTTTTTGTTTCAAAGCTGATGAACATGCATGATTAGGCTTATTATTTAAAGAAATGGTAAGTTAATATAAAAATAATTAAATTTTAGTTGACATTTTGTAATGGAACTGTATAATATAATTGAACCATTATAGACAATAAGGAGGATAATGTGGTGAAAAAGAGAACTAGCAAACTCTTTCATGGCTTGATGGCCTTGCTACTAGTAGTGTCGGTCTTTGTACCTTTGCTAAGATTGAATAGCGTTGTTAGTGCTGCCGAAAAAACTGAATCAGAGTACACTTTGACTACAGAGCCGACGATTAATACAAACCGATTAGTCGATCATGCCAAATATGGTGAAGGTAAGTTCTATCTTAAAACAACTTACGCATTCCCAGACAATGTAACTCTGAAAAACGGTGATTTCATGGTTTATCACGTTCCAAATGAGTTTAAAATCGAAGTAGATTCTACTACAGATTTGAAAGCTCCGAACGGTGAAACGATTGCAACACTGACAACTGAGAAAGCAACCAATACTGCTAAGATTACAGTAACAAACGAAGAGTACTTTAAGAAGTTTAATGAGAACAAGCAAATTGTTGCATCATTTACTGTAGTGTGGGCAGACCATGTTGAAAAGAATAGGGAATATGAAATCAACATTCCTGGTGCAGGAGTTTATCATTTGACTCGTATCGTTCCAGACGTTGACCCAACTGGATTTACTAAATGGGGAGTTCAAGACTCAGACGATCCTAATTATGTAAACTGGCGTATCCGTGTTAACCGCTATGCAAAATCTTACACTGGAGTTAATATCCAAGATACTATTCCAGATGGGCAAGTTCTTGCAAGTGACATTACAGGATACTACTTCCCAGATTGGGAAAATGGTTATGGAAGAACAAAATTGGATAAGGCTCATGTACAAGTAACCGATAAAAATCATTTTACAATTACACCTAATGGTGATGGAACCTTAGATCATAAAGGGCTTTATATCATGTATCGTACTCGTTTGACTAAACCAGTCAATCCAGTTACTAAACGTGTATTGAACAATGTAACTGTCACTACAAACGAGGAAGCCCAACCAATAGAATTTGAAGGTTTTGCACCAATTACAACTACTGACGGTATTGGTGTAGGTACCAAATCGGATGAGGTTGCTCTAGAAGTGACTAAGAAACTTAATGGTAAAACTCTTGAAAAAGATGCATTTAGTTTCCAACTGCTAGATGATCAGGGGAATGTTTTACAAACTGTCAAAAATGATGAAAATGGTAAAGTGAAGTTTGAGGCAATCAAATACAAAGAAGCAGGAACTTTTAAATATACCATTAAAGAAGTTAATGATAACAAACCTGGATACACTTATGATGCGAACGTCCTTAAAGCGACTGTAACAGTAGAAGATGTTTTGGGTGAAAAATTAGCGAGCGTCAAATTTGAAGATTCTAAGAAAGAATTTACCAACACATACGCTGTTAAAGAAGCAAAACTTCAACTTGAAGCCAATAAAGTCTTGAAGGGTAAAGCTATTGAGGCTGGCCAATTTGAATTTGAGTTGAAAGAAAAAGAAAACGGAGCAGTTCTCCACACTGTTTCAAACGATGCAAACGGTAAGATTCAATTTCCAAAACTTACGTTCACAAAAGAAGAAACTCGTACATTCACTATCTCTGAAAAAGCAGGTGATGTAGCCGGAGTTGAATACGATCCAAATGCTTATGAAGTAACAGTAGTCGTTAAAGATAACGGCCAAGGTCAACTCGTTGCAACTCCAACAGGTGCTGAAAACCTTACTTTCACAAACGTTTATAAAGCTAAACCAGCTAAAGAAACTATCACAGCTACTAAAGTCTTGAACGGTAAAGCGCTTGAAGCAGATAAATACGAGTTCGAACTTAAAGAAGGTGACAAAGTCGTTGACACAGCTACAAATGCTGCAGACGGTACTGTGACTTTCAAAGAAATTGAGTTCAAAACAGCAGGTGACTACACTTACACTATCACTGAAAAAGCAGGTAGTGAAGGGGGTGTGACATACGACACTGCTAAACACGAAGTTAAGGTAAAAGTTACAGATAACGGTCAAGGCCAACTTGTTGCAGCTGTTACAGGTGACAACCCAACCTTCACCAACACTTATAAAGCAGCTACAACAAGTGCTACTATCACGGCTACTAAAGTCTTGAATGGTAAAGCCCTTGAAGCAGGTAAATATGAGTTTGAACTTAAAGAAGGTGACAAAGTAATCGGAACAGCGACAAACGCAGCAGACGGTACTGTTACTTTCGAAGATATCAAGTACGCAGCAGCAGGCAACCACACATACACTATCACTGAAAAAGCAGGTAGTGAAAAAGGTGTGACATATGACACTGCTAAACACGAAGTTAAGGTAGCAGTTACAGATAACGGTGCAGGCCAACTTGTTGCGACTGTAACTGATAACAACCCAACTTTCACCAATACTTATAAAGCAGCTACAACAAGTGCAACTATTACAGCTAAGAAAGTCTTGGATGGTAAAGCTCTAGAAGCTGACAAATATGAGTTTGAACTTAAAGAAGGTGACGAAGTCGTCGCAACAGCTAAAAATGCTGCAGACGGTACGGTTACTTTCAAAGATATTGAGTACAAAGAAGCAGGCGACCACACATACACTATCACTGAAAAAGCAGGTAGCGAAGCAGGTGTGACATACTCAACAGAATCTCACACAGTTAAAGTGACTGTAGTAGATAACGGTCAAGGTCAATTGGTTGCGACTGTAGAAAATGCGGATGCAGAACGTGTCTTCACTAACACTTATAAAGCAGCTTCAACAAGCGCGACAATCAAAGCTAAGAAAGTCTTGAATGGTAAAGAACTTGTAGCTGATGCATATACTTTCGAATTGAAAGAAAAAGATGCAGTTGTAGCTACGGCTAAGAATACTGCTTCAGGCGAAGTTGCCTTTAAGGTTGACTACACAGAAGCAGGCGAGCACACTTACACTATCACTGAAAAATCAGGAACAGAAGCAGGTGTGACTTACTCAACTGAATCTTACACAGTTAAAGTGAATGTAGTAGATAACGGTCGAGGTCAATTGGTTGCGACTGTAGAAAATGCGGATGCAGAACGTCCATTCACAAACGTTTATAAAGCCGCTGAAACAGATGCTGTAATCAAAGCAACTAAGAAGATTACAGGTAAAGAACTTGTAGCTGATGCTTATACTTTCGAATTGAAAGAAAACGATGCAGTTGTAGCTACGGCTACGAATACTGCTTCAGGAGAAGTTGCCTTTAAGGTTACCTATACAGAAGCAGGAGAGCACACTTACACTATCACTGAAAAAGAAGGTAGCGAAGCAGGTGTGACATACGATACTGCTACACATAAAGTGACAGTTGAAGTTGTTGATAACGGTGCAGGCAAACTTGTTGCGACTGTAACTGACAACAACCCAACCTTCACAAACACTTATGTTGCGTCTTCAACACAAGTAACTTTCACAGCTAAGAAAGTCTTGAACGGTAAAGGTAAAGAACTTGCAGCAGGTCAGTTTAAGTTTGAACTTAAACAAGGTGACACAGTCGTTGAGACAGCTACAAATGCTGCAGACGGTACTGTTACTTTCAAAGCAATTGATTTCGCAACAGCAGGAGAGCACACTTACACTATTACTGAAGTAAAAGGTGACGATACGAATATCAAATATGATGAAAATTCTTACAAAGTGACAGTAACAGTGACAGATAATGGTGCAGGTCAACTTGTAACAGAAGTTACAGGTAACAACCCAACAATCACTAACACGTATACTGAACCGAAAAAAGAAGAACCTAAGGAAGAACCTAAGGGTGAACAACCTAAGGGAGATTTGCCAAACACTGGTGGAGCAGACTTTACAGCATTCTCTACTATTCTTGGTCTAGTTCTTGCAGCTTTGGCAGGACTTGTATACCGTGCTAAAAAAGTTGACTAATCTTAACTTTGAATAAAGCAAAATGATGGTGACCGTTTTACGGTCCCATCTTTTTGTTTTTGGATATTTTATAATAATCTTCGCAACTTGCTCCCTTTTCCTTTAAAAAAATCAAAAATTTCGGTATAATAGTCAAAGATAGTCAAGGTTCAAAGAAGGAGTTTGATTTACTATGAGATTTAAAAATACATCAGATCATATCGAAGCCTATATCAAGGCAATTTTAGACCAATCTGGTATCGTGGAATTGCAGCGGAGTCAGTTGGCGGATACCTTTCAGGTTGTGCCGAGTCAGATCAACTATGTCATCAAGACACGTTTTACTGAAAGCAGAGGATACTTGGTTGAGAGTAAGCGTGGTGGCGGAGGCTACATTCGCATAGGACGGATTGAGTTTTCCAATCATCATGAGATGCTCCGCGATTTGCTGTACTCGATTGGTGAGCGAGTTAGTCAGGAGATTTATGAGGATATTCTCCAGCTTTTGGTGGAGCAGGACTTGATGACCAAGCAGGAGATGACCTTGCTGACTTCTGTAGCAACGGATCGTGTCCTAGGGGAAGAATCCTCAGTTGTCCGTGCCAATATGCTCCGACAGCTATTACAAGAGGTAGATAGAAAAGAGAAGTAAGATGAACTATTCAAAAGCATTGAATGAATGTATCGAGAGTGCCTACATGGTTGCGGGCCATTTTGGAGCTCGTTACCTAGAGTCTTGGCATCTATTGATTGCCATGTCTAATCACAGTTACAGTGTGGCAGGGGCGACTCTAAATGATTATCCTTATGAAATGGACCGTTTAGAAGAGGTTGCTTTAGAACTGACTGAAACGGACTATAGCCAAGACGAAACCTTTACGGAATTGCCCTTTTCCCATCGTTTGGAGGTTCTCTTTGCAGAAGCAGAGTATGTGGCCTCAGTGGTCCATGCTAAGGTGCTAGGGACAGAGCATGTCCTCTATGCGATTTTGCATGATGGCAATGCCTTGGCAACTCGCATTTTGGAGAGAGCAGGCTTTTCTTATGAAGACCAGAAAGATCAGGTCAGAATTGCTGCTCTTCGTCGCAATTTAGAGGAACGTGCAGGTTGGACAAGAGAAGACCTTAAGGCTTTGCGTCAACGCCATCGCACGGTAGCAGACAAGCAAAATTCCATGGCCAATATGATGGGCATGCCTCAGAATCCAAGTGGCGGTCTAGAGGACTACACGCATGACCTGACGGAGCAAGCGCGCTCTGGCAAGTTAGAGCCAGTTATCGGTCGTGACAAGGAAATCTCACGTATGATTCAGATTTTGAGTCGGAAGACCAAGAACAATCCTGTCTTGGTTGGAGATGCTGGTGTCGGAAAAACAGCTCTGGCCCTTGGCCTTGCCCAGCGTATTGCTAGTGGGGATGTACCTGCGGAAATGGCCAAGATGCGCGTTTTGGAGCTTGATTTGATGAATGTTGTTGCGGGGACACGTTTCCGTGGAGATTTTGAAGAGCGCATGAACAATATCATCAAGGATATCGAAGAAGATGGTAAAGTAATCCTCTTTATTGATGAACTTCACACCATCATGGGTTCTGGTAGCGGTATTGATTCGACTCTAGATGCGGCCAATATCTTGAAGCCAGCCTTGGCACGTGGAACTTTGAGAACGGTTGGTGCAACTACTCAGGAAGAATACCAAAAACACATCGAAAAGGATGCTGCCCTTTCTCGTCGTTTTGCCAAAGTGACGATTGATGAGCCAAGTCTAGCTGATAGCATGACTATTTTGCAAGGTTTGAAGGCTACCTATGAGAAACACCACCGTGTGAAAATCACAGATGAAGCTGTCGAAACAGCTGTTAAGATGGCACATCGTTACCTGACCAGTCGTCACTTGCCAGACTCTGCTATCGACCTCTTGGATGAGGCAGCAGCAACTGTGCAAAACAAATCCAAGCATGTGATAATGGACGAATCCGACTTGAGTCCAGCTGACAAGGCCTTGATGGATGGCAAGTGGAAACAAGCAGGCCAGCTAATCGCAAAAGAGCAGGAAGTCCCTGTCTATAAAGACTTGGTAACAGAATCTGATATTTTAACCACTTTGAGCCGTTTGTCAGGAATTCCAGTTCAAAAACTGACACAAACGGATGCCAAGAAATACCTGAATTTGGAAGCGGAACTGCACAAACGTGTCATCGGTCAAGATCAAGCTGTTTCAAGTATTAGCCGTGCCATTCGCCGCAATCAGTCTGGTATTCGCAGTCACAAGCGTCCGATTGGTTCCTTTATGTTCCTAGGGCCGACAGGAGTCGGCAAGACCGAATTGGCAAAGGCTCTGGCAGAAGTTCTCTTTGATGACGAATCAGCCCTTATCCGCTTTGATATGAGTGAGTATATGGAGAAATTTGCGGCCAGCCGTCTCAATGGAGCTCCTCCAGGCTATGTGGGCTACGAAGAAGGTGGGGAGTTGACTGAGAAGGTTCGCAACAAACCATACTCCGTTCTCCTCTTTGATGAGGTAGAGAAGGCCCACCCAGACATCTTTAATGTCCTCTTGCAGGTTCTGGACGACGGTGTCTTGACAGATAGCAAGGGACGCAAGGTGGACTTTTCAAATACTATTATCATCATGACGTCAAACCTTGGTGCGACGGCTCTTCGTGATGACAAGACTGTTGGCTTTGGCGCTAAAGACATTCGTTTTGACCAGGAAAATATGGAAAAACGAATCTTTGAAGAGTTGAAAAAAGCTTATCGACCAGAGTTTATTAACCGTATTGATGAAAAGGTGGTCTTCCACAGCTTAGATAGCAAACACATGCAAGAAATTGTCAAGATTATGGTTAAACCATTGATTGCTAGCCTAGCAGAGAAAGGCATCGACTTGAAACTGCAAGCTTCAGCGTTGAAGTTACTGGCAAGCCAAGGTTATAATCCAGAAATGGGAGCTCGCCCACTTCGCAGAACACTGCAAACAGAGGTGGAAGACAAGCTAGCTGAGCTCCTCCTCAAGGGAGAACTGGTAGCAGGCAAGACTCTCAAGATTGGTGTCAAAGCTGGTCAATTAAAATTTGATATTGCTTAAAACTAGAGAATCAGGAGGAATCCTGATTCTTTTTTGCTACTTTTTTATAAAAAATGATAAAAAACTATTGACAAAACAAAAATATAGTATATAATAAAAACATAGAAAACAAAAATATCAAAAAGTATAAAAAGGTAAAACGTTTATGAAAAAGAAAACAGCAGTGGTATTTGGGACCTTTGCCCCTCTCCATCAAGGGCATATCGATCTGATCCATCGAGCGAAGCGTCAGTGTGACCAGGTCTGGGTAGTCGTTTCAGGCTACGAGGGAGACCGAGGGGAGCAGGTAGGTTTAAGTCTTCAAAAACGATTTCGCTATATCAGAGAGGCTTTTCGTGACGATGAGTTGACCTCTGTCTGCAAACTGGATGAGACCAACCTTCCCCGTTACCCTATGGGCTGGCAGGAGTGGTTGGACCAGATGTTAGTGGAGATTTCCTATGATGAAACCCAGCAAGAACTGACTTTCTTTGTGGGAGAACGTGACTACCAGCAAGAATTATCTAATCATGGCTTTGAGACCGTTTTGCAAGAAAGAAAGTTTGTTATCTCAGCGACTATGATTCGAAAAAATCCAAGCAAATATTGGAAATATATTGCTCAACCCTTCCGCCGTCAATTTACAAAGAAAGTGTTGATTATGGGAAGTGCCAGCAATGGGAAGACCACTCTGGCCAAGGATTTGGCAAGGTATTACGATGCGCCGGTCAGCCTGGAATACGCACGTGAGTACCAGATCAAAAACAATATCCGCGACGATGAATTGACTCCAAAGGATTACTACTATCTCCTTTTAGGGCAGTATGACCAGACCTCTAAGTTAATTGACAGTAATGCCAATCGAGGCCTAGTGATAGCTGACACAAACTCTTTAGTAACCAAGGGCTACTATGACTATTACATGGAGGCTGAGGATCAAGAGGATTTATCAGGAGAAACCTTTGACAATCTCTTTGTTTCGATCTTGGCTAAGGAAAAATGGGACTTGATTCTCTTTGTGCAACCTGTCGGCTCCTATGTCAATGACGGGTTTAGAGATATGACCATGGCGGAAGACCATATTCGTCACAGTTTTTCCCAGCATTTGGATCAGATGAGAGAGCGATATTTAACCACCATTCCACTAGTTTATCTAGCTGAGGATTACCTAGGAAATTATGAAGCAGCCAAAGTGGCTATCGATACTATTTACCAAGCAGATTAGGAGAAAATGATGAAAACAGTAACTAAAAAAATCACACAATTTATCGAAAACTTTAAAAATGTCCATGCAGAAGCCCGCAAGATCGGTTTTGTAGGAATCATGCGCCTGCTCTGGAAAGATCTCTTTGTCGGTCGTAGTCTTTTCCAGTGGTTGTATCTCATCGCCTTGTCGAGTGTTCCCTTGATCTTAGAGTTCACGCAAAATACAGAAAGCCATGACTGGTTGAGCTTGTTTGCATCCTGGACTGGGATTGTCTGTGTTATCTTGGTAGCAGAAGGGCGTGCAAGCAATTATCTCTTTGGGGCTATTAACTCGGCTATCTACTTGATCTTGGCAATGAATGCGACTTTTTATGGCGAAGTCTTGACGACCGTTTACTTCTTTGTCATGCAGCCGATTGGTCTCTATGCTTGGTTGTCCAATCGTATCAATGACCAAGGAAAACCAGAAGAATCCCACTTTGAAGCTAAGAAATTATCTGTTCTTGACTGGCTCAAGTACTTGGTCTTGACTGCTATTATCTGGATTGGCATGGGCTTGGCTTATCAAAGTATCCATAGTGCTCGACCTTTCCGTGATAGTGTAACCGATGCGACCAATGGTGTTGGTCAGCTCTTGATGACACGTCTTTACCGCGAGCAATGGATTTTCTGGATTGCAACCAATCTCTTTAGTATCTACCTCTGGTGGGGTGAAAATATCCACATTCAAGGAATGTACTGGGTTTACACACTGAACAGTCTAGTGGGATGGTACCAATGGACCAAGGCAGTTCGAAAGGAGGCTTAAAATGGTAGACACGAAGATTCCAGCGGGGATGACGGAAAAAGAATATTATGAAATTCATGCCAGTCAGGAGGAGTTTTTAGACTGGTACTACAGGCAGGAACTCCCTCAATATGAAAAACCAAGTGTGACAGTAGATATGGTGGCCTACTGCTTTGTCGAAGGAAAAATCAAGCTCTTACTGATCCGTCGCAAGGCCCACCCTTATCAAAACTGTTTGGCTCTGGTTGGAGGCTTTATGGACAAGGGAGAAGATGCTGCACATGCCTGTCAGCGCGAAGTGAGAGAAGAAGTCAATCTGGATCTTCCTTTGGAAAAAATCGAGCAATTGATGACCGTATCGACTCCTGGTCGTGATCCACGTGGCTGGACGGTGACCATTGCCCACTTGGTGTACCTACCTAGTCGTGCCTTAGATCTCGTTCAGGCTGGAGATGATGCTAAGGATGTGGTTTTTGTAGATGTCGATTTCCAGACAGGCAAATGCTACCTTGAGGGAGTCGAGCTGGACGAGAGTGCCTTCGCCTTTGACCATTATGCCATTATCCAAGAATCCATCAAACGAATCCAAGGCCGTCTCGACTGGAATCCGACTTTCCTTTATCTGCTGGAGGAGGAGTTCACTGTCTACGAAGGAACCGAACTAGTCAATCTCATCAATCCCGGTCGCCCAATCGTCAGCAATAACTTTCTCGTAAAATACGGCGAATATGTAGAAGAAGTCGGACTCAAACGAGTTCCTAAAAAGAAACCAAGAAAAACCTATCGATTGAAATAAAGAGGCCGGGATCAAAATCCCGACCTCTTTGTTTGTCCTTATTAGGTTACTTTGCTGTTGCGACTGTTTTTATTTTAGAACAATGCAAGCGACTATATAAAGTAGGATGTAAAAAAATAGTTCTAATCTAGGAAATTTTCCTATTTTTTCGTTTCGATTACGAATAGAGATAGTGGAGAGAAATTTTTTAAAATAGTTTCTCTAAATAGTTGACAGATTTAAAGCTCAATGTTACAATTATATTACAAAAAGATTTCTTAACATTTCAAAAATGTTACAAAGGAGTAGAAAAATGAAAAAGAAAACCTATATCAAATTGATGGCAGCGACTGTATTGGCTTCTACCTTGCTACTAGGAGCTTGTGGAAATAAAAACGAAACCACTCAAACTAGCAGCTCTGCAAAGACAAGCCAATCATCAAGTTCTAAAGCAGCTTCTTCTAACAAAGAAAGCAAGACTCAAAAATCTTCAAGCTCAGCTTCATCTGAAAAAGCTCAAGCATCTTCTGATCAGTCTTCTACAACGGCAGATCAGTCACAAGCGAAACCAGCACCTGAATCAAGACAAGAACAAGCAACTCCTAGTCAGCCAGCCCCTTCTCAGGCTCCGTCAACTCAGCAAGGTTCTCAAGCCCAGTCTAACCAGTCAACTTATGATCCAACAACTGACCGCAAACTTCAGGACAAGCAAGCTGAACACAACAAACGCTATAAGGGAGTTTTAACCATGGTGGATGGTGACTTCTCAGCTGCAGCAGGCAACTGGAAGGGAGCGAATGGTGAAACCATTACAGTTTCATCAGGGGGCCAATTTACAGTAGAAACTGCAGATGGAAAGAAAGAAAACTATTCTATCAGAGGCTACTCTTACACTCTTGATGATGGTAAGTATAATGCCAAAATCGGTGGAGGAAAAATCATCCAAATTACAACAGGTGCGGATGGTAAAGTTTCAAGCGTTGCCTTGATTCAATAATAGTATCTAGGTTTTCCTAGAATCTAAAAAACCGTAAACTCCAAGCGAGTTACGGTTTTTTGTGTATTAAGCTTTATCTAATTGCAATAGAGCTTCAATCTCTGCCAGGGTGCTAGCTTGGGAAATGGCTCCACGAAGTTTGGCAGCGCCAGATGTTCCTCGGAGATAGTGAGGAGCGAGGCCGCGGAATTCACGAACGGCTACGTTTTCCCCTTTGAGGTTAATCAAGCGTTTCAAATGTTCGTAGGCGATTTTCATCTTGTCTTCAAATGTCAAGTCAGGGAGAATTTCTCCTGTTTCAAAGTAGTGATTGATCTGATTGAAGAGGTAGGGATTTCCCATGGCTGCACGGCCAATCATAACAGCGTCAGCCCCGACTTCTTCGATACGCTGTTTGGCTTCTTGGACCGTACGGATATCACCGTTGGCGATGAATGGAATCTTGGTCAAAGCTTGAGCAACCTTGTGAAGGGTCTCGAGGTCTGCGTGACCTGTGTACATTTGTTCACGGGTACGGCCATGCATAGCGAGGGCAGAGACACCTGCAGCCTCTGCAGCGAGGGCATTTTCCACGGCTAGGGATGGATCAGACCAGCCAGTGCGCATTTTGACAGTGAGGGGGATATCAAGGACAGATTGGACCTTGTTGATAATAGAGTAGATCTTGTCTGGATCCTTGAGCCACATAGCGCCAGCTTCGTTTTTCACGATTTTGTTAACTGGGCAGCCCATGTTGATATCGACGATATCAGTCTTGGTGTTTTCTTGGATGAATTCTGCTGCGCGTGCGAGGCTGTCTTCGTCGCTACCAAAGAGTTGGATAGAAACGGGGTTTTCGCCTTCATCGATATGAAGCATATGTAGGGTTTTTTCGTTGTTGTATTGGATACCCTTGTCAGAGACCATTTCCATGACAACGAGTCCAGCTCCGAGCTCTTTTGCGATGGTACGAAAGGCTGAGTTGGTGACACCAGCCATGGGTGCTAAAACAGTACGATTGGGAATCTCAACATTGCCAATCATAAAAGGTGTATTAAGATTTGTCACGAATGAGTTCCTCCAGGTCGTTTTCATCAAAGTTATAAGTTGTTTGGCAGAATTGACAAGTGATTTCTGCCCCGTGGTCTTCCTCTTTCATTTCTTCAAGATCTGAATTTGGAAGGCTGGCAAGAGCGTTCATAAAACGGTCTTTGCTACAGTCACATTGGAAACGAATTTCTTCTTCAGATAGGCGTTTGTAGGATTCGTCACCATAGATGGCCTTGAGAAGGGCTTCGATATGGTCGTCGCTTTCAAGAAGGGTTGAGATGGCTGGCATTTCTTGGATGCGTTTCTCAAAGCGGGCAATCTCTTCTTCCTTGGCCCCTGGCAATACTTGGAGAAGGAAACCTCCGGCAACTTTGACCTTGTCATCTTTATCCAAAAGAACATTGAGGCCGACTGCTGAAGGAGTTTGTTGGCTTTCAGTCAGGTAGTAGGCCAAGTCTTCACCGATTTCCCCAGAGATGAGAGGTGTCATGGAGTTGTAAGGATTTCCAGTACCGTAGTCTGTGATAACGAGAAATTGACCATTGCCGACAAAAGGTCCAACAAGGACTTCACCCGTTGCAGTCTTTTTGATGTCAACACCTGGATTTTGAACGTAGCCTTTGACGTTACCCTTGGTATCTGCAACTGTGATGATGGCGCCAAGAGAGCTGGTTCCCAGAACTTTAACTGTTAGTTTGGTATTTCCTTTTTCATTGGCTGCAAGAATTTGGCTAGCGATAAGGGTACGGCCAAGTGCGACAGTTGAACTGGCTTGAGTTTGATGTTTTTCTTGAGCAGTGCGGACAGTTTCCGTGCTATCAAGGACGAAAGCACGAAAAGAACCGCTTTCTGATATAGTTTTAATAATTTTATCCATAGCTACTATTTTAGCATAAAAATGCCCAAAGGGGGAGTCGTGTGTTTGCTGTTTCTGTGGAATAAGGACGAGGAAATCGGCTTTAAAATAAAATGAGAAACAGATTATTTCCGCATTTCTAAGATTTATGCTATTCTTGAAGAAGAAAATGAAAGGGGTAACAAATGTATTTAGGTGATTTGATGGAAAAAGCCGAATCTGGTCAATTTTTAGTCCTTTCCTTTCTGTTACAAGATTCGCAGACAACCGTCAAGGAAGCCATGGAAGAAACAGGCTTTTCAAAGGCGACTCTAACCAAGTACATCTCTCTGATTAACGAAAATGCCTTGGAAAGAGGGTTAGAGCTGACCATCCACTTGGATGATGAAAGTCTGCGTCTGTCTGTCGGTACTGCCACAAAGGGGAGAGAGATTCGGAGCTTGTTTTTAGACAATGCCATTAAGTACCAAATTTTGGTTTACCTTCTCTATCACCAACAGTTCCTAGCCCATCAACTGGCTCAAGAATTGATGATTAGCGAAGCCACGCTTGGTCGCCATTTGTCTAGCTTGAATCATATTTTGTCAGAGTTTGACTTATCCATCCAAAATGGTCGTTGGCGAGGTCCAGAGCATCAGATTCGTTACTTTTATTTCTGCCTTTTCCGCAAGGTCTGGTCCAGTCAGGAGTGGGAAAGTCATATGCAGAAAGCGGAGAGAAAGCAGGATATTGCTACCCTAGAAGAAATCTGCGGTGCTAGCTTGTCTTCGGGTCAGAAATTAGACTTGGTTCTCTGGACTCATATCAGTCAACAGCGCCTTCGGGTTAACGCCTGTCAATTTCAGGTTATAGAAGAAAAAATGCGAGGGTATTTTGACAATATTTTCTATCTTCGTTTGCTTAGAAAGACTCCTTCTTTTTTTGGTGGGCAGCACACTCCTCTAGGAACTGAGGATGGGGAGATGATGATTTTCTTCTCTTTCCTCTTGTCTCATCGCATTTTGCCCCTTCATACCATGGAGTACATCCTCGGTTTTGGGGGAGAACTTGCAGCTTTACTGACACAAATGATCCAGGAAATGAAGAAGGAGCAGTTGCTGGGGGATTATACAGAGGACCATGTCACCTATGAACTGAGTCAACTTTGTAGCCAAGTTTATCTATACAAGGGCTATATTTTACAAGATCGATACAAGTATCAGATAGAGCATCGGCACCCTTATTTGCTGATGGAGCATGACTTTCGAGATATTGCTCAGAAAATTTTCGCCTCCTTGCCAGCCTTTCATCAGGGGACGGATCTGGATAAAAAAATTCTATGGGAATGGCTTCAGTTGATGGAGTATATGGCAGAAAATATAGGAAAACATCTGAGAATAGGGCTAGATCTAACAGCAGGCTTCCTTGTTTTTTCGAGAATGTCGGCCCTTTTAAAACGATATTTGGAGTACAATCGCTTCATTAGCATCGAAGCCTATGACCGTACTCGTCATTATGACTTGCTAGTTACCAATAACCCTATCCATAAGAAAGAACAAACACCCGTCTACTATTTGAAAAATGATTTGGATATGGAAGATTTAGCTACGATTCGTCAGATGCTATTTACCTAAAGACCTGAATTTTCAGGTCTTTTTTGTGAAATTCGCACAATCTCCTCACATTTTTTTAAAAATTTAAAAAAATTGATAAACAAGAAAGCGCTTTATTTTGTATACTAGTTACTGTAAAGAGGGAACCCCCTCAAGATTTTATCAGGAGGACAGCACATGTCACAAGAAAAATACATCATGGCCATTGACCAAGGAACAACCAGTTCTCGTGCCATCATTTTTAACAAAAAAGGAGAAAAGGTCAGCTCTAGCCAAAAAGAGTTCACTCAGATTTTCCCTCAAGCAGGTTGGGTTGAGCACAATGCCAATGAAATTTGGAACTCTGTTCAGTCAGTTATTGCGGGTGCTTTCATCGAAAGCGGTGTGAAACCAAATCAAATTGAGGCAATCGGAATTACTAACCAACGTGAAACAACTGTCGTCTGGGATAAGAAAACAGGGCTCCCTATCTACAATGCTATCGTTTGGCAATCACGCCAAACTGCTCCTCTAGCTGAACAACTGAAAAGTCAAGGTTATGTGGAAAAATTCCATGAAAAGACTGGTTTAATCATCGATGCTTACTTCTCTGCTACCAAGGTTCGCTGGATTTTGGACCATGTAGAAGGCGCTCAAGAGCGAGCTGAAAAGGGTGAATTGCTCTTTGGTACTATCGATACTTGGTTGGTTTGGAAATTGACTGACGGTGCGGCTCACGTGACGGACTACTCAAATGCGGCTCGTACCATGCTCTATAACATTAAACAACTAAAGTGGGATGATGAGATTTTGGAAATCCTCAACATTCCTAAGGCTATGCTTCCAGAAGTTCGTTCTAATTCTGAAATCTATGGCAAGACAGCTCCATTCCATTTCTACGGTGGAGAAGTACCAATTTCAGGTATGGCTGGGGACCAACAGGCAGCCCTCTTCGGTCAGTTGGCCTTTGAACCAGGTATGGTCAAAAATACTTATGGAACAGGTTCTTTCATCATTATGAACACTGGGGAAGAGATGCAGTTGTCTGAAAACAACCTTTTAACAACGATTGGTTACGGAATCAACGGCAAGGTTTACTATGCCTTGGAAGGTTCTATCTTTATCGCAGGAAGTGCCATTCAGTGGCTTCGTGATGGACTTCGCATGGTTGAAAATTCACCAGAGTCTGAAAAATATGCTCTCAATTCTCACAACAATGACGAAGTTTATGTCGTACCTGCCTTTACAGGTCTAGGTGCTCCATATTGGAACCAAAATGCTCGTGGTTCGGTCTTTGGCTTAACTCGTGGAACAAGCAAAGAAGACTTTATCAAGGCAACCTTGCAATCTATCGCTTATCAAGTACGTGACATCATTGACACCATGCAAGTGGATGCGCAGACAGCTATCCAAGTCTTGAAGGTAGATGGTGGTGCAGCCATGAACAACTTCCTCATGCAGTTCCAGGCTGACATTTTGGGAATCGATATTGCCCGTGCTAAAAACTTGGAAACAACTGCCCTAGGTGCAGCCTTCCTAGCTGGTTTGGCAGTGGGTTACTGGAAGGATTTGGACGAGTTGAAGCTCTTGAACGAGACAGGAGAACTCTTTGAGCCATCCATGAACGAATCGCGCAAGGAACAACTCTACAAGGGCTGGAAGAAGGCTGTGAAAGCAACGCAAGTCTTTGCGGAAATCGACGATTAATACTGTTTCTTGATGCAATGATTAGTTTAAGAAAGAAACGACTCAGTTAGAAAGTGTGTAAATATGGAATTTTCAAAGAAAACACGTGAATTGTCAATTAAAAAAATGCAGGAACGCACCTTAGATCTCTTGATTATTGGTGGAGGGATTACAGGAGCTGGTGTAGCTTTGCAGGCAGCAGCCAGTGGTCTTGATACTGGTTTGATTGAAATGCAGGACTTCGCAGAAGGAACATCTAGCCGTTCAACAAAATTGGTCCACGGAGGTCTACGTTACCTCAAACAATTCGACGTGGAAGTAGTGTCAGATACAGTTTCTGAACGTGCGGTAGTTCAACAAATCGCTCCACACATTCCAAAACCAGACCCAATGCTCTTGCCAGTTTACGATGAGGATGGAGCGACATTTAGCCTTTTCCGTCTGAAAGTAGCCATGGACTTGTACGACCTTTTGGCAGGCGTTAGCAACACGCCAGCTGCTAATAAGGTCTTGAGTAAGGAAGAAGTCTTGGAGCGCCAGCCAAACTTGAAGAAAGAAGGCTTGGTAGGAGGCGGGGTTTACCTTGACTTCCGTAACAACGATGCGCGTCTCGTGATTGAAAACATCAAACGTGCCAACCAAGACGGTGCCCTCATTGCCAACCACGTTAAGGCAGAAGGCTTCCTCTTTGACGAAAGTGGCAAGATTACAGGTGTTGTAGCTCGTGATTTGTTGACAGACCAAGTCTTTGAAATCAAGGCCCGTCTGGTTATCAACACGACAGGTCCTTGGAGCGACAAGGTACGTAATTTATCTAATAAGGGAACGCAATTCTCACAAATGCGTCCAACTAAGGGAGTTCACTTGGTGGTTGACTCTAGTAAGATCAAGGTTTCACAGCCAGTTTACTTTGACACAGGTTTGGGAGATGGTCGTATGGTCTTTGTTCTCCCACGTGAAAACAAGACCTACTTTGGGACAACCGATACAGACTACACAGGCGATTTGGAACATCCAAAAGTGACGCAGGAAGATGTGGATTATCTACTTGGCATTGTCAACAACCGCTTCCCAGAAGCCAACATCACCATTGATGATATCGAAAGTAGCTGGGCTGGTCTTCGTCCATTGATCGCAGGCAATAGTGCTTCTGACTACAATGGCGGAAATAACGGAACCATTAGCGACGAGAGCTTCAATAGCTTGATTGTGACTGTCGAGGCTTATCTATCGAAAGAAAAAACGCGTGAAGATGTTGAGTCTGCTGTCAGCAAGCTTGAAAGCAGCACATCTGAGAAACATTTGGACCCATCTGCAGTTTCTCGTGGTTCGAGCTTGGACCGTGATGACAATGGCCTCTTGACCCTTGCTGGTGGTAAAATTACAGATTACCGTAAGATGGCAGAAGGGGCTATGGAGCGCGTGGTTGAAATTCTTAAAGCAGAATTTGACCGTAGCTTTAAACTCATCAACTCTAAGACTTACCCTGTTTCAGGTGGAGAATTGAACCCAGCAAATGTGGACTCAGAAATTGAAGCCTTTGCTCAACTGGGAGTGTCACGTGGCTTGGATAGCAAGGAAGCTCACTATCTCGCAAATCTTTACGGTTCAAATGCACCGAAGGTCTTTGCCCTTGCTCACAGCTTGGAGCAAGCGCCAGGACTCAGCTTGGCAGACACTTTGTCACTTCACTATGCAATGCGCAATGAGTTGGCTCTGAGCCCAGTTGACTTCCTCCTTCGCCGTACCAACCACATGCTCTTTATGCGTGATAGTTTGGATAGCATTGTGGAGCCAGTTCTGGATGAAATGGGACGATTCTATGATTGGTCAGAAGAAGAAAAAGCAGCCTACCGTGCGGATGTTGAAGCAGCCCTTGCTAACAACGATTTAGCGGCATTAAAAAATTAAGAAAAACTAGAAGAGAGGGAGGTAGGCCTTCCTTGCCTTCTCTCTCCTTCTTTTAAATGGAGACAACGATATGATGAAAGAATTATTTGGAGAATTTTTGGGGACTTTAATCCTTATCCTCCTAGGAAATGGTGTTGTAGCAGGTGTGGTTCTTCCTAAAACCAAGAGTAACAATTCAGGATGGATCGTCATCACGATGGGATGGGGGATCGCCGTTGCGGTTGCCGTCTTTGTATCTGGCAAACTTAGTCCTGCACACTTAAACCCAGCTGTGACGCTTGGTGTAGCCTTAAAAGGTGACTTGCCTTGGGCTTCGGTATTCCCATATATCCTAGCTCAGTTCGCTGGAGCGATGCTTGCTCAAATTTTAGTTTGGTTGCAATTCAAACCACACTATGATGCAGAAGAAAATGCAGGCAATATCCTAGCGACCTTTAGTACTGGACCAGCAATCAAGAACACAGTATCCAACTTGGTTAGTGAAATCCTTGGAACCTTTGTTTTGCTCTTGACAATCTTTGCCTTGGGGCTCTATGACCTTCAGGCAGGATTAGGAACCTTTGCAGTGGGAACCTTGATTGTCGGTATCGGTCTTTCACTAGGTGGGACAACGGGTTATGCCTTGAACCCAGCTCGTGACCTTGGACCTCGTATCATGCACAGTATCCTTCCGATTTCAAATAAGGGAGATGGGGACTGGTCTTATGCTTGGATTCCAGTTGTGGGACCTATCATTGGTGCAGCCTTGGCAGTCCTCGTATTTTCACTTTTCTAAGATAAAAGAGCTTTTTGCAACAGAGTTTGAGATGGAAGTCTCAGGCTCTTTTTTGATGGCCAAAAAATTAATATCTTAACTTGTCTTAAAATAAGCTAAAACCAACTTTTAAGTTATGGTAAACAGTTGAAAAAAAGGTTGATAAAGTGGTAAAATGTTAGGAAGATAAGATAGTAATTGCTGATTTGCATAGCTTTTCTGAAAATTTACAAAAAAGAAGTAGAATATGAAAAAAAAGAGAACATTTTATATTTTTTGTGCTCAAACATTTCTGTATTTCGTTATTTTGCTTGGTTTGCTTTATTTTTTTAGTTACCTTGGACAGGGGCAAGGTGGCTTTATCTATAACGAATTTTAACTCAAAGGAGAAAACCTATTGTGTCAAATAAACCCATAGTTGATATGATTGAAACGATTGAGCGCTTTGCTCAGACACAAGCTAGTTATCCTGTTTACAATGTTTTGGGGCAAGAGCATACTTATGGTGATCTGAAGGCTGATTCGGATAGTTTGGCTGCAGCCATTGATCAGTTGAATTTGCCAGAAAAATCTCCTGTTGTCGTCTATGGCGGACAGGAGTATGAGATGTTGGCTACCTTTGTGGCCCTGACCAAGTCAGGTCATGCCTATATTCCCATCGATAGCCATTCAGCCTTAGAACGGGTAGCTGCTATCGTAGAAGTAGCAGAACCGAGCTTGATTATTGCTATTTCAGATTTTCCATTAGAGCAGACAAGTATACCAATGCTGAATTTAGAGCAAGTCCATGAAGCCTTTTCTAGACGTTCCAGCTATACCATCACGCATCCAGTAAAAGGAGATGACAACTACTACATCATCTTTACTTCTGGTACGACTGGTAAGCCTAAGGGAGTGCAGATCTCCCATGATAATCTCCTCAGCTTTACCAACTGGATGATTACAGATAAAGAGTTTGCGACGCCAAGTCGTCCACAAATGCTGGCCCAGCCACCTTATTCTTTTGACCTGTCTGTTATGTACTGGGCGCCAACCTTGGCACTAGGTGGTACGCTTTTCGCTCTTCCTTCAGCCATTACTCAGGACTTCAAAAAACTCTTTGCGACCATCTTTTCCTTGCCCATCGCTATCTGGACTTCGACGCCTTCCTTTGCAGATATGGCTATGTTGTCAGAAGACTTTAATAGTGAGAAAATGCCAGGAATCACGCATTTCTACTTTGATGGTGAAGAATTGACGGTCAAAACAGCTCGAAAACTGCGTGAGCGTTTCCCAAATGCCCGTATCATCAATGCCTACGGACCAACAGAAGCGACAGTAGCCCTATCAGCAGTTGCCGTGACAGATGAGATGTTGGCGACTCTCAAACGCCTGCCAATCGGCTATACCAAGGCGGATTCTCCAACCTTTATCATTGACGAGGAAGGGAAGAAAGTTCCTAATGGTGAACAGGGAGAAATCATTGTTTCTGGACCAGCTGTTTCAAAAGGCTATATGAATAATCCTGAAAAAACGGCAGAAGCTTTCTTTGAGTTCGAAGGTCTTCCAGCTTACCACACAGGAGATGTGGGAACTATGACAGATGAGGGCTTGCTTCTCTACGGTGGACGGATGGACTTCCAGATTAAGTTTAATGGTTATCGTATTGAGCTTGAAGATGTCTCTCAAAACCTCAACAAGTCTCGCTATATCGAGTCGGCTGTTGCTGTCCCACGTTATAACAAGGACCACAAGGTACAGAATCTACTGGCCTATGTGATCCTAAAGGACGGTGTCCGTCAGCAGTTTGAACGTGATATCGATATTACCAAGGCTATCAAGGGAGACTTGGCAGATATCATGATGTCCTATATGATGCCGTCTAAATTCCTTTATCGGGACAGCCTCCCACTGACTCCTAATGGTAAGATTGACATCAAGGGCTTGATTAACGAGGTAAACAGCCGATGATGGAATTTTTCAAACAATTTCCTCATTTGGAACCTTATGGGAATCCACAGTATTTTCTATATATCATCGGTGCGACCTTGCCCATCTTTATCGGCCTCTTTTTCAAGAAACGTTTTGCCTTGTATGAGGTGCTCGTTAGTCTCTTCTTTATCCTAGCCATGTTGACAGGTGGGAAGACGGATCAAATCAGTGCTCTCCTTCTTTATGTCGTTTGGCAATTGCTACTTATTTTTTCCTACAAAAGATACAGAAAAAAGCGGGATAGTCAGTGGGTGTTTTATCTAGTTAGCTTTTTATCTCTATTGCCGATTATCTTTGTGAAAGTAGCTCCTGCTATTCATGCTCCCCAGTCCTTGCTTGGCTTTTTGGGAATCTCTTACCTGACCTTTCGTTCGGTTGGGATGATCATCGAGCTGAGAGATGGGGTGATTAGGGATTTCACCTTGTGGGAATTTCTCCGACTTCTCCTCTTCATGCCGACTTTCTCGAGTGGTCCTATCGATCGCTTTAAACGTTTCAATGAAAATTACGAGACCATTCCTGAGCGAGAAGAGTTGATGGATATGCTAGAAGAGGCTGTCAAGTATATCATGCTAGGCTTTCTCTACAAGTTTATCTTGGCCCATATTCTAGGAGAGATTTTGCTACCTCCTTTAAAGAACTTGGCCCTGCAGACTGGTGGCTTCTTTAACCATTATGCCCTAGCGGTCATGTACACCTTTGGTTTGGAATTGTTCTTTGATTTTGCAGGCTATTCTATGTTTGCCTTAGCCATTTCAAACTTAATGGGGATTCGTAGCCCTATCAACTTTAACAAGCCCTTTTTGTCAAGGGATTTAAAGGAGTTTTGGAATCGTTGGCACATGAGCCTGTCTTTTTGGTTCCGTGACTTTGTCTTTATGCGGATGGTGATGGTGTTGACCAGAAAGAAGGTCTTTAAGAATCGCAATGTGACTTCAAGTGTCGCCTATATTGTAAATATGCTGATTATGGGATTTTGGCACGGAGTGACCTGGTACTACATCGCCTACGGACTCTTTCATGGGATTGGACTGGTCATCAATGACGCTTGGGTTCGCAAGAAAAAAGCACTCAATAAAGAACGCAAAAAAGCTGGGAAGGCTGCCTTACCTGACAATCGCTGGATTCAGTTGCTTGGCATGGTTGTTACCTTCCATGTCGTCATGTTTTCATTCTTGATCTTTTCTGGATTCTTGAATGATTTGTGGTTTAAAAAATAAAAGGAAATAAAATATGGATATCAAATCAGAAGTTATCGAAATTATTGATGAGTTGTTTATGGAAGATGTTTCTGACATGATGGATGAGGACCTCTTTGATGCAGGTGTCTTGGATAGCATGGGAACGGTTGAATTGATTGTTGAGATTGAAAATCGTTTTGACATTCGTGTCCCAGTGACGGAGTTCGGTCGCGACGACTGGAATACAGCCAATAAAATCGTAGCAGGCATTAGGGAGTTGCAGAATGCTTAAGCGTTTGTGGCTAATCTTTGGCCCTCTGCTTCTTGCTAGTTTTCTTGTTTTCTTACTAATCTTTTTCTATCCAAACAATCCGAGTCATAATTTGACTGAAGAAAAATATTCTGCAGCAGCGATTAGTTCGGAGAGCTTTAAAGAGAGAAGTCAAAAAGTGAGAGCCTTTACGGAACCAAATATGCGCTTTATTCCCTTTTTTGGCTCAAGTGAGTGGATTCGTTTTGATAGCATGCACCCAGCGGTCTTGGCGGAGAAGTATAGCCGTCCCTATCGTCCTTACTTTTTGGGGCAAGCAGGAGCAGCTTCTCTCAATCAGTATTTCGGTATGCAGCAAATCTTGCCAGAAATCGAGGAAAAGCAGGCAGTATTTGTCATTTCGCCTCAGTGGTTTACAGAGGAGGACTATGAACCAGCATTCTTCCAAAACTACTTTAACAACGATCAGTTGACAGCCTTTCTAGAAAATCAATCGGGAGATATAGCAGCCAAACATGCAGCTAAACGTCTCTTAAAGCAAAATCCTGGAGTCTCTATGAAGGGGATCGTTGAGAAGCTGTCAAAGGGTGAGGAATTATCAGAGATCGACCATGCTATTATCAAGGCTTTTGCGCGTTTTAATGAGCGTCAGGCCTCTCTATTTGGACAATTTTCCATTCGAGGAAAACTCAAGTACAAGGAACACGTGGAGAACTATTTAAAAGATCTTCCGGATCAATTTTCTTATGAAGAGTTAGAAAAAATTGCTCGAAAGGATGCAGAAGCCAATACCAATAATAACGATATGGGAATTGAAAATCAATTTTATAAGACTCAGGTGAAAGACTACCTCGAGAAGTATAAGGGCTATCAAAAAAATTACAATTTCCTCAAATCGTCTGAATACAATGATTTGCAGTTGGTTCTCAATCAATTTGCCAAATCAAAGGTCAATGTCCTTTTTGTGATCCAGCCTGTCAATAAAAAATGGATGACCCATACAGGGCTCAGCGAGGAAATGTACCAACATGCTGTTGAAAAAATTCGTTACCAGTTAGAAAGTCAAGGTTTCACCAACATTGCTGACTTTTCTAAAAAAGGCGGAGATCCCTACTTTGTCAAGGATACGATTCACATTGGTTGGTTGGGTTGGCTAGCTTTTGATAAGGTTGTCAATCCCTTCTTAACGGATCCGACCCCAGCTCCAGACTATAAAATGAATGACCGCTTCTTCAGCAAGGACTGGGCGACCTATGATGGAAAGATCAAAGATTTTCAATAGATCAAGAAAAAACTTGAACTTTTTGGTTCAGGTTTTTTTGTTAAATAGCGAATATTTGAGAGAGAAATAGGTCAAAAGTTTAAATTTTTTCAGAAATAGCGTATAATGTAATAGAAAAGAAGAAAAGAAAGGGATTTTAAAATGAACAAACGTTCTTTGTTACCTGTCTTGTCGACAGCCCTGTTAGCTCCAGCCTTCTTAGCTGGACAAGTCTATGCTGAAGAAGCAACTGCCCCTGCAGAAAGCCCTGCAGTTGTAGCAAATCCAGTAACTTCAGAAACTCCTGCAGCTCCAACAACTGAGGCGGCAAGTCCCACAAGTGCTGAATCGGCGGAAGCAAAGGAAGCTCCTGCTGAATCTACTAAAGGCGAAGAAAAGGACACCGTTATCTTACACACCAATGATGTCCATGGTCGTATCGTAGAGGAAAAGGGAGTTATTGGAGATGCTAAGTTAGCGACTGTCATCGAGCAGGAACGCGCGAAATCAAATCAAACGACTCTCGTCGTAGATGCTGGAGACGCCTTCCAAGGTTTACCGATTTCCAACTCTACAAAGGGTGAAGCACGCGCCGAAATTCTCAATAAGATGCAGTATGATGCCATGGCAGTAGGAAACCATGAGTTTGACTTTGGTTTGGACGAAGCTAAGAAATACAAGGAAATCTTGAAATTCCCATTACTTAGTTCAAATACCTATGTCAATGGTGCTCGTCTCTTTGAAGCTTCTACAATCGTTGATAAAGATAAGACTGTGGATGGTGATGAGTTTGTTGTAATCGGCGTGACAACACCTGAAACAGCTACCAAAACTCACCCTAAAAATGTCAAAGGGGTAACCTTTACAGATCCAATCTCCGAGGTGAATAAGGTTATCGAAGAAGTCCAAGCCAAGGCTCGTGCAGAAGGCAAGGACTACAAACACTATGTTGTGCTGGCTCACTTGGGTGTGGATACCACAACCCCAGTCGAATGGCGTGGTTCAACTTTAGCAGAAGCCTTGTCTAAAAATCCTCGTTTGAAAGGGAAACGCGTAACAATAATCGATGGTCACTCTCATACAGTAGAATCAACGACCTATGGAGACAATGTTACCTATAACCAGACAGGAAGCTACCTTCATAATGTAGGAAAAATCACCTACAAATCACGTCAGCTTTTGGGCAATCCAACTCAGATTCCGGCTGCTGATGCTAAAAAATTACCAGCCAATCCAACAGTTGAAAAACTAGTCAAAGACATTAAACAAAAATACGATGCTGAAAATGCTGTTGAAGTCGTTTCAAACAGCCCTGTAGAACTCAACGGAGATCGTGAAAATGTTCGGGTTCGTGAAACCAACCTCGGAAACGTCGTAGCGGACTCCCTCTATCAGTATGGTCAAACAGGATTTAGCCATCCTACTGACATCGCTGTGACAAATGGTGGTGGCTTGCGTGAAACTATTGCAAAAGGCAAACCGATCACTAAAGGAAATGTCATTGCTGTTCTTCCATTTGGAAATACCATCTCACAAATCCAAGTGACTGGGCAACAAGTATTGGATATGTTTGAAAAATCACTCGGATCTATCTTGCAGGTCGATAAGGATGGCAAGAAGGTCTTGGATGAGAACGGACAACCATTGCTAGAACCAAGTGGTGGCTTCTTGCAAGTTTCAGGTGTGAAGGTCTACTATGATACCAATCTACCATCAGGTAAACGTGTCTTGGCCATCCAGGTCAAAAACCGCACAACTGGTCGTTATGATCTCCTAGACCTCGCAAAAACCTACTATCTTGCAACTAATGATTTCTTAGCTGCAGGTGGCGATGGCTACACGATGTTAGGTGGTACGCGAGAAGAAGGTCCTTCTATGGATGCAGCCTTTGAAGAGTATCTGAAAACAGCTGATTTGACCCAGTATGAAAAGATCAATCCGAACTCACGGACGATTTCTGTGGATTCTAAAAACTTTAGTCTACCAGCAGAAACGCCTCAAACGAATGCAGCTGCAAGCAATGCGACTACGAATGTGCCACTTACTTATGAGGTGGCAGGTCAATTTAGCAAGAAGGCAGTTGTCTCAGAAAAAGCTCTCCCAAATACAGGAAGTGAACAATCCATCTTCTTGCTCTTGATGGGAATGGTAGCTGGTCTGGCAGGTATCTTATCGAGCAGAAAACCAAAGCTAAAATAGGTTAAATTTCACATCTAGAAGAGTTTAGGGAAACGTTTTTACGCCTTTTTCCCTTGACTCTTTTTTGGTTTATGATATAATTAACCAGTAAAGAATCGGTGGCTATCTAAGTTTTTTTATGAAAAAGATAGCTAGGGAAGGAGTAACACATGAGACAGCTTGCACAGGAAATCGATAACTTTTTAAACGAGGTGATCTTGAGATCTGAGAACCAGCATGAAATTCTGATCGGGCATTGCACAAGTGACGTAGCCTTGACCAATACTCAGGAACACATCCTCATGCTCTTGTCGGAAGAATCCCTAACCAACTCGGAGTTGGCCCGTCGTCTTAACGTCAGTCAGGCGGCAGTGACCAAGGCTATCAAGTCTTTGGTCAAAGAGGGCATGTTAGAGACATCCAGAGATCCCAAGGATGCGCGTGTGATTTTTTATCAACTGACCGAGCTAGCTCGACCAGTAGCGGCAGAACACCACCATCATCATGAGCACACGCTCTCAGCCTATGAGCAAGTAGCAAATCAGTTTACTCCAAATGAACAAGAAGTCATCCAGCGGTTTTTAACTGCTTTAGTAGGAGAAATCAAATAATGCGGTATATTACAGTAGAGGACTTGTCTTTCTATTATGACAAAGAACCTGTCCTCGAGCACATCAACTACAGTGTTGATAGTGGGGAGTTTGTCACCCTGACTGGTGAAAATGGGGCTGCCAAGACGACGCTGATCAAGGCTAGTCTAGGCATCTTGCAACCGAGATTTGGCAAGGTAACCATCTCAAAGACAAACACTCATGGGAAAAAGCTTAGGATAGCTTATCTTCCCCAGCAGATTGCCAGTTTTAATGCTGGTTTTCCAAGTACAGTTTATGAATTTGTCAAGTCGGGTCGCTATCCGCGAAAGGGCTGGTTCCGTCGTTTGAACGCCCACGATGAGGAGCATATCAAGGCTAGTCTAGACTCAGTTGGTATGTGGGAACACCGTGATAAACGGATTGGTTCCCTCTCTGGTGGGCAAAAGCAACGGGCGGTTATTGCACGGATGTTTGCTTCTGACCCAGATATCTTTGTCTTGGATGAGCCGACGACAGGGATGGATGCAGGGAGCAAAAATGAATTTTACGAACTCATGCACCACAGTGCTCACCATCATGGTAAGGCCGTTTTGATGATTACGCATGACCCTGAGGAGGTCAAGGCCTACGCAGACCGCAATATTCATCTAGTCCGTAATCAAGACTCGCCGTGGCGTTGTTTTAACGTTCACGAGAGTGACCAGGAGGTGGACCATGCTTAGTTTGTTATCATATGACTTTATGCAGCGAGCCTTCTTGGCTGTCATTGCCATGAGCCTCTTTTCACCAGTTCTTGGGACCTTCCTTATCTTACGTCGTCAGAGTCTCATGAGTGATACTCTTAGTCACGTTTCCTTGTCAGGGGTTGCCTTTGGTCTGGTTTTGGGGATTTCTCCAACTATTTCGACCATTGTCATTGTCTTGATAGCTGCGGTCTTTCTAGAGTATCTCCGTACGGTTTACAAGAACTTTATGGAAATCGGGACTGCCATCCTCATGTCGACAGGGCTTGCAGTCTCCCTTATCGTGATGAGTAAGGGGAAAAGTTCGAGTTCCATGAGTCTGGATCAATACCTCTTTGGTTCGATTGTGACTATCAGTGAGGAGCAGGTCCTTGCCCTCTTTGTCATTGCTGCAGTCGTTTTGCTCTTGACTTTCTTGTTCTTACGTCCTATGTACATCCTGACCTTTGATGAGGACACGGCTTTTGTAGATGGGCTACCTGTCCGCACTATGTCTATCCTCTTTAACATGGTGACAGGGGTGGCCATTGCCCTCATGATTCCAGCTGCAGGAGCTTTGTTGGTGTCAACCATTATGGTCTTGCCAGCTAGTATTGCCCTTCGTCTGGGGAAAAACTTTAAATCTGTTATGTTACTGGCTAGTGCGATTGGCTTTTTGGGAATGGTAGCGGGGCTTTACATCTCCTATTATGCGGAGACTCCTGCTAGTGCAAGTATCACCATTATCTTTGTAGTTGTCTTTTTATTAGTCAGTCTACTCAAGCGTTATATCAAATAGGAGACGAAAATGAAAAAACTTAGCTTCCTTTTGGCAAGTCTTGTGACAGTATTCTTAGTAGCTTGTTCCAATCAAAAACAGGCAGATGGGAAATTAAATATCGTGACAACCTTTTACCCTGTCTACGAATTTACCAAGCAAGTCGCGGGAGATACCGCAAATGTAGAACTTCTAATCGGTGCTGGGACAGAACCCCACGACTACGAACCTTCCGCCAAGGCAGTTGCCAAAATCCAAGACGCAGATGCCTTTGTCTATGAAAATGAAAACATGGAGACCTGGGTTCCCAAATTGCTAGAATCCTTGGATAAGAAAAAAGTCAAGACTATCAAGGCGACAGGCAATATGCTGCTCTTACCAGGAGCTGAGGAAGAAGAGGAAGGTCATGATCACGGGGGTGAAGGTCACCATCATGACTACGATCCCCATGTATGGCTCTCACCAGCACGTGCTATCAAACTGGTAGAGCATATCCGTGATAGCTTGTCAGCAGATTATCCTGATAAAAAAGAGGCTTTTGAAAAGAATGCCGCTGCCTATATTGAAAAGTTACAAGCCTTGGACAAGTCCTATACAGATGGCTTGTCTCAAGCTAAACAAAAAAGTTTCGTGACCCAGCACGCAGCCTTCCGATACTTGGCTTTGGACTACGGTCTCAAGCAAGTATCAATCTCAGGTCTTTCACCAGACGCAGAACCATCAGCAGCTCGTTTAGCAGAGTTGACAGAGTATATCAAGAAAAACAAGATTTCTTATATCTACTTTGAAGAGAATGCCTCTCAAGCCCTTGCCAATACCCTTTCCAAAGAAACGGGTGTCAAACTAGATGTGCTCAATCCGCTAGAAAGTCTGACAGAAGAAGCAACCAAGGCCGGTGAGAACTATATCTCCGTGATGGAGAAAAACCTAAAGGCTTTGAAACAAACAACGGACCAAGAAGGGCCAGAAATCGAGCCAGAGAAGGAAGAAAACACCAAGACAGTTCACAATGGTTACTTTGAGGACGCAGATGTCAAAGACCGCACCTTGAGTGACTATGCAGGTAACTGGCAATCAGTTTATCCTTTCCTTGAGGATGGGACCTTCGATCAAGTTTTTGATTACAAGGCTAAATTGACTGGCAAGATGACAAAGGATGAGTACAAGGCCTACTATAGAAAAGGCTATCAGACAGATGTGACTAAGATCAACATCACGGACAATACCATGGAGTTTGTTCAAGGTGGACAAAGTAAGAAATTCACTTACAAGTATGTCGGCAAGAAAATCTTGACTTATAAGAAAGGCAATCGTGGGGTGCGCTTCCTCTTTGAAGCGACCGATGCAGATGCTGGACAATTCAAGTATGTTCAGTTTAGCGACCACAATATCGCCCCAGTCAAGGCAGAACATTTCCATATCTTCTTTGGGGGCACCAGTCAAGAAGCTCTCTTTGAGGAGATGGATAATTGGCCAACCTACTATCCAGATAAGCTATCTGGTCAAGAAATCGCCCAAGAAATGTTGGCGCATTGATGTAAGAAAAAATCCCGCAAATCTGCGGGATTTTTTTGGTAGAAACTTTATCTGGTTAGGTTGCGAGACGGTAAACCGCCTCTGCGTAGATGTCCATAGCGCGATAAAGATCGTCTAGGACAGCTGCTTCATTTGCTTGATGTTCAGTTTGTTGTGCTCCTGGAAAAAGAGCGCCAAAGGCTACACAGTTTGGCATAGTGCGGGCAAAGGTAGCACCACCTGATGAGAGAGGAGGAGTTTTATCTCCGGTTTTTTCTTGGTAGACTTGCATAAGGGTAGTAACAAGTTGGCTATCTCTTGCGACATAGAGGGGTGCTAGATAGTCAAATTCTTGGTAGTCAAGTTGGTAGTCTTTGGCGCACTGAGTGAGCTGTGCCACCAGTTTCTCCTTATCTGCTAGCACAGGTATGCGTATATCGATCCGAATCTCGGAGCTATCGGGATTGATAGTCAAGCCCGCAACATTAAAGGAAAGGGAACCGGACGGTTCATCAGCGACCTCCCCAAATATTTTCAGCCCTTTGCCGTCCTGCCCGGCTTTGTCGCTTAGAAAATGGAGAGTAGGATGTGAGTGAAGGTTTGCGAGTACACTGGCTAGTCGAATGACGGCATTTATACCCTGACTAGCGTCTTTGGCATGTTTGGGCAAACCGATAACAGTCACTGTTTGGTCTGCAGTTTGGTAATCATAACCAGCTTCTGTTAAACCTCTACAAACCGCTTCATAAAGAGGACCTTGGTAACTTGCCTTGTCTGGTACGACATTAAAGGCACCTCCGATATCGAGCTTGAGTTGATCAGAGCCGGGGCCATGAAGCTTGACTTGAAGGAGCCCCTTTTCAGCGTATGTCAAAGGAAATGACGAATCAGGGGCGAATCCCATACTGGCTGTTTCTTCGAGGGCATTGTAGCGTGCCATACATCTCCAAAGGGTTTCTTCATCCGTACCAAAGATAAAACGCACGCGCTTCTTAAATTGGATGCCTTGGTCAAGCAAGCTTTTCACTGCGTAGAGAGCTGCCAGTGAAGGACCTTTATCGTCCTGTGCCCCTCTTCCGTAGAGGATTCCTTCTTTAATGCTTGCTTCAAATGGTGGCGTCTGCCAATCTGATAGATCTCCTGCAGGTACAACATCCAAGTGACAGAGGATGGCAAGGAGCTCTCCCTCGCCAACCTCGGCATAGCCATAATAGCCCTTGGGATCAATATAGGTTCGAAAGCCAAGTTCATGGCAGATTTCCAGCGTCTTTTCTAGGACGTCTTGAATAGCTTGTCCAAAAGGTGTCCCCTGCTCCCCTTCGTGAAGAACAGATGGATAAGAAATCAAGATTTGTAGGCTCTTTACAAAGCTTTGTTTAATAGAATCAGTGATGTAGACGGTCATTCGTTTTACCTCGCACTATTTTATAGGAATGGCAGGAAGGTGCCTAGGATAAGCAGAAGCATGCTCACAATCACGATAGTGATAATGAGTTTCGCAACAAATTTCCACCAAGTTCCTAAGCTGATACGACCGAGTGCGAGAGCTCCCATCACAATACCAGAAGTAGGAGTGATGAGGTTAAGTACACCAGATGCAGATTGGTAGGCAGTGATGATGAGGCTTGCCTTGACATTGACAAACTCACCGAGTGGTGCCATGATACCCATTGTAGCACTAGCTAAACCTGATGAAGATGGGATAAGGAAGGACATAGGGAGGTAGAAGAGGTAGGTCAAGACGATAAAGACTTGAGGTGAGAGACCTTGAAGGCCGACTTCGCCCCAGTGAAGGATTGTCGCAGTGATCATACCGTCATTCATGATAACTTGGATACCACGGGCTACCGCACAAATCAAGGCTACTGTGAGAAGATCTGCTGCACCATTCATAAAGGTAGAGATGATTTTACTTTCCTTGAGGCCGTATACGATACCGATGAGGATCCCCATGACGGCAAAGAGCATAGCCCCTTCAGGGAAGTACCAACTACCAAAAGGTTGAGCAGATGAGCCGATCACTCCACCGACAACAGGAAGACCGATCAACCAGTTCTTCATATCTTCAAACAAGGTGATATGCAAGTCTACCCAAGGGATAAAGCTGGCGATCATGATGATAAAGGTCAAGATGAACAAGGCAAGTACATGTTTTTGTTTCTTGCTCAAGACAGATGGAGCATCATCATTGTCAGTGACTTTGAAATGTTTGAGGTCTTCTTCTCTTTGAGAATAAACGAGTGATTTTGTAGGATCTTTTTGAATTTTTTCTGCATAGCGGTAAACGAAGTAGGTACTCATACCCGTCATCACAATCCAGAAAATAATCCGGAGAATGACACCGTCCATAGAAGATACGCCTGCCGTATCAGAAGCGATAACAGTTGCGAATGGATTGAGTGTAGAGGCGAGACAGCCAACTTGAGAACCGAGTAGGATAATGGCAACAGCAGTAATGCTATCGAAACCAACAGCCATCATCACAGGGACGAGGAGTGGGTAAAATGCCATGGTTTCTTCACCCATACCATAAGTTGTTCCTCCTAGTGCAAAGAGGGGCATGAGGATGAGGATCAGCATTTTTTCGCGTCCCTTGTATTTCTTAACAATAGAGGCAATACCAACATCTAGTGTGCCAGTTGCATTGACAACGCCAAGGAATCCCCCAACCATGAGGATAAAGAAGGCAACGTCAATAGCGGCTTTTGTAGGTTCGTGACCGAGCATAGCCCGAATCGGAGCCATTAAAACATCGTAAATCCCTTGGGGATTAGAGGTAACGGTTTGATAGGTACCTGCAATGAGGTTACCTGCTTCGTCTGTATCATACTTACCTGCCGGGATGATCCAAGTCAAGATTGCCATAATAGCAATGATAATGATCAAAACAGTGTAAGATGACGGCATTTGGAACCTTTTTTTTGTATTTTCACTCATTTGTTTTTCCTCCTAAACTATGTCACAAAGTATAAAACGAATGATGTTGGTCTGCCTGTGTACTCCTAATCAAGCTTGTTTAAAAATCGACTAGTCTTTCACAATAATTGTTCCACTTTCGGATTCAATCAGGGCACCGAGATTGCTGAGTGAGGTGATAACAGCCTTACCAGCAGGGTGGTGGGTGACAAAGTCAATGGCAGCTTCGACCTTGGGTAGCATGCTACCTGGAGCAAATTGTCCTTGTTTGATGTATTCTTGAAGTTGACTAACGGTAACGCGTTCCAGCCTTTCTTGATTTGGTTTATTGTAGTTGATGTAGACGTAGTCTACGCCAGTGAGCACGATAAAAACATCTGCCTCAACCAATTCTGCCAGCAGTTGAGAAGCAAAGTCTTTGTCTATAACGGCTTCAACACCGTCCAAGTAACCGTTTTCATTTTCAATGACAGGAATGCCTCCACCGCCAGCAGCGATGACGATTTGTCCGTCATTGAGTAAAGTACGGATGCTATTGATTTCTTTGATGCCAATTGGTTTAGGTGAAGCGACTACCTTACGCCATCCCCGACCAGCATCTTCCTTAAAGGTAGCACCTGTCTTTTCACTTTCTGCTTTTGCTTCTTCTTCGCTATAGAAAGGACCGATTGGTTTGCTTGGATCAGCGAATGCTGGGTCGTCCTTGTCGACGATGACTTGAGTGACTACAGAGGCGACGTTCTTTTCGATGTTAGCGTCTACTAGGGCATTTTCCAAGGCGTTTTGGAGCCAAAAACCGATACTGCCCTCGGTCATAGCGACTAGAGAATCCAGTGGAAAGGCAGGATTTTTTTCAGAATTAGCCTTCAAGTGTTGGAGCAGGAGATTTCCAACCTGAGGGCCGTTGCCATGGGTGATGATGAGTTCATCCCCGTTTTGAATCAGTTTGACCAGATAACGAGCTGTTTCTACCAGAGCAGCTTCCTGAGCCTGGGCAGAGGGATCTGTGGAGAGGATGGCATTTCCGCCTAAGGCGACGACGATTTTCCGATGAGACATGATCTCTCCTTTCACTAAGATACAAACCTATCAGACCTCAAAGAAAAGATTGAAAGCAAGACCAAGGTTGGATGCTTGGAGCAAGCACTATTCTGATGAGGTGAGAGGTAGATGCATTGAGGTAATCTGGACGAAGGGAGTTCAAAAATGGATAAGAGTGGGTTAAACCACCAAAGGGACTAGACTAGTGATAAAAGGATGATAGGAAGGTTTGTTTAGAGGTGGCAATTGATTAAACGAACTTCTTATTTCTAGAAATATGGATTGTAATGCTTACTAGCCGGAGTCCCTAAGGTGCTTGGTTACTAAATGTTAGACTTTGGGAATATAGAGATTTCCAAGAGTCGCTGCCATGACAGCTTTGATGGTATGCATCCGATTTTCTGCTTGATCAAAGTGTCGTGCGTATTGACTGCGGAAGACTTCGTCCGTTACTTCCATTTCTTCTACGCCAAATTTTTCAGCTACTTGTTTACCGTAAATGGTATTGGTGTCGTGGAAGGCTGGCAAGCAGTGAAGGAAAATCAACTTGTCGTTTCCAGCTTTCTTCACCAACTCCATGTTGACTTGGTAAGGTTTGAGTAGGGCAACCCGCTCAGCAAATTTGTCTTCTTCACCCATAGATACCCAAACGTCAGTGTAGAGGACGTCAGCTCCTTTGACAGCCTCATCAGCATCTTCTGTAATCAGGATGTGGGCGCCGCTTTCTTTTGCATATCCTTTTGCCAATTCTACGACAGATTGGTCAGGGAAGAGTTCTTTTGGAGAAAAGACATGTACGTTGACTCCGAGAATCGCTCCCGTCACAAGGAGACTATTGGCAACGTTGTTACGACCATCTCCACAGTAGACCAAGGTCAATCCTTCTAGATGACCAAAGTTTTCTTGTACTGTGAGGTAGTCGGCCAACATTTGAGTTGGGTGCCATTTGTCAGTCAAGCCGTTCCAAACAGGAACGCCAGAATACTGAGCCAATTCTTCTACCATATCCTGGCTAAAACCACGAAATTCAATTCCGTCGAACATGCGGCCGAGAACTTTAGCGGTATCTTCAGTTGATTCTTTCTTGCCAAGTTGGATATCGTTGGCACCTAGGTATTCAGGATGTGCACCTAGGTCAATGGCTGCTGTTGTAAAAGCAGCCCGGGTTCTAGTAGAAGTCTTTTCAAACAAGAGAGCAATGTTTTTGCCTGCTAGATAGCGGTGTTCGATATTACGTTTTTTGAGGTCTTTCAAGTGAGCTGAAAGACCGATAAGGTATTCGAGCTCTGCTCGGCTAAAATCTTTTTCTGCTAGAAAACTACGTCCTTGAAATAGGGAATGTGTCATGATAACCTCTTTCTAATACTTCGTCCTAAGGGACTTGGCCAAGTATAATCTGTCTATCTATCAGAAGGGTGAGGAAGTCAAATTTCTTCGCGTTCAAACGGCATAGACATGCAACGAGGTCCACCACGGCCACGTACCAATTCCCTTCCGCGAATCTTAATGAGGCGAAGACCGTATTCTTCCAGTTTCTTATTGGTAACGGTATTGCGTTCATAAACAACTACCACACCTGGTGCGATTGCAAGGGTGTTAGAACCGTCATTCCATTGTTCACGAGCAGCAGCAACGATGTTTCCGTCCCCACATGGGATGAGGGTTACCTTCTCAACACCGAGGTTTTGGGCAAGGAGTTCTGCTAGATCGCCTTTTTCTTCGACGATTTGCAATTCTTCATTTTCATAGGTCACAGAGAAGACTCGGAGGTTGCCTTGGATTTCTGGGTGGATAGTAAATTTATCGTAGTCCACCATAGTAAAGACAGTATCCAAGTGCATGAACTTACGGCTGTTTGAGAATTCAAAGGCCAATACTTTTTTGAAGCCAACATTTTTTTTGAAGATGTTGACAAGTAGTTTTTCTATAGATGCCGCATCCGTCCGTTGAGAAATACCTACAGCTAGAACATCTTTAGAGAGAACAAGTTCATCGCCTCCTTCGATGCGTGTCGTTTCTTCACGATTGTAAATCAAATCAAGGCCACCGTAAACGGGGTGGTATTTAAAAATGTATTTACCGTAGAGGGTCTCGCGGTTACGGGTGTCGGCATACATATGGTTGAGCGATACAGCATGCCCAATTGTGGCAAACGGATCGCGAGTGAAGTAGAGGTTGGGCATAGGATCGATAGCAAATGGATAATCTGACTCAACTAAGTCGGTTAATCCTTTTGCTGATTCAGGGATTTCAGGGAGTTCTGTTTTTTGAACCCCAGCCATGGTTTTTTCGATTAATTCGAGATTGTCTTCTATGTCTTGGAGGAGCTTGCGAATTGCAATCTTAGTTTGACGGCCACGGATGTTGGCTTCGTCTAAATATTCCTCGATGAATTGATTTCGGATTTCTGGAGTAGTCAATGATTCAGCAGCCAGTTGCTCTAGGTAAAGGACTTCGACTCCTTCGTCACGAAGTGCCTGAGCAAAAGCGTCGTGCTCACTCTGGGCGTCCGCTAAAAATGGGATGTCATCAAAGAGTAGCCTCTCGAGGTGGTCCGGCATTAAGTTTTCCAACTCTTTGCCCGGACGATGCAACATAACTTTTTTCAGTTTCCCAATTTCTGAGAATACCTGAATTGGATGTGAAGACATGTGGTTTCCTCCTTTAAAATTTTGCTTTGATACCTTTTTGATACCGCTTACATGTTCGTTATAACACAAACAATAATGCTTGTCAAGGACGAAAATATAGAGAAAATTTCGACAAAACATGGTTTTTATAGTGTTTTATGTTAATATGCAGTAGGGGATAGAAAACAAAGATAAAATGGATATACATACAATAAAACGAATAGAAAAAATTTTAAAATTTTATATTAAATTTTATGATTTGAGATGAAAAAATTACTTTCATGCATAGAATTAATAAGGGATTCGGCTGAGGTTGTAATTGAAAGAATGATGGTAAATTATATGAAATCTATCTGAAAAGTCTTTCTTCCGGAAAGCATAAAATGTATATTGTACAAATTATAGAATCTTTTCTGAGTATTTAAGGAGACAGTCTTATCTTATTGACGCTACCTAGATTTTTTGTTATAGTCAACGAGATAACAACTAGGAAGAATGGTTTATTCACAAGTTGTGGATAAGTCTGGGGAGAGCAGGACATTCAGCTAGTAGCCTAGAAGTATCTTGAGAATAGTATCGGCAACTAGTAACGAGCTAGTTTTCTAGTAGAAATCGTATCGCAGTGGGGATTTGAGCAGGCTGCCTGAGGGTGACACTTTCAAAGTCTAAGAGCTGGAGTTTGGGAAAGCTAATTTTTAGGCAGGTTTTCTTATCCACAACCTGTGGATAACTTTGGGAACAAGAAAAATAATCAGAGAAAGAGATGTGAGATGATGACAAAAATAAAACCGCATGGACCATTACCAAGTCAGGCCCAGCTAGCTTATCTGGGAGATGAGCTAGCAGCCTTCATCCATTTTGGCCCCGATACCTTTTATGACCAGGAATGGGGAACAGGTCAGGAGGAGCCTGAACGCTTTAACCCGACCAAGTTGGATGCGCGTGAGTGGGTTCGGGTGCTCAAAGAAACAGGTTTTAAAAAACTGATTTTGGTGGTTAAGCACCATGATGGTTTTGTGCTCTACCCGACAGCACATACAGACTATTCGGTCAAGGCTAGTCCTTGGAGGAAAGGAGCGGGGGACTTGCTCCTTGAAGTTTCCCAAGCTGCAACTGAGTTTGACATGGACATGGGAGTTTATTTATCTCCTTGGGATGCCCATAGTCCCCTCTATCATGTGGACCGAGAAGCAGACTACAATGCCTATTATCTGGCACAGCTGGAGGAAATCTTATCAAATTCTAACTATGGAAATGGAGGGAAATTTGCTGAGGTCTGGATGGATGGTGCTCGAGGGGAAGGGGCTCAGCAGGTCAACTATGAGTTTGAGAATTGGTTTGAAACCATTCGTGACTTGCAGGGCGATTGTTTGATTTTCTCAACTGAGGGAACTAGTATTCGCTGGATTGGCAATGAACGGGGCTATGCAGGGGATCCCTTGTGGCAAAAAGTCAAGCCCGATCAGTTGGGGACAGAGGCTGCATTAGATTATTTACAGCACGGTGATCCCTCGGGTACGTTGTTTTCAATCGGTGAGGCGGATGTATCCCTTCGGCCGGGTTGGTTTTACCATGAGGATCAGGATCCCAAGTCTCTTGAGGAATTGGTCGAAATCTACTTTCACTCAGTGGGGCGGGGAACCCCTCTCTTGCTCAATATTCCTCCTAATAAAGATGGTCTCTTTGATGAAAGGGATATCCAGCGATTGTATGAATTTAGGGCCTACCGTGACGAACTCTATAAAGAAGATTTGGCTCTGGGAAGCAAGGTATCTGGTCCTACTCTCTCCGCAGACTTTGCCTGTCATCATCTGACAGATGGACTGGAGACTAGTTCTTGGGCAAGTGATGCAGAACTGCCAATTCAGTTAGAGCTCGATTTAGAGTCACCTAAAACTTTTGATGTAATTGAGTTAAGAGAAGATTTGAAGCTAGGGCAACGAATCGCTGCTTTCCATGTTCAGGTAGAGTTGGATGGTGTCTGGCAGGAGTTTGGATCAGGATTTACAGTAGGCTATAAACGCCTTTTGCGCGGATCCATGGTAGAGGCTCAGAAGATTCGTGTGACCATTACAGAGGCACAGGATTTGCCAGTATTAACTAAGATTTCACTTTATAAAACACCTAGCTTGTCAAAAAAAGAAGCTGTTCAGCAACTGGAGTTTTCAGAAAACAGTCTCGCTGTGACCAAGGGAGAAAATGCCTATTTTACAGTTAAGCGCAGAGAATGTAGTGGTCCTTTAGAAGCTAAGATTTCGATTCAACCAGGGACGGGTGTGCATGGTGTCGCTTATCAGGATGAGATTCAAGTCCTTGCGTTTCAAGCTGGCGAGACTGAAAAAAGGTTGACGCTACCAACCTTGTATTTCGCAGGAGATAAAACCTTAGATTTCTATCTGAATCTAATGGTGGGTGGTCAGCTTGTGGATCAACTTCAAGTCCAAGTTTCATAAAAGAAGAACCTTTGCGCGATGCAAAGGTTCTTTTGGTTATTAGTGATTTGGTAGCCAGCTGAGGGTGAAGGTCAGTTGCTCAGTTTTCAAGAGGTCTTGGTGTTGGATGCTAGATACAGGGGTCTTGTCCAATCGACACTCTTTGACAAAGTTAAAATGGCTGTAGTTTTGTTCAGCATAGATATCCAACCATTTATTTTCTTTAGCCAGGTAGACACGGAGATGATCAAAGAGGGGGATTCCGAGATCGTAGCTTGGTTTTCCTGGACAGGTCGGGTAGAATCCAAGAGCCGACCAGATGTACCAAGCAGAGAGACTGCCATTATCCTCATCGCCAGGATAGGCTTGCCAACTTGGGTGAAAGGCTTTCTGACGTATCGATTTGATGAGAAGAGCAGTGTAGTCAGGGTAGTCACTGTAGCGGAAGAGATAAGGGATGTGGAAACTAGGTTGGTTGGAAATGGCGACTTGTCCAAAAGGAGCAGTAGCCATCTCGCTCATCTCGTGAATCTCATAACCATAGCCAGTCGTTTCAAAGAGAGGAGCATCCTGACAGGCTTTCAAAAGGTAGTGGCTAAAGGTTTCTTTTCCACCCATCAGTTGGATTAAGCCAGGGATGTCGTGTAGAACGCCCAAAGTCGCTTGAATGGCAGAACATTCGGCGTAGTCTCGTCCCCAACTGTAAGGAGAGAAGTCAGGTCGGAAGTTGCCTTGACGATCTCGCGCACGCATATAGCCTGTCTCAGAGTCAAAGAGATGACGGAAATTCTGCGATGCGACCTTATAAGTCTGGGCGATGTCATTCTGACCTTGTTTTTCGGCACAGCTGGCGATGCAAAAATCACTATAGGCGTAGTCTAGGGTGTGGCTGACGCTTTCGTGGTGGTCAGTAGAGAGATAGCCTAACTCTTGGTATTGGGTTAGTCCATGGCGACCATTGATGCCGAGAGGGTCGGACTTGGTGGCTGTCTCCAGCATGGCTTGGAGGAGTTCTTCTTCCAAGTCGGGAGCCATTTCCTTGCAGGCGTTATCTGCGATAATGCCGTCCAATAGGGTACCAGGCATCATGCCACGTTCATCTGGAGCCAGCCATTTTGGAAGGAACCCAGTATCCCGGTAGCTATTGAGAAAGCCTTCTAAAAAGAGACGATAATGCTCTGGTATGACAAGGGCAAAGAGGGGGAAGGTGGTGCGGAAGGTATCCCAGAAGCCATTGTTGCTAAAGAGGACGCCGGGCTTGACAGTACCAGTAGCCAGATCCATGTGGATGGCTTGCCCTGATTCATCAACCTCATAAAAAGTCTGCGGGAAGAGGAAGAGTCTGTAGAGGCAGTGATCAAAGAAGGTCCTGTCAGTCTCTCCTGTCTCTAGTATGTCAAAACGATGGAGGAGGTCTTCCCAGTCTGCTTTCGCACTTTCTTTACAGCTATCAAAGTCCTTTTGAGGTAGATTAAGCAGAGCTTGAGAAGGCGATATGAAAGAAGTCGCTAGTTGAATCTCGGCATGGCTATCTGCGAAGTCAATCCGCCAGTCTCCGCTTTCTTGGTTGACAGCAAGAATATCCGTATTTATTTGTAGGGCGGTGAAGAGTATCAGTGGATTTTTATTGGTCTCTGTTTTGCCTTCTTGTCTGAGGGCTAGAGTCCGCTTATCTACCTGCTCAATTGTTAAATCATCTGCAGCGTGAAGGTAGAGGGAGAGGGATTTGCCTTGCTTTTGCTTGAAACGAATAGAAGCGCCATAGCATGTCGGTGTGAGCTGGGTTTCAATCTGATAGCGCAGAGAAAAGAGTTTCAAATAGTGAGGCTGGAAGCAAGCTTTATCTATATCATAAGAAGACTGACGGTGAAATAGGCTATCTCCCCCAAGCTGGCCGGTGACAGGTGTCAGAAGCAGCCAAGAGTAGTCGCCAATCCAAGGACTGGGTTGGTGGGTTAATCGAATCCCTTGAAAGATGGGAAGATGCGGATCGAAAAACCAAGCACCCTCCTGGTCACTGGTCTGGAGAACAAAATAATTCATCCCAAAAGGAACGCCCGTGTAGGGCAGGATATTTCCTCGAGAAAAGGCATGTTTGCTAGCAGTCCCAAAGCGGGTATCGATGGTTTCAAGTAGTGGTTTCATGGTATTTCCTTTAGCTGTTTTTCTACATTATATCAGAAAAATGAGACCTTTAGATATGGGGTTCGAAAGTAAGCAATTTTGTAGAAAAATGACTATCATTTGTGTATGTATTTTCTGTCTCAAAAACTATATACTGAACATGAAACTTGTTTGAAAGAGGAAATTGCACGATGATTTATTCGAAAGAAATTGTTAGAAAATGGCTAGACGAAGTAGCAGAGCGGGCTAAGGGCCATCCGGAGTGGGTAGATGTCTTCGAGCGTTGCTATACAGACACCTTGGACAATACAGTTGAAATCTTAGAAGATGGCTCAACTTTTGTCTTGACTGGGGATATTCCTGCCATGTGGCTTCGGGATTCGACAGCACAACTTAGACCCTACCTTCATGTGGCTAAAAGAGATCCTCTCTTGCGTCAGACCATTGCAGGTTTGGTCAAGCGTCAGATGACCTTGATCCTCAAGGATCCCTATGCCAACTCCTTCAATATTGAGGAAAACTGGAAGGGTCACCATGAGACTGACCACACCGACCTTAACGGTTGGATTTGGGAACGCAAGTATGAGGTGGACTCGCTTTGCTATCCTTTGCAGTTGGCTTATCTTCTCTGGAAAGATACTGGCGAGACTAGTCAGTTTGATGAGACTTTTGTCATAGCGACCAAGGAAATTCTTCATCTCTGGACAGTGGAACAAGACCACAAGAACTCTCCTTATCGTTTTGTTAGGGATACGGACCGCAAAGAAGACACCTTAGTAAATGATGGCTTTGGACCTGATTTTGCAGTGACTGGTATGACTTGGTCAGCCTTCCGTCCAAGTGATGACTGCTGTCAGTATAGCTATTTGATTCCGTCCAATATGTTTGCTGTAGTTGTCTTGGGGTACGTGCAAGAAATCTTTACAGAACTAGACCTAGCTGATAGCCAAAACATCGTGGCAGACGCTAAACGTCTGCAAGCAGAGATCCAAGAAGGTATCGAAAACTACGCTTATACCACCAATAGTAAGGGCGAAAAGATTTACGCTTTTGAAGTGGATGGTTTAGGCAATGCTAGTATTATGGATGATCCAAACGTACCGAGTCTGCTGGCGGCGCCTTATCTGGGCTATTGCGACATTGAAGACGAAGTGTATCAAGCCACACGCCGTACCATTCTCAGCCCTGAAAATCCATATTTCTACCAAGGAGAATACGCTAGTGGGCTCGGAAGTTCTCATACCTTCTATCGCTATATCTGGCCCATTGCCCTATCTATCCAAGGTTTGACAACAAGAGATAAGGCAGAGAAAAAATACTTGCTGGATCAGCTGGTTGCCTGCGATGGTGGCACAGGAGTCATGCACGAAAGCTTCCATGTAGATGATCCAACGCTTTACTCACGTGAATGGTTTTCTTGGGCCAACATGATGTTTTGTGAATTGGTTTTGGATTATCTAGATATTCGCTAGTCAGTTCTTTAGTTAGATAGAAATAAAAATTTAAGTTTAGAATGAGGTTTTACTTCATGGAAAATGTTGTTGTACATATTATCTCACATAGTCACTGGGACCGTGAGTGGTACTTGCCTTTTGAAAGCCACCGGATGCAGTTGGTGGAGTTGTTTGACAATCTTTTTGATCTCTTTGAAAATGACCCTGAGTTCAAGAGTTTCCACTTAGATGGCCAAACCATTGTCCTGGATGACTACTTGGAAATTCGCCCTGAAAATCGCGACAAAGTCCAAGGTTACATCGACCAAGGCAAACTCAAAATTGGTCCCTTTTACATCTTGCAGGATGATTACTTAATTTCCAGCGAAGCCAATGTCCGCAACACCTTGATTGGTCAAGCAGAATGTGCAAAATGGGGCAAATCAACCCAGATTGGTTACTTCCCAGATACCTTTGGAAATATGGGACAAGCTCCTCAAATCCTTCAAAAATCAGGCATTCACGTGGCAGCCTTTGGCCGTGGTGTCAAGCCGATTGGCTTTGACAACCAAGTCCTCGAAGATGAGCAGTTTACTTCCCAGTTTTCAGAAATGTACTGGCAGGGTGCGGACGGAAGTCGTGTTCTCGGTATCCTCTTTGCCAACTGGTATAGTAATGGGAATGAAATCCCAGTTGATAAGGATGAAGCCTTGGCCTTTTGGAAACAAAAACTGTCAGATGTGCGTGACTACGCCTCGACCAACCAATGGTTGATGATGAACGGATGTGACCACCAGCCTGTACAGCGAAATCTGAGCGAAGCCATTCGTGTGGCAAATGAACTCTTCCCAGATGTGACCTTTGTGCATAGTTCCTTTGATGACTATATCCACGCAGTAGAAAGTGCTCTGCCTGAGCAACTATCTACGGTTACAGGTGAGTTGACCAGCCAGGAAACAGATGGCTGGTACACACTTGCCAACACTTCTTCTTCACGTGTTTACCTCAAACAAGCTTTCCAAGAAAATAGCAACCTGCTAGAACAAGTCGTGGAACCATTGACTGTCATCACTGGTGGACATAACCACAAGGACCAGTTGACCTATGCTTGGAAAGTCCTTCTACAAAATGCGCCCCATGATAGTATCTGTGGCTGTAGTATTGACGAAGTTCACCGTGAGATGGAAACACGTTTTGCCAAGGTCAACCAAGTCGGAAATTTTGTTAAGAGCAACCTTCTCAACGAGTGGAAGGGTAAAATTGCAACTCAGGAAGCTCAAAGCGACCATCTCTTTACCGTTATCAACACAGGCTTGCATGACAAGGTTGATACTGTCAGCACAGTGATTGATGTGGCGACTTGTGATTTTAAAGAATTGCACCCAACAGAAGGCTATAAGAAAATGGCAGCCTTGACCTTGCCAAACTACCGTGTCGAAGACTTGGAAGGCCATGCTGTAGAAGCGAAAATCGAAGATCTGGGAGCTAATTTTGAGTATGATTTGCCAAAAGACAAGTTCCGTCAGGCTCGTATCGCTCGACAAGTGCGCGTGACAGTCCCTGTTCATCTAGCACCTCTCTCTTGGACAACCTTCCAATTGCTTGAAGGAGAACAAGAACACCGTGACGGTATTTACCAAAATGGAGTGATTGATACGCCATTTGTAACGGTCAGTGTGGATGAAAACATCACGGTCTACGACAAGACAACTCATGAAGCTTATGAAGATGTTGTTCGCTTTGAAGACCGTGGTGACATCGGAAATGAGTACATCTATTTCCAACCAAAAGGAACAGAGCCTATCTACGCGGAGCTAAAAGGCTATGAGGTCTTGGAAAATACAGCTCGTTTTGTCAAGGTTTTACTCAAGCATGAATTGACAATTCCAGTAAGTGCAGACGAAAAACTGGATGCGGAACAAAGAGGTATCATCGAGTTTATGACGCGTGAAGCTGGGCGCTCAGAAGAATTGACAACCCTTCCTCTGGAAACAGAGATGACCGTCTTTGTTGACAATCCACAAATTCGCTTCAAGACTCGCTTTACTAACACAGCCAAGGACCACCGTATCCGTCTCTTGGTTAAAACTCATAACACTCGTCCAAGCAATGATTCGGAAAGCATTTATGAGGTAGTGACACGACCAAATAAACCAGCGGCTTCATGGGAAAATCCTGAAAATCCTCAACACCAACAAGCCTTTGTCAGTCTGTATGACGATGAAAAAGGGGTGACGGTGGCCAATAAAGGATTGCACGAGTATGAAATCCTTGGAGACGATACCATTGCCGTGACCATTCTTCGTGCCTCAGGTGAGCTAGGTGACTGGGGTTACTTCCCGACACCAGAGGCCCAGTGCTTGCGTGAGTTTGAAGTTGAATATGCTCTTGAATGCCACCAAGCACAAGAACGCTTCTCAGCCTTCCGTCGTGCCAAAGCCTTCCAAACACCATTCACTAGTCTTCAGGTTGCTAAACAAGAAGGAAGTGTTGCAGCGACTGGTAGCCTCTTGAGTCATGCGGCACTCAGCTTACCACAAGTTTGCCCAACAGCCTTTAAAGTGGCGGAAAATGAAGAAGGATATGTCCTCCGTTACTACAATATGAGCCAAGAAAATGTTCGCATATCAGAACACCAACAAACCATTTTGGACTTACTTGAGCGACCATATCCCGTTCATTCAGGACTCTTAGCACCACAAGAAATTCGTACAGAATTGATCAAAAAAGAAGACATTTAACAGTTTTAAAGTGTTTGATAACTAATACTATGAGATAGAAAGGAGGGGCGAAAGAGTAAGGGCTAACTGCTGATTCGCCCCTTTTTACGGTAAAGAACAATGACCATTGCAACTATTGATATCGGAGGGACTGGGATTAAGTTTGCCAGTCTGACTCCTGATGGAAAGATACTAGATAAGACAAGTACTCCGACGCCAGAAAGTTTGGAGGATTTACTAGATTGGCTAGACCAACGCTTGGCAGAACAAGATTATAAGGGTATTGCTATGAGTGTTCCAGGCGCGGTCAATCAAGAAACAGGTGTGATTGAGGGCATCAGTGCCGTCCCTTACATCCATGGCTTTTCTTGGTATGAAACTCTTGCTCATCATCAACTCCCTGTCCATCTAGAAAATGATGCCAACTGTGTTGGACTTAGTGAACTGCTGGCTCACCCAGAAATTGAAAATGCAGCCTGTGTCGTGATTGGGACTGGAATCGGTGGTGCCATGATTATCAATGGCAAACTTCACCGTGGTCGCCACGGCTTAGGTGGTGAGTTTGGCTATATGACAACCATTGAACCAGCTGAAAAACTCAACAACTGGTCGCTACTAGCCTCTACAGGAAACATGGTTCGATATGTGATTGAAAAATCTGGTCAGACTGATTGGGACGGACGCAAGATTTACCAAGAGGCGGCAGCCGGCAATGCTCTTTGTCAAGAAGCGATTGAGCGCATGAATCGTAATCTGGCGCAAGGTTTGCTCAATATTCAGTATCTCATCGACCCAGATGTCATTAGTCTGGGAGGCTCCATCAGTCAGAATCCAGACTTTATCCAAGGTGTCAAGAAGGCTGTCGATAACTTTGTCGAAACCTACGAAGAATACACGGTCGCACCAGTTATCCAGGCCTGCACCTATCATGCAGAAGCCAATCTCTACGGTGCCCTTGTCAACTGGTTACAGGAGGAAAACCAATGGTAACATTTACAGGACTTAGTCCCAAACAAACTCAGGCAATCGACTTGCTGACAAAGCGTATCTATTTACCAGATGTTGAAGTTGCAGTCACTCAGTCTGACCAAGCCTCTATCTCTATCAAGGGTGAGGGAGGCCACTATCAACTAACCTATCGCAAACCTCACCAACTCTACCGCGCCTTGTCCTTGTTAGCAGCAGCTCTAGCAGAAGGTGACAAAGTAGAGATTGAGGAACAGGCAGCTTATGAGGATTTGGCCTACATGGCAGACTGTTCTCGAAATGCGGTGCTGAATGTGGCTTCTGCCAAGCAGATGATTGAGGTCTTGGCTCTCATGGGTTACTCAACCTTTGAACTTTACATGGAAGACACCTATCAGATTGAGGGGCAACCTTACTTTGGTTACTTCCGTGGCGCCTATTCAGCAGAGGAGTTGCAGGAAATCGAAGCCTATGTCCAGCAGTTTGATATGACCTTTGTGCCTTGCATCCAGACCTTGGCCCACTTGTCAGCCTTCGTCAAATGGGGTGTCAAAGAAGTGCAGGAACTTCGTGATGTGGAGGACATTCTCCTTATCGGCGAAGAAAAGGTGTATGACCTGATTGATGGGATGTTTGCCACTCTATCTAAACTGCAGACACGCAAGGTCAATATCGGGATGGACGAAGCCCACTTGGTTGGCTTGGGACGCTACCTCATCTTGAATGGTGTTGTAGACCGTAGTCTCCTTATGTGCCAACACTTGGAGCGCGTACTGGATATTGCAGACAAGTATGGTTTTCACTGCCAGATGTGGAGCGATATGTTCTTTAAGCTCATGTCAGCGGATGGTCAGTACGACCGTGACGTGGAGATTCCTGAGGAAACTCGTGTCTACCTAGACCGTCTCAAAGACCGTGTGACCTTGGTTTACTGGGATTATTATCAAGACAGCGAAGAAAAGTACAATCGTAATTTCCGCAATCATCACAAGATTAGCCAAGATATTGCCTTTGCAGGTGGTGCTTGGAAGTGGATCGGTTTTACGCCCAACAACCATTTCAGCCGTCTTATTGCTATGGAGGCCAATAAAGCCTGTCGTGCTAATCAGATCAAAGAAGTCATCGTGACGGGTTGGGGGGACAATGGTGGGGAAACTGCCCAATTCTCTATTCTACCAAGTCTGCAAATCTGGGCAGAGCTCAGCTACCGCAATGACCTAGACCGTTTGTCTGCTCACTTTAAGACCAATACGGGTCTATCAGTTGAGGACTTTATTCAGATTGACCTTGCCAATCTCTTGCCAGACTTGCCAGATAATCTCAGTGGTATCAATCCCAACCGCTATGTCTTTTATCAGGATGTTCTCTGCCCTATTCTTGACAGACATATGACACCTGAACAGGACAAACCGCACTTCGCTCAGGCAGCTGCGACGCTTGCTGAAATCAAAGAAAAAGCAGGAAATTATGCTTATCTCTTTGAAACTCAGGCCCAGTTGAACCAGATTTTAAGCAGTAAAGTGGATGTGGGACGACGCATTCGTCAGGCCTACCAAGTAAACGATAAAGAAAGTCTGAGAGAAATCGCAAGACAAGAATTACCAAAACTTAGAAGCGAGATTGAAAACTTCCATGCCCTCTTTAGCCACCAATGGCTGAAAGAAAACAAGGTCTTTGGTTTGGATACGGTTGATATCCGTATGGGCGGACTCTTACAAAGAATCAAGCGAGCAGAGAGTCGCATCGAGGCTTATCTGGCAGGTCAGATTGACCGCATTGAAGAATTAGAAGTTGAAATCCTTCCATTTAATGATTTTTATGGAGACAAGGACTTTGCAGCCACAACAGCCAACCAGTGGCACACCATTGCGACCGCATCGACGATTTATACGACTTAATACTCTTCGAAAATCTCTTCAAACCACGTCAGCTACGCCTTGCCGTATAGATGTTACTGACTTCGTCAGTTTTATCTGCAACCTCAAAGCAGTGCTTTGAGCTGACTTCGTCAGTCTTATCTACAACCTCAAAACAGTGTTTTGAGCATCTTGCGGGTAGCTTCCTAGTTTGCTCTTTGATTTTCATTGAGTATAAAAACAAGAACAGTGTCCCCTGTTCAGAGTGTTTCTCGTGAAACCTATTTCTTATAAAAAACTTCTCCACATAAAATAATTTGTGGAGTTTTTTCTATAATTAGTAGTTTAAACTATTCTTAAAATAAGAGTATACTAATTATGTAATCGTTATCAAACCTAAAAATTCGATGAAATCAGTTTTTAGGAATAAAATGGGAGGAAATTATGAAAAAGTTTTCAAAGACCTTGAGAGATAACTGGATTTTTCTCTTGATGGTTTTACCAGGGGCACTTTGGTTGATTCTATTCTTCTATATCCCAGTATTTGGAAATGTGGTCGCCTTTAAAGATTACCATATGAGTGGTGAAGGATTTATCCACAGTATTATGAATAGTAAGTGGGTCGGCCTCGATAACTTTAAGTTCTTGTTTAGTTCTAAAGATGCCTTTATCATTACTCGAAATACCGTCCTTTACAACCTTGGATTCATCTTTATTGGTTTGATTGTGTCGGTTGGAATTGCTATCATCCTCAGTGAGCTTCGTTCTAAGAGAATGGTTAAAATTTTCCAAACGTCTATGTTGTTCCCATACTTCTTGTCATGGGTTATCATCAGTTTCTTTACAGATGCATTCCTCAACATTGACAAGGGTGTGATCAACCACTTCCTTTCTTCCATCGGATTGAAGGAAATTAACTTCTACGCTGACTTAGGTATTTGGCCATATCTTCTCCTTTTCCTAGGTATCTGGAAAGGATTCGGATATAGCAGTGTCATGTACTATGCGACTATCATGGGAATTGACCCTACCTACTACGAAGCAGCAACAGTGGACGGGGCTAGCAAGTGGCAACGGATTCGAAATGTAACGATTCCACAGTTGACACCGCTGATAACTGTTTTGACCATCCTTGCAGTCGGAAACATCTTCCGTGCAGACTTCGGTCTTTTCTACCAAATCCCTCACAATGCTGGTCAGCTCTACAATGTAACCAACGTACTAGACGTCTATGTCTATAATGGTTTGACTCAGACAGCGGATATTGGTATGGCATCAGCAGCTGGTCTTTATCAGTCAGTTGTCGGTTTGATTCTGGTTATCCTATCAAACTTGCTTGCAAGACGAGTCGATCCAAATTCAGCACTATTCTAGAAAGGAGGAAAGCATGGCAGAAAAAATTAAAAAAGCAAAAATTGATAATGTCGGCATTCACTCCTTTAGTAAGAAGGCAGATATCTTCTTCAGTATTATTTCTGGATTGATTGCTCTCTCTTGTATCTTACCCTTTATCTTTGTCATCATGATTTCCATCACAGATGAAAAGAGCATCCTTCAACATGGATATAGCTTTTTCCCATCACAGTTTGGATTAGATGGCTTCGAGTTTTTGGCTCAGTTTAAAGATAAGATATTACAAGCGCTCTTTATCTCAGTGTTTGTAACAGTAGTCGGAACCTTGACAAACGTCTTTATCACAACAACTTATGCCTACGCCATTTCACGGACAACCTTTAAGTACCGCAGATTCTTTACAGTTTTCGTCCTACTTAGTATGTTGTTCAACGCCGGTTTGGTTCCAGGCTATATCGTGGTAACTCGTTTGCTTCAACTTGGTGATACCGTTTGGGCCTTGATTGTTCCAATGCTTCTCTCACCATTTAACATCATCTTGATGCGTTCCTTCTTCAAGAAGACCATTCCAGAAGCCATTCTGGAGTCCGCTCGTATCGATGGTGCTAGTGAAGCCCGGATCTTCTTCCAAATCTGTTTACCATTGTCATTACCAGGTATCGCAACCATCACGCTTTTGACAGCTCTTGGTTTCTGGAACGACTGGTTTAACGCCCTTCTTTACATCAAGAGTGACAACTTGTATCCATTGCAGTATTTGCTCATGCAAATCCAACAAAATATGGACTACATCGCCAAAGCAGTCGGTCTTTCTGGTCAACTGGGAGTCGCTCTTCCAAAGGAAACAGGACGTATGGCCATGGTTGTCGTTGCAACCCTTCCGATTGCCATTCTGTATCCATTCTTCCAACGCTACTTTGTAAAAGGTTTGACAATCGGTGGTGTGAAAGAATAGCACTTACTGAGAAACACCGTTTCTCCCTTCCCAACTTCATCTTAGTGACTGAAGTTAAAATCATTAAATCGTTTATAAGTTTAAAAATAAAAAAAGGAGTTTTTATCATGAAAAACTGGAAAAAATATGCTTTTGCATCTGCTAGCGTAGTAGCTTTGGCTGCAAGTCTTGCTGCTTGTGGAAACCTTTCAGGTAACAACAAAAAAGCTGCTGACTCAGGATCAGGAGAAAAACCTGTTATTAAAATGTACCAAATCGGTGACAAACCAGACAACTTGGATGAATTGCTAGAAAATGCAAACAAAATCATCGAAGAAAAAGTTGGTGCTAAATTGGATATCCAATACCTTGGATGGGGTGACTACGGTAAGAAAATGTCAGTTATCACATCATCAGGTGAAAACTACGATATCGCTTTTGCAGATAACTATATCGTAAATGCGCAAAAAGGTGCTTATGCTGACTTGACAGAATTGTACAAGAAAGAAGGGGCAGAGCTTTATAAAGCACTTGACCCAGCTTACATCAAAGGGAACACTGTAAACGGTAAAATCTATGCAGTTCCAGTTGCGGCTAACGTTGCATCTTCACAAAACTTTGCCTTCAACGGAACTCTTCTTGAAAAATATGGTATCGACATTTCAGGTGTAAATTCATACGAAACACTTGAACCAGTCTTGAAACAAATCAAAGAAAAAGCTCCAGATGTAGTACCATTTGCAGTTACCAAGAACTTCATCCCTTCTGAAAACTTTGACTACCCAGTAGCAAACGGACTTCCATTCGTTATCGACCTTGAAGGGGATACTACTAAGATCGTAAACCGTTACGACGTTCCTCGTTTCAAAGAACACTTGAAGACTCTTCACAAATTCTACGAAGCAGGATACATTCCAAAAGACGTAGCAACAAGCGACACTTCATTTGACCTTCAACAAGACACTTGGTTCGTTCGTGAAGAAACAGTAGGACCAGCTGACTACGGTAACAGCTTGCTCTCTCGTGTAGCTAACAAAGACATCCAAATCAAACCATTCACTAACTTCATCAAGAAAAACCAAACAACCCAAGTTGCTAACTTTGTTATCTCAAACAACTCTAAGAACAAAGAAAAATCAATGGAAGTGTTGAACCTCTTGAACACGAACCCTGAACTCTTGAACGGACTTGTTTACGGTCCAGAAGGCAAGAACTGGGAGAAAATTCCAGGTAAAGAAAACCGTGTTCGTGTCCTTGAAGGATACAAAGGAAACACTCACATGGGTGGATGGAACACTGGTAACAACTGGATCCTTTACATCAACGAAAACGTTACAGACCAACAAATCGAAGATTCTAAGAAACAATTGGCAGAAGCTAAAGAATCTCCAGCGCTTGGATTCATCTTTAACACTGATAGCGTAAAATCTGAAATCTCTGCAATCACTAACACAATGCAACAATTCGATACAGCTATCAACACTGGTACTGTAGACCCTGATAAAGCTATTCCAGAATTGATGGAAAAATTGAAATCTGAAGGTGCATACCAAAAAGTATTGGATGAAATGCAAAAACAATACGACGAATTCTTGAAAAGCAAAAAATCATAAGACAAACTGATTTCGTGTATTCATTCCTAAAAAATGTTATCACTACCTCCTCTGGGACTCCCGGGGGAGGTAGTGGTTTTTTTATTAGAGTAGCTAAAAGTAAAAAAATCTTGTTAAAAACTTTGTGAAATACCAGTATAAAATAAAGATATCGATTAATTGGACTAATACCTCTATTAGTTTAATTAAGTAGATTTTTAGAATGAACTAGCTTATAATAAGAGTACGATGAAAGCGCTTAACATTGTGAAATTTAACTGGATTTTGATTTAAGAAGTGGACAGGATTTCTTCTTAAATGTTTCATTTATGTCTGATTTCAGCTTGTTCCTATTTTGTAAATTATGAAAGGTTCAAGTGAAACTCAGTAAGTGAAAATCCGATAAAAAGTTGTTTGCTATCCCTTTTGGGAACAAGAAATATTACATGAGGTTATTCATATGAAAAAAACACCCAATCGATGGTTAATTTTGGCTGCGGCCATTTTAACGAATCTCTCTCTAGGTGCAGGATACGCCTGGTCGGTCTTTCAGAAGGCACTCCTAGAAACCAATGCTAGTCAAGGATGGGTTCAAGCTCAGACTTCCTTAGCCTTTAGCATTTCTTTTGCTATGGTACCTGTTGGAATGATTCTTTTCGGACCCAAAGTAGATTCGGTTGGACCTAAAAAGTTTGTCTTTCTAGGTGGTATTCTCTTTGGTACAGGGATGTTTGCGACTGGTTTTGCCAACTCACTACCCGTGCTTTATCTAACGTACGGTGTCATCCTAGGACTTGGTATCGGCTCTGCTTATGGGGCATCTACGTCCGTTGCGACAAAGTGGTTCCCAGACAAAAAAGGCCTAGCTGGTGGATTGACAGCGGCAGGATTTGGCTTGGGTCCACTAATTATCGGACCGGTTGCAAAATCTTTGATTGCTTCTATGGGGATTTACTCTACCTTTAAGGTACTAGGTATCGTCCTTTTACTAGTGATCTGTACATCTTCCCTTGTTATGGCCAAAGCTCCTACTGTTGCTCCAGCGGCTGGGAATGCTCAACCAGAAGGAAAAACTTATAAAGAAATGCTCCGTGATGGAAATTACTGGCTTCTATGGTTGATTTATGTTCTTGGTGCTACAGGCGGAATGATGATTATCGGAACTGCAGCAGCGATCTCAGACCAATACCAACTTGTTGGAGAAGCGACCCTCTTCGTTATGCTGGTATCCATTGCAAATACATTTGGTCGTATCTTCTGGGGTACGGTATCTGATAAGATTGGCCGCTACCCTACCGTTATTGCCATGTTTGGAGCGGTCGCTACTGGTTTGTTGCTTACAGCCTTATTCAAAGGTCCTGGAAGCATCTTGGCCATCCTTGGAATCATGATGGTTGCCTTGTCATTTGGTGGCTTCCTCGGTTCCTTCCCAGGAATTACTGCTGAAAACTGGGGAGTGACCTACGTAGGGACAAACTATGGATGGATGTTTACTGCTTATGGTGTAGCTGCTATTGCTGGTCCTCAGTTAGGGGCACGTCTTGCACAGGCAAACCAAGGAGATTATACAATGGCCTTCTTTATCGTTATCGGTATGGCTATCATTGGTATTCTGCTCCAACTCTTCTATATGGCTAAAGCTAAAAAAGTTTAAAAATGAATCCTTGGATCATCCAAGGATTTTTTAAATTGGAGTAGACATTCGTTGGGATTAGCTCCTTTTTAATTTCCGGTCAAATAAATTGCATTCGTTTTCTCAAGTGGGTATACTAGAATAGTTGAATGAAAAATTCTGAAAATTCAAGAATAGAAAAGAGAACAAATCTTATGGCAAAAGATATTCGTGTCTTACTTTACTACCTCTATACTCCAATTGAAAATGCAGAGCAATTTGCGGCAGATCACTTGGCTTTCTGTAAATCAATCGGCCTTAAAGGTCGTATCCTAGTCGCTGACGAGGGAATCAACGGAACCGTTTCAGGTGACTATGAAACAACTCAAAAATACATGGACTACGTTCACAGCCTCCCAGGTATGGAAAACCTCTGGTTCAAGATTGACGAAGAAAATGAACAAGCCTTCAAGAAGATGTTTGTTCGCTACAAGAAAGAAATTGTCCACCTTGGTTTGGAAGACAACGACTTTGATAATGACATCAACCCACTTGAAACAACAGGTGCTTACTTGTCTCCAAAAGAGTTCAAAGAAGCCCTTCTTGATGAAGATACAGTAGTTCTTGACACACGTAACGATTACGAGTACGACCTAGGACATTTCCGTGGGGCTATCCGCCCAGACATCCGCAACTTCCGTGAGTTGCCACAATGGGTCCGTGATAACAAGGAAAAATTCATGGACAAGCGTGTTGTGGTTTACTGTACAGGTGGCGTTCGCTGTGAGAAATTCTCAGGTTGGATGGTTCGTGAAGGCTACAAAGATGTTGGCCAATTGCACGGAGGAATCGCAACTTACGGTAAAGACCCAGAAGTCCAAGGTGAGCTTTGGGATGGGAAAATGTACGTCTTTGACGAGCGTATCGCCGTTGATGTTAACCATGTTAATCCAACCATCGTAGGGAAAGACTGGTTTGATGGAACACCATGTGAACGCTATGTCAACTGTGGAAATCCCTTCTGTAACCGTCGTATCCTAACATCAGAAGAAAATGAAGACAAGTACCTTCGTGGATGCTCACACGAGTGCCGTGTTCACCCACGCAACCGCTATGTTGCTGAAAATGAATTGACACAAGCAGAAGTAATCGAGCGCCTAGCAGCTATCGGTGAAAGCTTGGATCAAGTCGCTACTGTATAACATCAAACAGTCCTCAGGGGCTGTTTTTCTATGCTTTTTATCTAAAAATCTAAAATTTGTTTCTGTATCTTTCAGGAAAATAGGGTATACTATGTGTAAACGATTTCAAAGGAGGCCAGTTATGGCGAAAACATTTTTTATCCCAAATAAAGAAAGCATTCTAGGACAACAGGAGGTCTTGACTGCCAAGTCCATCTTGGCCTTGGTGGAGGGCTTGGAGTCATACAGTTATGATGCGGTCTATCTTCGTCAGCCCCTCAATCGTCTCGAGTATATCGAGTGTGGGATTGTAGGTCAGTCGCAATTTCTCTTCAAGGTGAACTATGCGGATAGCCGAAAAGGCTATCAAGTGGTGATTCCAGACTTCCTTACCAGAGCGGACTGGGAGATTGTAGAAGCTCTCCTCCAAGCCCTATCGAGTAAGTTGGGGCAAGCGGTAGAAGGACTAGAAGGATTTGACTTTGAAACCTATTTCCGACAAACGGTCAAGCATTATCTAGCTGACAAAGCGGTTCGTTTAGTCTATTGCCAAGGGCTCTTGGCCCCTATCTATCTCAACAAGGAATACCTCGAGAGTTTTTTGGCTGAGGATGGATTGGCACGTTTTGAAGAGCTGGTCAAGAAAGTTCAAGGTTCTGATGCCTATCTTGCCAGTGTGAAATTTTACCCAGACGCCCAAGGCAAGGTGCACGGTATCTATCACCTGGCCCAGGGAGTCAAGACAATTTTGCCAAAGGAACCCTTTGTACCAGCACCCTATACCGAGCAGCTAGCAGGCAAGGAGCTTGTTTGGGAGATTGACCTAGTGACGATTTCTGGTGATGGCTCAAAAGCAGAAGACTATGAAGCCATCGCTCGCTTGGACTATGCAAGATTTCTAGAGTCACTACCAACAACATTTTACCACCAACTAGATGCCAATCAACTAGAAGTACAAGCCATCCTAGGACAAGACTTTGAAGAATTGGCAAGCATCGAGTAGACCTTGTCCAAAAAAGAGTAAGCATAAAAATCCCTGTCATTAACAAATGGCAGGGATTTTGGTTAAAAGAAGGTCAGGATGCGAAGGTAGTCCACTGTTAGCGCCAACTCTGCAATGAAGAAGGGTAAGAGAATAGCAGCATCAAGTAAGACAGCTAGTAAGAAACGATAAAATGGGTCAAGGCTACTGGTCTTACTTGGCTTGCTAATCACAAAGAGATTTCCAAGGGCAAAGATGGTCATGCTTAGAAGAGTGAGGATGCCAGCAAATCGTAAGCCACCAAAAAGTGCAAAGAAACTTGCTAGAGCTGTTAGGACAAGTGGGATAGCAAAGAGCCGGCTGTAACGATCGCAAGCTTCTTGGAATGTGAAGTCGCTCTCCTGGTCCAGCACACGTCGGACAGTAAAGCCTCCCAAAATGATAGAAAAGTAAAATAGAGCGCTAGCGACCAAGATAGAAAGCCCAGCAAAGAGATCTAAAGGAGGGAGCTGGTTAGGTAAACTATTGGCAATAGAGGCCATATAGCCGTAGTAGAGGTGCTTGATATGATAGATACTAAAGAAAAGGCTAATCGAGGATAGCAAAGTGAGCAAGCCAAAGACACTATAACGATGCCTTTGGTCCGTATTCTTGCTGGCAGTTGGTTCTTGGATAGCCTCCAGCAGCCAAGTCCAAAATAGTGCGATTTCTTCTTTTAATCGGGTAGTTTTACGAGGGTCAATATCTGGGATATAGGGGCTTTCTAAAGCCTTGCTGAGGATGCTTTTCTCTTTTACAGAGTTTTCTTGCTTGTGTCCCTCTTCAGCTTTCCCTTCTCCCTCTTCCTCGGTTTGGGCTTCTTCTATCGTTTCGGGAGCTTCCTCCTCATGCCTTTCCGACTCTTTAGATAAGATAGGAGTTTCTTGGCTTGCTTGTGGTTCGGTCTCTACAGTTTCCGAAGTCTCTGCTTGGTCGGGCTGGATTTCCGATTTCGTCTGAGCTGATTTCTTCTCAAGATCGGCGCTTTCAAACCATTCTTGTGTCATGGTGGAACCTCCTTTTTTATGGTCATTTTCTATTTTTAGATTAGCAGATGAAAGCGTTTTTGTCAATGGTTTCTAGATGGAGCAGAGTGCTCCTCTTTAGGTAGGTAGATATCCTGATTGGCTTTTGTAATGAGTAAATCCTTGATATCTGCTTTTTCGGTTTTATAAGGGTTGGCAAGTACATTCTCTTTTTGTCCACGATGTTCTTCTTTGGGTTGACGATAGATACCACCATGCTGAGAAGAAATTTCTAGATTGATACGGTCGGTCTCTTTCTGGGAGAGAATGAGTGTTAGAGTGGAATGGGCCTCTAGCTCAACCTTACCGTGAACCTGAATATTTTCAGCGTAGATGTGTCCCCCCTCCGTCTTGACCTGACTATCTGTCAGTTCGGTATCAAAGATATTGATGATATGGGGTGTCGTTAGTGTGCTGTTCTTGATAGAACTTTCTGTTAGTCTTAAGAGATAGCCTTTTGTTTTGATGGTTGCATTTTCAAGGTTGGCTTGACGAATATTAGTTTGTCCACGATTGGCTGAGACGGTGATAGCTTGCAGCTTTCTTCCTTTAGGTAGGGAGAGAACGACTTCGTCAAAACGATTAGAATAGTTGCTGGCGATACGAAGTAGGCTTTCGATTCCTGAACCGAGAAAACGATGTTGGGAGGCTTGTTTGTCAGTGACGCTCAGTGTTTTGTCACTCATGCCAGTAGTCAGATCGTGACGACCAGACACGGAAGGATGATAGCTGATATGGATCTTGTCATCTACAGACTCTGTGATGGTTAGGCTATGTTCTTCAAGGGTCAAATCAAGTTTTTCCACTTCACTTCCAAAGGTTACTTCTTCGATACGATTGTCATAGACGGGGTCTTTTGACATGGCAAGTAAACTTTGAATACCATTAGACTGGGCGCCTACAATGATCATGATAAAACCAAGGATTGTAGAAACCACACCAAAAATGAGAAATCCTTTCGTCAATTTACGCATGTCTGTCACCTCTCTTTCCTTTTTTAAGAATCCATTGCACCAAGCGGACGACTAGGAGGCCAAAGAAACGAGCTACATAGGAGATGCCTAGTAGAACAAGAGAAGAAGCACCGATAGCAAGCAAACCAGCCCCGAAAATCAAGATAAAGGCAGATTTGGCTTCGACCAGGACGCTAAAACTCTCTACGATAAAGAGTCCACCCAGCAGGATACCTGTCACAGAGACGGTAAAGAAGGCTAGAATGACGGAGACAGCCGCGATAAAAAGCCCGATAATGGTTAAGATAATTGCAATTCCAACAGGAATTCCGATAGGGGCTGCTAGTAAGGCAAGTAGGGCAATGTGTAGTAGTTGGCGGTCATTCTTTTGAGCAGGGGCTTCATTGACCTTTTTATCGAGAAGATCAGAGAGGATATCATGGGCAGCTTCTTTTGGTGTTCCTAGACTGGCAATGAGTTCCTCTTCGCCCTCTGGACCTGCATCGTCAAATAGTTCCTTAAAGTAGTCCATGGCTTCGATGCGGTCAACTTCAGGCAGTTTATGGAGATAGGTTTCTAACTGAGTCAGATAGTCAGTTCTTGTCATGGCGGATACTCCCTTCTATGATGCCGTTGACGGTTTCGGTATAGAGCGTCCACTCTTCCTTTAGAGTAACGAGCTGCTCTACGCCCCGATTGGTCAAGGAGTAGTATTTGCGCATACGCCCCTGAAACTCTCTAGAGTAGGTGGTGAGAAAGCCACTGGCTTCCAATTTTTTGAGAATGGGATAGAGCGTAGATTCTTTGATATTGGCGATGAGCTTAATGGTTTGACTAATCTCATAACCATAAGAATCCCCCTGCTCCAGTACAGCCAAGATGAGAAACTCGATCAAGGCAGAGGATGTTGGGAAGTACATGGGAAACCTCCTTTATATTATATAAAAATTTTATATATACTCTTTTCAAATATATTCTATCTCAATGTGAAAGCCCTGTCAAGAGAAATGTGTAAAAATTTTACATATAAAAAACTCCTAGTAAAAACTAGAAGTTTAGAGAATCTTATCAGCCCTATCCACCATAAAGAGTGAGAACGTCATGATGATATCGATGGCTAGAAGGGCAAGAACCGCTGGAATCCAAGATTGGAACATGTCAAAACTATAGCCAAACAAGGTAGGACCAAAGGCCGCCAAGATGTAGCCCCCTGTTTGCGCTAGTCCTGAGAGTTGCGCAGTCTTTTCAGGCGAGCTGGTCTTAAGTGAGAAGCAAACCATGAGGTAGGGGAAGAGGGCACTGCAGGCCGTTCCAATCAAGAGATGGACGACTAACCAGTAGAGGAAATTATTGGCTGGATACAAGAGCATGGCAATTCCCATCATACCAGCGATAGAGATAATTGCCAGCATGATTCGACGGTGACCATCTGACAGACGAGTTGTCAGACTTGGAACAGTCATTGAAAAAGGAATGCTGATCAGCGAGAAGATAGAAGCCAGAAGAGCCGCATCACTATTAGAAAGACCAGCACTAATGGCCATAGTTGGCAACCAGGTCATGCTTGTATAGAAGAGCAAGGACTGAAGCCCGCCAAAGATAATGATAGCCCATACATCTTTACTTTTTAGAATATTCTCTTTCGATTTCTTTTCTTGCTGCCCTTCTAGATAGTGGTTGTGGCGATGATTTGGCAACCAAACTAGCAGAGTGACCAGACAGAGAAAGCTGAGAACGAGGATGAGGCCCTTCCAAGAACTAGCTTGGGTGATAGGGACAGATAGATAAGAAGCAATAGCTGTGGAAATCCCCATAGAAGTGACATAGAGTGTCGTTAGGAAGCTAATCTTTTGAGGCTGATTTGCCTGGATCATGCTTGGGAGGAGTACATTGAAGATCGCAATGCTCGCTCCGACAATCAAGGTACCTAGATAGAGAAGGGGAACGCTGAAGATACGAATGACAGAGCCAATAGTTAAGAGAAGAAGACAGTAAGTAAAGAGATGCTCTAGCCCAATCTTTTGCGCCAAGCGACTCGTAAAAGCAGAGAGAAGGGCGAACATCAAGAGAGGGAGACTGGTTAAAATTCCAAGGGAGCTGACCTCCACTCCTAATCCCTGAGCGATATCTCCTAAAATGGTTGGAAGAGCAGTAAAAGGAGAGCGTAAAACAGTCCCGATTAAGACAATTCCTAGAACAAAAAAGAGTGATTGTTTTTTCATAAAAACCTCGATAAGATGACTTTAATAACAGCTTATTTTAAGGTTTTTTCTATATAATGTCAAGTAAAGACTGGGAGGAAAGCTGGAAAGATTTAACTGAAAATATACAGAAAGGAAGCAGATTTCTTTACTAGAATTTTCCTTGATTTGATATAAAAATAGGAAACTAGGAAATTTTGTGATAAAATAGTGGAAGGAAATCTATATATTGGAGAAAAACTGTGTCTGAAAAGCAAAAAATCAGCGTCTTGATGTCGATCTATGTAAAGGAAAATCCGACATTTTTGAGAGATGCCATCAAAAGTGTTCAAAACCAGACCTTAAAACCGAGTGAGCTTGTTCTCGTAGAGGATGGGCCTCTCACACCAGAACTCTATCAGGTGCTAGATGAAGTGGAAGCTCAGTCAGACATTCCAGTGAAACGTTGCCCCTTAGAGGAAAATCAAGGTTTAGGTTTGGCTCTTCGATACGGTGTTTTACAGTGTCAGTACGATATCATCGCTCGCATGGATACGGATGATATAGCGGTAGCTGACCGCTTTGAAAAGCAAGTCCAACTAATGGAAGAGGAAAATCTGGATCTCTTAGGTGGACATATTGCAGAATTTATTGACAATCCTGACGAGATTGTTTCTTACCGTCGTGTCCCAACTCGGCATGCAGACATTGTGGCTTATCAAAGAATGAGAAGTGCCTTCAACCATATGACAGTGATGTTCAAAAAGGACATGGTCCTCAAGGCGGGTAACTATGAAGATGGCCTTTACATGGAGGATGATCTCCTCTGGCTCAATATGATTGCCGCAGGAGCTAAGACTGGAAATCTGGATCAGATCTTGTGTCAGGTTCGTGTCGGTGCAGGGATGTTTGAACGTCGTGGTGGTTTGCGCTACCTCAAACTCTATCGCCAGGCCCGTCAGCGCATGCTTGAGAGAGGGCAAATTTCCTACATGGAATATGCGAAAAGCATTGCCATTCAAGCAATCGTTGCACTCTGCCCAGGCTTTGTACGTCAGTTTATCTTTGTCAAACTTCTAAGAAAAAGCAAATAAGCCTCGGATTGAGTATGATGAAACGAGGCATATTATGATGAAAACAGCTTTATCCGACTCTTGTAAGGGGGAGTAAACTTCGATGAATAAAAAACTAGCAGATTATGTTATTGATCTGGTTGAAATTTTGAATAAACAACAAAAACAGGTGTTTTGGGGGATATTCGACATTCTGAGTATGGTGGTTTCCATCATCGTATCTTATATCTTGTTTTATGGCCTAATAAATCCTGCGCCTGTGGACTACGTGATCTATACTCTTTTAGCCTTCTTCTTCTATCAGATCATGATTGCTTTTTGGGGTCTGAATGCTAGTATTAGCCGCTACAGTAAGATTACGGATTTCATGAAAATCTTTTTTGGAGTAACATTTAGTAGTGTTCTTTCCTATGGAATCTGCTATGCCTTTCTTCCACTATTTTCTATCCGTTTCATCGTGCTCTTCATCTTGTTGAGTACCTTCCTCATCTTGCTTCCTCGTATCACTTGGCAATTGATTTACTCCAAACGTAAAAAAGGTAGTGGAGATGGGGAACACCGCCGGACCTTCTTGATTGGTGCTGGTGATGGTGGTGCCCTCTTTATGAACAGCTACCAACATCCAACTAGCGAACTTGAGCTAGTGGGAATTTTGGATAATGATGAAAAGAAAAAGGGACAAAAACTAGGTGGCATCCCAGTTTTGGGTTCCTATGACAATCTGCCTGAATTGGCTAAACGTCACCAAATCGAGCGTGTCATCGTAGCGATTCCTTCACTTGACCCTTCAGAGTACGAACGCATCTTGCAGATGTGTAATAAGCTAGGCGTCAAATGTTACAAGATGCCTAAGGTTGAGACAGTTGTGCAAGGACTTCACCAACCAGGTGGAGGCAGTGGCTTCCAGAAAATTGATATCACAGACCTTTTAGGACGCCAGGAAATTCGTCTGGATGAGTCCCGTCTGGGTTCAGAACTGACAGGTAAGACTATCTTGGTGACAGGAGCTGGTGGTTCGATTGGTTCGGAGATTTGTCGTCAGGTTAGCCGCTTCAATCCAGAGCGTGTCATCTTGCTGGGGCATGGCGAAAACTCCATCTACCTCGTTTATCATGAATTGATCCGTACATTCCAAGGGATTGATTATGTTCCTGTCATTGCAGATATTCAGGATTATGACCGTCTCTTACAAGTGTTTGAGCAGTACAAGCCAGCCATTGTCTACCATGCTGCTGCCCACAAGCACGTTCCGATGATGGAGCGCAATCCAAAAGAAGCCTTCAAAAACAATATCCTCGGAACCTACAATGTTGCCAAGGCTGTGGATGAGGCCAAAGTACCTAAGATGGTCATGATTTCGACTGACAAGGCGGTCAATCCACCCAATGTTATGGGGGCAACCAAGCGCGTGGCAGAATTGATTGTCACTGGCTTTAACCAACGTAGCAAATCAACCTACTGTGCAGTTCGTTTTGGAAATGTTCTTGGTAGCCGTGGTAGCGTGATTCCTGTCTTTGAACGTCAAATTGCTGAAGGTGGTCCTGTTACGGTGACAGACTTCCGTATGACACGTTACTTCATGACCATTCCAGAGGCCAGTCGTCTGGTAATTCATGCTGGCGCTTATGCCAAGGACGGAGAAGTCTTTATCCTTGATATGGGCAAACCAGTCAAGATCTATGACTTGGCTAAGAAAATGGTCCTTCTAAGCGGACATACAGAAAGTGAAATTCCAATCGTTGAAGTTGGGATTCGACCAGGGGAAAAACTCTATGAAGAACTCTTGGTTTCGACCGAATTGGTTGATAATCAAGTCATGGACAAGATTTTCGTTGGTAAGGTAAATGTCATGCCTCTAGAAGCCATCAATCAAAAAATAGAGGAGTTCCGTTCACTCAGTGGAGATGAGCTCAAAGAAGCAATCATTTCTTTTGCAAATGAGACAACCCATGCTGAGTAAGGATTTCGACTGATTTTTAAAATGAAAATGCTAAACCAGTTTTCTGTTTAAAGCAGGAGGCTGGTTTTTGAGAATTAAGTAGATCTGAAACGATAGATTTATTTTCGAAACCAAGATAAAGATATGGGCTAGATGGTGAATAGATATAATGAAAGGAGGTCCATGCATGCTGAATGCTTATAAAAATTTTTGGAAGGGGTATTTAAATTTTTCTGGTCATTCTACACGTCCAGAGTTTTGGTGGGTTTGGCTGCTAAATATGGTGATTTTCTTTCCCGTCTACTACTCGCTGTTCACTGGATTAGAATTTGACAACCCCATCATCAATATAGCGCTTTTCAGTATGTATATTATTTTGTTGCTAGTTGAGTTTGTTCCTCTACTAGCACTGATAGTACGTCGCTTACGAGATGTGGGTATCCATTGGGCCTATATCTTTATTGTATTTGTCCCTTTGGGTGCATTAACACTGTTAATTATGCTCGCTATGCCCAGTCAACGCTTTGAAGAAAAAGTAATAAAAAATAGCGAAAAAAATGAAGAGAATAAGAAAGACTCTCAGTTTGAAGACATGGTACGAAAATATTAAGCTATTTTTAGTCTAGTTAAAAACGGCTGAGTCGTTTCACAGCAAATAATCGCTTATAGTAACAACCTATACAAAAAAATACTCCTCGACCTAGTTCACTAGTGTTAGGAGTATTTTTGTATGATTAGAGCTGGCTAATAATATCGTCAATGGTATGAGCAATCCAGTCAGGTTGATAGCTGAGTAAATCGGCCTCTTCTCCAAATCCCCAAGTAACAGCGAACTTTTTAATGCCAGTTTCTTGGGCTCCAATCATATCAAACTTGGTGTCCCCGATAATGAGGACTTGGTCTGCAGGCAGTTGATGCATCTGCAAGGCGTAACGGATGACATCCGCCTTGTGTGGCGTTTCAGGACTGGAACCATAAATGCCATCAAAGAAATGATGGATTCCCAGATTTTTAGTCATATCCTGGGCAGTCGGAGTATTCTTTGTTGTAGTGATATAGAGAGGGTAGTTTTGAGAGAGTTCTTGGAGCAATTCCGTCATTCGGGGGAAGAGTTGCGCTTCGTGAATCCCTTTTTCCTTGTAGTAAGAACGGTAGATTTGCACAGCCTCTGAGATTTGTTCTTTTGGAAGGCAAGTCGCAAAACTACTTTCAAGAGGCGGACCCATGAAACCTCGAATAGTTTTGGCATCAGGGCTAGGCACTCCTAGCTCTTTAAAGGTATGGGTAAAGGCATTGTGGATCCCGATGGAACTGTCAACCAGGGTTCCGTCTAGATCAAAAAAGATTGCTGAGATAGAGGGCATACTTTCTCCTAATAGATGAGTTTATTCGCCGAAGATTTCTTTTTGTAGGCGACGACCAGTAGGTGTGGCAGCGAGTCCACCCTCAGCCGTTTCACGAAAGGCAGTTGGAAGACTTGATCCGACTTGGTACATGGCATCGATGACTTCGTCAACAGGGATCTTAGACTCGATACCTGCCAAGGCCATATCTGCTGCGATAAAGGCAAAGCTGGCTCCCATGGCATTGCGCTTAACACAGGGAACTTCGACCAAACCAGCGACGGGGTCGCAGATGAGGCCCAGCATATTTTTAATGACAAAGGCAATGGCTTGGCTAGCCTGATAGGGCGTTCCACCTGCGGCCAAGGTCAAGGCTGCGGCACTCATGGCAGAGGCAGAGCCGACTTCGGCTTGACAGCCACCTTCAGCACCTGAGATAGAAGCGTTGTTTGCGATAACCAATCCAAAGGCACCTGCGGCAAAGAGGAAATCCAGCTGTTCTTCGTGGCTGAGGTCAAGTTTTTGGATAGCAGCAGTGAGAACAGCTGGCAAACAACCAGCGCTTCCTGCGGTTGGAGTGGCGCAGACCAAGCCCATTTTAGCGTTGTGTTCATTGACTGCGATGGCATTTCGGGCTGCTGATAGGATGGTAAAATCTGACAAGGCCTTGCCACTTTTGAGATGGCGATCTAGCTTGGCCGCATCGCCACCTGTTAGGCCACTGCGGGATTTGTTTTCACTAAGACCGAGCTCAACGGAGGCTTTCATGACTTCTAGATTGCGTTCCATGAGGAGGAGAACTTCGTCTCGGCATCGGCCGGTCAGTTCATATTCTGTCGCAATCATGAGCTCTGCAACATTTCCTCGGAAGTCTAGATCCGCCTGCTCGACCAATTCTTTGATAGAATAAAACATGTTTCCTCCTACTTAAAGAAATTGACATTATGGAGATGAGGGATTTTTCGGATTTCTTCAATCGCCTCTTCGCAACTTCGACTATCGACTTCGATAATCATGATAGCTTTTTCTCCAGCTTTTTCCCGAGTCACATTCATCTGGGCGATGTTGATGTCAAAACGAGAGAGGGCTTCTGTGACATGGGCAATCATACCCGGAATATCCTGATGCACGATGATGATAGTCGGGGTATTCATGTTAAGAGAGACGGCAAAGCCATTGAGTTCCGTGACCTGGATATTTCCCCCACCAATGGAAATCCCTGTCACACTAATGGACTTGTGTTCATTCTTTACAGTGATTTTAGTGGTGTTAGGGTGAGGAGCATTGCTGTCTTTCTGAATGGTCCAGACAATCTTGATACCCCGTTTATGGGCAATCTCTAGACTATTTGGAATGTCGGGATCGTCCGTATCCATACCTAAAATACCAGCGACGAGAGCAAGGTCAGTTCCATGACCACGGTAGGTCTTGGCAAATGAGTTAAATAATTGAAATTCTACCTCTGTTGGCGTATCGTCAAAGATGGATGAGACGATTTTTCCGATACGAACAGCACCAGCAGTATGGCTACTTGATGGGCCAATCATGACAGGTCCGATAATATCAAAGACAGATTGAAAACGAAGTGAGTGCATCTGTTTCCCCTTACAAAGATTCTTATATCTATTATATCAAAGAATGGACCGCTACGCTTATTTCCCTAATCAAAACCTCAAAATGATTAAAGATAGTATAAAATAAGGCCTTTTGTGACAAAAACCTCCTTAAAACGGTAAATATAAAACATTTTTGTAATATTTCTACACAAAACCGTCAAGAAATGGTAACATTCGAGGAGTAAAATAGTATCATAGATAAAAAGGAGAATTTTTAGATATGACATTAACAACTAAAAAAATCAAAACAACTTTTGCAGGACTAGCAGCCTTGCTTGCTTTCTTTGCACCAGCCCTTGCATCTGCACAAGAAACTGTAACTTACACAGTTAAATCAGGTGACACTCTTTCAGAAATCGCTGAGAAGTACAACACTACTGTTGAAAAATTGGCAGAAAAAAACAAGATTGAAAACATCCACTTGATCTTTGTGGACCAGGTTTTGGTCATCGAAGGAACAGCTCCATCGACAGCAACTGCAACCGCTGCAGCTTCTGCAACAACTTATGAAGTACCAGCTGCTACAGAAGAAACTGCAGAAGAAACAACTGAAACAACAACCTATGAAGCGCCAGCAGCTCCAGCAACAGAAAGCAACACTGCAGCAGCTTCTACTGTAAGTGGTTCTGAAGCAGAAGCCAAAGAATGGATCGCTCAAAAAGAATCAGGTGGTAGCTACACTGCTACAAACGGACGTTACATCGGACGTTACCAATTGACAGATTCATACTTGAACGGTGACTACTCAGCTGAAAACCAAGAACGTGTAGCAGATGCCTACGTTGCAGGACGTTACGGTTCATGGACAGCTGCCAAGAACTTCTGGCTTAACAACGGTTGGTATTAAGAATACAAGAGTCCTTTAGGGCTCTTTTTTGTTTACAAAGATGTTAACTTCTCGCTCTAGCTCTGTTAGTAAGTGTTCATCTTCTACTAGTTTAGCTAAGGAGAGTCCATTCTGTATCAACTGAGCATCATTAGCACAAATGCCGATACGAATATAGGAAAACGCAAGTGTATCGTACTGTTTGCTTGCTTTTGCCTCCTCTAAGAGAGTGTAGCAAAGCTGTTTGCAAAGCAACTTATCACCATTGTAAAGATAAAGAGTTGAGAGATTCAGAAGCAACATCATACGAAGCTGAAAGACAGGACTATAGTGTTTATAAACCTCTAGTCGTTCGAGAATTTTTTCGGTAATCTGATGAATATACTCCATAGGAAAAGCAAAGAGAATGGTATTAAGGACTTTGAGGTCACTCTCATACCAAGTATCTTGTTTCTCAATCTTATCCCATAATCTGTTTACAATGTTGTCAACCTTACTTGACAATTTTTCTATCCCATTTTCACGGATGTAGATAACGATTTCGAGCATATCTTGCAACTGCTGGATGGGAAAATCATGATGTGTTTTTAGATAATGTTGGCATTTTTTGAGTAATTTACTTAAGTCGCTCGTACCACTAATAGAAGCCATTTTTAGAAAAGTCTGCATGATAGTTGATCGTTCACTTGGGTGGTAGAGATGGCAAATATATTCAAACTCTTCAAAACTCATATTAATTTGCTGGAGAAGAAATTCCATATTCTCATATTTTGGAGTTGTCTTGCCACTTTCTATTTTTGATAGGCTGGTTCTTGAGAGAACACCCCCACAGACCTCTTCTTGAGTCAATCCTTTTGACTCACGGATTTCTTTATAAACATTTCCAAAATCGTAGCGCATGATTCCCTCCTTATTTGTGAAAAAAGTTAACAATAAATTGAAACTGATTAAAAATATTGTATCATAGTAATATAAAAAGTAAAAAAGAAATCTAAAATAAATTTGTGAAAAAGGTTAACAAATTTTACGACAAGGTATATTGTATTTTATAATCAAGATGATGAAGTACTAAGGGGGTATCAAATGTATAAAAAAGTATATCGTCTGTTGTTATTTATGTTATGGATGGTTATTTTCTTCCCTTGGGGATGGCTCTTATAAAATTTTGATTAAGTAAAACGAAAGGAAGGTGAGTCCAATGGACTTCAATGTTTACAAATGAACCAATTCATCTGTTTCTGTGAAACAGTTCAAGATATAAGATGTGAGGAAAATATCATGAAAAAATTAGTAAAAATTGGTGTCGCAACCGTAATGGCATGTGGTCTGCTTGCTACGACAAATGCTTTAGCAGTATGGGTAGATGGTGGTCAATGGAACTATGGAGTAGGTTGGACAGGAACTTTTGGATATTCTGATTATTTACATTCTACTCGCTCTCATACAGCAACTGTCCGACATGGAGGTAGAATCTCTAAGGATCGTCAGGGTCCTAGGGTTTGGGCACAAGCTTCCCTTACTAAAATTCCGCCAACAGGATTAGAATATTTCTATGGATTTTAAGTGAAATTTTCCCTCTCCTATTAGGAGAGGGAGAACTTTATTGGAGGTATCTTTATGAAAAAAATCAGTAATTTCTGTATGTTACTACTGCTTCTGTGTACCACTTTCTTTGTTTTTAATGTAAACTATACACGAGAAGTAGTTCGGATTCAGGAAATGGGAAAGACAGCGAGTTCTTTGGATGTATACTTGAAAGATGTCAATGAACCTGCAGAATCTGTTCTTCGATTTTTTGAGTATGTATCAAAGGAATACAAAGTATCCATCATCAAAACAGACAGTGGTGATGAGGTAATCAAGTCTGGTGTTTTTGATAAAGATACCTTCCCCTACCAAGAGTTTGGGATTTCTTCCCTTGGTTTTACCACAGATGGTGAAGGAGTCTACAGTAATAAAGAAATTTCCAATAAACTTGGTACGATTCCGACCTTTCTAAAAGCCAAGCCTATTCAGCTTATGACTTTTCAAGCCTACATCAAGGATACATCTCGTAGTTTAAATGGTCGCTACACGATTAGTTCGGCTCAAGAGATGGATAGAGATCAGATTTTACAGAAGTGGAGTGATTTTTTCAAGACTGACCAGACTACCTTGCTAGAGCCAACCTACAAAAGTGCAGTGGAAGTCTTAAATCGAGATTTGCTCTTATCTGCTATTATTTTTGTCTTGGCTATTTTGCTTCTTGTCTTAGTAACAGTGTATCAGCCAATGATGGAGATGAAAAGAGTTGGGGTACAAAAATTACTTGGTTTTCAAGATCGGGCTGTTTTAGCTGATGTTGTGAAAGGCAACCTCTACCTCCTCCTAGGTGGGGCGCTTGTGATTAATCTAGGGGTGTTTTTCTTGCTTGATTATAAGCCGAAAGATTTGTTCCCTATGCTGTGGTTGTCTCATTTTTTGCTTTTGCAGCTTTATCTCTTTATCAGTTGGTTGACCTATCTCTTGATCCAAAAAATGACAATCAGCTCTCTGCTGAAAAGTTTTTCATCTTTTAAATTTGGTTTACTCTTTAATTATTTGATGAAAATTGGAACTACCATTTTACTGACAGTCTTGCTAGTTGGGGTAGGAAAAAGTTTGGAGCAAGAAAACAAAGAGTTGGATTACCAGAAACAGTGGATCAGTCAAGGAAATTATCTGACCTTGGAAACTTTCCAACTCAATGATAACCTGTGGCAAGAGCAGTTGGCAGGCTCAGGGCAAGCAGTGGATTATTTCTATCGATTTTATCAGGATTTGGTAGAAAAAACGCAGGCGGGCTATGTGCAAACTAGCAACCTGCCTATAAAAAATTTTGCCACTGCAGAACAAGTGCAGCGGTATCAACTGGCTGATATGCTAACTGTTTACTATGCCAACCGTCATTTTTTAGAAAGTCAGGGATTCAAGTTACCAGATACCGGCGCAAAAAAAGTTATTTTGATGCCAGCAAGTACGAAAGGTGAAGAAGATAAAAATCAGCTCTTGGGGAAATTAATTGCCTATCTTTCGATGAAGTATGAAGAGCAGCAAAAACGAACGATAGAGGAGATGGATGTCGAGATTGCCTATTATGAAGGAGATTGGTCGTTCTTTCCATATAGTGATAAGCGAAAGGAAAATCTCTACAATCCAATTATTAGCTTGGTCAATGATTCTGATATGATGTGGGATGAAAAAGCTCGCCTGTCAACAACAGGTTTAAATAACCCGATTAAAATCGAAAATACGGCTCAACACCAAAAAGAGGTGACAGCGTTAGTTGGGAAATTATCAGATGGGAATTATTTAAAATTTTCATCTATTCAAGCCATTCAACAAGATAAAGTAGATTCTTATCGAGATGCTGTTCGGAATTTCAACATACTCTTTGCTTTGGTTGGTCTTCTTAGTATGATGATTTCCTACTTCTTACTAGTAACAACTTTCTTATTGAAGCGAACAGATATCATCACCAAGAAGTTCATGGGTTGGAAATTGATAGATCGGTATCGTTCTTTCTTGAGGATTCTCTTGTTGGTATATAGCCTCCCTTTTGTAGTCCTGCTATTCTTTACACAGGCACTTTTCCCGCTCCTACTTTTTGCAGGATTTACAGGCTTAGATATCCTGTTTGTGCTTTTCTTGGGCTCTAAGATGGAAAAACGAAATGTAGTGCAGTTATTGAAAGGGGACATCTTATGATAAAGTTGGAAAATGTTACGAAAACCATTGGGAAAAAAGTTATTTTGGAGAATTTATCTCTAAAAATTAACCAAGGAGATTTAGTTGCCATTGTTGGGAAAAGTGGCAGTGGCAAGTCAACCTTGTTAAATCTTTTGGGTTTGATAGATGGCGATTACAGTGGACATTATGAAATTTTCGGTCAGCAAAATGTACCTGTCAATTCTGTTAAGTCGCAAGCGATTATCCGCGAACATATCTCCTATCTGTTTCAAAACTTTGCTCTGATTGATAATGAAACAGTAGAGTATAATCTCATGCTCGCTCTAAAGTATGTAAAATTATCCAAGAAGGACAAAGTCAAAAAGATAGAAGAAATTTTAGAGAGAGTGGGATTGTCATCAACTCTACATCAGAAGGTTTCAGAGTTATCTGGAGGGGAACAGCAACGAATCGCAGTTGCTAGAGCCATTTTAAAACCGAGTCAGCTCCTTTTAGCAGATGAACCAACCGGTTCTCTAGATCCTGAAAATCGAGATTTGGTTTTAAATTTTCTCTTAGATATGAACAAGGAAGGGAAAACGGTCATTATCGTTACCCACGATGCCTATGTGGCCGAACAGTGCCATCGAGTCATTGAATTGTGAAAAATACAGAAATCTTATCAAAAATCTTTAAACTTAAGGACACCTTTAAAATTTAATTTTAAAACACTAATTTATCAATATTTTTTGATTGATAAAAATAGAAAATCGGTTGTTTTGAGGAGATTCCCTAAAATTACCTTCTAACCACACTTACTAAAAAAGATAATTCCTATGGAGATTGTATGACTCTGAAGCTTCGAATGCCTTAGTTCTCGTGATTTTGAGCTATTCTAGCTTTAGAATCCTTCAGAACGTAAAATTTTAAGCAGTCAAAGACTTAGAATAACCATAAAACATTTATTTTATAGTAATTCTAAGCTTAGAATTGCATGGATATGTATGTATTTGACCTGTTCGATGGTTTGGACAGCTCTATTCTGAGAAATCTGAGCTATCAATGCTTTAGAATAGTATTTCGCCAAGGAATTTTGTTGAAGGATTGATTATTTTATGATACTCTAAAATAAAACTGATTTAATGTATTAAATGGAGAATCGTTACATGAAACATTTTTTTGCAGGAATTGGTGAGATAAGATTTATTAGTTATCTATTGTCTCTATGTGTAGGACTAGCCCCTCTTTTTCATATCTATGTCATAGGTTCGGAATTGAGTTTTGTGAACTTAGTATTATCTATTTTGGGAATTATATTTGTTTGTGTTTTAACTATTGCTCGAATTTATAGGAGTTTTTTCTATAAAGAATAGTTTGGATTTGAACTGTGTTTAAAAACAGAGGTTGGTCGATTGACAGCCTCTTTCTTGTCTTCTCCAACCAAGCGTGTTATAATGAATACTGCTCAAGCGACCTTCAATCGTTAAGCACACACGACCTTCAATCGTGAACTAGTCATTTCGTTTATCTTTTATTACGTCGTTAACTCGTCTTGCCTAACTCAAGTTATGCCTGCAACTCGTTGCCTAGTACTAAAAGCAAACGAAATGACTATACTCAAATAAATTCTATTGAAAGTCATAGTAAATAGAATTTTGAGGGGTATAAATAAACGAATAGATGGGAGACTTACCATGAGTGATAACTCTAAAACACGTGTTGTCGTGGGGATGAGTGGTGGTGTTGATTCGTCGGTGACGGCTCTTTTGCTCAAGGAGCAGGGCTACGATGTGATCGGTATCTTCATGAAGAACTGGGACGACACAGATGAAAACGGCGTCTGTACGGCGACCGAAGATTACAAGGATGTGGCTGCGGTGGCAGATCAGATCGGCATTCCTTACTACTCTGTCAATTTTGAAAAAGAGTACTGGGACCGCGTTTTTGAGTATTTCCTAGCGGAATACCGTGCAGGGCGCACGCCAAATCCAGATGTTATGTGCAATAAGGAGATCAAGTTCAAGGCCTTTTTGGACTATGCTATGACCTTGGGTGCAGACTATGTAGCGACTGGGCATTATGCTCGAGTGGCGCGTGATGAGGATGGCATCGTTCACATGCTTCGTGGCGTGGACAATGGGAAGGACCAGACCTATTTCCTCAGTCAACTTTCGCAAGAACAACTCCAAAAAACCATGTTCCCATTGGGACATTTGGAAAAGCCTGAAGTACGAAAACTAGCAGAAGAAGCAGGCCTTGCGACTGCCAAGAAGAAAGACTCGACAGGGATTTGCTTTATCGGAGAAAAGAACTTTAAAGAATTTCTCAGCAACTACCTGCCAGCCCAGCCAGGTCGCATGATGACTGTGGATGGACGCGATATGGGTGAGCATGCGGGTCTGATGTATTATACGATTGGTCAGCGTGGCGGACTCGGTATCGGTGGGCAACACGGCGGTGACAATGCGCCGTGGTTCGTTGTCGGAAAAGACCTCAGCAAGAATATCCTCTATGTCGGACAAGGTTTCTACCATGATTCGCTCATGTCAACCAGCCTAGAGGCCAGTCAAGTTCACTTTACTCGTGACATGCCAGAGGAATTTACACTAGAATGTACAGCTAAATTCCGCTACCGTCAGCCTGATTCTAAGGTGACTGTACATGCCAAAGGAGACAAGGCAGAAGTCATCTTTGCAGAGCCACAGCGCGCCATCACACCAGGACAGGCAGTTGTCTTTTACGATGGCGAAGAGTGTCTAGGTGGTGGTTTGATTGACAATGCTTATCGAGATGGACAGGTTTGTCAGTACATTTAGATTGACAAATTTTCTCAATTTGCTACAATAATAAAAGCAATAGAAATGATGGTCAAAGCTCATGGATGTTGCAGGCTTTTTGTCCTGCACTTCTTTGGAGTTTTGACTGTTTTTGTTTCGTTTTGAGGAAAGGAAAGAGATGACTCAAGTGGATTTTCGGACCAAAGTGGGAAATACGGTTTTTGGAGTTCGGGCGACAGCCTTGATTGTCCAAAATAATCAGCTTTTGGTTACAAAAGATGAGGGCAAGTATTACACTATCGGTGGTGCGATCCAAGTCAATGAAAGCACGGAAGACGCGGTAGTCCGTGAAGTGATGGAAGAACTGGGTGTCAAAGCTCAAGCTGGACATCTAGCTTTTGTGGTTGAAAATCGTTTTGAACAAGACGGTGTTTCCTATCACAACATTGAGTTTCATTATCTGGTGAACTTACTTGAAGATGCTCCATTGACCATGCAGGAAGACGAAAAAATGCAGCCTTGTGAGTGGATTGATTTGGATAAGCTCCAGAATATCCAGCTAGTTCCAGCCTTTTTAAAAACAGCCCTACCAGATTGGGACGGCCAACTAAGACACATTCATCTTGAGGAATAGGAGAGAAAATGACTTATAATTTTACGGAAGAATACGATATTATTGTAATCGGTGCGGGACACGCTGGAGTCGAGGCTTCCTTAGCTGCCAGCCGTATGGGCTGTAAGGTCTTGCTTGCGACCATCAACATTGAAATGCTGGCTTTCATGCCTTGTAACCCTTCTATCGGTGGTTCTGCCAAGGGGATTGTCGTGCGTGAAGTCGATGCCCTCGGTGGCGAAATGGCTAAAACCATTGACAAGACCTACATCCAGATGAAGATGCTCAACACTGGGAAAGGTCCAGCTGTTCGTGCCCTTCGTGCGCAGGCTGACAAGGAACTCTACTCTAAAGAAATGCGCAAAACCGTCGAAAATCAAGACAACCTGACCCTTCGTCAAACCATGATTGATGAGATTTTGGTGGAAGATGGCAAGGTTGTCGGTGTTCGTACAGCTACCCATCAAGAGTATGCTGCCAAGGCTGTTATCGTGACGACAGGGACAGCCCTCCGTGGGGAAATCATCATCGGAGACCTCAAGTACTCATCAGGACCTAACCACAGCCTAGCTTCGATTAACCTAGCTGATAATCTCAAGGAACTTGGGCTTGAAATTGGTCGTTTCAAGACAGGAACCCCTCCACGTGTCAAGGCTTCTTCTATCAACTACGATGTGACAGAAATTCAGCCAGGAGATGAAGCGCCAAATCACTTCTCTTATACTTCACGTGATGAGGACTATGTTAAGGATCAAGTGCCATGCTGGTTGACCTATACCAATGGTACCAGTCATGAGATTATCCAAAACAACCTCCACCGAGCGCCTATGTTTACAGGTGTGGTCAAGGGAGTGGGGCCTCGCTACTGTCCGTCGATTGAGGATAAGATTGTGCGTTTTGCAGACAAGGAACGCCATCAACTCTTCCTTGAGCCAGAAGGGCGCAATACAGAGGAAGTTTATGTGCAAGGCCTCTCAACTAGCCTGCCTGAGGATGTCCAGCGTGAGCTGGTTCATTCTATCAAAGGTTTGGAAAATGCAGAGATGATGCGTACAGGTTATGCCATTGAGTATGATATGGTCTTACCACACCAGTTGCGTGCAACGCTTGAAACCAAGAAAATCTCAGGACTTTTCACAGCTGGCCAGACAAATGGTACATCTGGTTACGAAGAGGCGGCAGGCCAAGGGATTATCGCAGGTATCAATGCGGCTCTGAAAATCCAAGGCAAGCCTGAGTTGATTTTGAAGCGCAGTGACGGCTATATCGGGGTGATGATTGATGATTTGGTGACCAAGGGAACTATTGAACCCTACCGTCTCTTGACCAGCCGTGCTGAATACCGTCTCATCCTCCGCCATGATAATGCCGATATGCGTTTGACTGAGATGGGGCGCGAGATTGGGCTTGTTGACGATGAACGTTGGGCTCGTTTTGAAATCAAGAAAAATCAATTTGAAAATGAAATGAAGCGTTTAGACAGCATCAAACTCAAGCCAGTCAAGGAAACAAATGCTAAGGTTGAGGAGATGGGCTTCAAACCCTTGACAGATGCGGTGACAGCCAAGGAATTCCTTCGCCGTCCAGAAGTTTCTTACCAGGATGTGGTGGCCTTTATCGGACCTGCTGCTGAAGAGTTAGATGACAAGATTATCGAATTGATTGAAACAGAAATCAAGTACGAAGGCTATATTTCCAAAGCCATGGATCAGGTTGCTAAGATGAAACGCATGGAAGAAAAACGGATTCCAGCTAACATCGACTGGGATGACATTGATTCCATTGCTACAGAAGCGCGCCAGAAGTTCAAACTCATCAATCCAGAAACCATCGGCCAAGCTAGCCGTATTTCAGGTGTAAACCCAGCAGATATTTCTATTTTGATGGTCTATCTTGAGGGTAAAAATCGTAGTATTTCGAAGAATCAAGAAAAGAAAGCATAGAGAAAAACAGCTCCGAAGACGGGGCTGTTTTGTTGATTTTCGAAGAGTATTATTCTTCATCTGGTGTGAGGATCATCGGGATGATAATCGGTTCACGTTCAGTATTTTCATAGAGGAAGGGGCGAATGGCGTTGACAATAGCACCATTGACAGATTGCACGCTAGCATCTTTGTTTTTCAATGCGATACGAATGGCATTGAAGAGGATACGCTGGCTTTGGCGAATCAAGTCGCCAGACTCTCGCATGTAGACAAATCCTCGGCTGAGGATATCTGGACCAGACAAGATCATTTTAGACTTGAAGTCAACAGTTGCGACTGCTAGAACGACACCGTCTTCGGATAGATCACGACGGTCTTTGAGGACGGCTGCACCGATTTCACCGATACGATTTCCATCGACATAAATGTCTTGGGCATTGAAGTGACCTGCGATACGAGCTGAGTCAGCAGTAAGGGCAAGCACATCACCATTGCTCATGATAAAGATATTGTCCTTCTCAACACCAGTATCCACTGCTAGTCCAGCGTGGACTTTTTGCATGCGGTATTCGCCATGGACAGGCATGAAGTATTTAGGCTTGATCAAACGGAGCATGAGTTTTTGCTCTTGTTGACCACCGTGTCCAGAGGTGTGGATATTATTGATTTTGCCGTGAATGACTTCGACGCCAGCTTCTGAAATGATGTTAATCAGTTTGTTGACGCTAGTCGTATTTCCAGGGATTGGGCTAGAAGAGAAGATAACAGTATCGCCGGGTTGGAGTTGCACCTGGCGGTGAGTTCCATTAGCGATACGAGAGAGGGCTGCCATCGGCTCACCCTGACTACCTGTACACAGGATTAGAATCTCGCCTGCAGGGTAGTCTTTGATCTCATTTGGCTCGATAAAGGTTCCCTTAGGAGCTTTGATGTAGCCAAGCTCGATCCCGTTGACAATGGCCTTTTCCATCGAACGACCAAAGACCGCAATCTTGCGTCCAGTCTTAACAGCGGCATCTGTTGCTTGCTGGAGACGGAAGATATTTGAGGCAAAGGATGCAAAAATGATACGTCCTTCAATGCCTTGAATGATTTTCATGATGGACTGGCCAACGACTTTTTCAGAGTTGGTAAAGGTTGGCACTTCTGCATTTGTCGAGTCAGAGAGGAGACAGAGAACACCCTCTTCACCAAGGGCAGCCATCCGGTGCAAGTCTGCAGGTTCCCCAACTGGAGTAAAGTCAAACTTAAAGTCACCCGTACAGACGATTTTCCCTTGAGGAGTATGAATGACAATCCCCAAAGGCTCTGGAATGGAGTGAGTGGTTCTAAAGAAAGTTGCCTTGAGGTTTTTAAAGGTCAACTCAGTGTTGTGGTTGATTTCGTAAAGTTTGGCGTTGCGCAAGAGGCCGTGTTCTTCGAGTTTTCCACGGATCAAAGCCAGGGCAAGTGGCCCAGCGTAGATAGGGACATTTGCTTGCTTGAGCAGGAAAGGAATCCCACCGATGTGGTCCTCATGTCCGTGTGTAATCAAAACAGCCTTGACGCGGTCGATATTGTCCACGATGTAAGAGTAGTCAGGGATAACGTAGTCGATACCCAGCAAGTCATCTTCTGGGAATTTAATCCCAGCATCGACGATGATAATTTCGTCTTGGTATTCAATTCCGTAAGTGTTTTTCCCGATTTCTCCCAGACCACCGATGGCAAAAACGCCGACTTCTTCAGGTTTAAGAGTATAGGCCATATTAGAACTCCGTGATTTCGAAAGCGCCAGTTTCTTTTTCGTAATCTAGCAATTTGTCAGACAAGAGTTCGATAAATTCGATGTTGTACTCTGGGCGGTTTTCTTCGACAAGTTGGCGAGCAGCGATACGGCCCTCAAGTTCTGAGCTAGCATCGATGTCTAGGTAAAGTGAGCGTGTTGTTTCACGACGTGGGCTACGTTCTTTTGTTTCTTGATAAAAAACTTTGTAAATCATATAGTTCCTTTCTATTTACAGGTCAGCTTATTCCAAACTTTTAGTAGAGATTTGCTTGATTTCATTCCATTTTGTGTCTAGATTGACCTTGATTCGTTACAATTATTTCAATTATACCACAAAATGAAAAATTAGTAAAAGACGGAAAATGAGAAAGTAAAGACTGACAAAAGAGTAAAACTTGGATGACAAGATGAAATAAAATTGCTTTGAGCAAAAAAGAAAAAGCCCTTGAGAAATCTTAAGGGCAAGTCAAAAGGCTGAGACAAAACTCGGGGATTTTCCTGAAGCAGTTCAGGTGGCAGCACCTCTACCTGAAGCGAATGCATCGCAACCTTTGAATGACTTGTCACCAAATCAAACTCGATCTCAACCTTTACCTTATTTTATCATCTACGAGGCTAAGAAGTCAATCTATCAGTATAACGATGTAGAAATAGCACGGAGTGCTTACTAAAAGGTAAAGAAAAGCCCTTGACCGAAGTCAAGAGCCTACTAATAACATTGGGGGCGAACTAATCAATCGCAATTCCGGTTATTTAGAAGGCGAACCCTCAAGGACAGCACCACAGCCTGAAGAGCCAAAGGCTCAACCTGATTTTCCTACCAGTGTTGAATTACATTTTAACATTGATAGACCAACATTGTCAACAGTTTATATAAAAATAGCAATACCAAAAGGAGGATTAAGAATGTTTAGTTTGTTTGAATTTGCGATAGGAGCTCGCCTCTTGATGTTTATAGTCTTTGTAGCTTGTGTCTATGGGGGGAATGCCCTGTTTGTGCATCTGGAACACCGCAAAACAAAATTCCTTTGGAAGCTTGCTTTTGTGACGCTCTATTCAATTTTTCTCCTCCTGGTCACCTATGTTGTCTGGCTCGTTTTCTACTTTGGTTTAAATGCCTAAAGTCAATTATTCCTCTAGATATACAGAAAATCCACCTCGTCTTGATAGATGGGATGGATTTTTCTATTTTTAGGTGCTATCTTTATTGTTATGACGATGATTTCTAACGTCGAAAATCGAGTTAAGGCATATATGACTTATTTACACTTCTTTTTGTCTAAGTGGTAAGCCCTTTTGTTTCAAAAAGAAGAAAATTCCCATGCGTCAGCTTTTGTAGTATAATAGTAAGCAGACAAAAAGATAGGAATGTGTTATGAAAGTATTAGCTTTTGATACGTCCAGCAAGGCTCTTTCTCTCGCTATTTTAGAGGATAAGCAGGTTCTTGCCGAGACTATGATCAATATCAAGAAAAATCACAGTATTACCCTCATGCCTGCCATCGATTTTTTGATGGCCAGTCTGGATTGGACACCCAAGGACTTGGATCGTATCGTGGTGGCAGAGGGACCTGGTAGCTACACAGGTTTGAGAATCGCGGTAGCAACTGCCAAGACCTTGGCTCATACCCTGAACATCGAGTTAGTGGGGATGTCTAGCCTCTTGGCTCTGGTACCAAGCCAGAAAGAAGGCTTGGTAGTTCCTATTATGGATGCACGTCGCAACAATGTCTATGCTGGCTTTTATGAAAATGCTCAACCTGTCTTCCCTGAAGCACACCTGTCCTTTGCGGAAGTGCTAGAGCAGGTCAAGGATGCTGAACAGGTAACCTTTGTCGGAGAAGTTGGAGCCTTTGTGGAACAAATCCAAGAACAACTACCACAAGCCAGCTACCAAGAAACCTTGCCAAATGCAGCGAATCTAGCTCTTTGGGCCTGGGACAAGGAAGCAGACTCCTTGCACGACTTTGTGCCAAATTACCTCAAGCGTGTCGAAGCCGAGGAAAATTGGCTCAAGAACCACACCGAGTCTGGCGAGTCTTACATTAAACGCTTATGATAGAAATCAAACGAATCCAAAAACAGCCTGAACTAGCTCAAGCCATCTACGCTGTCATGGCGGATGTTTACTCAGTTAGCCCTTGGACGCTGGAACAAATCCAAGCAGCCCTGTCCCAAGACCAGACATGGTATGTTCTGGCTTTGGACGGGGCAGAAGTGATTGGCTTTCTAGCTGTTCAGGAGAATCTCTTTGAAGCAGAAGTCCTACAAATCGCTGTCAAAGGAGCCTATCAAGGGCAGAAAATCGCGACAGCCTTGTTTGCAACATTGCCGACAGATAAGGAGATTTTCCTCGAAGTCAGAAAGTCAAATCACCGAGCGCAAGCATTTTACAAGAAAGAAAAGATGGCGATCATCGCTGAGAGAAAGGCCTACTACCATGACCCAGTCGAGGATGCCATCATCATGAAGAGAGAAATAGATGAAGGATAGATATATTTTAGCATTTGAGACATCTTGTGATGAGACCAGTGTCGCTGTCTTAAAAAACGACGACCAGCTCTTGTCCAATGTCATCGCTAGTCAAATCGAGAGCCACAAACGTTTTGGTGGCGTAGTGCCAGAAGTGGCCAGTCGTCACCATGTCGAGGTTATTACGGCCTGTATCGAGGAGGCGCTAGCAGAAGCAGGGATTACCGAAGAGGACATAACAGCTGTGGCGGTTACCTATGGACCGGGCTTGGTTGGAGCTCTGCTAGTTGGTTTGTCAGCTGCCAAGACCTTTGCTTGGGCGCATGGCTTGCCGCTTATCCCTGTTAATCACATGGCTGGGCACCTGATGGCAGCTCAGAGTGTGGAGCCTTTGGAGTTTCCTTTGTTGGCACTCTTGGTCAGCGGTGGCCACACAGAGTTGGTCTATGTTTCTGAGGCTGGCGATTACAAGATTGTTGGGGAGACCCGAGATGATGCAGTTGGGGAAGCCTATGATAAGGTCGGCCGTGTCATGGGCTTGACCTATCCAGCCGGTCGCGAGATTGACGAGCTGGCCCATCAAGGTCAGGATGTTTATGATTTCCCACGTGCTATGATCAAGGAAGACAATCTGGAGTTTTCATTCTCTGGTTTGAAGTCTGCCTTTATCAATCTTCACCACAATGCTGAGCAAAAGGGAGAAAGCTTGTCTACAAAGGATTTGTCTGCTTCCTTCCAAGCAGCTGTCATGGATATTCTCATGGCAAAAACCAAGAAGGCTTTGGAGAAATATCCTGTTAAAACTCTGGTAGTGGCAGGTGGCGTGGCAGCCAATAAAGGTCTCAGAGAACGCCTAGCAGCCGAAATTACAGATGTCAAGGTCATCATTCCACCTCTGCGGCTCTGCGGTGACAATGCTGGTATGATTGCCTATGCCAGCGTCAGCGAGTGGAACAAAGAAAACTTTGCAGACTTGGACCTCAATGCCAAACCAAGTCTTGCCTTTGATACCATGGAATAAAGAGTCAGTTTGAATCTGGCTTTTTTGCTAAAATATTTTATAATATGTTAAAAAAGGAAAAGTTTTTACAAATAGAATAGTAAAGGGAGTTTGGCCATGATTGAAAAAATGGAATTGGGAGAATTTTACAAGGAATTGCGTCTGGCGAGAAAACTCAAGCAGTCAGATGTTGCTTGTGATGGACTGACAGCATCCCAGCTATCCAAGTTTGAACTGGGACAGTCTATGCTGTCTGCGGATAAGCTGATCCTAGCGATCCAAGGGATAAATGTGACCTTCGATGAATTTGGACACAAGCTTAATAACTATCAAGAATCTCCCCATATGAGATTTGGTAGAAGGGTTGTGGATCGCTTTGCCCATCAAGATATAGCAGGTTTAGAGCAACTATTAGAGAAGGTCGAGCAGGAACAGATGGCGCAGACTTATCGTCGTTTGAATGCTATTGTGATTAAAAATGCTATCCATTCCTTGGATAAAAGCTATCTACTCGAAGAGGAGGATCGTGAGTTTTTGACCACTTATCTCTATGCTATCGAGTCTTGGACCTGGTTTGAACTCTATATATTCTGTAATACCATGCCTTTCTTGAGTAATCAGGACCTAATCTTTTTATCAACCTCTTTACTTGAAAAATCAAAGGAATTTAAAGAATTGGCACACAATAGACTGTATATGAAACAAGGGCTGTTAAATATTATCTCAGAGCTCATGGAGCGTAAGCTTTTCTCTTACATCCCAATCTTTGAGTTCGAGTTGGAGAGCATGCTCCGTCCATACGATGTTTTTGAGAAATTATTGTGGCAGTTTTTAAAGAAGATGAGCATTTTCCTTCAAACCAAGGGAAGTAATCAAAAAGAGATTGAAGACTTTATCCAATCTCTACAAGTATTAGAAAATCCACAATTAACAGCCCTTTTTGAACTACGCTTACAGCAATATAAAGACCTTATCGATTAACAAACAATCGCAAAAATGAAATTTCTATAAGAAAAAATGTCAAATATGCGATTTTCTAAAATAGGGCATTTTTCGTGTTATACTGTCTTTATTTCATAGTATAGGAGAAAATAAAATGAAAAAGATAATCTCACGCTACTACTTGTTTGTAGCTATTCTACTTGTCATTACTGACCAGTTCTTGATTCGTCTGCTCTTACACAGCGACCTTGCTGCTGGTCTATCTGACTTTGCCTATTATTTGTCGGATATGATGTTGAATTTTCTTGTGGTTCTGCTTGCTATTATTGTTATGGTTTGGTCAGGTAAATGGCAGAAAATCAACAGTAGAAAATTTAAAGGGTCTTATCTTTTTTATTCCTTTTTAGCTCTTCTTGCTTTTGTTATTTGGAATTTTGTCACATTTGTTATTTTCCCACCTACCAAAAATGAAATTGCTTATCAACTGGATGTTCCTACTTTTACAGGTGCAACGGCATTTTTGATGTATTTTTTCTATCCTGTGATTGCAGGTCCCATTTTTGAAGAGATGATTTATCGTGGGTTGGTGATGACCGCTCTGGAAAAAGGAAAGAAATGGGGTCTGGATGTGCTTGGTTCTGCTGCTTTGTTTGGAATCTTGCACATTAGTAATCACGGTTGGGTCTTGACAGACTTTTTCGTATATATGGGTGGTGGCCTCATACTTGCAGTCTTGTTTAGAGTAACCAAGTCCATTTATTGGCCTATTGGACTGCATATAGTCAATAATGCCATTGGTCAAATTCTACCCTTGTTGTTTTAGAGTTTCTGCCAATCATAAAAACAAAAGAACTGACTAGCTAAGTATTATAAATAAGACTGTTTTTTCAGTCTTTTTTATTTTGACTGTCTGTTACTAATTTTTGAGTAGTCCTTTGTTTCCTCCAAATTTAGAGAATAAGTCTCAAAATGTAATCGGAAAATCCAAAGTTTGTCAGTCTGAGACTTTTTTTGTATTGTAGATATATGAGAATTACAAAAATAATCAGTAGTCTGCTTGCTCTTGGAGCTTTACTCATGCTTTTATCAGCTTGCCATAATATAAAAAAGACGCAACTGGTCTTGTTTGAATCCCTTTCTTTCGGTATGCCTGTTAAATCTTTTGAAAAAGTATTTGGAGAGGCTAGCCAAGTGGTGGAAGAAGAGGAAATGGCCTATCGCGATACTTGGCGTGCAGAAGATCTGTATTTCTATAAAACAGGTCGCCTTTTCTATGATTACGAAAATATTTCTTTGAAGGACCATAAAGGTCGAGTAAGATTCACATTTTCAAAATCGCATCGCTTGGAAGAAGCGACAGTTCATATTCCTGTAACTTCAAAGGTGGAGCAGAAAGTAGTGCTTAACAATCTATCCCAGACTGTAAAAAAAGAACTGGAAGAACTCCCAGATAACCAGTCCATGACCACTGATCCGGTAGGACTATACGATGACGGTTATCGCTACAAGGTCAAATTGAAAGGACAACAGTGGGAACTCTGGGTGGATGTCTATCCAACAGAAAATAAATATGCTACAGACACAGAAACCGATAAGTATACTATTCGAGTGGATCAATTTCTCATGTATCCATAAGCAGGTAAAATTTTTTTACAATGTTTACTAGCTCCAAGTTCCAAACTCTAAACTTTTTTCTCTTTTATGAATGTGTTATAATATTTCTTGCTGTGGCTGTGACCTTGAACAGCCTCAAACGAAGAAAATAAGAGGAAAAAGATGAAAGAAAAAGGATTTTGGGAAGGTGTTCAGGCTGCCATGCCGACTGCCCTTGGCTATGTTAGTATCGGTCTAGCTTGTGGGATTATCGGTGCGCCCTATGTGACACCTGTTGAGATGGGCCTGATGAGCCTCTTTGTTTATGCTGGGAGCGCCCAGTTTGCCATGTTGGCATTGATTGCGGTCCAAGCACCTGTAGCAGCCATTGCCATGACAGTCTTTTTAATCAATTTACGACTCTTTTTGCTGAGCTTGCATGCGTCGACCTATTTCCGTCATACCAGTCTCTGGCAAAATATCGGTATGTCTAGTCTCTTGACAGATGAGACCTACGGGGTTTTGATGGGAGAATTAGCCCATACAGATAAAGTCCATCCCATGTGGATGCATGGGAATAATCTCAACAGTTATGTAGCTTGGTTTGTTGGGACAGTTGTTGGGACAGCTCTAGGTGGTTTACTGCCAAATCCAGAAATCTTTGGCCTTGATTTTGCCCTTGTGGGAATGTTTATCGGGATTTTTGCTTCGCAGTTCCAGATTATGCAAAGACGGATTCCTGTCCGCAATCTGCTGAAAATCCTAGCAGTTGTTACGGTGTCTTTCTTTTTGCTCTTGACAGTGGTGTCTCAGTCTCTAGCTGTTCTATTTGCGACGCTACTTGGATGTACAATGGGGGTGGTCTTAGATGGTCAGTAAATATCTTTTGTTAGCCGTTATCTTTTCAGGCCTAGTGACTTGGATACCTCGTATGATTCCCTTCATCTTGGTTAAGTACAAGGGTTTGCCAGCTATCGTTGAGCGTTTTTTGAAATTTTTGCCTGTTTCCATCATCTTTGCCTTGATCCTTTCAAGTGTGGTGTCAGGTAAGGTTGGGAGCCTTCCTCAGATCAAGTGGCTGGACTTCATGGCAGTCTTTCCAACGGCTTGGGTAGCCTTTCGCTACCGCAATCTAGTGGGCACAGTTCTTTTTGGAGTGGTCTTGATTGCAGTCTTGCGTCTGGTCTTTTAGTCAGCCATAAAAAAAACCTATCACCGAGATAGATATCATATAATAGCGAAAAAAATTATTTTCTGATAAGATAGTAAGGTATTCTATTTTGGAGGAAATGACATGAAAAAAATCGTCAAATATTCATCTCTTGCTGCCCTAGGGCTTGTTGCTGCAGGTGTACTAGCAGCGTGCTCAGGTGGAGATAAGAAAGATGCAGCATCAGGTGAAGCAACATCTGGTAAAAAAGAAATCGTCGTAGCAACTAACGGTTCACCAAAACCATTTATCTATGAAGAAAATGGTGAATTGACTGGTTACGAGATTGAACTTATCCGTGCGATCTTTAAAGACTCTGACAAGTATGAAGTCAAGTTTGAAAAGACAGAATGGTCAGGGATTTTCCCAGGACTTGATAGTGATCGTTATCAAATGGCTGTTAACAACCTCAGCTATACCAAAGAACGTGCAGAAAAATACCTTTACGCAGCACCAACTGCTAAAAACCCTAACGTTCTCGTTGTGAAGAAAGACGACGATAGCATCAAATCTCTCGATGACATCGGTGGAAAATCTACTGAAGTTGTTCAAGGAACAACCTCAGCAAAACAATTGGAAGAATATAACAAACAACACGCAGACAATCCAACGGTTCTTAACTACACTAAGGCAGATTTCCAACAAATCATGTCTCGTTTGAGTGATGGACAATTTGACTACAAGATTTTTGATAAAATCGGTGTTGAGACAGTTATCAAAAACCAAGGTTTGGACAACTTGAAAGTCATCGAACTTCCAAGCGACCAACAACCTTACGTTTACCCACTTCTTGCTAAAGGTCAAGATGAGTTGAAATCATTTGTAGACAAACGTATCCAAGAACTCTACAAAGACGGAACTCTTGAAAAATTGTCTAAACAGTTCTTCGGAGACACTTATCTCCCAGCAGAAGCTGATATCAAATAAATTTGTAAATCATCCATTCTCTGGTAGATGGATGGTTTTCCATTCTGGAGGTATATAGTTTTAAACTATATGTCTGCCTATCTATTAACAATTTGTTAAATCAAACAATTTATGAGATACTGTTACAGTATTATTTTTAAGGAGAAAGAATCATGAAAATTAAAAAATGGCTCGGTGTAGCAGCTCTTGCTACAGTCGCAGGTTTGGCTCTTGCAGCTTGCGGAAATGCAGAAAAGAAAGCAGATAACGAAACAGTTGTCAAAATTGCAACAGTTAACCGTAGCGGTTCTGAAGAAGCACGTTGGGATAAAATCCAAGAATTGGTTAAAAAAGATGGCATTAAATTGGAATTCACAGAGTTTACTGACTACTCTCAACCAAACAAGGCAACTGCTGATGGCGAAGTAGACTTGAACGCTTTCCAACACTACAACTTCTTGAACAACTGGAACAAAGAAAACGGGAAAGACCTTGTAGCGATTGCAGATACTTATATCTCTCCAATCCGCCTTTACTCAGGTAAAAATGGGGAAGAAAACAAGTACACCAAAGTGGAAGAAATCCCAGATAACGGTGAAATTGCTGTACCAAACGATGCAACAAACGAAAGCCGTGCGCTTTACTTGCTTCAATCAGCTGGTTTGATCAAATTGGATGTTTCTGGAACGGCTCTAGCAACAGTTGCGAACATCAAAGAAAATCCAAAGAACTTGAAGATTACAGAATTGGACGCTAGCCAGACAGCTCGTTCATTGTCATCAGTTGACGCTGCCGTTGTAAACAATACCTTCGTTACAGAAGCAAAATTGGACTACAAGAAAGCACTCTTCAAAGAGCAAGCTGATGAAAACTCAAAACAATGGTACAACATCATCGTTGCGAAAAAAGATTGGGAATCATCACCTAAAGCTGATGCCATCAAGAAAATTATCGCGGCTTACCACACTGATGAAGTGAAAAAAGTCATCGAAGAAACATCAGACGGTTTGGACCAACCAGTTTGGTAATAAGACATAGGGAGGTGGGAGAGTTTCCACCTCTTGCTTTTGTCTAGACTGTTGGTTTTGAAGAAGATAATCTTGTAGTCCGTCCATAGACACAAGTCCTTAGAAAGGGAGAGAAAAAATGGTTTTTCCTAGTGAACAAAAGCAGATTGAAAAATTTGAAAAGGATCATGTAGCCCAGCATTATTTTGAAGTTTTGCGTACCTTGATTTCTAAGAAATCAGTCTTTGCCCAGCAGGTCGGGCTCAAGGAAGTCGCCAACTATTTGGGTGAGATTTTCAAGCGTGTGGGAGCTGAAGTCGAGATAGATGAGAGCTACACGGCGCCTTTTGTCATGGCGCATTTCAAGAGTTCGCGTCCAGATGCTAAGACCTTGATTTTCTATAATCACTATGACACCGTACCAGCGGACGGAGATCAGATTTGGACAGAGGATCCCTTTACACTTTCTGTGCGAAATGGCTTTATGTATGGGCGTGGGGTTGACGACGACAAGGGGCACATCACGGCTCGTTTGAGTGCTCTGAGAAAGTATATGCAGCACCACGATGACCTGCCAGTCAATATCAGCTTTATCATGGAAGGGGCAGAGGAGTCTGCTTCTATGGATTTAGATAAGTATTTAGAGAAACACGCAGACAAACTCCGAGGAGCAGATTTGCTAGTTTGGGAGCAAGGAACCAAAAATGCCTTGGAGCAGTTAGAAATTTCTGGTGGAAACAAGGGAATCGTGACCTTTGATGCCAAGGTGAAAAGTGCGGATGTGGATATCCACTCGAGTTATGGAGGTGTCGTGGAGTCAGCACCATGGTATCTTATCCAGGCCTTAAGTAGCCTACGCGCTGCAGATGGTCGTATCTTAGTAGAAGGCTTGTACGAGGATGTCCAAGAGCCGAATGAACGAGAGTTAGCCTTGGTGGACACCTATGCACAAGGCAACCCCGGGGAAATCAGCCGCATTTACGGCTTGGAATTGCCTCTCTTACAAGAGGAGCGCGCTGCCTTTCTCAAACGATTCTTTTTTGAACCTGCACTCAATATAGAGGGAATCCAATCTGGTTACCAAGGTCAGGGTGTTAAGACTATTTTGCCAGCAGAAGCTAGTGCCAAGCTAGAGGTTCGTCTGGTTCCTGGCTTAGAACCGCATGATGTTCTGGAAAAAATTCGGAAACAGCTAGACAAAAATGGTTTTGATAAGGTAGAATTGTATTATACCTTGGGAGAGATGAGTTATCGAAGCGATATGAGTGCGCCAGCCATTCTCAATGTCATCGAGTTGGCCAAGAAATTCTACCCTCAGGGCGTATCGGTCTTGCCGACTACAGCGGGGACAGGACCTATGCATACGGTCTTTGACGCCCTAGAGGTACCTATGGTAGCCTTCGGTTTAGGGAATGCCAATAGCCGAGACCACGGTGGAGATGAAAACGTGCGGATCGCCGATTACTACACCCATATTGAATTAGTAGAGGAGCTGATTAGAAGCTATGAGTAGAGATATTATCAAGTTAGATCAGATCGATGTGACCTTTCACCAAAAGAAGAGAACCATCACAGCGGTCAAGGATGTGACCATTCACATCCAAGAAGGGGATATCTACGGTATCGTAGGATATTCTGGAGCAGGAAAATCCACTCTAGTCCGGGTGATTAACCTCCTGCAAAAACCATCTGCAGGCAAAATTACCATTGACGACGATGTGATTTTTGACGGCAAGGTGACCTTGACGGCAGAGCAGTTGCGTCGCAAACGTCAAGATATCGGGATGATTTTCCAGCATTTCAACCTCATGAGTCAAAAAACAGCAGAGGAAAATGTAGCCTTTGCCCTTAAACACTCTGGACTCAGCAAGGAAGAAAAGAAAGCAAAAGTTGCTAAGTTGTTAGACTTGGTTGGTTTGGCAGATCGTGCTGAAAACTACCCTTCACAACTATCTGGAGGACAAAAACAGCGTGTGGCCATTGCGCGTGCCTTGGCCAACGATCCGAAAATTTTGATTTCAGATGAGTCAACCTCTGCCCTTGATCCTAAGACAACCAAGCAAATTCTAGCCTTGTTGCAAGATTTGAACCAAAAATTAGGCTTGACCGTTGTCCTGATTACACACGAAATGCAAATTGTCAAAGACATTGCTAATCGTGTGGCAGTCATGCAGGATGGCCGTTTGATTGAAGAAGGCAGTGTCCTTGAAATCTTCTCAGACCCTAAACAACCTTTGACCCAAGACTTCATCTCAACTGCCACAGGTATTGACGAAGCCATGGTCAAGATTGAGAAGCAAGAAATTGTGGAGCATTTGTCTGCGAATAGCCTTTTGGTGCAACTCAAGTATGCAGGGGCTTCGACAGACGAACCACTTTTGAATGAATTGTACAAGCATTACCAAGTAACGGCTAATATCCTTTATGGAAATATCGAAATTCTCGATGGCACTCCTGTTGGAGAATTGGTGGTGGTCTTGTCAGGTGAAAAAGCAGCGCTAGCAGGTGCTCAAGAAGCCATCCGTCAGGCTGGTGTGCAGTTAAAAGTATTGAAGGGAGGACAGTAAAATGACAGACTTGATTCAAACTTACTTACCAAATGTCTATAAGATGGGCTGGTCAGGTCAGGCAGGCTGGGGAACAGCCATTTACCTAACTCTTTATATGACAGTTCTTTCCTTCATTATCGGAGGGTTCTTGGGGCTCGTTGCAGGTCTTTTCCTTGTCTTGACAGCGCCAGGCGGTGTCTTGGAGAACAAGGTCGTTTTCTGGATTTTAGACAAGATTACCTCTATTTTCCGTGCGGTTCCCTTCATCATCCTTTTGGCTATCTTGTCACCTCTTTCTCACTTGATTGTGAAGACTAGTATCGGGCCAAATGCAGCCCTTGTTCCACTTTCTTTTGCGGTATTTGCCTTCTTTGCCCGTCAGGTGCAGGTCGTCTTGGCTGAGCTGGATGGCGGTGTCATTGAAGCGGCTCAAGCTAGTGGAGCGACTTTCTGGGATATCGTTGGGGTATACCTATCCGAAGGTCTTCCAGATTTGATTCGTGTGACGACTGTGACCTTGATTTCCCTTGTTGGTGAAACCGCTATGGCGGGAGCAGTTGGTGCTGGTGGTATCGGTAATGTGGCCATTGCCTATGGATTCAACCGTTACAATCACGATGTGACCATCTTGGCGACCATTATTATCATCTTGATTATCTTTACAATCCAGTTCTTGGGAGATTTCTTGACCAGGAAATTAAGTCATAAATAAAAAGAGCCGAAGGGCTCTTTTTTAGTGATTAGATTTTGTGTGTAAACTTTTTACTAATGACTTGCCCAAGCAAAGCACCAATCAAGGCACAAAGGAGAATGCTTGCGACAAAGAGAAAAATTTTGTCTAGCTCTGGAGCGACCATGATACGGTCAATGTATTCCTGAGATTTTCCACGAGCGAGGAGAGCTGCCTCGTAGGATGCTGGATTGATCCACATGAGGAGGATAGGACCACTTGTGCTAAAAGCAAAGACTAGGAAGGAGAAAAGATTTTTAATCTTATCCTGATAGTGACCGAGGCGAGCGGTGGCATCTGCTGCAAGACCGCAGGCGATAGCTGGTAGAAAGGCTCCAGCGCCGTGTTTACTAGCTAGGAAGAAGAGAGCCATAAAGAGCCCTAGAGTGGAAATGGCACCAAAACGAGGAACTTTTACCAGAAGAAACATGTAAACACTCCCCCCAACAAGGGTTGAAAAAGCAGGAGCATAGAACATATTGCCCGTTGAGTCAACCAGGTGTCCAAGTACTACTCCAATCCCTAGACAGAGGAAATAGAGGACGACAGCTAAGAGGGTGGTTAAGATATTTTTCTTCATGAGTTTCTCCTTGATATAAACTAACAAAATCAATTGTATCATGCTTTTAGATGATTGTAAATGGACACTCTATATTTTTGAAAACGTTTGAAATATGATATAATAGTTACACAGTTGTTTGAAGGAGGATATCATGGGAAAATTTCTAGAATTCGTCTTTAATCGTTTCTTTTTAGGAATGATTGTGACGGCTTTTTTCTGGTTATTCACACTAGCAGGAGGTGTGGTCTTTGGTTTGGCACCAGCTAGTGCAACCCTTATGAGTTTATATGCTGAGCACGGTTATACTTATCGAGCTTATAGTTTGAAAGAAGCTTGGGAACTCTATAAGAGTAACTTTGTCAAGAGCAACCTCGCTTTCTATAGTTTTGTATTTGTAGATCTAGTATTAGTTTATGGTCTGTATCTTTTGGTTCAATTGCCCCATCAAACTATTTTTCATCTCTTGGCAACCTTTCTTAATGTTCTTGTAGTGGCCCTTGTCTTTCTAGCCTATACTGTTTCCTTGAAACTTCAGGTATATTTTGATTTATCCTACCGAAATACCGTGAAATTGTCCCTTATTGGGATTTTCATGAGCTTGCCAGCAATCGCCAAGGTTCTGATTGGCACAGGCTTGCTTGTAGGAGTTGGTTACTATATGCCTGCTCTCCTCTTTTTTGTAGGAATTGGTGTGTGGCATTTCTTTATCAGTGATATGTTGGAACCTATTTATGAAAGTATCCATGAAAAATTGGCGACAAAATAGAATGAAGCAATTTTGGCTTCACTCTCTTTTACGGATTTATAGCCTCGTTATGATCATCATCATTGCTAGTTTTGCGGTGATGATTTCCTATGCCGACTGGGATTCGCGTGAGAAAGAAGCTCAGCGAGTAGCTCAACGCGTGACGACTCGGACAGTAAGTGAGATTGAATATTACCATAGAGAGTCGACTCGGCTTGCCCAGACTTTGGTTGAAAATCAGGCTCGCATCGAAGGGATTTACAAGTACTTTAGTCTCAGTACACCAGACTATTTTTATTGGCAATTAGAGCGCAAGGCTTCTCCTTATATCTCGGTATCCTTGTATGAAAATATCGACGATCTCTATGTTCGTAATGATTTTGTGACAGGGGTGGCAATTGTCCTCCAAGATTACAAAGAAGTTTTTGTTTCAACTAGAGGGAAACGAAGTGGAGAGAAAATTCCAGCAGAAAATTTCAAACCAGCTCCTAATAGTTTTGCCATTCCTGTATCCGATCCCGTTTCTGACCAGGATTTAGGAGTGATCTACATCTCTTTATCCCCAGATGTCTTACGTGGAGCTATTGACAATACCCGAGGTAACACACCAATGGCCGTGACGGTGACTTCGCCTTTTGATACGGAGATGTTTCAGCTTGGGGAGAAGGTGTCAGCTGAGCGGGAGGACTGGCTTGTAGGAGTCACCTCTCATGGCTATCAAGTTCGTGTGGCTGTTCCTAAGGATTTTGTTCTTAAGGGAACGTTGACTAGTTCGGCTGTCATTATTGGACTAAGTATTCTCTTTATCATCATTTTGTATATCACTCTGAGACAGACCTTTTCAAAATATCAAAAGCAGGTAGTGGATTTGGTCGAGTCTATTCAGGTTATTGCCCAAGGAGAAGAGGGACTTCGCATCGATACCTCTGAGAAAGATCAGGAATTGCTCCTTATCTCAGAAACAACCAATGATATGTTGGACCGACTGGAAAAAAATATCCACGATATTTATCAGTTGGAACTTAGCCAAAAAGATGCTAATATGCGAGCCTTGCAAGCTCAGATTAATCCGCATTTTATGTATAATACATTGGAATTTCTTCGCATGTATGCGGTGATGGAAAGCCAAGATGAGCTGGCGGATATTATCTATGAATTTAGTAGCTTGTTGCGTAACAATATCTCCGATGAGCGTGAAACGACCTTGCAACAAGAACTAGAATTTTGTCGTAAATACAGTTATCTCTGTATGGTTCGCTATCCAAAGTCAGTAGCTTATGGCTTTAAGATCGCGCCAGAATTAGAAAATATGAAGATTCCCAAGTTCACGCTCCAACCATTGGTCGAAAACTACTTTGCCCACGGTATTGACCACCGCCGAACAGACAATGTCATCAGCATCAAGGTCTTGAAGGGTCAGGGATTTGTTGAAATCCTAGTGGTAGACAATGGTCGTGGCATGCCTGCTGAAAAATTAGCTGCCTTGCAAGAGAAATTAGCTCAGAGAAGTTTTGAGCACGAAGCAAGCTACAGCGGCGAGCGACAGTCAATCGGAATAGTGAATGTACACGAACGCTTTGTCCTCTATTTTGGGGATCGCTACCAAATCAGTGTAGAGTCAGCTGAGCAAGAAGGTGTTCGCTATCGAATCACTATCCAGGATGAATAGAAAGGGCAGAAATGTATAAAGTTTTATTAGTAGACGACGAGTACATGGTGACAGAGGGGCTCAAGCGCTTGATTCCCTTTGAAAAATGGGATATGAAAGTCGTCGCAACAGCCAATCATGCCGACGATGCTCTGGGCTATGTCAAGCATCATCCGGTTGATGTGATTATTTCGGATGTCAATATGCCCGATAAAACAGGACTGGAGATGATTAAGGAGATGAAGGAGATTCTCCCAGATGCCTATTATATCTTGCTATCTGGCTATCAGGAGTTTGACTATGTCAAGAAAGCAATGAACCTGAGTGTCGTGGATTATCTGGTGAAGCCGGTGGATAAGGTTGAGTTGAGTCATTTATTAGAAAAAATTGCGAGCCAACTTCAGGAAAAGGTGGAGCAGAGCCAGACTCTTAGCCAAGAATTGGATGAAGAAGGCTTTGTCAACTTTTTAGCAGGTAAAGACAACTGGTGGATAGGCCTTTCTAAGGAAAAACAAGGTTCTTTCACTATTCCTTACTATGTTTTAGGTCAAGACTGGCAGATTTTTATCTCTGATCAACCACTAGATGGAATCGTAGTAACGCCTTTTGGAGCGCCCTACCAACAAGCTTTTGAAAAATGGAAAATCAACGCAGAAAAAGCCCTCTTTTACGGTTCTGTCAATCTAGAAAAATCCGAGAGTCTATTTGCTTATTATGAACCGATTTATCGCGTGATTATCCAAGGAAATATCAATCAAATCATCGAAGAATTGACCCTGCTGGAGAAGGTTGTCTTAGAGAACACACCGCGCGTGGCTATCACAAAACAACTCTTCACCCAATTTGTCATGGATGTCTTCCATTTGTTTGAACACCTAAAAGCAGATGATATGACCGAGATTGTCAAAGCCATCCATGCTATTAACTCCTTTGAAGAGTTGGTTGCCTACATCAAAGCAACCTTGACCAAGTTCTTTGGCCAGTATCGTATGAATGAAAATGTGGTCAGTGTTTTAGAGGTGATTGGCCGCGATTATCAAAAAGAGCTCTCACTTAAGGATATTAGCAAGGATCTCTTTATTAACCCAGTCTACCTCGGTCAGCTGATTAAGCGAGAAACCAACTCGACCTTTGCAGAACTGCTCAACAAACAGCGAATTAAGGCAGCGCAACAGCTCTTGCTTTCAACCAATGATAGTATTGAAGATGTTTGCTATGCCGTTGGTTACAGTAATGTCGGCTATTTTTACAAAGTTTTCCGTAAATTGTGCGGAAAATCACCAAAAGCATACCGTAAACAAGTCGAGACAGGCCTGTAAGAATTGTATTTCTGTACGAAAAATGCTATAATGTCCAAAAGGATTTATAGGAGGAAAATATGAAAAAGAAACCAATTTATCTCTGGATTTTGTTAGTCCTATCAGCACTCATTTCTGCTTCGTCATTATTTGGCATCTTGGGCCCAGTCCCTAGCAAAGAAGTTCTTCGTGCGAGTCTATCTAATAGTGGATCTCTTACTGCTCAGCAAATAGAAGACACGGTTAACTATACCTACCAAGTAACAGCATCATCGCACTCAATTTTTAATGTAGTTTTGATTGTTTTATCTGCTATTTTAGTTGTGGTAGCCTTTGTGTTCTTAGTTCGTAAAAACGTCCAATTTGCCAACTATGCTTATCTTGGCTATCTTTTGCTAGCGATTGTTGGTTTGGTCTATTCTTTTGTGAACATTCAAGATGCAATTCAATTGATCAAAGATGATACCCTAGGCTTAGGAATAGGCACATTAGCAAAAGGAACCGTTATTTTGTTCATGATTATCAATGTCCTCTTTTTAGCTTTAGTCCTTTACAAGATGTGGCGCCAACAAAAAGATTTGGCTGAGGAAGCCGAAGCAGAGGAAGTTGCCTAAGTATTGACAAAAGAGAACTATCAAGTTACAATCTTGGTAGTTCTTTTAATATCCAAAAATAAAAATCGAGGTCAATATGAAAAAAATATCCTTAGTTTATATCAGTTTGAGTGGGAATACAGAGAGTTTTGTAACCCGACTTAAGGACTATCTCTTGTCCCAGCACGAAGGGATTGAGGTCCAAAAGATCCATATCAAGGATTTGGTCAAGGAAGGGAAAGATTTCTTTGAGATGGACCATCCCTATGTCGCTTTCTTACCGACCTATCTGGAAGGTGGAAATGGTGTCGACAACGGCGATGTTGAGATCCTGACGACTCCAGTGGGTGATTTTATCGCCTATGGAGACAATGCTAGTAAGTGTTTTGGTGTAGTGGGATCTGGTAATCGCAATTTTAATAACCAATACTGTTTGACTGCCAAACAGTATAGTCAGCGTTTTGGTTTCCCTGTTCTAGCAGATTTTGAAATGAGAGGCATGCTGGGAGATATTAAAAAGGTTGCAGCTATTATCGCGGACTTATATGGATTGGAAAGTTAAGCTTCGGCCTAGCTTTTTCTTCTACTTTATTTGTTTAAAATCTAATAGGAATCTTTAGCAGTTTCATGAAGAAGAGAAAAATCCGAGAAGAAGACTTCTCGGATTTTGATTATTTGAGTTGATCAGTGATTTCCTTTGAAAGCATGAGTCCCAAACGATAGCCCTTGTTGATGTAGGCGATGACATCGTTGATATTCTCTGTTGTTTGGATTCTTTTGTGGATATCTGCTTTGAAAGTTTCGTCTTTTAAAAGCTGCTCCTGAAGGAGTTTCTGAAGTTTTTCTTTTTCGTATTTATTGATAAGAAAAAGAACGACAAGACTGATAAGAACTAAGATATAAGCGTACTGGCTCATAAAATCTCCCCTGATTTGATAAAAAATTGAAGGTATAAGAAAAGCGAAAGAAATTTTCGCTTTTCAACTAAGTCACTAGGCGAGCAGAACAGGTATCCAATAGCTAAAACCAGACAATGTGGACCTTTAACTGAAAAGTTCGCCCAGTTGAAATGAAGACTAGTAAAGCGCCAAGCCAAAGTCTGTATAGGATTTGGTGATAGTTACTTAGACTGCTTTACAATAAAGTGATTAAAAGATTACGACATGAGCCTAACCAAATCGATATTATTTGGTTAGGTGAATTAGTGAAGCAGTTAGCTAGTCCGCATATAGCGGCTAGCGTCTAACAATTAGGAACTTTAGTTCCAATTGTTAGTACTGAATCACATCTTCTCTGGCGCTTCTACTCCAAGCAAGCGAAGGGCTTCTTTGAGGACAACTGCGGTTGCGTAGCTGAGGGCTAGGCGGCTGTCGCGCTCTGGGCTTTCATCCAAGATACGAGTGTGAGCATAGTATTTATTGAAAGCTTGCGCCAAGCTGATTGCATACTTAGCAATGAGCGATGGGTCATAGTTGTCAGAAGCACGTTTGATGACACGGGCAAAGTCTTGGAGAAGTTTGATGATTTCCCAGCTTTCAGCATCATTTAGACTGTAACTTTCTTGAGCATTTGGTTGGAAGTCAGCTTTTCTAAGTAGAGACTGAATACGAGCGTAAGCGTATTGGATGTATGGCCCAGTCTCACCTTCAAATGAAACCATTGCTTCCAAATCAAAGTCATAACCATTTCGACGATCAGTTTTCAGGTCGTAGAATTTGACAGCTCCAACCCCAACAGCTTGGGCGATTTGATCCTTGTTTTCAAGGTCAGGATTTTTTGCTTCGATTTGAGCTTTAGCACGAGTGATGGCTTCTTGGAGAGTTGGCTCGAGCAGGATGATGTTTCCTTTACGAGTAGAGAGTTTTTGGCGATTTTTGGTTACAAGACCAAAGTCAACGTGAACCATATCGTCACTCCAAGCAAATCCCATTTTCTTCAAGACGGCTTTCAACTGTTTAAAGTGGTTAGATTGCTCTTGGCCGACAGCATAGATATTTTTAACAAAGTTGTAAGTACGAGCACGGTAGATGGCTGTTGCGATATCACGAGTGATGTAGAGAGTAGCGCCATCTGATTTTTTAATCATAGCAGGTGGCAAATCGAAATCATCCAAGTTGACAATGCAAGCCCCTTGAGACTCTTCTAGCAAGCCTTTTTCTTCCAAGATTTGTACGGCTTCATCCATCTTGTCATTGTAGAAGGCTTCACCGTTTAAGCTATCAAATTCAACACCGAGTAGTTTGTAGATACGGTTGAATTCGACCAAACTTTCATCACGGAACCATTGCCAAAGTTGAGTTGCTTCAGGATCACCATCTTCTAGTTTTTTGAACCAGAGGCGACCTTCATCATCGAGAGCCTTGTCAGTTTCGATTTCGGCATTGATGCGAACGTAAAGTTTCAACAACTCATCGATTGGGTTGGCTTCGATGGCTTCTTTAGAACCCCACTTCTTATAAGCAACCATGAGAAGACCAAACTGTTTCCCCCAGTCTCCAAGGTGGTTGATTTTAATGGTTTTGTAGCCCATCTTCTTAAAGATATTAGAGAGGGCATCTCCGATAACTGTTGAACGCAAGTGGCCGACTGAGAAGGGTTTGGCGATATTGGGACTAGAAAGGTCGATCGTAATATTTTGCTCTTGGCCTTCCGTTTGTTGGGCGTAGTCAGCACCTTTTTCGATGATTTCTTTGATAACTGCACCAGAAATAGCAGATTTATCAAGGAAAAAGTTTACGTAAGGACCTGTTGCCACCACTTTTTCAAAGGCTTGGCTGTTGATCTTTGCAGCAATATCGGCAGCAATCACTTGCGGTGCCTTGCGTTCGACTTTTGCTAATGAGAAAGCAGGGAAAGCGATGTCTCCCATATCTGAATTTTTAGGTTGTTCTAGTAAATTGAAAATAGCCTCTTGGTCCAGGCTATCAATGACGCTAGCCAATTCGCCAGCAATCAGTTTTTTTGTATTCATAAGTAGGCTCCTTTTGGGCTTTTCTTCTATTTTAACACAATTTACTACATTTTTTGAGAAAGAAAAGAATTTTTTTGAATTCTCTATTTTTTTTGGTATAATATAGTTATAAAATAAATGTAAAATTTGTTATAAATATTCGCTTAAGAGGATGATATGAGAAAAAGAGAACGGCATCAGTTGATTAAAAAGATGATCGCTGAAGAAAAACTTGGAACACAAAAAGAGATTCAAGATCGTCTTGAAGCTCAGAATGTCTATGTGACGCAAACGACTTTGTCACGTGATTTGCGTGAAATCGGCTTGACCAAGATCAAGAAAAATGATATGGTGTATTATGTACTAGCAAATGAGACAGATAAGATTGATTTAGTTGAGTTTTTGTCTCATCATTTAGAAGGAGTTGCAAGAGCAGAGTTTACCTTGGTACTTCATACTAAACTTGGGGAAGCTGCAGTCTTAGCAAACATTGTAGATGCAAACAAGGATGAATGGATTTTAGGAACGGTTGCTGGTGCTAATACCTTATTGGTTATTTGTCGAGACCAGCACGTTGCCAAGCTGATGGAAGATCGTTTGCTAGATTTGATGAAAGATAAATAAGGTCTTGGGAGTTGCTCTCAAGACTTATTTTTAGCAAGGAGAGACGGAAAATGGCAACAGAAAAGCTATCACCCGGTATGCAACAGTATGTGGATATTAAAAAACAATACCCAGATGCTTTTTTGCTTTTTCGGATGGGTGATTTTTACGAGTTGTTCTATGAAGATGCAATCAATGCAGCACAGATTTTAGAAATTTCTTTAACAAGTCGGAATAAAAATGCAGAAAATCCGATACCCATGGCAGGTGTCCCCTATCATTCTGCCCAGCAGTATATCGATGTATTGATCGAGCAGGGCTACAAGGTGGCCATTGCCGAGCAGATGGAAGATCCCAAACAAGCAGTCGGGGTTGTCAAGCGAGAGGTGGTTCAGGTCATCACACCTGGTACAGTAGTTGATAGAAGTAAGCCCGATAGTCAGAATAATTTCTTGGTTGCCTTAGATCGTGATGGCAATCAATTTGGTCTGGCTTATATGGATCTAGTGACAGGTGATTTTTATGTGACAGGTCTATTGGATTTCACGTTGGTTTGTGGGGAAATCCGTAACCTCAAGGCGCGAGAAGTGGTGCTGGGTTATGACTTGTCTGAGGAAGAAGAACAAATCCTCAGCCGTCAGATGAATCTGGTGCTTTCTTATGAGAAGGAAGGCTTTGAGGACCTTCATTTACTGGATCCACGACTGGCAGCTGTGGAGCAAGCGGCAGCTAGTAAGCTCCTCCAGTATGTTCATCAGACCCAGATGCGGGAATTGAACCACCTCAAACCAGTTATCCGCTATGAAATCAAAGATTTCTTGCAGATGGATTATGCGACCAAGGCCAGTCTGGATTTGGTTGAGAATGCTCGTTCAGGTAAGAAGCAGGGCAGTCTTTTCTGGCTTTTGGATGAAACCAAAACGGCTATGGGTATGCGACTCTTGAGGTCTTGGATTCATCGTCCCTTGATTGATAAGGAACGAATCGTCCAACGTCAAGAGGTGGTGCAGGTCTTTCTTGACCATTTCTTTGAGCGTAGTGATTTAACGGACAGTCTCAAGGGTGTTTATGATATTGAACGCTTGGCTAGTCGTGTTTCTTTTGGCAAGACCAATCCCAAGGATCTCTTGCAACTAGCGACCACCTTATCTAGTGTGCCACGGATTCGAGCGATTTTAGAGGGAATGGAGCAGCCTGCTTTAGCTTATCTCATCGCACAGTTGGATGCCATTCCAGAGTTAGAGAGTTTGATTAGCGCAGCGATTGCTCCTGAAGCTCCTCATGTGATTACGGAAGGTGGCATTATCCGTACGGGATTTGATGAGACCTTAGACAAGTACCGTCGTGTCCTCAGAGAAGGGACCGGCTGGATTGCAGAGATTGAGGCTAAGGAGAGAGAAAACTCTGGCATCAGCACGCTCAAGATTGACTACAATAAAAAAGATGGCTACTATTTCCATGTGACCAATTCGCAACTGGGAAATGTGCCAGCCCACTTTTTCCGCAAGGCGACGTTGAAAAACTCGGAACGCTTTGGGACTGAGGAGTTGGCTCGTATCGAGGGAGATATGCTGGAGGCGCGTGAGAAGTCAGCCAATCTAGAGTACGAAATCTTTATGCGTATCCGTGAGGAAGTCAGCAAGTATATCCAGCGCTTGCAGGCTCTAGCCCAAGGAATTGCGACGGTTGATGTTTTGCAAAGTCTAGCAGTTGTGGCTGAAACCCAGCATTTGATCAGACCTGAGTTCGGTGACGACTCACAGATTGATATCCAGAAAGGTCGCCATGCTGTCGTTGAAAAGGTTATGGGAGCGCAGACCTACATTCCAAACAGCATCCAGATGTCAGAAGATACCAGCATTCAACTGATTACGGGGCCCAACATGAGTGGGAAGTCTACCTACATGCGCCAGCTAGCCATGACTGCGGTGATGGCTCAGATGGGTTCTTACGTGCCAGCAGAAAGTGCCTATTTGCCGATTTTTGATGCCATCTTTACCCGTATCGGAGCGGCAGATGATTTGGTTTCAGGTCAATCAACCTTTATGGTAGAGATGATGGAGGCCAACAATGCCATTTCGCATGCGACCAAGAACTCTCTCATTCTCTTTGATGAATTGGGACGGGGAACTGCAACTTATGACGGGATGGCTCTTGCCCAGTCCATCATCGAATACATTCATGAACATATCGGAGCCAAGACCCTCTTTGCGACCCACTATCATGAGTTGACTAGTCTGGAGTCCAGTTTGGAACACTTGGTCAATGTCCACGTGGCAACCTTGGAGCAGGATGGTCAGGTGACCTTCCTTCACAAGATTGAACCAGGTCCAGCTGACAAATCCTACGGTATCCATGTTGCTAAGATTGCTGGTTTACCAGCAGAACTTTTAGCAAGGGCAGATAAGATTTTGACACAACTGGAGAGCCAGGTACAAGAAAGTCCAACTCCGATGAGACAAACAAGCGCCGTCACGGAACAGATTTCTCTCTTTGATACGCCAGCAGAACATCCTATCCTAGCAGAATTAGCTCAACTGGATGTGAATAATATGACACCTATGCAGGCTATGAATGTCTTAGTTGAGTTCAAACAAAAATTATAAAAAGAATCCCACTCGCGCCTTTGTGAGTGGGATTTTTCTATTACTTTTTATGAGCCAAGAGTTGATTGATGTGGTCTACTTTTTTAGCTTCCCTTTTATAGAGGATAGTCCAGATGATAAGGTAGACAATCGCAAACTCTGGAATGAGCTGGAGATAGAAGGTCCAGTGGAAGGGGAACCAACCAGCCAGAGTTGCTAGTGGAACAAAGCCAGCCAGCATGAGGAAGAAATGGGAAAGTGTGGCACGGAGCAAGCTCCAGTCACGGCTGAATAAGCGACTGCCAAAGCTAAAGAGAACGCCGATAGCTGACCAGATAATCGTGCAGTAGAGCAAGACCAAGGCACCGTGAACCTGATGTTGAACCATCACTTGGCCGATGAGAGACTCGGGGCTCAGTGGGGCATAGGTATTTGGTGCATAAATGAGTGAAAAGATGATAGAGAGGATGAGGCCGATGAGTACACCAGTGGCTGCATCGTGAAAGATTTGTTTTTTCATAGTTCTAATTTCTCCTTGATGGTTTTTAGGTAACGGCGAGATGAGTAAGTAAAGCTTTCGTTTTTGAGAAAGATTTCGACCAGGCCGTTGGGGGTTAGCTTGAGATGAGAGATAGCGTCAATATTAACGATTTCTGATTGGGAAATCTGGATAAAAGTGGTCGGCAGAATGTCAAGCACTTGATAGAGCCGCAAATCAATGGTATAGGTCTGAGATACAGTTTCTGCTAGAATCTTGCGATTCTCGATATAGAAGCGTTGTATCTTACCAATCTTAACTAGATAGACCTGATCATCAATCTTTCCTTTGATTGTTTCTTTTTGGTCAAGATTTTCTGCGAACTCGATGACTTTCTGGACTTTTTCGGTCGGCTGAGGTGCTTGGATAATCAGCTTTTCCTCCTCGTAAGTCTCCTTAATCTGTAGTTCTACTTTCATAAATTTCCCTCCTTTTCAGTTATACAAGGTTGTGATCACTTCCTGTACACCTTTATTAAACACTATTTTACGACCCATGGCAAGAGCTTTTGTCTATGTGGAGAGATTTGGAGTCTATGTGGTATTTGCTTTTTCTGATAGTATCTGAAATATGGTATAATAGCACTAATCAATTTCTAGGAAAATAGATACAGAAAGGGGCTGAAAGATGTCTCAAATTATTGAATTGCCAGAGGTGCTGGCAAACCAGATCGCAGCAGGAGAGGTTATTGAACGTCCTGCCAGTGTGGTGAAAGAGTTGGTAGAAAATGCCATTGACGCGGGCTCAAGTCAGATTATCATTGAGATTGAGGAATCAGGTCTCAAGAAGATTCAAATCACCGATAATGGTCATGGAATTGCCCACGATGAGGTGGAATTGGCCCTGCGTCGCCATGCAACCAGTAAGATAAAAAATCAAGCAGACCTTTTTCGGATTCGGACGCTTGGTTTTCGAGGTGAAGCCCTGCCCTCTATCGCTTCTGTCAGTGTTCTGACTCTGTTGACGGCGGTGGATGGTGCAAGTCATGGGACTAAGCTCGTTGCGCGTGGGGGTGAAGTAGAAGAAATCATCCCAGCGACTAGCCCTGTGGGGACCAAGGTTTGTGTAGAGGACCTCTTTTTCAACACGCCAGCCCGTCTCAAGTATATGAAGAGCCAGCAGGCGGAGCTGTCTCATATCATCGATATTGTCAACCGTCTGGGATTGGCCCATCCTGAGATTTCTTTTAGTTTGATTAGTGATGGCAAGGAAATGACACGAACAGCAGGAACTGGTCAGCTGCGCCAAGCCATCGCAGGGATTTACGGTTTGGCAAGTGCCAAGAAGATGATAGCCATTGAGAATTCGGATCTAGACTTTGAAATTACAGGTTTTGTGTCCTTGCCTGAGTTGACTCGTGCCAACCGCAACTATATCAGTCTCTTCATCAATGGCCGTTATATCAAGAATTTCCTGCTCAATCGTGCTATTCTTGATGGCTATGGCAGCAAGCTCATGGTGGGACGTTTTCCGCTGGCCGTGATTCATATCCATATCGACCCTTATCTAGCGGATGTCAATGTGCATCCAACCAAGCAAGAGGTGCGAATTTCTAAGGAAAGAGAGCTGATGGCACTTGTCTCAGAAGCTATCGCAAAGAGTCTTAAGGAACAGACCTTGATACCGGATGCCTTGGAAAATCTTGCCAAATCCACCGTACGCAATCGTCAAAAGGTAGAGCAGACCATTCTCCCACTCAAAGAAAATACGCTTTACTATGAAAAAACGGAGGTAACTAGACCCAGTCAAGCTGAGGTAGCTGATCATCAGGTTGAATTAACTGAGGAAGGGCAGGATTTGACCCTGTTTGCCAAGGAAACCTTGGATCAGCTGACCAAGCAGACAAAGCTCCATTTCGCAGAGAGAAAGCCAGCTAACTATGACCAACTAGACCATCCAGAACTAGACTTAGCCAGTCTCGATAAAGCCTATGACAAGCTGGAGCGAGAAGAATCATCAAGCTTCCCAGAGTTGGAATTTTTCGGGCAGATGCACGGGACCTATCTCTTTGCCCAAGGTCGAGATGGACTCTATATCATAGACCAGCATGCGGCTCAGGAACGGGTTAAGTACGAGGAATACCGTGAAAGCATCGGCAATGTTGACCAGAGCCAGCAACAACTCCTAGTACCTTACATCTTTGAATTTCCTGCGGATGACGCCCTTCGTCTCAGAGAAAGAATGCCTCTCTTAGAGGAAGTGGGTGTCTTTCTAGCTGAGTACGGAGAAAATCAATTTATCCTGCGTGAACATCCTATTTGGATGGCAGAGGAAGAAATCGAGTCTGGTATCTATGAAATGTGTGACATGCTGCTCTTGACCAAGGAAGTTTCTATCAAGAAATACCGAGCAGAGCTGGCTATCATGATGTCCTGCAAGCGGTCTATCAAGGCCAACCATCGTATCGATGACCACTCAGCCAGACAGCTCCTCTATCAGCTCTCTCAATGTGATAACCCTTACAACTGTCCACATGGCCGTCCTGTTTTGGTGCATTTTACCAAGTCGGATATGGAAAAAATGTTCCGACGCATTCAGGAAAATCATACCAGTCTTCGTGAGTTGGGGAAATATTAAGAACACAAAAAGCCTTTGTTCCTTTTCGAACAAGGCTTTTTAGTTTTTCCAAAGTGGGAACTTGATTGGACATGGGCAACTTGACACGAGGTTTACACTTGCTTGACAAGATCATTTCTAAAAAAATATTACGAAAACTGAATTAGGGGATTCAAGGTTTTGTAGAGTCGTCTTTGTCTGAAGGATTCTCAAGACCAATTACCTTATCAAGATAACGTTGTTTGGTTTTAAGAGCCTTGTTGATAGCAATCGCTGAAGCAATCAATAGAACAAAGGTTAGCCAGATCCAAGCAGTGAAATCGGCTGGGAAACTAGAACCGGCTAAAAAGAGATAGATAGCCAGAGCTAAGACGAAAATATAAATCACTTGCCAGAGGCCAAAGGATTTAACTTCTTTATAGTATTTATCCTTATCTTCCTCCAAAATCACTGCCGTGGAACCTTTTTCAAAGTTTTCATCCAGTAAGAGATAGTCAGTTGTTACTTGAAAAATCTTGCTTAATTCAATGATTTTTTCGATTTCAGGAAGTACTTGTCCAGACTCCCATTTGGAGATGCTTTGCCGAGAAACATTGATTTGTTCTGCTAGCTTTTCTTGGGACCAACCTTTTTCCTTTCTGAGCTCAAATAGTTTTTCTGCGAGTATCATTATTCTATCCTCCTTTTTCTACTTCTATCCTAACAATTTTTACTTATAATGAGAATACAATCTCCTGTACTATTTGTCAACCAGAGGTTGCACTTTTTGTTGCAGTCTGTCTTGGGGAAATATGGTATACTAGATAGGCAAAATAAGGGAGAAAAAATTATGTACGAATATCTTAAAGGAATCATTATCAAAATCACTGCTAAATATATCGTCCTTGAGGCGAATGGTATCGGTTATATCTTGCATGTAGCCAATCCCTATGCTTACTCAGGTCAGGTCAATCAAGAAACTCAGATTTATGTGCATCAAGTTGTTCGTGAGGATGCCCATCTGCTTTACGGCTTTCGCTCAGAAGATGAGAAAAAACTCTTCCTCAGTCTGATTTCGGTCTCAGGGATTGGTCCTGTTTCAGCTCTTGCAATCATTGCTGCCGATGACAATGCTGGCCTGGTTCAAGCCATCGAGACTAAGAACATCACCTACTTGACCAAGTTCCCTAAAATTGGTAAGAAAACAGCCCAGCAAATGGTTCTGGACTTGGAAGGCAAGGTAGTCGTGGCTAGTGATGACCTTCCTGCCAAAGTCGCTGTGCAAGCCAGTGCTGAAAATCAAGAACTGGAAGAAGCTATGGAAGCCATGCTGGCGTTAGGCTACAAGGCAACAGAGCTCAAGAAAATCAAGAAATTCTTTGAAGGGACGACGGATACAGCAGAGAACTATATCAAATCTGCCCTTAAAATGTTGGTCAAATAGGAGAAGAGTATGCCAAAACGTTGTTCGTGGGTCAAGATGACCAATCCGCTCTACATCGCCTACCACGACCAGGAGTGGGGACAGCCTCTTCATGATGACCGCGCTCTTTTTGAACTGCTCTGTATGGAGACTTATCAGGCTGGTCTATCTTGGGAAACGGTACTAAACAAACGTCAAGGATTCCGAGAAGCATTTCATGGCTATCAAATTCAAGCGGTCGCGGAAATGACAGATGGGGAGTTGGAAGCCTTGTTAGAGAATCTAGCCATCATCCGAAATCGTGCCAAGCTCTTTGCGACGCGTGCCAACGCCCAAGCATTTTTACAAATCCAGAAAACCTTTGGCTCTTTTGATGCTTATCTCTGGTCCTTTGTTAAGGGGAAAACGATCGTGAATGATGTTCCTGACTATCACCTAGCACCTGCTAAAACAGCCTTGTCTGAAAAATTAGCTAAAGATCTAAAAAAACAAGGTTTCAAGTTCACAGGCCCAGTTGCCGTTTTATCTTTTCTACAAGCAGCAGGTTTGATTGACGACCACGAGAATGATTGTCAATGGAAGGGGAATTAAGTGATGTCTAACAAAAATAAGGGAATTCTGATTTTTGCGATTCTCTATACAGTTCTCTTTGTATTTGATGGAGTTAAATTGCTGGCTTTCTTGATGCCATCTGCTATTGCAAATTATCTAGTTTATGTAGTACTAGCTCTATATGGCTCTTTTTTGTTCAAGGATAGATTGATTCAACAATGGAATGAGATTAGAAAGACGAAAAGAAAATTCTTCTTTGGCGTCTTAACAGGCTGGCTCTTTCTCATTCTGATGACTGTTGTCTTTGGCTTTGTATCAGAGATGTTAAGACGGTTTTTGGGACTAGATGGACAAGGCCTAAACCAGTCGAATATTCAAAGTACCTTTCAAGAGCAACCACTACTGATAGCCGTTTTCGCCTGCATCATAGGCCCTATAGTGGAAGAACTCTTTTTCCGTCAATTCTTATTGCATTACTTGCAGAAACAGTTGCCAGGTTTACTAAGCATTATTCTGGTAGGACTTGTTTTTGCTCTGACTCATATGCATAATTTAAGCTTGTCAGAGTGGATCGGTGCAGTCGGATATCTAGGTGGTGGCCTTGCCTTTTCAATTATCTATGTGAAAGAAAAGGAGAATATTTACTATCCCCTATTTGTTCACATGTTAGGGAATAGCCTCTCCTTCATCATTTTAGCTATCAGTAGTATGTGACGAAAATGCCAGTAATGATAATGAGAAAAAGCTGAGAAATTCATCTCAGCTTTCTTTGTTATAGTCAAAGCGAATGACTTGATCCGTTGCGTCTACATACGCGTGGACTCCAAAGGGAACAATTGCTCTTGGTGTGACATGACCAACGTTTAGATTATAGACAATCGGGGTATTGCTGTCAATGATATCCAATAGTGCCTCTTTATAGTCGTCATAGAAAGTTTCATCCATAGGTTTTCCGACCAAGAGTCCACTGATGACTTCAAATATCCCAGTTTCTTTTAAAGCCTGCAACATTTTTTTGAAATCATCAGGTTCAGGCTTTTCTTCACTTGTTTCTAGCAATAGAATCTTTCCTTTCCAGTCGGATAAGTCAGGGAAGAGTCTGTACTTTTGGCAGAGTTCTGTACTGTCTACATATCGAGAGTTGTCAAAGATATCGTAGAGGGATTCGAGGCAACCACCGAGGATTTTTCCCTCGAACTGGGCAGTTCCTTGTAACAAGTCAAAACCTGTATTTGCATGGCTGACACGAGGTATTCCCAAAGCTTTGGGACTGAAGTCAGTTCTTTCCTCATACCAAACGTCACTAGGTCGAATTTCCGAGATTCTTCCCGTCTCAATCAATTCTTTGAAGTAGTGGAGGCTGTATGGCAACATTTCTTTGTCTAACTCACAAATGTCTGCTAAAAAGGATTGACCATAAAAAGTCTTGATTCCTAGTTTATGCAACATGAGGTGGTTCATAGTTGTATCCGAGAAGCCAAGAAAAATTTTTTGTTTGATAACCTTTTGTAGTTGGTCATTTTCAAAAAGATAAGGCAATAAACGATAGGTATCGTCTCCACCGATGGCGCATAAGATCATGTCGATGCTTTCATCAGAAAATGCCTGCATCAAATCCTCCGCACGAGCTTCAGGATGTTCTTTGATAAAGTCTAAGCCTTTTAGCGAATGGGGTAAAAAGATAGGATTGAGTCCGAGGCCCTTGAGACGTTGGACACCCAAGTCCATTTCGTGTTTGACAAAGTCTTCTCCGATAATCCCACTAGATAAACTTATAATACCAATAGTAGAAGTCATATATTATCCTCCTAGAAAAAATTGATGCTATTGTATCACAAAAGATGAGGGAAAACAACAAGAATTAGAGTCAGAAGAAGGCTTTTAGATCAAGAAAGTAAGCAAAAAAGCAACCAATCATGTGGTTGCTTTTATAGTAGTTAATTTCTTATAGAGCAGTAAGGAAGGTCAGTCCGCCAAGGATAACCCCAGCCGAGTTTGGAATGATTAGAATCCAGTCTTTCTTAGGCTCTTTTGTCCATCCATAAATGACCCAGATTAAGCAAGAGACTGCTGCTGATAAAGGTTGGAATGGTTGAGCTTTGTTCCCTTGTAAATTGGCAAAAATTTGGGGGATGTAGGCTATAAATACAATAATCCCGATAAAGGCACCAATTGAACCAACAATTTGATTAATTCTCTGTTTAGTCATATATATTTCTCCTTATTACTTTATTAGCATAACAGAAAAACAACTTGGATTCAAGGATAAAACCTTGGGATTCTAAGGGAAGCCTTTACATTAGAACGTTTTTAGAAAATGTAGCTACTTTTCTTTGGAGAATCAAAAAATACTTTGGAGCCATAATAAAAGTAGTCTGTCTACAAAACACACTACTTTTTTGTTTATCTTAATATCTAGCTGGTCCTGCACTTGCGCTCTTAATGTTGAAACGTTTTTTGAGGTAGAAACGTAGGGCAAGGAGAGCTCCTCCAATCACCAATAAAACAAGTGGTGGGAGACTGATGTTAATGGCTTGTGGAAGGAAGTTACTCAAGAAGAGGATGAAGACCCAGGCAAACATGGTTGCTAACATAACCAAAAGTGATTTCCAGAATGGTGGGCGTTGGCTACGGTCAGTATCTGGTCCGTAGTAGCGGTAAATGAAGTGGTAGAGAAGATAGAAGGCAACTCCACCAAAGGCCCCTACACTGATAAGTGTTACCAATCCGTAGGCCACAGGTTGGTTTGAGAAGAAGCTCATCAAGGCGCTAACTACTGCAAATAATCCTGTGATGAAAAGGGCTGAATCCAACATCATCAATTTTGGATCGTCGTTTTCTTTTGGATGTTCTTTTTCGTATTGCTCTTTTTCGCTGAAGCTATGAGCCCAGTGAGTTGGTGCTCCGTAGATAGAACGTGCTGTCACTCCTTTTGGTTGCTCCTCAAGGATATGAGGAATGACTTCTTCAAGGATAGCCTTGATTTCGGCATCTGTTTTTCCGTCCTTGAGAAATTGCTGGGTGGCAATATGGATAAATTCCTGATTTTTCTTTGTTAAATCTTTTAAATCAATCTGTGACATAATAACTCCTGTTTAGAACCATTTTTTATGGATGAGGTAAAGAGTGAGAGAAACACTCAAAGCAAAGGCGATAAAGACGATGAGCCAGAAAGCATGCGGTTCCCCGTTTAAAGGAATTTCATTATCCTTAAAGTTCATACCGTAGGCCGAGAAGATCATGGTCGGGATGGACATAACGATGGTCACGAGGGCCAAGGTTTTCATGATATTGTTCTGGTTGTTGGAAATGATAGAGGCAAAGGTCTCTGTCATAGAGTGAAGGACATTTCCATAGATATCCGCCATCTCGATGGCCTGTTGCGTTTCAATCAAGGTATCTTCCAGTAGATCTTCGTCTTCAAGGTATTTCTTGATATTGCTAGTTGCGCTGGTCAACTTTTTAATCACGCGCTCGTTTGTCTTAAGAGAGGCTTTGAAGTAGACGATGGTCTTTTCCAATTCCATGAGTTCAATCAATTCTTCATTTCGAGTAGATTTGTGAAGTTGGCTTTCGATTTGCTCGCTCTTACGTTCGATAGAACGGAGGGCAGTCAAGTAAATCTCCGCATTGCGATAGAGGATTTGGAAGATGAAGCGCGAACGCATGAAGGTATAGAAATTCCGAAGTCTACGATTGATAAAGACATCAAGAAGTGGCAGAGGCTCCAAGCAAGTAGTGATGATAGCCTCTTCTGTGATGATAATCCCCAAGGGAATCGTCACATAGTAGGTACGGTTATTTCTTTCCTCTGTGATTGGAACGTCCACGATGATCAAGGTGTATTCATCTTCAATCGTGATACGGGACATTTCTTCCGCATCGAGTGGTGCACGGAGGTCCGCGATATCAATATCAAAGGCCGAGGCGATTTCCATCGATTCGCTTTGGGTAGGATTGACGAGATTGATCCAAGTGCCCGGCTGGAGCGTATCGATCTCTTTAAATTCAGTTGTCGTTGAGAGAAAGACTTGTTTCATATCTCCTATCCTTTCCTAATCTATTCCGTGTTACAGTGATTTTTGACACCGTACTATTATACTACAAATTCGGCGTTTTTGGTAATAGAATTTCACTTTTTTTGGTATAATGGAAAGCAACAATGAACTAGAAAGAAGTAATATGCAAGATAAGATTGTCATCCATGGGGCACGCGCCCATAATTTAAAAAATATAGATGTGGAAATTCCGCGTGACAAGCTAGTTGTGGTGACGGGACTATCTGGATCAGGAAAGTCTAGTTTAGCCTTTGATACCCTTTATGCAGAAGGGCAACGTCGCTACGTTGAAAGCCTGTCAGCCTATGCTCGTCAGTTCTTGGGCAATATGGAAAAACCAGATGTGGATTCTATCGATGGTCTCAGCCCTGCTATTTCCATTGACCAGAAAACTACCAGCAAAAATCCACGCTCGACCGTGGGAACGACGACTGAAATTAATGATTATCTGCGTCTCCTCTATGCACGTGTGGGGACGCCATACTGTATCAACGGACATGGGGCTATCAAGGCTTCTTCTGTTGAGCAAATCGTGGATAAGGTCTTAGAGTTGCCAGAACGCCAACGCTTGCAGATTTTGGCCCCTGTCATCCGCAAGAAAAAAGGGCAACATAAGAGCGTCATTGAGAAGGTTCAGAAAGATGGCTATGTCCGAGTCCGAGTGGATGGGGAGGTCTATGATGTGACCGAAGTGCCTGAGCTGTCTAAGAGTAAGCAACATGATATCGATGTTGTGGTCGACCGTATTGTCATCAAGGAGGGCATTCGAAGCCGTCTCTTTGACTCCGTTGAGGCGGCCCTTCGTATCGCGGAAGGCTATGTGGTCATTGATACTATGGATGATTCCGAGCTCCTCTTTTCAGAACACTATGCTTGTCCAGTTTGTGGCTTTACCGTTCCAGAACTAGAACCTCGTCTCTTCTCCTTCAATGCACCATTTGGTTCATGTAGTGAGTGTGATGGCTTGGGAATCAAGCTAGAGGTTGATACAGATTTAGTTGTACCAGATGCTAGCAAGACCCTTCGTGAGGGAGCCTTAGCACCTTGGAATCCTATCTCATCCAACTACTATCCAAACATGCTAGAGCAGGCCATGACAGCCTTTGGAGTGGATATGGATACGCCTTTTGAGGATTTATCTGAGGAGGATAAACATCTCATTTTCTATGGTTCAGATGGGAGAGAATTCCATTTCCACTATGAGAATGAATTCGGTGGAGTCCGTGATATCGACATTCCTTTTGAAGGTGTTATCAGAAATATCAAGCGCCGTTACCATGAAACCAATAGTGATTACACGCGCACCCAGATGCGCCTCTATATGAATGAACTGACCTGCGGAACTTGTCACGGCTACCGTCTCAATGACCAGGCCTTGTCTGTCCGTGTGGGTGGGGAGAAAGGGCCACATATCGGAGAAATTTCAGACCTCTCAATCGCCGATCACTTGGAGTTGGTCAGCCAGTTGACTCTGTCTGAAAATGAAGCCATTATCGCCCGTCCCATTCTCAAGGAAATCAAGGATCGCTTGACCTTCCTCAATAACGTAGGCCTCAACTATCTGACTCTGTCACGTTCGGCAGGAACCCTTTCAGGTGGGGAGAGTCAGCGTATTCGCTTGGCAACCCAGATTGGGTCCAACCTATCAGGTGTCCTTTATATCCTGGATGAGCCGTCCATTGGTCTTCACCAGAGGGATAATGACCGCTTGATTGCAAGTTTGAAAAAGATGCGTGATTTAGGAAATACCCTTATCGTAGTGGAACATGACGAAGATACTATGCGTGAGGCAGATTATCTAATCGACGTCGGTCCTGGTGCGGGAGCCTTTGGTGGGGAGATTGTCGCTGCAGGTACGCCTAAGCAAGTGGCTCGCAACAGCAAGTCCATCACAGGCCAATATCTATCAGGTAAACGTGCCATTCCGGTACCAGACGTGCGTCGTGTAGGAAATGGTCGCTTTATCGAGGTGACAGGAGCGCGTGAGAACAACTTGCAAAATATCACCGCTCGCTTCCCGCTAGGGAAGTTCATCGCAGTAACGGGGGTATCGGGTTCAGGGAAATCGACCCTAATCAACAGCATTCTCAAAAAAGCCATTGCTCAAAAACTCAACCGCAATTCAGACAAACCTGGTAAGTTTAAAACCATCACAGGGATTGAGCATGTCGATCGTCTGATTGATATTGACCAAAGCCCAATCGGACGGACGCCGAGGTCTAACCCTGCTACCTATACGGGAGTTTTTGACGACATCCGTGACCTCTTTGCTCAGACAAATGAGGCCAAGATTCGAGGCTACAAGAAGGGCCGTTTCAGTTTCAACGTCAAGGGTGGTCGTTGCGAAGCCTGCTCAGGTGACGGGATTATCAAGATCGAGATGCACTTCTTGCCAGATGTATACGTGGCTTGTGAAGTCTGCCACGGAACTCGCTACAACAGTGAAACCTTAGAAGTTCACTACAAGGAAAAGAACATCTCGCAGGTCTTGGACATGACCGTCAACGATGCGGTGGAATTCTTCCAACACATTCCCAAGATTCAACGCAAACTTCAGACCATCAAGGATGTCGGACTGGGCTATGTAACGCTAGGTCAACCAGCTACCACCCTTTCTGGGGGAGAAGCCCAGCGTATGAAGTTGGCTAGTGAGCTCCACAAACGCTCGACAGGTAAATCCTTCTATATTCTGGATGAGCCGACGACAGGGCTTCATACAGAGGACATCGCTCGCTTGCTTAAAGTCTTGGCTCGCTTTGTCGACGATGGCAATACAGTCCTTGTTATCGAACATAATCTGGATGTTATTAAAACAGCAGACCATATCATCGACTTGGGACCTGAAGGCGGTGTCGGTGGTGGAACCATCATCGCAACAGGAACTCCCGAAGAAGTAGCGGCCAATGAAGCCAGCTACACAGGACACTATTTGAAAGGAAAGTTAGATCATGAATAAACGTGTGCAAGCATTTTTAGCTAAAATGCAAGAAAAAGAACTAGATGGGATCATCATCAACAACCTTAAAAATGTCTATTATTTGACTGGTTTTTGGGGTTCAAACGGAACCGTCTTTATCAGTCGTGATCGTCAGGTCTTGGTGACAGACTCTCGCTATATCATTGCTGCTAAGCAAGAAGTGACAGGTTTTGAGATTGTGGCTGACCGCGATGAGTTGGCTGTCATTGCAGGAATTGTCAAGGATATGGGATTGTCTCGCGTCGGTTTTGAAGATGAGATTTCGGTCTCTTACTATCATCGTATGCAGGCAGCATTTGAAGGTTTGGACTTGCTTCCGCAGACTCAGTTTGTTGAAGCGCTTCGTATGATTAAGGATGAGAAGGAGATTGCGACTATTCGCAAGGCATGTTCAATCTCAGACCAAGCTTTCCACGATGCACTTGACTTTATCAAACCAGGAAAAACTGAAATTGAAATTGCCAACTTCCTTGATTTCCGCATGCGTGAGCTAGGAGCGGCAGGCTTGTCTTTTGATACCATTCTAGCAAGTGGCATCAACTCTTCCAAACCACATGCCCACCCCATGCATAAACCCGTAGAGCTGGGAGAAGCCATCACCATGGACTTCGGCTGTCTCTACGACCACTATGTCAGCGATATGACACGGACTATTTATCTTGGGCATGTCAGTGATGAGCAGGCAGAGATTTACAATACGGTTCTGAAAGCCAACCAAGCCTTGATTGACCAAGCCAAGGCAGGTCTAGGTTTCCGCGACTTTGACAAAATTCCTCGTGATATTATCATCGAGGCAGGCTATGGCGACTACTTTACCCATGGTATCGGACATGGTATTGGTCTCGATATCCATGAGGAACCCTACTTTAGCCAAACTTCTACTGAAACTATTAAGTCTGGCATGACCTTGACTGATGAACCAGGTATTTATATCGAAGGGAAATACGGGGTTCGTATCGAAGATGATATCTTGATCACAGAGACAGGTTGCGAATTGTTGACTTTAGCACCGAAGGAATTAATTATTATTTAAGAAAATTATGATAAATCGTTGACTTTTATATTCTAAAGGTTTATACTGAAAGACGAAAACGGTAGGTGAGGCTACCATAGGGATACGGATGACTACCGCAAAGCAGTGGAGACACTACTCGTTGGTCAACAGTCCTGGTCGCGAAGGCCAAGACTAAGCTCATTACATCGCCCTATGGAGTTAAAGCTTGAACGAAAAAACAGATAATTAGTTTTTTAATCCTGCCATTTTATGGTGGGATTTTCTACTGTTTTAGAACAAGGAAAGGAGACAAACGATGCAAATTGACGATCATCCAGAACCGCACATACACAGCCAATCGCTGATTTGTGTCGTTCTGCCCTTATAAAGTGATTGGTCTCTGTGTATGAAACACATTATTCATACAGATAGGAGAAACCAATGAAAACTACAAAAGAAAGATTAGCAGTAGCTATTCACACACCTTTAAAAGAAACTCTATCTTTTTATAAGACAAGTCTAACAGGCTTGACTGAGGAGCAGGTGGAGAAAAATCGTTACCTATATGGCGAAAACACCATCACCAAGGGTCAAGAAGACAGTATTTTTAAAAAGATTTACGAATCTATTATCAATCCATTTACAATCATCCTTCTTGTCATTGCTATGATTTCCATGGTGACCAATGTCTGGTTGGCAAAGCCTGGACAAGAAGATCCGACGACCTCTATCATCATTGTCGTTCTCGTTCTAATCTCTGGTGGCATACGCTTTGTCCAAGAATTGCGGAGTGACAAGGCTGCGACCAATCTATCAAAAATGATTGTGAACACAGCCACAGTAATTCGCGAAGACCAGAGTTTAGAGGTCGCAATTGAAGATTTGGTCGTTGGAGATATAGTCAAATTAAGTGCTGGGGACATGATTCCAGCAGACCTCATTTTAATTGAATCACGTGATTTCTTTGTTCAACAGTCTGGTTTGACAGGTGAAAGTGACTCGGTTGAAAAACTAGCCTTGTCAAAAATGAGTCAGTCAAATTTTGATAGTCTGCTAGAAGCAGAAGCGCTCGCTTTTATGGGAACCAATGTGATATCAGGAAGCGCCAAGGCTTTGATTCTAGCTGTCGGTGATGACACCATGATGGGAGAAATCGAGCAAACCCTCAATACCTATGACGAACCAACCTCTTTTGAGCGGGAGATGAACAGTATCTCTTGGCTCTTAATCCGTTTGATGCTAGTCATGGTTCCCATCGTGTTTCTCTCCAATGGCTTGACAGATGGCGACTGGCTGGAAGCAGGCGTGTTTGCACTGAGTGTTGGTGTTGGATTGACACCTGAGATGCTTCCTATGATCATCACGGCTAGTTTAGCAAAAGGCTCCATTATCATGGCCAAGGAAAAAGTGGTTATCAAGAAACTCAATGCCATACAAGATCTAGGTGCTATTGATATCCTATGCACGGATAAAACAGGAACACTTACCCAAGACGAAATTGTCCTTGAATATCCTTTGGATATACATGGAGATTTGGATTTGTCTGTGTTGAGACGTGCCTATCTCAATTCCTATTTTCAAACCGGTTTGAAAAACTTGATGGACCGTGCCATTATCAGTAGAACTGAAAAAGAAGCTAAAGAACACGATATTCTACAAAATTTGGATACTAGCTTCCAAAAAATCGATGAACTTCCATTTGACTTTGAACGCAGACGGATGAGTGTCATCGTCAAGGATGAAAACGAAGTTGTTAGTTTGGTAACCAAGGGTGCCCTAGAGGAAATGCTTGCGATTTCAACCCATGTGGAATATCAAGGTCAGATTAGTCCTCTGACAGATGATATCCGAGTGGAAATATTAAAAGAAGTAGACCAACTCAACCAGCAAGGCTTACGAGTCTTGGGAGTCGCCTATAAAACAGGCCTAAAAGAAGGTTTTGCTTACTCAGTTGAAGATGAAAAAGAGATGATTCTAACAGGATATCTTGCCTTTCTAGATCCACCAAAACCATCAGCAGCACCTGCTATCCAAGCTTTGTTAGAACACGGTGTTCAAACAAAGATCTTGACGGGGGACAATGAGAAGGTAACCCAAGCAGTTTGCGAAAAAGTTGGTCTAGACGTTGATCAAATCTTGTTGGGTTCTGATATTGACGCCATGACGGACGAAGAGTTGGCCCAAGCAGTTGAGAAGGTGACTGTCTTTGCCAAACTTTCTCCGGATCAAAAAGCACGAATCATTTTACAAATCAAATCGAATGGACATTGTGTCGGCTATATGGGAGATGGGATCAATGATGCCCCTTCAATGAAAGTAGCAGATGTGGGGATTTCTGTTGATACTGCAGTAGATATTGCCAAAGAAACGGCTGATGTCATTTTGCTAGATAAGGATTTGATGGTGCTTGAAAAAGGGCTGGTTGAAGGACGCAAAGTCTATGCTAATATGACCAAATATATCAAGATGACGGTCAGCTCTAATTTCGGGAACATTTTCTCTCTTTTAGTGTCTGGTATCTTTTTACCTTTCCTGCCAATGGCTCCGATTCACTTGATTGTCTTAAACCTAGTCTACGATCTTTCTTGCATTGCCTTGCCATTTGATAATGTGGATGAAGACTTTTTGAAGCATCCTCATAAGTGGGAAGCCAAGTCTATTACTCGCTTTATGATTTGGATGGGTCCGATTTCTTCTATCTTTGATATTTTGACCTTTATCTTGCTCTATTTTGTCATTGTTCCAACGGCGACAGGTCAAGCCTATGTCCACGGAGCAGAGTCTGCAACGGGCTTTATCATCTTGTTCCAGACAGGTTGGTTCATTGAATCCATGTGGTCCCAAACCATGGTAATCCATATGCTTCGTTCAGCAAAACTTCCTTTCTTACAAAGTCGTCCATCATGGTTTGTTCTTAGAACAAGCATGCTAGCAGCCAGTTTTGTGACCTTCCTTCCCTACTCTTCAATTGCTAGCCTTCTTCATTTAGCCCCTTTGGAACCAATTTATTTCCTCTTTTTGCTTTTGATTATCGTCCTCTATATGATAAGTGTTACAGTTGTGAAACGATTGTATATCAAAAAATTTAAAAGTTGGCTATAAATTGATTTTGTCAAGAAAAAAGTATGAAAATCGCTAAAAAAGTTAAATTTTTTTAAAAATAGGTCGCAAGTCGGATGTTTTTTATGGTATAATAGACTAAACTGATAGTAACATGTAGCGAAAGGGGTAGGTACATGATCAAAATTTATACAGTCTCAAGTTGTACTAGCTGTAAAAAAGCGAAAACCTGGCTCAATGCCCACCAGTTAAGTTATAAAGAACAAAATCTCGGTAAAGAAGGAATTACAAGAGAAGAGTTATTAGATATTCTCACGAAAACAGATAATGGTATTGCCAGTATCGTTTCATCGAAAAACCGCTACGCTAAAGCACTTGGAGTTGACATTGAAGATTTGAGTGTCAATGAAGTGCTCAACTTAATCATGGAAACACCACGAATCTTAAAGAGTCCGATTCTCGTTGATGAGAAGCGCCTGCAAGTCGGCTATAAAGAAGATGATATCCGTGCCTTCTTGCCACGCTCTGTCCGTAATGTAGAAAATGCAGAAGCACGTCTACGTGCAGCTCTATAAAACATCAAGGCTGGGAGTGACTCCTGGCCTTGTTTGCTCTTTTGTTTTAAAATCATGTGAGGAATTATGAAAAAGTTACTAATTGCTAGTTTTGCTCTCCTCTTTTTGCTTGCGGGATGTGGGCAAAAAAAGGAAACTCCTGCTGCTTCCACAACAGCATCTGAACCTCTCCAATCAAACCTTCCCGTTTTGGACAATGCCGAAAAGAATACGGTTGTCACTAAGACCTTGCTAATGCCAAAGTCGGAAAATGGAACGCAACAGACTCAAACGATTACTTATAAAGGCAGTCAGTTTTTGACCTTGACCATCCAGCAAAAACGACCTGTCGGGGACGAACTCAAGACCTTTATCTCTGAAAACGGCCTAGAGGAAACGCAAAAAGCGCTTCTAGAAGCTGAAGAGAAGGATGAGACCATCCAAGAGGTACGCAAACTAGCTGGATTTACACTGGAAACCAAGCTACTCAGCGAGGCAGAAATCCAGACCACAACGACTTATGATTTTCAAGTTTTGGATGTCAAAAAGGCATCTCAGCTGGAATATTTAAAAAATATCGGTCTTGAAAATCTCTTAAAAAACGAACCTAGCCAGTATATTGCTGACAGAGTGGCAAATGGGGCGGTAGAACAGTAAGAAAATCCAAATAAACAAACTGATTTATTTGTAGAACGTAAGGAAATATGCTATAATAGTAATATTCTAAGGAAAGAGGGTGTTAGAATGGGATTTACTGAAGAAACTGTACGGTTTAAATTGGATGATTCCAATAAGAAAGAAATTAGCGAAACGTTGACAGACGTCTATGCTTCGTTGAACGACAAGGGCTACAATCCGATTAACCAGATCGTCGGTTATGTATTGAGTGGTGACCCTGCCTACGTTCCTCGTTATAACAATGCACGAAATCAAATCCGTAAGTATGAGCGTGATGAAATCGTTGAAGAATTGGTACGCTACTACCTTAAAGGACAAGGAGTCGATCTATAATCTATGAGAATTATGGGATTGGACGTCGGTTCAAAAACAGTGGGCGTTGCCATTAGCGATCCCCTAGGCTTCACTGCTCAAGGACTTGAAATCATCCAGATTAATGAGGATCAGGGCCAGTTTGGTTTTGACCGGATCAAGGAATTGGTTGACAGCTATAAGGTGGAGCGCTTTGTAGTGGGTCTGCCCAAAAACATGAACAATACCAGCGGTCCGCGAGTAGAAGCCAGTCAAGCCTATGGTGCCAAGCTAAAAGAACTCTTTGGTTTGCCAGTAGACTATCAAGATGAGCGTTTGACAACGGTCGCTGCGGAGCGTATGTTGATTGAACAAGCAGATATCAGCCGTAACAAACGCAAGAAAGTTATTGATAAGTTGGCTGCTCAGCTGATTTTGCAAAATTATTTAGATAGAAAATTTTAAGACAGAGGAGAAACTATGTCACACGATCACAACCACGATCACGAAGAACGTGAATTGATTACACTTGTTGATGAACAAGGAAATGAAACTTTATTTGAAATCCTTTTGACCATTGATGGAAAAGAAGAATTTGGTAAGAACTATGTTCTGCTTGTACCAGTTAACGCAGAAGAAGACGAAGACGGGCAAGTTGAAATCCAAGCCTACTCATTCACTGAAAATGAAGATGGAACAGAAGGCGAATTGCAACCAATTCCAGAAGACTCAGAAGACGAATGGAACATGATTGAAGAAGTCTTCAATAGCTTTATGGAGGAGTAAAAACGTTCGGGGAACGTTTTTAGCCCAACTCCTGAAAATTAGAAGAGTTGGAATATCCAGTGGATGTTTTTAGCCCTGAGCCAGAAATTAGAAACGCAGGAATGTCCGGGGGATGTTTTTAGCCCACGTTGAAATTCATAGTAGCTAGTGATTAGCTAACCAGGTAAGAGGTTGGGATTGTTGTCCCGGCCTCGCTTTTTATTTACAGTAAAACTTTAGTGCGCTAGTTGATTGGATTGTTGTTAAGGAGACATGTATGTTTGAAGTAGAAGAATGGCTTCATAGTCGGATTGGTTTAAACTTTAGATCTGGTCTTGGACGAATGCAGCGAGCTGTGGATTTGCTGGGGAATCCAGAGAAGACTTATCCTATTATCCACGTAACAGGGACTAACGGTAAAGGGTCAACTATTGCCTTTATGAGGGAGTTGTTTGTTGCTCATGGTAAAAAAGTTGGTACTTTTACCTCTCCTCACATCGTCAGTATCCATGATCGAATCTGTATCAATGGACAGCCGATCGCGGAGGAAGACTTTGTCCGTATAGCTAACCAAGTCAAGGAGATGGAGAAAACTCTCTTAGAAACACATGATCAATTGTCTTTCTTTGAGTTGTTGACCTTGATTGCCTTGCTTTACTTTAAAGAGCAGGGAGTGGATCTAGTTCTGCTAGAAGTGGGGATTGGTGGTTTGCTTGACACAACGAATGTCGTAACAGGAGAGATTGCAGTTATTACTTCCATTGGGCTAGATCATCAGGAGACCTTGGGAGATAGTCTGAAGGAAATAGCCGAGCAGAAAGCTGGTATTTTCAAGGCCGGCAAGAAGGCGGTCATTGCTAAACTTGCTCCAGAAGCGGAGCTTGTCTGTCAAAAAAGAGCAAGAGAGTTAGCTGTTGAACTTTATCAAGCTGGGCGAGACTTCACCTTGACTGCTGGGGATTTTTCAAGTAGCCTAGCAAGCTTTTCACAGCTTGAAATCAGTTTGGAGGGTGTTTATCAGCAGGAAAATGCCGCCTTGGCTTTACAAACTTTTCTTCTGTTTATAGCTTCAAGAGGTGAAAGGGTCGAAGAAGAGTTTGTTAGACGGGCTTTGAAGGAGACACATTGGGCAGGTCGATTGGAACGGATTCGCCCGCAACTCTATCTAGATGGGGCTCACAATCTGCCAGCCTTGACTCGTCTAGTAGAGTTTATCCAGGGGGAAATCCAGCAAGGCTATCAAGTTCGCATCCTTTTTGGAGCTCTTAAACGCAAGGATTATCAGGGGATGCTAGGCTATCTAATGGAGCAGTTGCCTCAGGTGGAACTTAAGGTAACGGGCTTTGACTACCAAGGCTCCTTGGATGAGAAGGATGTGGCGGGTTACGATTTGATTTCTTCCTATGGGGACTTTATCAGAGAATTTGAAGAAAAGGCCAATGATCAGGACTTGCTTTTCGTGACGGGATCCCTCTACTTTATCTCAGAAGTCCGAGCGAGTTTGCTAGGAAGTGATGAGATTGGTTGACCTTCTAGGCTTAAGTTGTTATACTTGAGGTAGGAGGTGCATCTGGAAACTGATCCAGCAAAACATTGGCACAAAAGAAAGGAAATCGCTATGAAAACAAAAACATTCACACTTTCTATTGCTTCCCTAGCAATTCTTAGTCTTTTAACAGCTTGTGGATCTAAGACACAAGCACCTACCCAGCAATCTGCTCAACAACCATCTACTCAACAAGAGTCATCTTCTAGTGCTGCTACAAGTGCCAGCCAACCACAGGCGTCCTCAAGTCAGGACACTACTGTAGCTCAACCTACGAATATCGATGGTACCTATACTGGAAAAGATGAGAATGACCAAATCACTCTTGTTGTAACAGGTAAAACTGGCACATGGACTGAGGTCGAGCCAGATGGGGATAAGGAAATCAAGCAAGTCAGCTTTGAGCCAGAAAATCAACGTGTCATTATCGGTGATGATGTCAAAATTTACACGGTTAATGGTAATCAATTGATTATCGATGATATGGACCGAGAGGCATCTGACCGAGTGGTATTAACTAAGCAATAATGATTAAGTAAAAGTTCCAATAAGATGAAAGCTATCTTTTTGGAGCTTTTTTCTTGAAAAAAGGGCTGGCTGTTCTTTACTAACTTTTTATTTAAAACGCTTACAAATATTTGTAAAACTTCTTATATGCCAACTTTAGAAGAGACCATTGCTCTTTATAAAGAACTCTTCTAAAAATCAAGTAGAGTGGAAGGGACTAATTCCTCAAAATATAAATAATATTGGAAAGAACTATCATTTTGGTAGTTCTTTTTAGGCCTCTTAATACCCTAGTTAAAAAGATAAAAAGGGAAACGCTTCATAATAGTAAGGGTGTAGTTTAAGAATCTTGCAGTTCTTGGAATAGTTTGCATAGAAAAAGGCAAAAGGTTGCCATCTACCCCTGAACTGAGGTATACTAGTAGAAACAGTAGTTTATCAAGCAGTTAAGGAGAATGTTAGAAAAGGAAGGGGATGTATGACAGCTAGAAAAATGCAGCTACTCATGTCCAAATATGGTTTCAGTATTACTATCATGTTGGCAGAGTTGTTTATAGTCTTTGGTTTATTTCTCTATCTAGGGCAAATGGCTCCAATTGTCTGGATTATCCTAGTCATTTTAGTGAGCTTAGCGACCATTGTATCGATTGTCAATCGATCCATGAATCCTGAGAGTAAGGTAACATGGCTGTTAGTAGCCTTTGTGCCAGTATTTGGTCCTTTGCTCTATATCATGTTTGGAGAACGTCGTTTATCTAAAAAAGAATTGAAGCAGCTAAAGCAGCTCCAATCAATGGTTGACCGAGAGGACAATAGCAGAGCCCTCCGTTTGGAGTTAAAAGAACAAGACAAGTCGGCATATGGAGTTATCAAATCACTCCTCAGCATGGACACGAATGCAGATGTCTATGATCGAACGGATACACAATTTTTTGCATCTGGTGAAAGCATGTGGCATCAGATGCTAGAGGATCTCAGGAAAGCGGAGAAATTTATCTTTCTCGAATACTATATCATCGAAGAAGGTTTGATGTGGAATAGTATTTTGGAGATTTTGGAAGAAAAGGCAGCTCAAGGAGTAGAGGTTAAGCTTCTCTATGATGATATTGGTTGTATGGCAACCTTGCCTGGAGATTACACCATCCAGCTTCGTGGTCGAGGGATTGAAGCCCACAAATTTAATAAGGTGATTCCACGTTTGACCGTTGCATATAACAACCGTGATCACCGTAAAATCATGATTATCGATGGTCAAATTGCCTATACAGGTGGTGTCAATCTGGCCGATGAGTATATCAACCATATCGAACGCTTTGATTACTGGAAGGATAGCGGTATTCGTCTGGATGGACCGGCAGTTAAGGCTTTTACCAGACTCTTTTTATCTGCATGGTATATCAACCGTGGAGAAATTAGTGACTTTGACCAATACCATCTAGAAAATTACCCCAAAGATGGGATGGGGCTCTGTATTCCCTATAGTAGTGGGCCAAAACCCATCTACCGAGCTCAAGTTGGAAAAACGGTCTACCAAAATCTTATCAACCAAGCTACAGATTACGTCTACATTACGACTCCCTATCTGATTGCTGACTACGATCTAACTGAAAGTATCAAAAATGCAGCTATGAGAGGGGTAGATGTGCGAATTGTGACGCCGTGCATCCCAGATAAGAAGGTTATTCAGTTAGTTACTCGAGGAGCTTATCCAGACTTGTTGTCTGCTGGAGTTCGCATTTATGAGTACAGTCCCGGCTTTCTTCATAGCAAGCAAATGCTGGTCGATGGAGAAGCAGCAACAGTGGGAACCATCAATTTTGACTATCGTAGCTTGCTCCACCACTATGAAAATGCCGTCTTGCTTTATAGAACACAATCCATCATCGATATTGAAAGGGACTTCGAAGAGATTTTTAAAGTTTCTCAAGAAATTTATCCCCACACCATCAAAACCAGCTGGTATCAAAGCCTCATCAAGGAAATTGTCCAGTTGTTTGCACCCATGCTCTAACTATCCATCGAGATCTAGCCCAAGGCTGGGTCTTTTTTGTCTTCTTACGAATAGATAAGTAAAGGAGAAAACCATGATTAATTTAGAAGATGATGATTTTATCAGAGAGTATAGAGATAGTCGATTTCACCGTTTTCGTGAAATCGAACGCTTTGCGATATTGGATAAGAAATTCAGCAAATATCAATCCCAAGCTGACATTCCTGTAAGATTTTGATATACTAAAACAGATAAACTTAGAGGAGAAATTGAATGAACGTATACGGGAAAATAGATGAGAAACAAGAAGAATCTCATTACCAAGACTGGTCAGCGCCAGAAAAGAGAGAAGGAGTTCCCATTCCCTTTTTTAGTATCATGCTTTGGAGTTTAGTGGCCACAGCCATTTCGGTTGTCCTGCCTTTTATTTTTGGTTTAGTCAGTCCGCAACAAACTCAGGATCTTTATACCGGTTGGGCCTTGCATCAAAATGGTCAAATGTATACAGATTACTTTGGAACGAATGGATTGCTCTATTACTTGCTAACCTATCTTTCCCTAGGAAGTATTCTGCTTGCTTTGGTTGAGTGGTTGGCCTTGTTTGGAGCAGGTGTTTTCCTTTTTAAATCTGCAGATGCTCTTACTGGTCAAGTAGAAGAAGCCAAGAAGCTGGTATTTGTGTTCTATTTGTTAGTGGCAGGACTCGCTTTTGGTGGTGGCTATGCTCTCTTGCTAGCCTTGCCTTTCCTATTTTATTCATTGAGTGTTGTTACGAACTACTTAGCTTATCCAAATGATGACAAAGGATTTGTAAGAGTGGGGATGAGTCTTGCTCTTGCTTTCTTCCTTGCGCCGATTCCAACCACCTTGTTTGCGGCTGTACTGGCTCTAGGCATCATTGGCTTTAATCTAGGTAAAGGTCACTTTGTTCACGGGTTATATCAGTTCTTTGCGTCAGCCTTAGGATTCTCACTCTTATTCTATCCTTTGGGCTACTATACAGTGTGGACAGGTAGTTTTGGGGATGCTATTAGCCAGACCTTATATCCAGTAAATACTCTTAGCCTTTTTTCAAATTCGCGTTTACTTGAAAACACGACTTTCTATGGCTTGCTTGCAGTGGGGCTAGGTTCCCTTAGTTTGCTCTTTACTGGTTTGTTCCAGTCAAAACCAGCCAAGCAATATGCCTTATCAATTGCTGCTAGCTTGGGCTTATTGCTTTCTTTGGGAATCTTGATTCTCTCAAATGAACCTGTCAATGGTACTCGTCTCGTTATTCTTCTTCCTTTCTTGGTCTTGCTCCTTCTGACAGGGATCAAGGAAGATGTTTCGGAGGGAGGGAGTCGTCGTAGAAGACGTGAGGAAAAAGCCTCTTTTATTAAAGGGAATTTCTATCTGCCACTGTTTGCCCTTGCCTACCTCATTGCTCTTCCTATCCTGAGTCGCTACCTTTCACATCCGGCGACTTATCAGGAGAGAGAACGTCTTGCTAGTGTGGTCAAACAGCAAACGAGTTCTGAGGATCGTGTCTATGCTTGGGATGATCGCCCAGATTTCTATCGTGCAAGTGAGCGCTTGGCGCCGACTTCTCTAGTGACACCAACACTCTATACCGCAAGCGACGAAAATAAAACTAAACTGATGAATGATCTAAAAGAAAATCAACCAAAGATGATTATGGTCAATCAAAAAGTTGCCTTGTGGTCGGATGTAGAGAGCTGGCTCAGCGAAAAATATGAGCTTGTTCAGACAGATACTAGTGAATTCAAACTTTATAAATCTAAATAAAAAATCAATATCTTGTGGAATTTTAAAAATTTTAGGATTTTTGACACAAGATATTGATTTTTATTTTTAGAGTGGTATAATACTGAATATAAACTATTCAACAATATTTTAGAAAAGAGCATGGATATGATTGTATTAGAAGAAAAGCTTGCAACCGTTCCCACCTTGTTCGTTGAAAAACGAGATGGTAGACGTGTAGTGTTTGATGTAGACAAGATTGACAAGGCTCTCCACAAGGCGGCAGAAAAAGTTATGGACCTTACGCCTCTAGTAGAAAAACGCCTAAATGGTCTGGTTGAAAGAATCGTCACTGAAATTCACAGTCGCTTCCCTCAAGGTGTTAAGATTTACGAAATTCAGAATGTCGTAGAACATGAACTCCTTGAAGCCAAAGAATATGCCTTGGCTGAGGAGTATATCACTTATCGGACACAAAGGGATTTTGAGCGCTCAAAAGCGACAGATATCAACTTTAGTATCCATAAGCTGCTCAATAAAGATCAGGCAGTTGTCAATGAAAATGCCAATAAAGACAGCGATGTCTTTAATACCCAGCGTGATTTGACAGCAGGGATTGTGGGAAAATCAATCGGGCTGCAAATGCTTCCTAAGCACGTAGCCAATGCTCACCAAAAAGGGGATATCCACTATCATGACTTGGACTACAGCCCCTATACTCCTATGACCAACTGCTGTTTGATTGATTTTAAAGGCATGTTGGAAAATGGTTTTAAGATTGGAAATGCGGAGGTAGAAAGTCCCAAGTCTATCCAGACTGCGACAGCTCAAATTTCACAAATCATCGCAAACGTTGCTTCTAGCCAGTACGGGGGCTGTTCAGCTGACCGTATCGATGAAGTCTTGGCTCCTTATGCAGAGAAGAATTACCAGAAACACCTCAAGGATGCGGAAGAGTGGGTCCTGCCTGATAAACGGGAAGATTACGCTTGGAAGAAAACGCAAAAGGACATCTACGATGCCATGCAATCTCTCGAGTATGAAATCAACACTCTCTTCACTTCAAATGGCCAAACACCTTTTACTTCGCTAGGTTTTGGTCTGGGAACCAGTCGTTTTGAGCGTGAAATTCAAAAAGCTATTTTGACCATTCGTATCAAGGGTCTTGGTTCAGAACATCGAACAGCCATTTTCCCTAAACTCATCTTTACGCTAAAAAGAGGACTTAACTTAGAGGAAGGTTCACCTAACTACGACATCAAACAGTTGGCTCTTGAGTGTGCAACCAAGCGGATGTACCCAGATGTCTTGTCCTATGATAAGATTATCGAGCTGACAGGTTCTTTCAAGGTTCCTATGGGTTGTCGCTCCTTCCTCCAAGGATGGAAGGATGAGAATGGTGTCGAGGTCAATTCAGGTCGTATGAACCTAGGTGTTGTGACAGTCAATCTGCCTCGTATCGCTCTCGAGTCCGAAGGTGACTTGAACAAGTTCTGGGAAATCTTCAACGAGCGAATGAACATCGCGGAGGATGCTCTGGTTTATCGTGTTGAACGGACCAAGGAAGCAACACCAGCAAATGCCCCAATCCTCTATCAGTACGGAGCCTTCGGTCGCCGTCTTGGAAAAGAAGAAAGTGTTGACCAACTCTTTAAGAATCGCCGTGCGACCATTTCTCTAGGCTATATCGGTTTGTATGAAGTGGCGACGGTCTTCTTTGGCAATAGCTGGGAAAGCAATCCAGAAGCCAAGGAATTCACGCTTGACATCATTCGTGATATGAAACGACGTGTAGAAGAGTGGTCAGATCAATATGATTACCATTTCTCTATCTACTCAACACCGTCTGAAAGCTTGACAGACCGCTTCTGTCGCTTGGATACAGAGAAGTTCGGCTCTATTCCTGATATTACAGACAAGGAATACTACACCAACTCTTTCCACTATGATGTCCGTAAAAATCCAACACCGTTTGAAAAGCTGGATTTTGAAAAAGTTTATCCAGAAGCAGGTGCATCAGGTGGCTTTATCCACTATTGTGAGTATCCAGTTCTTCAACAAAATCCTAAGGCTCTGGAAGCTGTGTGGGACTATGCCTATGACCGTGTCGGCTATCTAGGGACCAATACTCCGATTGATCGCTGTTACAAGTGTGACTTTGAAGGGGATTTTGAACCAACTGAGAGAGGTTTTGCTTGTCCCAACTGTGGCAATAACGACCCAAAAACAGTAGATGTTGTGAAACGAACTTGTGGCTATCTTGGAAATCCTCAAGCGCGTCCGATGGTTAACGGACGCCACAAGGAAATCGCTGCGCGGGTCAAACACATGAATGGCTCAACCATTAAAACGGCAGGACATGAAGTAATAAATTAGAAGGAAACGCAATGGGGAAATACCAATTAGATGATAAGGGACGTGCTCAAGTAACCCGTTATCATGAAAAACATTCGAAAGGTGGAGTAGGAAAAAAAGAACGCTTGCTCAACCTCAGAGAACAGTTTTTAAACAAGAACAAGAAAAAATAAAAGTGAGAGTTGCCTCTCACTTTTCTCTTAATTGGAGGTAAAAATGATACTACGCAGACCAACATTGGCAGATAAAGAAACAGTTTTAGAGATGATGGCAGAGTTTGAACAGACTCAATCACCCCACGATGGTGGGTTTTGGAACGCCAACAATTTTGTTTATGAAGAGTGGCTAGAAGAAAATCTTCAAGCGGAAGCGGGACTCAATATTCCTGAAAACTGGGTTCCTGCTATCCAGCTGGTTAGTTTTGACGTAGCAGGCCAGGCTCTTGGCTTTCTCAACCTTCGTCTCCGATTAAATGACTACTTACTAGAAAATGGGGGCCATATTGGCTACTCCATTCGTCCATCTGAAAGAGGTAAGGGTTATGCCAAAGAATCCCTCCGACAAGGTCTACAAGTTGCTAAGGGAAAGAATATTAAACGAGCTTTAGTGACTTGTAGCACAGAAAATCCAGCAAGCCGAGCTGTTATCTTAACTCATGGTGGGGAGTTGGAGGATGTTCGAAACGGAACGGAGCGCTACTGGATTGATGTCGATTAAGGAGGAAGCATGGAGATAAGACAACCAACTTTGGAAGATAAAGAAGCGATATTAGAGATGATTGCGGAGTTCGATGCAGCAAAATCCTATATGCACGGTGGCATGGGCTCCGCTTGGAAGCGAGCAAAGGATTATGAGGATTGTTTAAAGATTGTAGAGCAGCAAGAGGATGCTGCCAACCTGCCAGTAGGCTGGGTTCCTGCAATCAAATTTTTATCCTTTGGTGAGACTGGCTTGCCTTTGGGATTTTTAGCCCTGCGCTTGTCCTTGAATGACAAATTATTTGTGGAAGGCGGTCATATTGGCTATTCTATCCGTCCCAGTCAACGAGGCAAAGGATATGGGAAGGAGCAGTTGAGATTAGGACTAGCAGAGGCTCGAAAGCAAGGATTGGAACGAGTGCTGATTACCTGCGATGAAGACAACGAAGCCAGCCGCCGCACGATTCTCTCCGCTGGCGGTGTTTACGAAAATACAATCGATAGAAGTCAGCGCTACTGGATAGATTTGGAGTAGAAGCATGACATGGAATACACCAAAACCAGGTGAATGGAAAAGTGAAGAACTCAGTAAAGGGCGGATTATTGATTACAAGGCCTTTAACTTTGTCGATGGAGAAGGTGTGCGAAACTCTCTCTATGTATCAGGTTGCATGTTTCACTGCGAGGGGTGCTATAATGTTGCGACTTGGTCTTTCAATGCAGGCATTCCTTATACAGCAGAGTTAGAAGAACAGATCATGGTAGACCTTGCCCAGCCCTATGTTCAAGGCTTGACCTTACTGGGAGGAGAGCCGTTCCTCAATACTGGTATCCTCTTGCCACTTGTTAAACGCATTCGGAAGGAATTACCAGATAAAGATATCTGGTCCTGGACTGGTTATACTTGGGAGGAAATGATGCTGGAAACTCCTGACAAACTGGAACTCTTGTCGCTGATTGACATCCTTGTCGATGGTCGTTATGATAAAAGCAAGCGCAATCTCATGCTCCAGTTCCGAGGTTCTTCCAATCAACGGATTATCGATGTACAAAAATCGCTCCAAAGTGGGCAAGTGGTGATTTGGGACAAGCTTAATGACGGAAAAGAAAGCTATGAACAGGTGAAGAGAGAATGAAGAAAAAAGAGTTAGTAGACAAACTGGTTTCAGAGATCGAAACGGGGAAAGTCAAAACACTGGGGATTTACGGTCACGGTGCATCAGGAAAGTCTACCTTTGCTAAAGAATTGTTCCAAGCCCTAGATTCTGAAAAGGTAAATCTACTAGAAACAGATCCCTACATTACCTCAAACCGTCATTTAGTGGTGCCAAAAGAACTTCCAGATCAAAAAGTGACAGCTTGTCTCCCAGTGGCTCATGAACTGGCAAGTTTGCAGAGAGATATTCTCGCCTTGCAGGCAGGTATGGACATCTTGACGATTGATGAACCTTGGAAGCCAAGCCAAGTCTTATCTGGTTCGAAACCGATACTGCTTGTCGAAGGGATGTCTGTGGGTTTCCTACCCAAGGAACTCTTTGACAAAACTATCTGTTTCTACACGAATGAAGATACCGAATTAAAGCGGCGCCTAGCTCGAGATACAACTATGAGAAATCGCGATGCTTCCTTTATACTAGCTAGCCATCAGATGAGACGAGAGCAGTATCTGCGTTACTATAGAGAAACCGAGTCTAAAGCAGATATCTTAGTGGATCAATCGGAAGATAAATTCAAGATCAAAATGACTCATATTATATAGAAGAAAAGACTAAATTTTAAGGTCGTAAATCAGTAGTCATAGGAAGATGAAATAGGAAAACAGTTTCATCCTAAAAAAACGAAAAAAACCTAACAAATCCCTTGCAATCGCAGGGGCTTTGTGTTATTCTATTATGGTGCTGTAAATTACAGCCTTAGCTTTGATGCAAGAGGTTGCGACACGCTCGGTTGCATTGCCACGCAACGCGCGTCGGTTTTCTTGTGGAGCTAGCCTATTATCTTAAATAGACGAAAAGGAGAAAAAGATGGCAAACAAAAAAATCCGTATCCGTTTGAAAGCTTACGAACACCGTACGCTTGACACAGCGGCTGCAAAAATCGTAGAATCAGCTACTCGTACAGGTGCACAAGTTGCGGGTCCAATCCCACTTCCAACTGAGCGTAGCCTCTACACAATTATTCGTGCGACTCACAAATACAAAGACTCTCGCGAACAATTCGAAATGCGTACACACAAACGTTTGATCGATATCGTTAACCCAACTCAAAAAACAGTTGATGCCTTGATGAAATTGGATCTTCCAAGTGGTGTAAACGTAGAAATCAAGCTTTAATCCAAAGCTTGAAAACTTGAGCATGAAAAACGCTCGTTAAAAACTTTTTGAATAAAAAATATAGAAAAGGAACTATTTTCTCATGACAAAAGGAATCTTAGGGAAAAAAGTGGGAATGACTCAAATCTTCACTGAAGCTGGCGAATTGATCCCTGTAACAGTTATTGAAGCAACTCCAAACGTTGTTCTTCAAGTTAAAACTGTTGAAACAGACGGATACAACGCTATCCAAGTTGGTTTCGATGACAAACGCGAAGTATTGAGCAACAAACCTGCTAAAGGACATGTAGCGAAAGCTAACACGGCTCCTAAGCGCTTCATTCGTGAATTCAAAAACGTTGAAGGCTTGGAAGTTGGTGCTGAAATCACAGTTGAAACATTCGCAGCTGGAGACGTTGTTGACGTAACTGGTACTTCTAAAGGTAAAGGTTTCCAAGGTGTTATCAAACGCCACGGACAATCACGTGGACCAATGGCTCACGGTTCTCGTTACCACCGTCGTCCAGGTTCTATGGGACCTGTTGCACCTAACCGCGTATTCAAAGGTAAAAACCTTGCAGGACGTATGGGTGGCGACCGCGTAACAATTCAAAACCTTGAAGTTGTACAAGTTGTTCCAGAAAAGAACGTTATCCTTATCAAAGGTAACGTACCAGGTGCTAAGAAATCTCTTATCACTATCAAATCAGCAGTTAAAGCTGGTAAATAATAAAGAAAGGGGAAATCAGTCACAATGGCAAACGTAACATTATTTGACCAAACTGGTAAAGAAGCTGGCCAAGTTGTTCTTAACGATGCAGTATTTGGTATTGAACCAAATGAATCAGTTGTGTTTGATGTGATCATCAGCCAACGCGCAAGCCTTCGTCAAGGAACACACGCTGTTAAAAACCGCTCTGCAGTATCAGGTGGTGGACGCAAACCATGGCGTCAAAAAGGAACTGGACGTGCTCGTCAAGGTTCTATCCGCTCACCACAATGGCGTGGTGGTGGCGTTGTCTTCGGACCAACTCCACGTTCATACGGCTACAAACTTCCACAAAAAGTTCGTCGCCTAGCTCTTAAATCAGTTTACTCTGAAAAAGTTGCTGAAAACAAATTCGTAGCTGTAGACGCTCTTTCATTTACAGCTCCAAAAACTGCTGAATTTGCAAAAGTTCTTGCAGCATTGAGCATCGATTCAAAAGTTCTTGTTATCCTTGAAGAAGGAAATGAATTCGCAGCTCTTTCAGCTCGTAACCTTCCAAATGTGAAAGTTGCAACTGCTACAACTGCAAGTGTTCTTGACATCGCAAATAGCGACAAACTTCTTGTCACACAAGCAGCTATCTCTAAAATCGAGGAGGTTCTTGCATAATGAATTTGTATGATGTTATCAAAAAACCTGTCATCACTGAAAGCTCAATGGCTCAACTTGAAGCAGGTAAATATGTATTTGAAGTTGACACTCGTGCACACAAACTTTTGATCAAGCAAGCTGTTGAAGCTGCTTTCGAAGGTGTTAAAGTTGCCAACGTTAACACAATCAACGTAAAACCAAAAGCGAAACGTGTTGGACGTTACACTGGTTTTACTAACAAAACTAAAAAAGCTATCATTACACTTACAGCTGATTCAAAAGCAATCGAGTTGTTCGCTGCTGAAGCTGAATAATCTAAGGAGGAAATATCGTGGGAATTCGTGTTTATAAACCAACAACAAACGGTCGCCGTAATATGACTTCTTTGGATTTCGCTGAAATCACAACAAGCACTCCTGAAAAATCATTGCTTGTTGCTTTGAAGAAACAGGCTGGTCGTAACAACAACGGTCGTATCACAGTTCGTCACCAAGGTGGTGGACACAAACGTTTCTACCGTTTGGTTGACTTCAAACGTAACAAAGACAACGTTGAAGCTGTTGTTAAAACAATCGAGTACGATCCAAACCGTTCTGCAAACATCGCTCTTGTACACTACACTGACGGTGTGAAAGCATACATCATCGCTCCAAAAGGTCTTGAAGTTGGTCAACGCATCGTTTCAGGTCCAGAAGCAGATATCAAAGTCGGAAACGCACTTCCACTTGCTAACATCCCAGTTGGTACTTTGATCCACAACATCGAGTTGAAACCAGGTCGTGGTGGAGAATTGGTCCGTGCAGCTGGAGCTTCTGCTCAAGTATTGGGTCAAGAAGGTAAATATGTTCTTGTTCGTCTTCAATCAGGCGAAGTACGTATGATTCTTGGAACTTGTCGTGCAACAGTTGGTGTTGTCGGAAACGAACAACATGGACTTGTTAACCTTGGTAAAGCAGGACGTAGCCGTTGGAAAGGTATCCGCCCAACAGTTCGTGGTTCTGTAATGAACCCTAACGATCACCCACACGGTGGTGGTGAAGGTAAAGCACCAGTTGGTCGTAAAGCGCCATCTACTCCATGGGGCAAACCTGCTCTTGGTCTTAAAACTCGTAACAAGAAAGCGAAATCTGACAAACTTATCGTTCGTCGTCGCAACGAGAAATAATTTAAAACTAGTCGCATAAGCGCTAGATAATCCGCCAGCTCGGTAGCGCTCCATGTGAGCGCAAGCCGCTGTGGTACAACATTTAAAGGAGAAAAAATAAAATGGGACGCAGTCTTAAAAAAGGACCTTTCGTCGATGAGCATTTGATGAAAAAAGTTGAAGCTCAAGCTAACGACGAAAAGAAAAAAGTTATCAAAACTTGGTCACGTCGTTCAACGATCTTCCCAAGTTTCATTGGTTACACTATCGCAGTTTATGACGGACGTAAACACGTACCTGTTTACATCCAAGAAGACATGGTAGGTCACAAACTTGGTGAATTTGCACCAACTCGTACTTACAAAGGTCACGCTGCAGACGACAAGAAAACACGTAGAAAATAAGGAGAACATAAATGGCAGAAATTACTTCAGCTAAAGCAATGGCTCGTACAGTACGTGTTTCACCTCGTAAATCACGTCTTGTTCTTGACAATATCCGTGGTAAAAGCGTAGCCGATGCTATTGCAATCTTGACATTCACTCCAAACAAAGCTGCTGAAATCATCTTGAAAGTTTTGAACTCAGCTGTAGCTAACGCTGAAAACAACTTTGGTTTGGATAAAGCTAACTTGGTAGTATCTGAAGCATTCGCAAACGAAGGACCAACTATGAAACGTTTCCGTCCACGTGCGAAAGGTTCAGCTTCACCAATCAACAAACGTACAGCTCACATCACTGTGGCTGTTGCAGAAAAATAAGGAGGTAACATCGTGGGTCAAAAAGTACATCCAATTGGTATGCGTGTCGGCATCATCCGTGATTGGGATGCCAAATGGTATGCTGAAAAAGAATACGCGGATTACCTTCATGAAGATCTTGCAATCCGTAAATTCGTTCAAAAAGAACTAGCTGACGCAGCGGTTTCAACTATCGAAATCGAACGCGCAGTAAACAAAGTTAACGTTTCACTTCACACTGCTAAACCAGGTATGGTTATCGGTAAAGGTGGTGCTAACGTTGATGCACTCCGTGCAAAACTTAACAAATTGACTGGAAAACAAGTACACATCAACATCATCGAAATCAAACAACCTGATTTGGATGCTCACCTTGTAGGTGAAGGAATTGCTCGTCAATTGGAGCAACGTGTTGCTTTCCGTCGTGCACAAAAACAAGCAATCCAACGTGCAATGCGTGCTGGAGCTAAAGGAATCAAAACCCAAGTATCAGGTCGTTTGAACGGTGCAGATATCGCCCGTGCAGAAGGATACTCTGAAGGAACTGTTCCACTTCACACACTTCGTGCAGATATCGATTACGCTTGGGAAGAAGCAGACACAACATACGGTAAACTTGGTGTTAAAGTATGGATCTACCGTGGTGAAGTTCTTCCAGCTCGTAAAAACACTAAAGGAGGTAAATAACCAATGTTAGTACCTAAACGTGTTAAACACCGTCGTGAATTCCGTGGAAAAATGCGCGGTGAAGCAAAAGGTGGAAAAGAAGTAGCATTCGGTGAATACGGTCTTCAAGCTACAACTAGCCACTGGATCACTAACCGCCAAATCGAAGCTGCTCGTATCGCCATGACTCGTTACATGAAACGTGGTGGTAAAGTTTGGATTAAAATCTTCCCACACAAATCATACACTGCTAAAGCTATCGGTGTGCGTATGGGATCTGGTAAAGGGGCGCCTGAAGGTTGGGTAGCACCAGTTAAACGTGGTAAAGTGATGTTTGAAGTTGCTGGTGTATCTGAAGAGATCGCTCGCGAAGCGCTTCGTCTTGCAAGCCACAAATTGCCAGTTAAATGTAAATTCGTAAAACGTGAAGCAGAATAAGGAGAAGGCATGAAACTTAATGAAGTAAAAGAATTTGTTAAAGAACTTCGTGGTCTTTCTCAAGAAGAACTCGCGAAGCGCGAAAACGAATTGAAAAAAGAATTGTTTGAACTTCGTTTCCAAGCTGCTACTGGTCAATTAGAACAAACAGCTCGCTTGAAAGAAGTTAAAAAACAAATCGCTCGTATCAAAACAGTTCAATCTGAAGCGAAATAATAGACTAGGGAAGGAGAAATTTCAATGGAACGCAATAATCGTAAAGTTCTTGTTGGACGTGTTGTATCTGACAAAATGGACAAGACAATCACAGTTGTAGTTGAAACAAAACGTAACCACCCAGTCTATGGTAAACGTATTAACTACTCTAAAAAATACAAAGCACATGATGAAAACAATGTTGCCAAAGAAGGTGATATCGTACGTATCATGGAAACTCGTCCGCTTTCAGCTACAAAACGTTTCCGTCTTGTAGAAGTTGTTGAAGAAGCGGTCATCATCTAATCAAACCTGAAAGGAGAAAACTGAAATGATTCAAACAGAAACTCGTTTGAAAGTCGCAGACAACAGCGGTGCTCGCGAAATCTTGACTATCAAAGTTCTTGGTGGTTCAGGACGTAAATTTGCAAACATCGGTGATGTTATCGTGGCATCTGTAAAACAAGCTACTCCTGGTGGTGCGGTTAAAAAAGGTGACGTTGTAAAAGCTGTTATCGTTCGTACTAAATCAGGTGCTCGTCGTGCTGATGGTTCATACATCAAATTTGACGAAAACGCAGCAGTTATCATCCGTGAAGACAAAACTCCTCGCGGAACACGTATCTTTGGACCAGTTGCACGCGAATTGCGTGAAGGTGGCTTCATGAAGATCGTGTCACTTGCTCCAGAAGTACTTTAATTTTTAGAAACAAACTAGTCCCCTGGATTCATCTCCAGGGTGCCCTTATGGGCGTAAGAAAAATCAAGGAGAAACCTAATGTTTGTAAAAAAAGGCGACAAAGTTCGCGTAATCGCTGGTAAAGATAAGGGAACAGAAGCTGTTGTCCTTACTGCCCTTCCAAAAGTAAACAAAGTTATCGTTGAAGGTGTCAACATCGTTAAGAAACACCAACGTCCAACTAACGAGCTTCCTCAAGGTGGTATCATCGAGAAAGAAGCAGCTATCCACGTATCAAACGTTCAAGTTTTGGACAAAAATGGTGTAGCTGGTCGTGTTGGTTACAAATTTGTAGACGGTAAAAAAGTTCGCTACAACAAAAAATCAGGCGAAGTGCTTGATTAATCACGAAGGAAAGGAGAAGTATAATGGCAAATCGTTTAAAAGAAAAATATCTTAATGAAGTAGTTCCTGCTTTGACAGAACAATTCAACTACTCATCAGTGATGGCTGTGCCTAAAGTAGATAAGATCGTTTTGAACATGGGTGTTGGTGAAGCTGTATCAAACGCTAAAAGCCTTGAAAAAGCTGCTGAAGAATTGGCGCTTATCTCAGGTCAAAAACCACTTATCACTAAAGCTAAAAAATCAATCGCCGGCTTCCGTCTTCGTGAAGGTGTAGCGATCGGTGCAAAAGTTACCCTTCGTGGTGAACGTATGTACGAATTCTTGGACAAATTGGTTTCAGTTTCACTTCCACGTGTACGTGACTTCCATGGTGTTCCAACAAAATCATTTGATGGACGCGGAAACTACACACTTGGTGTGAAAGAACAATTGATCTTCCCAGAAATCAACTTCGATGACGTTGACAAAACTCGTGGTCTTGACATCGTTATCGTAACAACTGCTAACACTGACGAAGAGTCACGTGCATTGCTTACAGGCCTTGGAATGCCTTTTGCAAAATAATATAGGAGGTAAATCTAATGGCTAAAAAATCAATGATTGCTAAGAACAAACGTCCAGCGAAGTTCTCTACTCAAGCTTATACTCGTTGTGAAAAATGTGGTCGTCCACATTCAGTTTACCGCAAATTTAAACTTTGCCGTGTTTGCTTCCGTGAATTAGCTTACAAAGGACAAATTCCTGGTGTAACAAAAGCATCTTGGTAATATCATGATACAAAGAGCGTAACAACCACAGCAAAAATAGGAAATTTGGTGAAGGAGCGATTCTCCAAAACAAATTTATCTTTTTTGCACAGGTTGTAGCTCGTGTTCAAATAAGAGTTCTCTCATTTGAAGGTGTCAATACTATCTGAGCCTAGCTCAATCATTAACTAGCAAGTGCGACTTGCAAACTACTAGTAAGAGGAGAATAACAAAATGGTTATGACTGACCCAATCGCAGACTTCCTAACTCGTATTCGTAACGCTAACCAAGCAAAACACGAAGTACTTGAAGTACCTGCATCAAACATCAAAAAAGGGATTGCTGAAATCCTTAAACGCGAAGGTTTTGTTAAGAACGTAGAAATCATCGAAGATGACAAACAAGGCATCATCCGTGTATTCCTTAAATACGGACCAAACGGTGAAAAAGTTATCACTAACTTGAAACGTGTTTCTAAACCAGGACTTCGTGTCTACAAAAAACGTGAAGATCTTCCAAAAGTTCTTAACGGACTTGGAATTGCTATCCTTTCAACTTCTGAAGGTTTGCTTACTGATAAAGAAGCACGCCAAAAGAATGTTGGTGGAGAAGTTATCGCTTACGTTTGGTAATTGATGATGTGAGAGCGTTAAAAGAATGCAGTGAAAATAGGAAGTTTATAGCAGGAGCGATGCTCCAAGACAAACTTATCTTTTTCACCAAATTCTTAGCTCGAACTCTAATCAAGATACAAAGCTCGTTAGAGCGTGTTCAATTTAGCTATTGAACACAATAAGTATCTTTAACCCCGTGAAAACTGGCTGTAATGGCCTGACAATCTAACAGGAGAATAAAAACATGTCACGTATTGGTAATAAAGTTATCGTGTTGCCTGCTGGTGTTGAAATCACTAACAATGACAACGTAGTAACTGTAAAAGGACCTAAAGGAGAACTTACTCGTGAGTTCTCAAAAGATATTGAAATCCGTGTGGAAGGTACTGAAGTAACTCTTCACCGTCCAAACGATTCAAAAGAAATGAAAACAATCCACGGAACTACTCGTGCCCTTTTGAACAACATGGTTGTTGGTGTATCAGAAGGATTCAAGAAAGTACTTGAAATGCGTGGGGTTGGTTACCGTGCACAACTTCAAGGAAACAAACTTGTTTTGGCTGTAGGTAAATCTCATCCAGACGAAGTTGAAGCTCCAGAAGGAATTACTTTTGAACTTCCAAACCCAACAACAATTGCTATCAGCGGAATTTCAAAAGAAGTAGTTGGTCAAACAGCTGCTTACGTACGTAGCCTTCGCTCACCTGAACCATATAAAGGTAAAGGTATCCGTTACGTTGGCGAATACGTTCGTCTTAAAGAAGGTAAAACAGGTAAATAATGTTGAGTGGTTGATCTTCAACCACCGACCTATTTTCCAACTTTGTGCATAGCACACGATTTAAAACTAAAGAGGTGAAAACTGTGATTTCTAAACCAGATAAAAACAAACTCCGCCAAAAACGCCACCGTCGCGTTCGCGGAAAACTCTCTGGAACTGCTGATCGCCCACGTTTGAACGTATTCCGTTCTAATACAGGCATCTACGCTCAAGTGATTGATGACGTAGCGGGTGTAACGCTCGCAAGTGCTTCAACTCTTGACAAAGAAGTTTCAAAAGGAACTAAAACTGAACAAGCCGTTACTGTCGGTAAACTCGTTGCAGAACGTGCAAACGCTAAAGGTATTTCAGAAGTGGTGTTCGACCGCGGTGGATATCTATATCACGGACGTGTGAAAGCTTTGGCTGATGCAGCTCGTGAAAACGGATTGAAATTCTAATAGGAGGACACTAGAAAATGGCATTTAAAGACAATGCAGTTGAATTAGAAGAACGCGTAGTTGCTGTCAACCGTGTTACAAAAGTTGTTAAAGGTGGACGTCGTCTTCGTTTCGCAGCTCTTGTTGTTGTTGGTGACCACAACGGTCGCGTAGGATTTGGTACTGGTAAAGCTCAAGAAGTTCCAGAAGCAATCCGCAAAGCAGTAGAAGATGCTAAGAAAAACTTGATTGAAGTTCCTATGGTTGGAACAACAATTCCTCACGAAGTTCTTTCAGAATTCGGTGGAGCTAAAGTATTGTTGAAACCTGCTGTAGAAGGTTCTGGAGTTGCCGCTGGTGGTGCCGTTCGTGCCGTTGTGGAATTGGCAGGTGTGGCAGATATTACATCTAAATCACTTGGCTCTAACACTCCAATCAACATTGTTCGCGCAACTGTTGAAGGTTTGAAACAATTGAAACGCGCTGAAGAAGTTGCTGCCCTTCGTGGTATCTCAGTTTCTGATTTGGCATAAGAAAGGGGATAAAATGGCTCAAATTAAAATTACTTTGACTAAGTCTCCAATCGGACGCATTCCATCACAACGTAAAACTGTTGTAGCACTTGGACTTGGCAAATTGAACAGCTCTGTTATCAAAGAAGACAACGCTGCTATCCGTGGTATGATCACTGCAGTATCTCACTTGGTAACAGTTGAAGAAGTAAACTAATGAATTTTTAGGGGATGTGGAAATACTCATCCCCTAAAACTAGGTATAGTCATCTAAGATGACGAATGTATAGGCGAGTTGATAAGGGAGACAACCTTTTCTCTCTTATCGGCGCTAGCATTTTACAAAAGAGGAGAAAATAATAATGAAACTTCATGAATTGAAACCTGCAGAAGGTTCTCGTAAAGTACGTAACCGTGTTGGTCGTGGTACTTCATCTGGTAACGGTAAAACATCTGGTCGCGGTCAAAAAGGTCAAAAAGCTCGTAGCGGTGGCGGAGTTCGCCTTGGTTTTGAAGGTGGACAAACTCCATTGTTCCGTCGTCTTCCAAAACGTGGATTCACTAACATCAACGCTAAAGAATACGCAATTGTAAACCTTGACCAACTCAACGTCTTTGAAGACGGTGCAGAAGTAACTCCAGTTGTGCTTATCGAAGCAGGAATTGTGAAAGCTGAAAAATCAGGCGTTAAAATTCTTGGTAACGGTGAGTTGACTAAGAAATTGACTGTGAAAGCAGCTAAATTCTCTAAATCAGCTGAGGAAGCTATCACTGCTAAAGGTGGTTCTGTAGAAGTCATCTAAGAGAGGTGACCCATGTTTTTTAAATTATTAAAAGAAGCGCTCAAGGTTAAACAAGTTCGATCAAAAATTCTCTTTACGATTTTTATCATTCTTGTTTTCCGTATTGGGACAAGTATCACTGTTCCAGGTGTGAATGCAAAAAGTTTAGAAGCTCTCAGTGGTTTATCTTTCTTGAACATGCTTAGTCTTGTTTCAGGGAATGCCATGAAGAACTTCTCCGTTTTCGCACTCGGAGTAAGTCCGTATATCACGGCTTCCATCGTTGTTCAATTGCTACAAATGGATATTTTACCGAAGTTTGTAGAATGGGGCAAACAAGGGGAAGTGGGACGGAGAAAACTAAACCAAGCTACTCGATATATTGCACTTGTGCTTGCATTCGTTCAATCTATCGGGATTACAGCAGGATTTAATACTCTATCTGGAGCGAAATTATTAACGACAGCTTTAACTCCACAAGTCTTTGTTACTATCGGTATTATCCTCACAGCAGGTAGTATGATTGTAACGTGGCTCGGGGAACAAATTACAGATAAGGGATACGGAAACGGTGTTTCTATGATCATCTTCGCAGGTATTGTCGCTTCAATCCCTGAGATGATTAAAGGCATCTATGTTGACTACTTCGTCAATATCCCAAGTAGCCGTTTGACTTCATCTATTATCTTTGTCGTTATTTTGATTATCGCTGTCTTGTTGATTGTATACTTTACAACCTATGTTCAACAAGCAGAATATAAAATTCCAATCCAATATACAAAAGTTGCTCAAGGTGCCCCATCTAGTTCATACCTTCCATTGAAAGTGAACCCGGCGGGGGTTATCCCAGTTATCTTTGCCAGTTCCATTACAGCAGCACCTGCAGCCATTCTTCAATTTTTGAGTGCTACAGGTCATGATTGGGCTTGGGTACGTACAGCACAGGAAATGTTATCTACAACATCTCCGACAGGTGTTGCTATGTATGCCTTGTTAATCATTCTCTTTACATTCTTCTATACATTTGTACAGATCAATCCAGAGAAAGCAGCAGAAAACTTGCAAAAGAGTGGAGCCTACATTCATGGTGTCCGTCCTGGTAAGGGAACTGAAGAATTCATGTCGAAACTTCTTCGTCGCCTTGCGACGGTCGGATCAATCTTCCTTGGTGTGATTTCAATCTTGCCGATTGTGGCAAAAGATGTCTTTGGTCTTTCAGAAGCAGTTGCTTTTGGGGGAACTAGTCTTTTGATCATTATCTCAACCGGTATCGAAGGAATCAAACAACTTGAAGGTTATCTATTGAAACGTAAGTATGTTGGTTTCATGGACAAAACAGAATAAAAGCAAGATTACTTTTGCTTAGAGAGTGGAGTATGAAGGTCTACCTATCAGAGAGACTTTCGTCTCCCCTCTTCTATTTTGTTTTTAAATAGGGGTTGAAGGAGATTTCAGCGTCTATTTAAATACAAAATAAGGAGATCCTATCATGAATCTTTTGATTATGGGCTTACCTGGAGCAGGTAAGGGAACGCAAGCAGCTAAAATTGTGGAGCAATTCCACGTGGCACACATTTCAACTGGAGATATGTTCCGTGCTGCTATGGCTAATCAAACTGAAATGGGTGTACTTGCCAAGTCATATATTGACAAAGGTGAGTTGGTTCCGGATGAAGTTACAAATGGAATTGTTAAAGAACGCCTTTCTCAGGACGACATCAAAGAAACAGGTTTCTTGTTGGATGGTTACCCACGTACGATTGAACAAGCTCATGCCTTGGACAAAACATTGGCTGAACTTGGTATCGAATTGGAAGGTGTGATCAACATTGAAGTGAACCCAGACTGTCTCTTAGAACGTTTGAGTGGCCGTATCATCCACCGCGAAACAGGTGAAACCTTCCACAAAGTTTTCAACCCACCAGTTGACTACAAAGAAGAAGATTACTACCAACGCGAAGATGACAAACCGGAAACAGTTAAGCGTCGTTTGGATGTGAATATCGCACAAGGTGAACCAATTATTGCTCACTACCGTGCCAAAGGTTTGGTTCACGATATCGAAGGAAATCAAGATATCAATGATGTGTTCAAAGACATCGAAAAAGTGTTGACAAATTTGAAATAAAGCGTTTTTCACACTTGCAAAAAATCGCTACAAATGTTATACTGAGATAGTCTGACTTATAATTGTTGTCTCTATGTTTAGAGGCATCAAATCGAAATTTATGGAGGTGCTTTTGCGTGGCAAAAGACGATGTGATTGAAGTTGAAGGCAAAGTAGTCGATACAATGCCTAACGCAATGTTTACGGTTGAACTTGAAAATGGACATCAGATTTTAGCAACAGTTTCTGGTAAAATTCGTAAAAACTATATTCGTATTTTAGCGGGAGATCGTGTTACTGTCGAGATGAGTCCATATGACTTGACACGTGGACGTATCACTTACCGCTTTAAATAATCGAAAAACTTGGAGGGATAAGAAATGAAAGTAAGACCATCGGTCAAACCAATTTGCGAATACTGTAAAGTAATTCGTCGTAATGGTCGTGTTATGGTAATTTGCCCAGCAAATCCAAAACACAAACAACGTCAAGGATAAGATAGAAAGGAGAAAACATGGCTCGTATTGCTGGAGTTGACATTCCAAATGACAAACGCGTAGTAATCTCATTGACTTACGTTTATGGTATCGGACTTGCAACATCTAAGAAAATTTTGGCTGCTGCTGGAATCTCAGAAGATGTTCGTGTACGTGACCTTACATCAGATCAAGAAGATGCTATCCGTCGTGAAGTGGATGCAATCAAAGTTGAAGGTGACCTTCGTCGTGAAGTAAACTTGAACATCAAACGTTTGATGGAAATCGGTTCTTACCGTGGTATTCGTCACCGTCGTGGACTTCCTGTCCGTGGACAAAACACTAAAAACAACGCTCGCACTCGTAAAGGTAAAGCTGTTGCGATTGCTGGTAAGAAAAAATAATATAGGAGGTAAAAGTCTTGGCTAAACCAACACGTAAACGTCGTGTGAAAAAGAATATCGAATCTGGTATTGCTCATATTCACGCTACATTTAATAACACTATTGTTATGATTACTGATGTGCATGGTAATGCAATTGCTTGGTCATCAGCTGGTGCTCTTGGTTTCAAAGGTTCTCGTAAATCTACACCATTCGCTGCTCAAATGGCTTCTGAAGCTGCTGCTAAATCTGCACAAGAACACGGTCTTAAATCAGTTGAAGTTACTGTAAAAGGTCCAGGTTCTGGTCGTGAGTCAGCTATTCGTGCGCTTGCTGCCGCTGGTCTTGAAGTAACAGCAATTCGTGATGTGACTCCAGTGCCACACAATGGTGCTCGTCCTCCAAAACGTCGCCGTGTATAATCATCGCATTACACTGCTTTTCGTTTAAGAGGGAGTAACTAAATGATTGAGTTTGAAAAACCAAATATAACAAAAATTGATGAAAATAAAGATTATGGCAAGTTTGTAATCGAACCACTTGAACGTGGCTACGGTACAACTCTTGGTAACTCTCTTCGTCGTGTACTACTAGCTTCTCTACCGGGAGCAGCAGTGACATCTATCAACATTGAAGGTGTCTTGCATGAGTTCGACACAGTTCCAGGTGTTCGTGAAGACGTGATGCAAATCATTCTGAACATTAAAGGGATTGCAGTGAAATCATACGTTGAAGACGAAAAAATCATTGAACTTGACGTTGAAGGTCCTGCTGAAATTACAGCTGGAGACATTTTGACTGATAGTGATATTGAAATTGTAAATCCAGATCATTATCTCTTTACAATCGGTGAAGGGTCTTCTCTAAAAGCGACAATGACTGTTAACAGTGGTCGTGGATATGTACCTGCTGATGAAAACAAAAAAGATAATGCACCAGTTGGAACACTTGCTGTAGATTCTATTTATACACCAGTTACAAAAGTCAACTATCAAGTAGAGCCTGCTCGTGTAGGTAGCAATGATGGATTTGACAAATTAACCCTTGAAATCTTGACTAATGGAACAATTATTCCAGAAGATGCTTTAGGGCTTTCAGCACGTATCTTGACAGAACATCTTGATTTGTTTACAAATCTTACTGAGATTGCGAAGTCAACTGAAGTGATGAAAGAAGCTGATACTGAATCTGACGATCGTATTTTGGATCGGACGATTGAGGAACTGGACTTGTCTGTGCGTTCATACAACTGTTTGAAACGTGCCGGTATCAATACTGTGCATGATTTGACAGAAAAATCTGAAGCAGAGATGATGAAAGTACGAAATCTTGGACGCAAGAGTTTGGAAGAAGTGAAACTCAAACTCATTGACTTGGGTCTTGGATTAAAAGATAAATAAAGGAGGAATACATGGCTTACCGTAAACTAGGACGCACTAGCTCACAACGTAAAGCAATGCTTCGCGATTTGACAACTGACCTTTTGATCAACGAATCAATCGTGACAACAGAAGCTCGTGCTAAAGAAATCCGTAAAACTGTTGAAAAAATGATTACTCTAGGTAAACGTGGTGATTTGCATGCACGTCGTCAAGCAGCTGCTTTCGTACGTAATGAAATCGCATCTGAAAACTATGATGAAGCAACTGATAAGTACACTTCTACTACAGCACTTCAAAAATTGTTCTCAGAAATCGCACCTCGTTATGCTGAACGTAACGGTGGATACACTCGTATCCTTAAAACTGAACCACGTCGTGGTGATGCTGCGCCAATGGCGATCATCGAATTAGTATAAAATCATCAATTTTGTTGAGTGTTATGATGATGGAGTCTTGTGCTCTTAGTCTAGCTCTGGTCTACCGCTGGGACTTCGGTCCTAGCGGGAACACTCATCATCATTTGATAGGGTAGACGCTTGTTTACGAAATTGTTTTTTTTTAAGAACAACTTCGTAAGCAGGCGTTTTTTAGTATTTTTTACGGAAATATGCTATACTAAGGAAAAAGAAAATCAAAAACGTTCAGGTTTTCTAATAATCGTAGAATGGGAGTCTAAAGATGAAGGCTATTATTACAGTGGTTGGCAAGGACAAGGCAGGTATTGTTGCTGGCGTGTCTACTAAAATTGCAGAATTGGGTTTGAATATTGACGATATTTCTCAAACAGTACTGGATGAGTATTTTACCATGATGGCAGTCGTTTCTAGTAACGAAAAACAGGATTTCACTTATCTGCGAAATGAGTTTGAAGTTTTCGGCCAGACCTTGAATGTTAAAATCAATATTCAAAGTGCAGCGATTTTTGACGCCATGTATAATATCTAGGAGGGCATCATGGATATTAGACAAGTTACTGAAACCATTGCCATGATCGAAGAGCAGAATTTCGATATCAGAACTATCACCATGGGGATTTCCCTTTTGGACTGTATCGATCCAGATATCAATCGTGCTGCTGAAAAGATTTACCAAAAAATCACCTCTAAAGCTGCAAATCTAGTGGCTGTAGGAGACGAAATTGCTGCAGAACTAGGGATTCCTATTGTCAATAAACGAGTATCGGTGACTCCGATTTCCTTGATTGGAGCAGCGACTGATGCAACGGACTATGTCGTTTTGGCAAAGGCACTTGATAAGGCGGCCAAGGAGATTGGTGTTGACTTTATCGGAGGTTTTTCGGCCTTGGTACAAAAAGGCTACCAAAAAGGAGATGAGATTCTCATCAATTCGATCCCCCGTGCTCTAGCTGAGACAGACAAGGTTTGTTCGTCTGTCAATATTGGCTCAACCAAGTCAGGTATCAACATGACTGCGGTCGCTGATATGGGGCGCGTCATCAAGGAAACAGCTGCACTGTCAGATATGGGTGCGGCCAAGTTGGTCGTATTTGCTAATGCCGTTGAAGATAATCCTTTTATGGCAGGGGCTTTCCATGGTGTCGGTGAAGCAGATGTTATCATTAATGTCGGGGTTTCGGGTCCTGGTGTGGTCAAGCGCGCCTTGGAGAAAGTTCGTGGTCAGAGCTTTGATGTAGTAGCTGAGACGGTCAAGAAAACGGCCTTTAAGATTACTCGTATCGGTCAATTGGTTGGGCAAATGGCCAGCGAGAGACTGGGAGTTGACTTTGGAATTGTCGACCTAAGTCTTGCGCCTACTCCTGCGGTTGGTGATTCTGTGGCTCGTGTTCTTGAGGAGATGGGCTTGGAAACAGTTGGTACCCATGGAACAACAGCAGCGCTTGCCTTGCTCAATGACCAAGTTAAAAAAGGTGGTGTCATGGCTTGTAATCAGGTTGGCGGCTTGTCTGGTGCTTTTATCCCTGTTTCTGAAGATGAGGGAATGATTGCAGCAGTGCAAAATGGTTCTCTGAATTTAGAGAAACTAGAGGCTATGACAGCTATCTGTTCAGTTGGTTTGGACATGATCGCCATTCCAGAGGATACGCCTGCTGAAACCATTGCGGCTATGATTGCGGATGAGGCGGCAATTGGTGTGATTAACATGAAAACAACGGCTGTCCGTATTATTCCAAAGGGCAAAGAAGGCGATATGATTGAGTTTGGTGGCTTGCTAGGAACAGCTCCAGTGATGAAGGTTAACGGGGCTTCGTCTTTCGATTTCATCTCTCGCGGTGGCCAAATTCCAGCTCCAATCCATAGTTTTAAAAATTAATAAAAAAGAGAGAGGATTTAAGATGAGTTTAAGGATAACTGTGTATACTATAATCATTAAATAAAGACCTCCTAACTTTATTTAATAGAAATCCTAAACTTTTTCATAATAATCTCCTAGGGAAGCTACCATGAGGGTAGCTTTTCTTTTAGATAATTTACAAATGTTGGCTTTGCTTTTAAAAGCCGAATATTTCTTTGATCCATGATATAATAGAAGAAAATGGAGGATAGAAAATGTCTAAAGTAAGATTGTACTTGGTCCGTCATGGAAAAACCATGTTTAACACGATTGGACGTGCTCAAGGATGGAGTGATACACCTCTGACTGCAGAAGGTGAGTTGGGAATCCATGAACTAGGAATTGGCTTGAGAGAGTCCGGCTTACAATTTGACCGCGCTTATTCCAGCGATTCAGGGCGGACTATTCAAACTATGGGAATCGTCCTAGAAGAACTGGGCTTACAAGGGAAAATCCCTTACCGTATGGATAAGCGAATCCGTGAGTGGTGCTTTGGTAGTTTTGATGGGGCCTATGATGGAGACCTCTTTATGGGGGTCATTCCTCGTGTTTTCAAGGTGGATCATGTTCATCAGTTATCCTATGTAGAGCTAGCTGAAGGCTTGGTAGAAGTTGATACTGCTGGTTGGGCTGAAGGTTGGGAAAAACTTAGTATCCGAATCAAGGAAGGCTTTGAGTCGATTGCCAAAGAAATGGAAGAACACGGTGGCGGGAATGCCCTTGTTGTCAGCCACGGGATGACCATTGGTACGATGGTTTATCTCATCAATGGCATGCATCCGCATGGTCTAGATAATGGTAGTGTGACCATTCTAGAATACGAGAACGGCCAGTTTACAGTCGATGTCGTTGGTGACCGTAGCTATCGGGAACTGGGACGTGAGAAGATGGAAGAAAATTCTATTTAATCAGTATATATGTTCATCAGAACTTCGGGTCATGTATTGTGATAAGAGATTAGAAAAAACAGCCTAGGATCATCCTTTCGGCTGTTTTTGATAGGGAAAAATTAGAGTGTAATGTTATTATTTTTAGAGATTTTCATGAATAACAGTAAGGAAGCGACTGTTAGGATAGATAAAATCGTGGATAAAGCTGCGGCTACACCATAATTTCCTCTGAGTACCTCTGTATAGATTGCTACGGTCATAGTTTTTGTTTTGGCATTATATAGCAGGATAGAAGTAGATAGTTCTGAAATCATTGTTACCCATGATAGAATAGATCCAGAAATAATACCGGGTAACATCATTGGAACAGTAATTTTACTGAAAGTATTGAGACGGCTACTTCCTAAACTTTCAGCGGCTTCTTCAATACTAGGTGCTATTTGTTGTAAGCTAGCAACAGATGAGCGGATTGTATAAGGGAGTCTTCTTACAGATAAGGAGATAATCAAGATGAAGGCTGTTCCTGTAATCATAAGGAAGCCACTTCCGAAGATACCTGTATTGAATGAAGAGATAAAGGCAATACCGAGAACTGTTCCTGGTACGATATAAGGTACCATACTAAGGCTATCAATTAAGTTTGTAAACAAATTTCGTTTTCTAACGGCTAGGTAGGAGATAACTGTTGCAAATAAAACAACTAGAATCAAAGCAATCAAAGGAATGCGAATGGTATTAAAAATAGCAGATCCCATGCGATTGAAAGCTACCTTGTAACTGTTTAGAGAATAGCCTTTGACAAATACCATACCTGATGTTTTTAGGAAAGAAGTATAAATCAAGTAGACCTGAGGTAGAATAGAGAACAAGATAGTTCCGTAAACTGTTGCATAAATGGCAGCCATTTTTCCTTTTGTAGTTTTTTTCGGCTCAATTGGATGTAGCGAATTCATGCTGAAACTATAGCGATTTGAAATATATTTTTGGATGAGGAAGATTGTTAAAGCAATGATGATCGCCATGATTGCTAAAGCAGATGCAAATGCAGAATTTCCGCCAACCTCACTAATGAATTGATTATAAATTAAAACAGGGAAAGTCCGATATCCTTCACCAATTAACATAGGAGTTCCGAAGTCGGAGAATGCTCTCATAAATACAAGTAGGGCAGCAGCAAGTAAAGTTGGAATTAAAAGGGGCAAAATAACTGTTATCATACGTTTGAACCCGATTACCCCCATGCTTTCAGCGGCTTCAAGAAGGGAATGGTCAATTCTTTTCATTGCTCCAGCCACGTATAGAAAAACTAATGGGAATAGCTGGAGTGTAAACACAAGTACAATTCCTTTGAAGCCATAAATATCAATAGCTGGAAGATGAAGGACATTTGTCAAGAATTTAGTGATGACACCATTTCGTCCCAATAATAGAATCCAGGAGTATGCCCCTACGAAAGGAGCTGACATGGAAGCAATGATAATCAATATCTGTAAAAATTTCTTTCCTTTGAAGTCATATATAGAAAAGAGGTAGGCCAATAAGGTCCCTAAAACTAGGGAAGTTACAGTAGAAGTAATGGAGACGTTAAAACTGTTTACTAGTGTCTCAGAGTAATAGGATTTACTAAAGAAATCCTCAAAATTAGCTAGTGAGAATTTACCTTCATGTATGAGTGCTTGCTTGAGTACAATAACGATAGGATAAACAAGAAAAATAAGATAGGTAAGAAAGATGAAGAACGAGGAGGTTGTCCAAATATTTAGTTTTTTACCTTTCATAGCCAACTCCTGTAATAAGATTTTGGGAACCATCTGCAGAAAAGACATTTAACTTTTGAGTATTGATTCGTAGACGAATTCGATCCCCTTTTTGAAGATCTTCTTCAAAAGTTGATTCTTCGCTCACTTGTATTTTTGAAGAAAATACAGTCTCTACGAAATATTCAGTGGTGAGTCCAAGATAAACACTATCTGAAATGATTCCTTCAATATCACCAGATTCATCTTTGATAAACTCTTCGGGACGGATACTTACAAGAATTGCTTGTTCCTTAGCCTGATCAAGAGCTGGCATAGGGAGGGCATAACCATCTGAAAAGACGATATAAGCACCGTCGCTCCGTTTTTTTAGTTTAGCTGGGATGAGATTTGTGCGTCCAATAAAGGTTGCCACAAACTCATTAGCTGGTTTATGGTAGAGTTCTTTTGGGCGTCCGACTTGTTGGATGGCCCCATCTTTCATAACAGCAATCTGGTCTGAAATAGCCATCGCTTCTTCTTGGTCGTGGGTTACATATACAGTTGTAATTCCCACCTCGTGTTGAATTTCTCGAATAACTTGGCGCATATCTAAGCGAAGTTTCGCATCCAGGTTACTAAGCGGCTCATCCATGAGGAGAACACTTGGATTAACAGCTAAGGCACGTGCCAAGGCGACACGTTGTTGTTGTCCACCACTGAGTTTATCGGGCTTTCGATCTGCGTATTGATCAATTTGCATTAGTTCCAGATATTTATTGGTTTGTTGAACTAATTCATCTTTTGGAACCTTTTTTTGTTTAAGACCAAAAGCAACATTATCTCGAACCGTCAAATGTGGAAAAATAGCGTAGTTTTGGAAAACCATACCGATGTTGCGTTTGCTGGGTTCTATATTATTGATTTTAGTATCATCGAAGTAAAATTCTCCGCCTTCAATACTGTTGAAGCCTGCAATCATTCGAAGAAGGGTCGTTTTTCCACAACCTGAAGGTCCAAGAATGGTGAAAAGACTTCCTTTTGGAATCGTAACGTTTAAATTCTCAATGACAGGAATGTCGTGGTAGATTTTTTTTGCGTTAATAATTTTGATTTCACTCATACTGAACCTCTTTTACTGTTTCGATTGAATGTTAGTGAAAATATCATTGTACTTTTTAAGAATAGCTGATTTATTTTGGATGACATAATCTGAATCTTCAGTGGCGATATTGATTTCTGTCATTGATTTCATATTTTTATTGGTTTTAGCGTTTTTTCGAATGGGTCTGATGGTTGTTTCAGTTCCTAGTTTATCCTGAATGTCTTGAGAAAGAAGGAAATCGATAAATTTTTTAGCGTTTTCCATGTGTTTGGCGTTTTTGATAATAGCTGCGTTACCAGGCAAAAAGACGGTTCCTTCTTTTGGATAAATGACTTTTACATCAACGCCATCGTTTAAGAGTTTCAATGCAGGATCTTCATAGGTGAGTCCGACAGCCATTTCTCCGTCAGCGACTGATTTGTAGACATTTGAAGAACTAGAAGCAATTTTCCCATCTACTAAGCTAAATAGATTTTTCACATATGTCCAAGCTTGCTCATTTTCATAGCCGCCTTGATCCACAAGCATGTTTGTTAATTGAGCAAAGGCACTAGAAGAATTACTTGGATCAGCAGTAGCAATCTTTCCTTTTAATTTAGGATTAAGTAAATCATCATAGCCTTCAATTTTAATATCTTTTGTAAGAGCTGAATTGGCAATGATGACACTGACATCAAGTGTATAAGGCGTGTAGAATCCAGTTTTATTTTGATATTCAGGGATTATCTGATCATTCTCTTGAGAGATATAAGGTTCAAAAAGATTTTCGTTAGAAGAGAAGAGGGCGTAGGAACCTCCAAAAATGACATCAGCTACAGGAGCTTCTTTCTCAGCCTCAGCTTTCTTGAATAATTCACCAGTACTAGCTTGGACTAAATCGACCTTGATGCCATATTTTTCTTCGAAGGCTGGGATTGTTTCTTCAATAAGATCTTCAGGGTTAGGCGAATAGATAACTAAAGTCTTATCTGTATCATTTTCAATGCTAGTTTCAGCTTCGGTTGTTGAAGAACATCCTGACAAAAGTAGAAATATCCAGCTGAAAGAGAGAAGTGATAGTATTTTTTTCATAATTTTTCTCCTTTTTACGAACATTATTCTCTGTTTGTTCGTCTAATGTTTTTAATTACAGAGTTCTACATCATATAATAAAAACCTTAAAGAAATCTAAAATGGGAATTATGTGTTAAGGGAACTATGGGAATAGTCGATAGCAATTCACATATGTTCTATATCTAGTCCGGAGTTATTCTCTTTTTGATAGATAAATAAAGTGGGGGTGATGTCTAATCTTTCTTGACAATGGAGGGGAAAAGATTCTTTCTCGACTTTCAAATTCCCCCAAAAATGGTATAATAGTAACATCATAAAATTGGAGAAATAGCATGAGTTTTTACAATCATAAGGAAATTGAACCCAAGTGGCAAGGCTACTGGGCGAAACATCATACATTTAAGACAGGAACAGATGCCTCAAAACCGAAGTTCTATGCTCTGGACATGTTCCCATATCCTTCAGGAGCTGGATTGCACGTAGGACACCCAGAAGGTTACACAGCAACCGATATCCTCAGCCGTTTCAAACGTGCCCAAGGCTATAATGTCCTTCACCCAATGGGTTGGGATGCTTTTGGTTTGCCTGCAGAGCAATACGCCATGAATACGGGAAATGACCCGGCAGAATTTACAGCGGAAAATATTGCTAACTTCAAACGCCAAATCAATGCGCTTGGTTTCTCTTACGACTGGGATCGTGAAGTCAACACAACAGATCCAAACTACTACAAGTGGACTCAGTGGATTTTCACCAAACTTTACGAAAAAGGCTTGGCCTATGAAGCGGAAGTACCAGTAAACTGGGTTGAGGAACTAGGAACAGCCATTGCCAATGAAGAAGTCCTTCCTGACGGAACATCTGAGCGTGGAGGTTATCCAGTTGTCCGCAAACCAATGCGCCAATGGATGCTCAAAATCACGGCTTATGCAGAGCGCTTGCTCAATGACTTGGATGATCTTGACTGGCCAGAGTCTATCAAGGACATGCAACGCAACTGGATTGGTAAATCAACTGGTGCCAATGTAACTTTCAAAGTGAAAGGGACTGACAAGGAATTTACCGTCTTTACCACTCGTCCTGATACGCTTTTCGGTGCGACTTTCACTGTTTTGGCTCCTGAGCATGACTTGGTTGACGCGATTACAAGTCCAGAGCAAGCAGAGGCAGTAGCAGATTACAAACACCAAGCTAGTCTTAAGTCTGACTTGGCTCGTACCGACCTTGCTAAGGAAAAAACAGGGGTTTGGATAGGTGCCTATGCCATCAACCCTGTCAATGGAAAGGAAATCCCAATCTGGATCGCGGACTATGTTCTTGCTAGTTATGGAACAGGTGCGGTAATGGCCGTACCTGCCCATGACCAACGTGACTGGGAATTTGCCAAACAATTTGACCTTCCAATCGTAGAAGTGCTTGAAGGTGGAAACGTTGAAGAAGCTGCCTACACAGAAGACGGTCTTCACGTTAATTCAGACTTCCTAGATGGACTGAACAAAGAAGAAGCGATTGCTAAAATTGTAGCTTGGTTGGAAGAAAAAGGTTGTGGTCAAGAGAAGGTTACCTACCGTCTCCGCGACTGGCTCTTTAGTCGTCAACGTTACTGGGGTGAGCCAATCCCAATCATTCATTGGGAAGATGGGACTTCAACAGCTGTTCCAGAAAGTGAATTGCCACTTGTCTTGCCAGTCACCAAGGATATCCGCCCTTCAGGTACTGGGGAAAGCCCATTGGCTAACTTGACAGACTGGCTTGAAGTGACTCGTGAAGATGGCGTCAAAGGTCGTCGCGAAACCAATACGATGCCACAGTGGGCTGGTTCAAGCTGGTACTACCTCCGTTATATTGACCCACACAATACTGAGAAATTGGCTGATGAGGACCTTCTCAAACAATGGTTGCCAGTAGATATCTACGTGGGTGGTGCAGAGCATGCTGTTCTTCACTTGCTCTACGCTCGTTTCTGGCACAAATTCCTCTATGACCTCGGTGTTGTTCCGACTAAGGAACCATTCCAAAAACTCTTTAACCAAGGAATGATTTTGGGAACAAGCTACCGTGACCACCGTGGGGCTCTTGTGGCAACTGATAAGGTTGAAAAACGTGACGGTTCCTTCTTCCATGTGGAAACAGGAGAAGAGTTGGAGCAAGCGCCAGCCAAGATGTCTAAATCCCTCAAGAACGTTGTTAACCCAGACGATGTGGTGGAACAATATGGTGCCGATACCCTTCGCGTCTATGAAATGTTCATGGGACCGCTTGATGCTTCAATTGCTTGGTCTGAAGAAGGTTTGGAAGGAAGCCGTAAATTCCTCGACCGTGTTTATCGTTTGATTACAAGTAAAGAAATCGTTGCGGAAAACAATGGCGCTCTTGATAAGGTCTACAATGAAACAGTCAAATCCGTCACTGAGCAAATCGAGTCCATGAAGTTCAATACAGCCATTGCCCAACTTATGGTTTTTGTCAACGCTGCTAACAAGGAAGACAAACTTTATGTGGACTATGCCAAAGGCTTTATCCAATTGATTGCCCCATTTGCACCTCACTTGGCAGAAGAACTCTGGCAAACAGTTGCAGCAACAGGTGAATCCATCTCTTACGTGGCTTGGCCAACATGGGACGAAAGCAAATTGGTTGAAGACGAAATCGAAATCGTTGTCCAAATCAAAGGAAAAGTCCGTGCTAAACTCATGGTCGCTAAAGATCTATCACGCGAAGAATTGCAAGAAATTGCTCTGGCTGATGACAAAGTCAAAGTAGAAATTGACGGTAAGGAAATCGTCAAGGTGATTGCGGTACCTAACAAACTCGTTAATATCGTTGTTAAATAACGAGTTTATTAGCTCTGTCTGCCACCTTCAATAGTCCACTGGACTATTGAAGCCAACTAAATTGGTTAATATCGTTGTAAAATAATATAGGAATCCTTCAGAGTAGAATCTGGAGGATTTTTTGAATCTTCTTATGAAAGTATGATATACTATGGGCAACTATAAAGTTTGAAAAGTAAAACAAGGAGAAAACGATGCCAGTAAATGAATATGATCAGATGATTGGTGAGTCAATGGAAGGTTATACACCAGGTGAATTGCCTTCCATTGATTTCTTAGAGGGGCGCTACGCTCGGATAGAGGCTCTTTCGGTGGAAAAGCATGCGGAGGATTTACTAGCTGTTTATGGTCCAGATACTCCTCCTGAGATGTGGACCTACCTCTTTCAGGAACCAGTGGCAGATAGGGAGGAACTGGTCAGCCTTTTAAACCAGATGTTGACTCGTAAGGACCGTTTTTACTATGCGATTATAGACAAGGCAACTGGTAAGGCTTTGGGGACTTTTTCTCTCATGCGCATTGACCAGAGTAACCGAGTAATAGAAGTCGGTGCCGTCACCTTTTCGCCTGCTCTTAAGGGTACGAGGATAGGGACAGAGGCTCAATATCTCCTAGCTCGCTATGTTTTTGAGGAGCTCAACTATCGTCGCTATGAGTGGAAATGCGATGCGCTAAATTTGCCATCCAGACGAGCAGCTGAACGTTTGGGCTTTGTCTATGAAGGAACCTTCCGCCAGGCAGTCGTTTATAAGGGGCGTACGAGGGATACGGATTGGCTCTCTATGATTGATAAGGACTGGCCTCAAGTTAAAGCTCGTTTGGAAGCATGGCTGTCTCCTGAAAATTTTGATAAAAATGGGCAGCAGTACAAGAGTTTGAGAGAACTCTAAGAGGTGATGACATGATCAGCGTTAGAAAGCAAGAAGTTGTCAAGTTAGAGGATGTTTTGCATCTCTATCAGGCAGTCGGTTGGACAAACTATACACATCAACCCCAGATGTTGGAGCAGGCCTTATCTAACTCATTAGCAATTTATTTAGCACTTGATGGCGATGCCGTGGTGGGCTTGGTCCGTTTGGTCGGAGATGGTTTTTCATCGATTTTTGTCCAGGATTTGATCGTTTTGCCTAGCTATCAGCGTCAAGGGATTGGCGGCGCCTTGATGAAAGAGGCTTTAGGGGATTTCAAAGATGCCTATCAAGTTCAACTGGTGACCGAACAGACAGAAAAAACCTTGGGATTTTATCGTTCCTTGGGCTTTGAAACCTTATCTACTTTTGATTGCACAGGCATGATTTGGCTAGATCGAAAAAAATAAAAATAATTATTTTTCTTAAGTAAAGTTTAAGTATCCTCGTGTATTATATAGTTATTAGATAAAGACCTCCTAATACTCTTCGAAAATCTCACCAGCCTTCGTTAGAGTAGACTTAGCTAACTATCGTTATGCTTGCGTCTATCTGCCTAGTCTGATTTCGATTTTCATTGAGTACCCTTTATTTAATGAAATCCCAAACTTTTCTTTTTCATCATAATCTCCTAAAGAAGCCACCCAATCAGGTGGCTTTTTTGTTGTTTGAAAAAGAAAATTTCATTTGGGAAAAAATTTTAAAAAATGATAAATCAGAGAGAAAGTTAAGTTAGCTTTAAGATTCATCTTGTATTATATAATCATTAAATAAAGACCTCCTAACTTTATTTAATGAAATCCCAAACTTTTCTTTTTCATAATAATCTCCCTAAAGAGGCCACCCAATCAGGTGGCTTTTTTGTTTGTAGGCTGGATTTTTGCTATAATAGGAACATGAGTAGAATTTTAGATAATGAAATCATGGGGGATGAGGAGTTGGTAGAACGTACGCTCCGTCCTCAGTTTTTACGTGAATATATTGGGCAGGATAAGGTCAAGGATCAGCTGCAAATCTTTATTGAGGCAGCAAAAATGCGTGATGAGGCGCTGGACCATGTTCTTTTATTTGGTCCTCCAGGTTTGGGGAAAACGACCATGGCTTTTGTTATTGCCAATGAACTGGGAGTCAATCTCAAGCAAACGTCTGGTCCTGTCATTGAAAAAGCGGGGGATCTAGTAGCGATTTTGAATGATTTGGAGCCTGGAGACGTTCTCTTTATTGATGAGATTCATCGCTTGCCCATGTCGGTGGAAGAGGTGCTTTATAGTGCCATGGAGGACTTCTACATTGACATCATGATTGGGGCTGGAGAGGGCAGTCGCAGTGTTCATTTGGACTTGCCACCATTCACCTTGATTGGTGCAACGACACGTGCGGGGATGCTCTCAAATCCTCTGCGGGCACGTTTTGGGATTACAGGTCATATGGAATACTATGCCCACGCTGACTTGACAGAGATTGTTGAGCGGACGGCAGATATTTTTGAGATGGAAATAACCCATGAGGCAGCTTCGGAGTTGGCCTTACGCAGTCGAGGAACTCCTCGTATCGCCAATCGTCTCCTCAAGCGCGTGCGCGACTTTGCCCAGATAATGGGGGATGGCTTAATCGATGATGTCATTACGGATAAGGCTTTGACCATGCTGGATGTAGACCGTGAAGGTTTGGACTATGTAGACCAAAAAATCCTTCGCACCATGATTGAGATGTACGGTGGCGGTCCTGTCGGTCTAGGAACTCTTTCTGTTAATATTGCCGAGGAGCGTGAGACGGTGGAGGACATGTACGAGCCCTACCTCATTCAAAAAGGCTTTATCATGCGGACACGGTCTGGACGGGTGGCGACAGCCAAGGCTTACGAACATTTGGGCTATGAGTATAATGAAAAATGAGCAAGAAATCCTAGATAGTGTTAGAAAAAATCCTGATATGATGGCTATTCTGACCATCATCCGTGACCTTGGTTTGAAAGACTCTTGGTTGGCGGCAGGTTCTGTCAGGAATTTCATCTGGAATCTCTTGTCAGGCAAATCGCCTTTTGACCGTGAAACAGATGTGGATGTGATTTTCTTTGATCCAGCTATCTCTTACGAAGATACGTTGGGTATAGAACGCAAGCTGAAAGAGAATTTTCCCCAATATCAATGGGAGTTGAAAAATCAGGTCTACATGCATCTGCACAGTTCTCACACTGCGCCCTACACGAGTTCCCGTGATGCTATGAGTAAGTATCCCGAGCGCTGTACGGCGGTAGGTCTTCGCTTGAATGAAGATTCCACTTTAGAACTCTTTGCCCCCTATGGTTTAGAGGATATTATGAACTTCCAGGTTTCCCCGACTCCTCATTTTTTAGAGAATGAGGAAAGGATGAAACTCTATCAAGAGCGATTGTCCAAGAAAAATTGGCAAGAAAAATGGAAAAATCTCACTTTTTCGAAAAACTTAAGAAAAATTTAAGTTAGGGGCGTTATACTAGGTTCATAAGTTAAGAGAAACTTAACTTACACTCCTAAAACTTTTTCATAATAATCTCCCTATAAAATAAAGTCGCCCAATCAGGCGGCTTATTTTTTGTTTGTCTACAAGTGGGGGCAGTAACTTAGCAATAGAAGAAAATAGGGAAATATGGTATAATGAAACGATAGATTTTTGAAGAGGAATAGGATCATGTTTGGATTTTTTAAGAAAGATAAAGCTGTAGAAGTCGAGGTTCCAACACAGGTTCCTGCTCATATTGGCATCATCATGGATGGGAATGGTCGTTGGGCTAAAAAACGGATGCAACCACGGGTTTTTGGTCATAAGGCGGGAATGGAAGCCCTCCAAAAGGTGACCAAGGCAGCTAACAAGATGGGAGTTAAGGTTATCACAGTCTATGCCTTTTCAACGGAAAATTGGACGCGCCCGGATCAAGAGGTCAAGTTTATCATGAACTTGCCAGTCGAGTTTTATGATAACTACGTTCCTGAATTACATGCAAATAATGTTAAGATTCAGATGATCGGGGAGACAGACCGTCTGCCTAAGCCGACTTTTGAAGCTTTGAAAAAAGCAGAGGAGTTGACCAAGAACAACACAGGCTTGATTCTCAATTTTGCCCTCAATTATGGTGGTCGTGCTGAAATCACGCAGGCTCTTAAGAGCTTGGCTCAGGAAGTTCTAGATGCCAAAATCAATCCTGGCGATATCACAGAAGATATGATTGGGGATTACCTTTTCACGCAACACCTGCCAAAGGATTTGCGAGATCCAGATTTGATTATCCGTACAAGTGGTGAGTTGCGTTTAAGTAATTTCTTGCCGTGGCAAGCAGCCTATAGCGAGCTTTATTTTACGGATACCTTATGGCCTGATTTTGATGAAGTCGCCCTGCAGGAAGCTATTGTTGCCTTTAATCATCGTAATCGCCGATTTGGAGGAGTTTAGGAGAAGATATGACCAAGGATTTACAAAAGAGAACATTGTTTGCAGTATTGGCCCTGGCGATTTTCCTTCCAGTCTTGTTTGTGGGAGGACTCTTGTTGCAGATAGGAATTGGTTTGTTAGCCATGCTAGCTGTCCATGAACTCTTGCACATGAAGGGGCTAAAGACCATGACCATCGAGGGTGCCTTGACCCTCTTTGCGACCTTTGCTCTCACAATCCCCTTAGAAAATTACCTAACTTTTTTGCCAGTTGATGGGAATGTGGTTGCCTACAGCGTTTTAATTACGATTATGCTAGGGACCACCGTTTTCAGTAAAAGCTATACGATTGAAGATGCCGCTTTTCCAATTGCTGTGAGTTTTTATGTTGGTTTTGGCTTTAACGCCTTACTAGATGCTCGGGTGGCAGGTTTTGACAAGGTGCTTCTGGCCCTCTTTATCGTCTGGGCGACAGATAGCGCAGCTTACCTGATAGGGATGAATTTTGGTAAGCATAAGTTGGCTCCGAGAGTTTCTCCCAATAAGAGCATTGAGGGCTTTATCGGTGGTATTCTAGGTGCGGTACTGGTAACAGCAATCTTCATGCTTGTAGACAGTACAGTTGCTCTTCCTTATGGGATTTATAGAATGAGCCTCTTTGCCGTCTTCTTCAGTGTGGCAGGTCAGTTTGGTGACTTGATTGAGAGTGCTATGAAACGCCATTTTGGTGTCAAGGATTCTGGAAAATTTATCCCTGGACATGGCGGTGTGTTGGATCGCTTTGACAGCATGCTGATTGTGTTTCCAATGATGCACTTATTTGGCCTGTTTTAAAGAAAGGAATATTGAATGATTGGATTGCTAACCTTTATCCTCGTTTTTGGGATTATTGTGGTGGTGCATGAGTTTGGACATTTTTATTTTGCCAAGAAATCAGGCATTCTAGTTCGTGAATTTGCCATTGGTATGGGGCCCAAGATTTTTTCCCATATCGGTAAGGATGGCACTGCTTATACCATTCGAATCCTTCCTTTAGGAGGGTATGTTCGTATGGCTGGTTGGGGTGATGATGCGACGGAGATCAAGACAGGAACTCCGGTCAGTTTAACACTTGCCGAAGATGGTAAGGTCAAACGAATCAATCTATCTGGGAAGAAACTGGATCAAACAGCTCTTCCTATGCAGGTAACCCAGTTTGACTTTGAAGACAAGCTCTTTATCAAGGGCTTGGTATTGGAAGAAGAAAAGACCTTTGCAGTGGATCACGATGCAACAGTTGTTGAGGCAGATGGAACCGAAGTACGCATTGCCCCTCTGGATGTACAGTACCAAAATGCTTCTATCTGGGGTAAGCTCATCACCAACTTTGCAGGTCCTATGAATAACTTTATCTTAGGTGTTGTTGTTTTTTGGATCCTGATCTTTTTGCAGGGTGGTGTTAGAGACACTCAGACCAATCTCTTTCATGTCATGCCAGAGGGAGCTTTGGCTAAGGTGGGCGTAGCTGAGACAGCTCAAATCACTAAGGTCGGCTCCCACGAAGTTAAGAATTGGCAGGACTTGATTCAGGCTGTGGAAGCAGATACAAAGGATAAGACTGCCCCGACCTTGGATGTGACTATTTCTGAAAATGGTAGCGAAAAACAAGTCACGGTAACGCCAGAAGAAAATCAAGGACGCTATATTCTTGGGGTTCAACCGGTAGTCAAGTCAGACTTTCTATCCATGTTTGTTGGTGGATTTACAACCGCTGCTGACTCTGGTCTCCGTATCCTTTCGGCTCTGAAAAACTTGATTTTCCATCCAGATTTGAACAAACTCGGTGGTCCCGTTGCCATTTTTAAGGCAAGTAGCGATGCTGCTAAAAATGGAATTGAGAATGTCCTCTACTTCCTAGCCATGATTTCCATCAATATCGGGATTTTTAATTTGATTCCTATCCCGGCTTTGGATGGTGGAAAGATTGTGCTCAATATCCTAGAGGCTATCCGCCGGAAACCCCTTAAACAAGAAATTGAAACCTATGTCACCATGGCTGGTGTAGTTATCATGGTTGTCTTGATGCTAGCTGTGACTTGGAATGACATTATGCGACTCTTCTTTTAGATAATCGAGGAATATTATGAAACAAAGTAAAATGCTAATCCCTACGCTTCGCGAAATGCCAAGCGATGCTCAAGTTATCAGTCACGCCCTTATGTTGCGTGCTGGTTATGTTCGTCAAGTTTCTGCTGGTGTTTATTCTTACCTACCACTCGCTAACCGTGTGATTGAAAAGGCTAAGAACATCATGCGTCAAGAATTTGATAAGATTGGTGCCGTGGAAATGTTGGCTCCAGCCCTTCTAAGCGCTGATCTCTGGCGTGAATCAGGCCGTTATGAAACCTATGGTGAAGACCTTTATAAACTGAAAAACCGTGAAAAGTCTGACTTTATCCTAGGTCCAACACACGAAGAGACTTTCACAGCCATTGTTCGTGACTCTGTTAAGTCTTATAAGCAATTGCCACTCAATCTTTACCAAATTCAGCCTAAGTACCGTGATGAAAAACGTCCACGTAACGGTCTTCTCCGTACGCGTGAATTTATCATGAAAGACGGCTATAGTTTCCATGCTAATTATGATAGCTTGGATGTGACTTATGACGAGTACAAGGCGGCCTACGAACGAATTTTCACTCGTAGTGGTTTGGATTTCAAGGCTATTATCGGTGACGGTGGGGCTATGGGTGGTAAGGACAGCCAAGAATTTATGGCTATTACACCTGCTCGTACAGATCTCGACCGCTGGGTTGTCTTAGATAAGTCAGTTGCCTCATTTGATGAAATTCCTGCAGAAGTGCAAGAAGAAATCAAGGCAGAATTGCTCAAATGGATGGTTTCTGGTGAAGACACCATTGCCTACTCAAGTGAGTCTAGCTATGCGGCTAACTTAGAAATGGCAACAAACGAGTACAAACCAAGCAACCGTGTCGTTGCCGAAGAAGAAGTGACTCGAGTGGAAACTCCAGATGTTAAATCCATCGATGAAGTGGCAGCCTTCCTTAACGTTCCAGAAGAGCAAACCATTAAAACCCTCTTCTACATGGCAGATGGTGAGCTTGTCGCAGCCCTTCTAGTTGGAAATGACCAACTCAACGAAGTCAAGTTGAAAAACCACTTGGGTGCAGATTTCTTTGACGTTGCGAGCGAGGAAGAAGTCGCAAGTGTCGTCCCAGCAGGCTTTGGTTCGCTTGGACCAGTTGCTTTGCCAGAAAATGTGAAAATCATTGCTGACCGCAAGGTGCAAGATGTTCGCAATGCTGTTGTAGGGGCTAACGAAGATGGCTACCATTTGACGGGTGTGAACCCAGGTCGTGATTTCACTGCAGAATACGTGGATATTCGCGAAGTTCGTGAGGGTGAAATTTCCCCAGACGGACAAGGTGTCCTAAACTTCGCCCGTGGTATTGAGATCGGTCATATTTTCAAACTCGGCACTCGTTATTCAGCAAGTATGGGCGCAGATGTTTTGGATGAAAATGGTCGTGCTGTGCCAATCATCATGGGATGTTACGGTATTGGTGTTAGCCGTCTTCTCTCAGCAGTTATGGAGCAACACGCTCGCCTCTTTGTCAATAAAACTCCAAAAGGTGAATACCGTTACGCTTGGGGAGTTAACTTCCCTAAAGAATTGGCGCCATTCGATGTGCATTTGATTCCAGTTAATGTCAAGGATGAAGAAAGTCTTTCATTGACAAATCGTATCGAAGAAGCTTTGGTAAATAAAGGTTACGAAGTCTTGACGGATGACCGTAACGAACGGGTCGGAGTGAAGTTCAGCGATAGCGACTTGATTGGTCTGCCAATCCGTATTACTGTTGGGAAGAAAGCGGCTGATGGTATTGTCGAAGTTAAGATCAAGGCGACTGGTGACACCATTGAAGTTCACGCAGACAACTTGCTTGAAACTCTTGAAATCCTAAGCAAAAAATAAAAACTATAATCAGAAGAAAAACAAGGCAAAAATGTAACTAGTTTTTACCTTGTTTTTTCTATATAATGAGAGTGAAGAAATACATCATCAAGTTAAGAGGTATAAAAATGTTAAAATTTCCAAAGGATTTTGTCTGGGGTTCCTCTACTTCTGGACCACAGACAGAAGGTCGTGTACCTGGTGACGGAAAGGGAGACAATCTCTGGGATTATTGGTTCCAAGTAGAGCCAAATCGTTACTACAATGGAATTGGACCTGACAAAACATCGTCTTTTTACGAAAACTGGGAAAAAGATATAGAACTCTTGCTAGAAACTGGTCACACAGCCTTTCGGACTTCTATCCAGTGGTCTCGTATTTTCCCGCAAGGTCGTGGAAAAGTCAATCCTCAAGGTGTGGCTTTCTACCGTCAGGTATTTGAAGCGATTAAGGCCAAGGGCATTCGTCTCTTAGTCAATCTCTATCACTTTGACCTGCCTTTTGCCCTGCAGGAAGATGGGGATGGTTGGGAAAACAAGGCGACCATTAAGGCCTACGAAGACTATGCTCGTTTCTGTTTTGAGACCTATGGTGACTTGGTGGACCAATGGATCACCTTCAATGAGCCGATTGTTCCTGTGGAGTTTGGCTATTTTTATGATGCCCACTATCCTCACAAGGTGGATGCCAAAGCGGCGGTTCAGGTAGCTTATAATACACAACTGGCTAGTAGTCTTGCGGTGAAGGCTTGTCATGAGGTTCTGCCTGATTCTAAGATTGGGATTGTCCTCAACTTGACACCAGCCTACCCACGTAGTCAACATCCTGCAGATATCAAGGCTGCTCGCATTGCCGACCTCTTCCAAGCCCAGTCTTTCCTAGATCCATCTGTCTTGGGAACTTATCCAGAAGAATTGGTGGAGATTTTAGCTGAGCATGATTTACTGCCAGATTCTACTGCTGAAGAGTTGGAGCTTATTCGCCAGCATACAGTAGACTTTCTTGGAGTCAACTACTACCAGCCTCTGCGCGTCATGGCCCCACGTTTTGCCAAGCATCCAGACAGTCCGCTCTTGCCTGAACATTTCTATGAGCCTTATGTCATGCCAGGCCGTAAAATTAATCCACACCGTGGTTGGGAAATTTATGAGCAAGGGATTTACCATATCGCTCAAAATATCAAGGAAAACTATGGCAATATCGAGTGGATGTTGACCGAAAACGGCATGGGTGTTGAAGGCGAAGATAAATTCCGAGAGAATGGAATGATTCAAGATGACTATCGTATCGACTTTGTCAAAGGGCATCTTGCTGAGCTTCATCGCGCCATTGAAGACGGTGCTAACTGTAAAGGTTACTTAATCTGGACCTTTATTGATTGCTGGTCATGGCTCAATAGCTACAAGAACCGATATGGTTTGGTTGAGCTTGATTTGGAAACGCAGGAACGTCGTCTAAAAAAATCAGGCCACTGGTTCAAAGAGCTCAGTGAAAATAATGGATTTTAAGAATAAAAAGTGAGGTGATCTTCATCTCACTTTTTATTATAAGATCATCACCAAGCTTCCAATTGCAACCAGGATTCATTCACCGATTGTTTTAGTGCTCTGGATATCTCGTAGAAAAAATCCTAAAACAAGACTAATGAGGAGACGGAATTTATGGACACAAGCTACCTCAGTCCGATTGCCCATCTGTAAGGCCTTGTAGTAGCAGAGATAGGAGGCGTCCATGGGGAAAATCATACAAGATGAGAAGAGAAGATGAAAGTACTAAGAAAAATCACATGGCAACCTCCTCCTCTTACGACTATAAGTAAAGCATCTGCCTTGTCAGCTATTAGGTGAAATCTCAATTTCAGGAACTCTATAGAAACTATACCAATTTTTATCCTTGACAAGTGAGAAAAACAAGTATATACTGTTTTTGCTGATTCCGTAAAAGGGAAATCAGACTATACCAATTTAAGGAGAAAGCACAGTTAGTCTGTGTCGTATATACTATGTGTGGAATTGTTGGTGTTGTTGGAAACACAAATGCAACTGATATTTTGATTCAAGGGCTTGAAAAGCTCGAATACCGTGGTTATGATTCTGCGGGGATTTTTGTCCTAGGTGGTGCTGAAAATCATCTAGTTAAGGCTGTCGGTCGTATAGCAGAATTGTCTGCTAAGACAGCTGGTGTTGAGGGAACAACTGGTATCGGACATACGCGTTGGGCGACTCATGGAAAACCAACTGAGGACAACGCTCACCCACATCGCTCTGAGACTGGACGTTTTGTCTTGGTGCACAATGGAGTGATTGAAAACTACCTTGAAATTAAGGAAGAATATCTTGCAGGTCACCACTTCAAGGGGCAAACAGATACGGAAATCGCCGTTCACTTGATTGGAAAATTTGCAGAAGAAGATGGTTTGTCAGTTCTTGAAGCTTTCAAAAAAGCCCTTCACATCATCCGTGGTTCTTATGCCTTTGCCTTGATTGACTCTGAAAATCCAGATGTCATCTATGTCGCTAAGAACAAATCACCACTTTTGATTGGTCTTGGAGATGGCTACAACATGGTCTGCTCAGATGCCATGGCCATGATTCGTGAAACTAACCAATACATGGAAATTCATGACCAAGAGTTGGTAATCGTCAAGGCTGATAGTGTCGAAGTGCAAGACTATGATGGCAATCGCCGTGAGCGTGCTAGCTACACTGCTGAGCTAGACTTGTCAGATATCGGTAAGGGAACTTACCCTTACTACATGCTCAAGGAAATCGATGAGCAACCAACGGTGATGCGTAAACTCATCCAAGCCTACACAGATGAGGCTGGTCAAGTAGTGGTTGACCCAGCTATCATCAAGGCTGTTCAAGATGCAGACCGCATCTATATCCTCGCAGCTGGGACATCTTACCACGCAGGATTTGCTTCTAAGAAGATGCTGGAAGAATTGACGGATACACCAGTCGAATTGGGTATTTCATCTGAGTGGGGCTATGGTATGCCACTTCTCAGCAAAAAACCACTCTTTATCTTTATCAGCCAGTCTGGTGAAACAGCTGACAGCCGTCAGGTTTTGGTCAAGGCTAATGAAATGGGGATTCCGAGCTTGACAGTGACAAACGTTCCTGGTTCAACTCTTTCACGTGAAGCCAACCATACTATGTTGCTTCATGCAGGTCCTGAAATTGCCGTAGCATCAACAAAGGCCTATACAGCACAAATCGCAGCACTTGCCTTCCTTGCAAAAGCTGTCGGAGAAGCAAATGGCAATGCCAAAGCCCAAGCCTTTGACCTGGTTCATGAGTTGTCAATCGTAGCTCAGTCTATCGAATCAACCCTTTCAGAAAAAGAAACCATTGATGCTAAAGTTCGTGACCTTCTTGAAACAACTCGCAACGCCTTTTACATCGGACGTGGTCAAGATTACTACGTAGCCATGGAAGCAAGTCTCAAACTCAAAGAGATTTCTTATATCCAGTGTGAAGGCTTTGCAGCAGGAGAACTCAAGCACGGAACCATTGCCTTGATTGAAGAAGGAACGCCTGTCTTGGCTCTCTTGTCAGATCCAGTCCTTGCCAACCATACTCGTGGAAATATCCAAGAGGTTGCAGCCCGTGGTGCCAAGGTTCTTACTATCGCAGAAGAAAATGTTGCCAAAGAGACAGACGACATCGTCCTGACGACCGTCCACCCTTACCTCTCACCAATCTCAATGGTCGTGCCAACGCAATTGGTCGCTTACTTCGCAACGCTACACCGTGGCCTTGATGTGGACAAACCACGTAACCTTGCCAAGTCAGTAACAGTAGAATAAGCTAAAAGAGTCTAGTTTGCCAGAAGTAGGGTATAATGTAACTATATAACAAATCGGAATTTATAGGGATTTGTATTGAAAAACACATTTGCAACTGCAAGTTGACATATTTCTATATTTTAATGGTGGCTATGCAACCAACGAAATTGTTATGATTGTATCATAAAAGAAAGGAGTGTTGTCAAATGAACATGGCAGACAGAATACAATATTTAAGAAAAACTAAAGGAATATCACAAGAAGAACTTGCTGATAAGGTAGGTGTTTCAAGACAAGCTGTTTCAAAATGGGAAAGTGAACAAAGTACACCTGAGTTAGAAAAAGTAATTATAATGAGTGATTATTTTGGTGTTACTACAGACTATATTTTAAAAGGAATTGAACCGGTAGTAGATAAAGAACAAAAAAATAGAGAATTTGCGAGCAAGGTACTTTATATCTCATCAACAGCTTTTATTGCTATTGGATTGTTTTGTGCATTTGCTGAATGGTATGAAAAACAAACAATGGAAGCTATTTTGGGGGCAATAATTATTCAAGTGGTAGGAATTGTTGGATATTTTATCGCAAGAATATTATCAGAAGAAAAAGCACCGTTTTATGTGAATTGGCTTAATATAATTGGAATTGCTTTTATGCCTACTTCTATGGCTACTGGTTTTATTTCATTGTTGATTTTCAAACAGGGGTGGGTTGCGCCATATCCTATAGGAATATTTCACACTTTGAATTTTATACTTGTTCTATTTGTGATTTTGATTACAAGTTATATTATTTTAAAAAAACAAACAAAATAGCATTTTCTCACTCCTATATTGTATACTCTAAGGAGAAAAAATGAAGAAGAAAAAAAATATTATTGCTATGCTGGTTGGTATCGTCTTGTCTAGTTCTTTCTTGATACGTACGGTCTTGATCCATCAGCAGAGACAAGCGAAAAAGCAAAACCTGGAACGGATTGCTGCGGTGCAAGAGACGGTTCAGTCTCAAGATCAAAAGAAAGCTGAAGAGCAGAAAGAACACTTTAAAAAGGCGTTTGATGGTATGGATAAAACTTCCATTCTAATGAAAGACTACGATAGCCACACAAAGATTAATGCGGACTACAGTTTTGGTACCAAGGATGGAGTACACTACCTAGTAGAATTAAAAACAGGGAATAAAGTAGCTCTGGAAGGTGTGGACAAGGCCTTTCCTTTGTCTGTCAAAAACGAGGACACAAATAGTACGGAGCTTGCCCTAGTTGTCCGTAAAAACCAAGCCTGGTACATGATTGATACAAAGGGTGAGACGATTTACGCTTTTGAACAAACAGAATTGACAGAAAACTCGAAATTGACTTTGAAAGACAAGGAACTGATAGTTGAGTAATTCATAGATTTCGAAATTTTTTTCCCCTATTATGCTGGGTAAAGATTGATAAATATAAAAAACAACACCCCATGACTAGAAGAGTCTTCTAATCATGGGGTGTTTTTCTATAGGAGGGCTAGTTTATACTCTTCGAAAATCTCTTTAAACCTCGTCAGCTTCGCCTTGCCGTACTCGAGTAAAGCCTGCGGCTAGCTTCCTAGTTTACTCTTTGATTTTCATTGAGTGTTATTTCTTTTTCTTGTTTTTTATCAACCATCCAAGTCCGAGAAGGGCAAGGATACTGAATCCAGCAAGGGCAAGGAGGGATTTGCTCTCAGTTCCTGTGTTTGGAAGGAGGTTCTGAGAGTGAGCCTCTGCAGCAGTTTCTTGAGTTTCAGGATTGGCTGCTAGGTTTTGAGCTTGACCTTGTTCTGGTTCAACTTCCAAGCTAGAAAGATCAAATTCTGGTTTTTCTTCCACAGCTGGGGCGACAATAGCACCACCTTGAGACAAGCGGAGAACAACGGCAGTGAGAGCGTTCAATTTCAAGCCTTTTTCAGTCCATTCGAGACCTTGAGGTTTAGCGATTCCTACTGGTCCGGCTTGATTTTCATCTGCGAGGACTTCAGCCTTTCTCAAGTGAGCAAAGGCAGTTCCTAGAGTAAATTCGCGAGCCTTACTATCCGCATTGACAAAGACAGCGTAGATATCTCCATTTGGAGCTGTGATTTGGTAGCCGATGACCACATCTTCTTTTTCAACGCCATTTTGTCCTGGAACAGTAATGAGGTGGACGCGCTCTTTGATGTCTTGCAGACTCTTGAGTCGGAAGGCATCTGTCGATTGACGAAGGGCGATCAAACCTTTCATATAGTCACGGCTCTTGACATTTTCAGGATATGCTTTGCCGTCAGTTGCTTTGGTCCAATCAAACTTGTTGACAGCATCACTAGAGTCGTAAGAGTCATGGATAAAGTAAGGATAGACAAATGGCTTGCCGTCCTTGTCACGCAACAAGTGAGACTTGTTTGGAACCTTATCTTCAGGAACAGGAGTCTTATAGGCTGGGTCAAGGAATTGTTTGGTACGTCCATATTCCTGCCCAGAGTGGATAAACGGAGTTCCTTGAGCAGTCAAGACCATGAGGTTTCCAAGTCGCAAACGACGATGAATCTCAGCGTAGTTTTCAGCCTTACTTGGGTCTTTTTTGATAGACTGAGCTATGATGTCAAAGAGGGTCAAGTTATCATGGGCTGCGATATACTGGATAACATCTCCAGGACTGTCTGCTTCAAAGTTAGTTGGTTGAGCAATCAGATTTTTAAAGATGGTATTGATATCGCGTTTTCCACCTGTGATAAAGGCAGGTTGGCCTTCGTTTGGATAACCAGACTTGAGGTTGTTACGGATATCATCTGAAAAGACAGCGACAGTATCGGTATGTTTCATCCAATCTTGGTCAGCAGCTTTTGTAGGCATATTTTCGTCTCCAGCATAGGTTCTCCAACCTTCGCCTAGCATGATTAGATTTGGATTAAGGGCGCGTGCAGCCTTGTAAGCTTCTTCGATTGAAGCCGCATCGTGGTCCCCCATCATATCGAAGCGGAAACCATCCACCTTGTAGGTTTCAACCAGATACTTGATAGAGTCTACCAAGACACGTTTAGACATGTAGTGGGTAGTTCCCAGACGGCCGCCTCCAAAGCTAGTCCGTGGTGTTCCGTCTGCATCCATAAAGTGATAGTAGTTTGGCTCAATATCTTCAAAAATATCAACATTGGCAGTATGGTTGTAGACCACGTCCAAGATAGCCCCCATGCCACGTTTGTGGATTTCGTTGATGAGGTTTTTGAATTCTGCGATACGTTTTTCTGGATCTTTAGGATCGCTTGAGTACATACCAGTCAAGGAGAAGTAGTTTTGAGGGTCATATCCCCAGTTGTAGTTGCTGTTGCTTGAAGCATAGGCAGACAAACGTTCATGGTTCTTCAATTCATTGACAAAGTAGTAGGACAAGACTGGAAGGAGTTGGATATGAGTCACACCCAAGTCTTTGAGATAGTCTAGTTTTTCGATAAAGGCTTCAAAGGTACCAAATGGCTTGGTCAAGTCTTTTGCGATGGCAGGATCCGAAGTGAAGTCACGAACATGAGCTTCGTAGATAACGGCATCTTCACGCGATTTGAAGTTGCGAATCTTCCCGTAGGTCAAGTCTTGTGGGCCTAGTTTGGCTGGGTCAACAAAGGCGGCTTTAGCGACTTTATGGGCAGCGTCTGTTTTTGCAAGGTCGCTGTTCCAGGCTGCTAGTGATTTGGCATAAGGATCAAGAACGAGGACAGTTTTACCTTGGCGCTCGATCTGGTAGTGGTAGTAGTAGCCAGTGTAGTTGCTGATACCGAGACCAGAGTTTGCATCCAGAGTTTGTTTCCAGGTTCCTTTTTCTCCTTTTTCAAGGGCGACAGTTCCAACTACCTTTTCAGGATCTTTCTTGTCATAGACAACAACGGAAACCTTATCAGCACTTGGAGACCAGAGGGTGAGGTCAACACGCTTGCCATCTTCTTTTAGGGTTGCACCGAGTGGACCATCGTAACTGTAGGTCTCATCCTTGAGGCGCCAGCTTGAACGTGTGGTAAAGCGGTCTGAATCGTAGCGGACTGTGTAAGGGTGTTGGGTATCAGAGAAGTCGCCGATGTAGGTCACTTTCTTACCAGCTTCATCTACTTCCACATCTGTGATGGCTACTTTATTCCCTTTATGATCAGTGATGCTGGAGTGTTTGAGGATATCGTCTTTCTTAGCTCCGACTAGGGTAGAAAAGCTGCTTTCGATACGAGATTTAGCTACGTGTTGAGCACCAGTCATGCGGATATCGTGCACATAGTAGGGGTTGGTGTAGATGGTTTCGTCATCATCCTTGAGAAAAATCTGACTGTGATTTTTTAGATCCGTGAATTTATAATCCTCTTTTCTGATTTTCACATCATCGCCTTTCTTGCTTTCGTCTAGTAATAAAAATCCAAATTCTCTTGCGGCTTCATTGAGTGGGATATCAATGTAACGGCCATGTTTTCCAGTTGCAGTAAAGTCTGTTCCGTCAGGCCATTCTCCACTGCTTGGGTTTTTGACATCGCCCCAATACCAGAGTGATTTCTTGTCATAGTTTCCGTCGGTACGGTAGTAGTTGACACGGACTGTTCCCGCTGGCTGAGGACGGTAGTTGTATACCTTATAGTTTTCATCTAGCCAAGCCTCGTTCATTTTTGGAGAAAGGCGCTCTACTGAACGGTCTCCAGTAAGGTTATCTCCTTTGGTGTTATTGATGAGGAAGCTGACCTTCTTGGCTTGCTCATTTTTGAGTTTGATGTCTAGGTAATAGCCATAGTCGTCTTTCTTGGCATCCTTGAAGGACTTGGCTCCATTGGGCCAGTTTTCAGAAGGTTTTTCAACATCGTCCCAAGTCCAAAGACCTTGGGAATCCTTGTTTTCCTCAGGGAGTTTTTTCACATGGATGCGGAAGTGGTTGTCTGCGATGGGTTCTTCAGAACTAGTGTCTGCTTGTGGTTTTTGATCTGAAGTTGGCGTCGAAGTGCTGGCATCTACTTTCTCTTCCTTGCTGTTAGCCTGGCTTGTAGTAGCATCTTCTGTTTTAGGTGTTTCTGGTGCTGTAGTAGTTTCCACAGCTGGAGCTTCTTTTTTAGCGTCAAGGGAAGCGTTTGCATTCTTTTGTTCAGAAATAGGCGTTTCCTTTTGTGTTTGACTTGCTTCAGTCTCGGTAGGAGCCTTAGCCACAGCACTAGTATTTTCCTGAGCTTGAGGAAGGTTTTCGTTAGCCGAAATGGTTGGCATTGCAGCAGAAAGTAGGACAATGCTGGCACCGATAAGGACAGAGCCTGTTCCATTTTTCAAGGAACGAATACCGTAAACCATTTTTTTCTCAGTTTGAGATGGGATCTTTTTCATCACAATTCTCCTTGTGTAGTTATTCCCTATCAGTATAGCATGAGGTAAACATTTATGCAAGCGTTTTCCTAGTTTTTGAGAGAAAATTTTATGCTTCATTCTTTTGAAAAGTTAAAGCATTTTATAGGAAAAGATTGTTTGAAAAATGGTAAAAAAACCTTGAAAAATCTTGGCCAATAAGGTATAATAAGAATAATCATTTGTCGTAGGTTTTGTCTGAAATATTGTCCAGACAGGACTCACAGCAGTTAAATCTCCTGAAAAAGTCGGATTTAGCTGCTCTTTTTGTGCTTTTTTTCGTTTTTTTGAGTTTTTGTAACATAAATTTAAAAATTCTGAAAATTATCCAAAAGGACACGGTGATAGGGGTTTTACAACCATATGACGATTAGAAAAGCCTGATTGACAAGGCTTGGAATTTATTTACAAAGGAGAATCATCTTGGCAGGACATGACGTTCAATACGGGAAACATCGTACCCGTCGTAGTTTTTCAAGAATCAAAGAAGTTCTTGACTTACCAAATTTGATTGAAATTCAAACGGATTCATTCAAAGATTTCCTAGATCACGGTCTTAAGGAAGTATTTGAAGATGTATTGCCAATTTCAAACTTCACAGACACAATGGAGTTGGAATTTGTTGGCTATGAAATCAAGGAACCAAAATACACGCTCGAAGAAGCTCGTATCCACGATGCTAGCTACTCAGCACCAATTTTTGTAACCTTCCGCTTGATCAATAAAGAAACAGGCGAAATCAAGACCCAAGAAGTCTTCTTTGGTGATTTCCCAATCATGACCGAAATGGGTACTTTCATCATCAACGGTGGTGAACGTATTATCGTTTCTCAGTTGGTCCGCTCACCAGGTGTTTACTTTAATGACAAAGTAGACAAGAACGGTAAAGTGGGCTACGGTTCGACTGTTATCCCTAACCGTGGAGCTTGGTTGGAACTTGAAAGCGACTCAAAAGACATTGCTTATACTCGTATTGACCGTACTCGTAAGATTCCATTTACGACCTTGGTTCGTGCGCTTGGTTTCTCAGGTGATGATGAAATCTTTGATATCTTTGGGGACAGCGAATTGGTTCGCAATACTGTTGAAAAAGATATCCACAAGAATCCAATGGACTCTCGTACAGACGAAGCCTTGAAAGAAATCTACGAACGCCTTCGTCCAGGTGAGCCTAAGACTGCTGAAAGCTCACGTAGCTTGCTTGTAGCACGTTTCTTCGACCCACGTCGCTATGACTTAGCAGCCGTTGGTCGTTACAAGATCAATAAAAAACTCAACGTTAAAACACGCTTGCTCAACCAAACCATTGCGGAGCCATTGGTAGACCCTGAAACTGGTGAAATCTTGGTAGAAGCTGGTACCGTTATGACTCGTAGCGTGATTGAAAGTATCGAGAGTCACTTGGATGGCGACTTGAACAAGATTGTTTATATTCCAAACGATGCAGCTGTTCTGACAGAACCAGTTGTGCTTCAAAAATTCAAGGTTGTTGCTCCAACAGACCCAGACCGTGTTGTAACCATCATCGGAAATGCCAATCCAGACGACAAGGTTCGTGTTGTAACTCCTGCGGATATCCTTGCAGAGATGAGCTACTTCCTCAACTTGGCTGAAGGTATCGGACGTGTGGATGATATCGACCACCTTGGGAACCGTCGTATCCGTGCAGTTGGTGAATTGCTTGCTAACCAAGTACGTCTTGGACTTTCTCGTATGGAACGTAATGTCCGTGAACGTATGTCTGTTCAAGACAATGAAGTCTTGACACCGCAACAAATCATCAACATCCGTCCTGTAACAGCTGCGGTTAAAGAATTCTTTGGTTCATCACAGTTGTCACAGTTCATGGACCAACACAATCCACTTTCTGAGTTGTCTCACAAACGCCGTTTGTCAGCCTTAGGACCTGGTGGTTTGACACGTGACCGTGCTGGATATGAAGTACGTGACGTGCATTACACTCACTATGGTCGTATGTGTCCAATCGAGACGCCTGAAGGACCAAACATCGGTTTGATTAACAACTTGTCATCATACGGACACTTGAACAAGTATGGCTTTGTTCAAACACCATACCGTAAGGTTGACCGCGAAACAGGTGTTGTGACCAACGAGATTGTTTGGTTGACAGCAGATGAAGAAGATGAATTTACTGTGGCGCAGGCCAACTCACGTTTGAACGAAGATGGTACTTTTGCTGAGAAAACTGTAATGGGACGTCACCAAGGGGTCAACCAAGAGTATCCAGCAGAAGTGGTTGACTACATGGACGTGTCACCAAAACAGGTAGTTGCCGTTGCGACTGCATGTATTCCATTCTTGGAAAACGATGACTCCAACCGTGCCCTCATGGGTGCCAACATGCAACGTCAGGCTGTACCATTGATTGATCCAAAAGCGCCTTACGTTGGTACTGGTATGGAATACCAAGCAGCTCATGACTCAGGTGCAGCTGTGATTGCTCAGCATGGTGGTAAAGTTACTTACGCAGATGCTGACAAGGTAGAAGTTCGTCGTGAAGATAACTCACTTGATGTTTACCACATCCAAAAATTCCGTCGTTCAAACTCAGGTACTGCTTACAACCAACGGACTCTCGTAAAAGTTGGTGATGTCGTTGAAAAAGGCGACTTTATCGCTGACGGACCTTCTATGGAAAAAGGTGAAATGGCGCTTGGACAAAACCCAATCGTTGCCTACATGACATGGGAAGGTTACAACTTCGAGGATGCCGTTATCATGAGCGAACGCTTGGTCAAAGACGATGTCTACACATCTGTCCACCTTGAAGAATACGAATCAGAAACCCGCGATACAAAGCTTGGACCTGAAGAAATTACTCGTGAAATTCCAAACGTTGGTGAAGATGCCCTTAAGGACCTTGACGAAATGGGAATTATCCGTATCGGTGCTGAGGTTAAAGAAGGAGATATCCTTGTAGGTAAAGTCACACCTAAGGGAGAGAAAGACCTTTCAGCTGAAGAACGTCTCTTGCACGCTATCTTCGGAGACAAGTCTCGTGAAGTGCGTGACACTTCTCTCCGTGTACCTCATGGTGCCGATGGTGTCGTTCGTGATGTTAAGATCTTTACACGTGCAAATGGTGATGAGTTGCAATCAGGTGTTAACATGCTAGTTCGTGTCTACATCGCTCAAAAACGTAAGATCAAGGTCGGAGATAAGATGGCCGGACGTCACGGAAACAAAGGGGTTGTCTCTCGTATTGTACCTGTAGAAGACATGCCTTACCTTCCAGATGGAACTCCAGTCGATATCATGTTGAACCCACTTGGGGTGCCATCACGTATGAATATCGGTCAGGTTATGGAACTCCACCTTGGGATGGCAGCTCGTACTCTTGGTATCCACATCGCAACACCAGTCTTTGACGGAGCAAGTTCGGAAGACCTTTGGGACACTGTTAAAGAAGCAGGTATGGACAGTGATGCCAAGACAATCCTTTACGATGGACGTACAGGTGAGCCGTTTGACAACCGTGTATCAGTTGGTGTCATGTACATGATCAAACTCCACCACATGGTTGATGATAAATTGCACGCGCGTTCAGTCGGACCTTACTCAACCGTTACTCAACAACCACTCGGAGGTAAAGCTCAGTTTGGTGGACAACGTTTCGGTGAGATGGAGGTTTGGGCTCTTGAAGCCTACGGTGCGTCAAATGTCCTTCAAGAAATCTTGACTTACAAGTCTGACGATATCAACGGACGTTTGAAAGCTTATGAAGCTATTACAAAAGGAAAACCAATTCCAAAACCAGGTGTTCCAGAATCTTTCCGAGTTCTTGTAAAAGAATTGCAATCTCTTGGTCTTGACATGCGTGTCCTTGACGAAGATGACCAAGAAGTGGAACTTCGTGACTTGGATGAAGGAATGGACGAAGATGTCATCCACGTAGATGACCTTGAAAAAGCCCGCGAAAAAGCAGCCCAAGAGGCTAAAGCAGCCTTTGAAGCTGAAGAAGCTGAAAAAGCAACAAAAGCGGAAGCAACAGAAGAAGCTGCTGAACAAGAATAAGCAGTTCACTTAAAATAGAAAGGGAAGAAATAGTGGTTGATGTAAATCGTTTTAAAAGTATGCAAATCACCCTAGCTTCTCCAAGCAAAGTCCGTTCATGGTCTTATGGAGAAGTCAAAAAACCTGAAACAATCAATTACCGTACCTTGAAACCAGAACGTGAAGGACTCTTTGACGAAGTGATCTTTGGTCCTACAAAAGACTGGGAATGTGCTTGTGGCAAGTACAAACGCATTCGTTACAGAGGGATTGTTTGTGACCGCTGTGGGGTTGAAGTAACGCGTACAAAAGTTCGTCGTGAGCGTATGGGGCACATCGAGTTGAAAGCTCCTGTATCTCACATCTGGTACTTCAAGGGGATTCCAAGCCGTATGGGCTTGACCCTTGATATGAGCCCTCGTGCCCTCGAGGAAGTGATCTACTTTGCGGCTTATGTGGTGATTGATCCGAAGGATACACCACTTGAGCACAAGTCAATCATGACAGAGCGTGAATACCGTGAGCGCTTGCGTGAGTATGGTTATGGATCATTCGTTGCCAAGATGGGTGCCGAAGCTATCCAAGACCTCTTGAAACAAGTAGATCTTGAAAAAGAAATTGCGGCACTCAAAGAAGAGTTGAAAACAGCTACTGGACAAAAACGTGTCAAAGCCATCCGTCGTTTGGATGTTTTGGATGCCTTTTACAAGTCTGGAAACAAACCTGAATGGATGATTCTCAACATCCTTCCAGTTATTCCACCAGATCTTCGTCCAATGTTGCAGTTGGATGGTGGCCGTTTTGCCTCATCTGACTTGAACGACCTTTACCGTCGTGTTATCAACCGTAACAACCGTTTGGCTCGTTTGCTTGAGTTGAATGCACCAGGTATCATCGTTCAAAATGAGAAGCGTATGCTTCAAGAAGCGGTTGACGCTTTGATTGACAACGGTCGTCGTGGCCGCCCAATCACAGGGCCAGGTAGCCGTCCACTCAAATCATTGAGCCACATGCTCAAAGGGAAACAAGGACGCTTCCGTCAAAACTTGCTCGGTAAACGTGTTGACTTCTCAGGACGTTCCGTTATCGCCGTTGGTCCAACTCTTAAGATGTACCAATGTGGTGTGCCACGTGAAATGGCAATCGAGCTCTTTAAACCTTTCGTCATGCGTGAAATTGTCGCTCGTGACATCGTGCAAAACGTTAAAGCGGCTAAACGCTTGGTAGAACGTGGAGATGAACGTATCTGGGATATCCTCGAAGAAGTGATTAAAGAACACCCAGTACTTTTGAACCGCGCACCTACCCTTCACCGTTTGGGTATCCAAGCCTTTGAACCTGTCTTGATTGACGGTAAAGCTCTTCGCTTGCATCCGCTTGTCTGTGAAGCCTACAATGCCGACTTTGACGGTGACCAAATGGCCATCCACGTACCACTTTCAGAAGAAGCCCAAGCAGAAGCTCGTATCTTGATGTTGGCTGCTGAGCATATCTTGAACCCGAAAGATGGGAAACCAGTTGTTACTCCATCTCAGGACATGGTTTTGGGTAACTACTATTTGACCATGGAAGAAGCTGGTCGTGAAGGTGAAGGAATGGTCTTCAAAGACCGTGACGAAGCTGTTATGGCTTACCGCAATGGCTATGTTCACCTCCACTCACGTGTTGGTATTGCAACAGACAGTCTCAACAAACCTTGGACTGAAGAGCAAAAACACAAGGTCTTGCTGACAACAGTTGGTAAAATCCTCTTCAATGACATCATGCCAGAGGGTCTGCCTTACTTGCAAGAACCAACAAATGCCAACTTAACAGAAGGTGTTCCAGCTAAGTACTTCTTGCCACTAGGTGGAGATATCAAGGAAGCAATTCGCAACCTTGAACTCAACCCGCCATTTAAGAAGAAAAACCTTGGAAATATCATCGCTGAAATCTTCAAACGTTTCCGTACGACAGAAACATCTGCCCTACTTGACCGTATGAAGAACCTCGGTTACCACCACTCAACTCTTGCAGGTTTGACAGTGGGTATTGCCGATATCCCAGTCGTTGAAGACAAGGCTGAAATCATCGAAGAATCACACAAACGTGTAGAACAAATCACCAAACAATTCCGTCGTGGTATGATCACAGACGACGAGCGCTACAATGCAGTTACCGCTGAATGGCGTGCAGCTCGTGAAAAATTGGAGAAACGCTTGGTTGCCAACCAAGATCCGAAGAACCCAATCGTTATGATGATGGACTCTGGAGCTCGTGGTAACATATCCAACTTCTCACAGCTTGCCGGTATGCGTGGTCTGATGGCTGCTCCGAACGGACGTATCATGGAATTGCCAATCCTTTCAAACTTCCGCGAAGGTTTGTCAGTACTCGAAATGTTCTTCTCAACTCACGGTGCTCGTAAAGGAATGACCGATACGGCCCTTAAGACAGCCGATTCAGGTTACTTGACTCGTCGTTTGGTTGACGTTGCCCAAGACGTTATCATCCGTGAGGACGACTGTGGAACAGACCGTGGTCTCTTGATCCGCTCTATCGCAGAAGGAAAAGAGATGATCGAGTCTCTCGAAGAACGCCTCAACGGTCGTTACACTAAGAAAACTGTTAAACATCCAGAAACTGGTGCAGTGATCATCGGTCCAAATGAGTTGATTACAGAAGACAAGGCGCGTGAAATTGTCAATGCTGGTGTGGAAGAAGTGACTATCCGTTCCGTATTTACATGTAACACTCGTCATGGTGTCTGCCGTCACTGTTACGGTATCAACTTGGCGACTGGTGATGCGGTTGAAGTTGGTGAAGCAGTTGGTACAATCGCTGCCCAATCTATCGGGGAACCTGGTACACAGCTTACCATGCGTACCTTCCACACGGGTGGGGTTGCCTCAAATACCGATATCACTCAGGGTCTTCCTCGTGTCCAAGAAATCTTTGAAGCCCGCAATCCGAAAGGGGAAGCGGTCATCACAGAGGTTAAAGGACAAGTTACTGCTATTGAAGAAGACGCTTCAACTCGTACTAAGAAAGTCTTCGTTAAGGGTGAAACTGGAGAAGGCGAATACGTGGTACCATTTACAGCACGTATGCGTGTCGAAGTTGGAGACCAAGTCTCTCGCGGTGCAGCATTGACAGAAGGTTCTATCCAACCAAAACGTCTCCTTGCTGTTCGTGATGTCTTGTCAGTTGAAACTTACCTTCTCGGTGAAGTACAAAAAGTTTACCGTAGCCAAGGGGTAGAAATCGGTGACAAACACATCGAGGTAATGGTTCGTCAAATGATCCGTAAAGTTCGTGTCATGGATCCAGGTGACACAGACCTCCTCATGGGTACCCTCATGGACATCAACGACTTTACAGATGCCAACAAAGATGTTCTTATCGCAGGTGGAGTTCCAGCGACTGGTCGCCCAGTTCTTATGGGAATCACCAAAGCCTCACTTGAAACCAACAGTTTCTTGTCAGCGGCTTCCTTCCAGGAAACAACCCGTGTCCTTACAGATGCGGCCATCCGTGGTAAGAAAGACCATCTCCTTGGACTCAAGGAAAATGTTATCATCGGTAAGATCATCCCAGCAGGTACTGGTATGGCTCGCTACCGTAACCTTGAACCACAAGCTATCAATGAAGCAGCCTATCTGGCTCCAGAACAAGAAGAGACAGAACTTGCTCCAGTAGATGAAGCTGTGGAAATCCAAGTGGAAGAAACAGTAGAATAAAAGCAAACAAGAGAACCTTTGGGTTCTCTTTGCTTTGTTTCAGAAAATTTTCCCACTTTTCCATAAAGTGTGGTAGAATAGAAGAACTAAAATGCCAAGGAGGTGTCCATATGGAACAAACATTCTTTATCATTAAGCCAGATGGAGTGAAAAGAGGTCTGATTGGTCAGGTTCTGAAAAGAATTGAGGAACGCGGTTTCAAAATCGAAAAATTAGAGTTGCGTTCAGCAGTTTCAGAAGATTTGATTGACCAACACTATCAAGACTTGGTTGAAAAAAGTTTTTATCCTCCTATCCGTCAGTTTATGACTTCAGGACCAGTAGTGGTAGGCATTCTATCAGGTCCGAAAGTGATTGAAACCTGGCGGACTATGATGGGAGCTACTCGTCCAGAAGAAGCCTCGCCTGGAACTATCCGAGGAGATTTTGCTAGAGCGACAGGAGACAATCAAGCCATTCAAAATGTAGTTCACGGCTCCGATTCGGAAGCTTCTGCAAAACGTGAAATTGCTCTCTGGTTTAAGGATTAGACTGGTAAAAGAACAGTTTTGTGCACAACAGAGCTGTTTTTTGGTCAGTTGAGCACAAAAAAAGAACACTTGAGAGGGCATTCTTCATTTCACATTCCTTACAGGGTATAATCCCTTATATGGAGGGATAAGAAATGATAAAATCAATTCGCCTATTATTGTTGGCTGCGGTCATCCAGATTAGTTTTGCTAGTTGCTTATTATGGAAAGAATCTTTTTTATCTTTGAAGCAGACCAATGCTTATTTTTTAATTTTGATAGTAGGAATTTCTGTTTTTTGTGCTGGGGTAAATTATTTCCATACAGCAGACCAGTCAAAGCACAGTATTTTACATGTTCAAAAGAAAGTGAGTCTTATTTATGGCCTTCTTTTAGTAGTCAATCTTCTGGCAACCTGTCTGCTTCTCTCAGAAAGCATCCAAACTACTAGCAAGATGCAGCAGGAACTGGTTGACCTCTTTTTACCCTCCTTCTTTTTCTTGCTAGGAGTAGATCTATTGATTTTCTTACCTTTTGATAAAATTTTTCGAGATATAGAAAATCACCTTAATAAAAAGCAAACAGTCGTTGTTTCTGTTCTAGCTACGATGTTTTTCTTGAGAAATCCTTTTGTCATTTCCTCGATTCTCCTGTATGTCGGCATTGGTTTTCTATGCGCACGTTTTCTTTTCCCAGAATGCCTTCACAGAGAAATTTCCTTTTATAGCCATCTGATTCGGGATATCCTGTTTGTTTTTGCGATTTTTCTATTCTTTTAAGTAGAGGATAATTCTTTAAAATCATTATAGTAAGTTTGTAAAGAAAATTCACACAAAAGGAAACTTTTTGGTATAATAGTAGCATGCACACAAAAAATGAAGAAGAGCTTCTAGCTCTCGGAGAAAGATTAGGCCGTATCCTGCAAAAAGACGATGTTCTGATCTTGACGGGCGAGTTGGGCGCGGGTAAAACAACCTTTACAAAAGGCCTTGCCAAGGGTTTGGATATCCGTCAGATGATTAAAAGTCCAACCTATACCATTGTCAGAGAGTACGAAGGGCGTTTGCCACTTTACCACCTTGATGTTTACCGTATCGAAGGGGACGCTGATTCTATTGACTTGGATGAGTTTCTCTTTGGTGGTGGTGTAACTGTTATCGAGTGGGGGCATCTTTTGGGTGAGGATTTACCAGATTCCTACTTGGAGTTGGAAATTTTGAAAGAAGCCGAGGGTCGTTGCCTTCTATTTACAGCTCATGGTTCTCGGGCTGAACACCTAATTAAGGAGCTTCAGGATGGAGTATGAATTGTGTATTCGTGAGGCTGAGATTCAAGATGCCGCAGCTTTGGTTGCATTTTTAAATCAAGTCGGTCGAGAGACAGACTTCACTAGCTTGGATGAACATGGCATAGGGATGACTGCGTCTGATATGGCTCTTTTCATCGAAAAACAAGCTGCTTCAGAAAATCAAATTACTCTCCTCGCCTTGCTGAATGATGAGATTGCAGGTGTTTTGAATATCACTGCTGATCAGCGTGTAAGGGTTCGGCATATTGGAGATGTTTTTTTGGCGATTCAAAAGAAATTTTGGAACCAAGGTTTGGCTACCATACTTCTAGAAGAAGGTATTGAGTGGGCTAAAGCCAGTGCTGTTTTGCGTCGCTTACAACTAAGTGTGCAAAAACGAAATGAGGCCGCTATCCACCTCTATTCAAAAATGGGATTTATCACAGAAGGCTTGCAAGAAAGAGGAGCCTATTTAGCAGAAGGGACATTTTTAGATGTTTGCCTTATGGGCAGACTGATAGATGAATAACGAGATGATCAAAAAATTAATTGGAATGGTGCTAGCTTTTCTAGCAGTAACAGTTGTAGGTGTAGCGGTTTATGGTTACACCATTTTCCAACAAGGAACAGCAACCTTGAGTGAAAAGACTTATAAAAAGATTGGTGAAGAAACCAACGTTATCGAAGCGACTGAGCCTCTGACCATCCTCTTGATGGGGGTAGATACGGGAAATGTGGAACGTACAGATCCATGGGTGGGGAATAGTGATTCTATGATTCTCTTGACGGTTAATCCCAAAACAAAGAAAACCACTATGATGAGTTTGGAACGGGATATTTTAACTAAGATTGACCTTGGAAACGGCCAAGTTCAGGAAGCCAAACTCAATGCTGCCTATGCCAATGGCGGTGCGGAACTGGCGATTTCTACTATTCAAAAGATGATGAATATCCATATAGACCGCTATGTCATGGTCAATATGCAAGGTCTTCAACAATTGGTGGATGCAGTTGGGGGAATCACCGTCAACAATACACTCGGTTTCCCGATTTCGATTGCTGACCAAGAAGAGTTTAATAAGATTTCCATTGGTGTTGGAGAACAAACCTTGAATGGTGAGGAAGCCCTGGTGTATTCACGGATGCGTTACCAAGACCCTGAAGGAGACTATGGTCGTCAAAAACGTCAGCGTGAAGTCATTCAAAAGATCGTTGAGAAAGTTTTGAGCCTAAACAGTGTGAGCCACTATCAAGGCATCCTCAAAGCATTGAGCAACAATATGCAGACCAACGTAGATCTTTCAGCCAAGAGCATTCCACAATTGCTCGGCTATCAGGATTCCTTCAAGAATATCGAAACGCATCAATTGCGTGGGGAAGATGCTGAGTTGCAGGGGATTTCTTATCAAATTGTCACCTCAGAACATATGCTCGAAATGCAAAATCTTTTACGTCGTTCACTAGGTAAAGAGGAAGTGACTGAGTTGGAAACCAATGTTGTTCTTTACGAGACGGCATTTGGTCGACCTGGACCTTCATCAAGTACTAGTTCTTCAAGCGAAGAAACAGAATAAAAAAGATTAAATCGTGGGAAACTTCCTGCGATTTTTTCAAAAAGAATCCGAATAGATAGGTAGGAGGAAAAATGAAAGCAGAAATTATTGCTGTAGGAACGGAAATTTTGACAGGGCAGATTGTCAATACCAATGCTCAGTTTTTATCAGAGAAACTAGCCGAAATCGGGGTAGACGTCTACTTCCAAACAGCTGTTGGGGATAATGAAGCTCGTCTTTTGTCCTTGCTTGAGATTGCCAGTCAACGTAGCAATCTTGTGATTTTGACAGGAGGCTTGGGACCAACTGAAGATGATTTGACCAAACAAACGTTGGCAAAATTTTTGGGAAAAGCCTTGGTGTTTGATCCTCAAGCCCAGGAAAAACTCGATCACTTTTTTGCTCGAAGACCAGACTATGCGCGAACCCCCAATAATGAGAGGCAGGCTCAAATTGTAGAAGGGGCAACCCCATTGCCAAATGAGACAGGCTTAGCTGTCGGAGGAGTTTCGGAAGCTGACGGCGTGACTTACGTGGTCCTTCCAGGACCTCCTAGTGAGTTGAAACCCATGATCTTAAATCAGCTCTTACCCAAGTTAATGACTGGTGCTAAGCTCTATTCACGAGTGCTCCGTTTCTTTGGAATTGGAGAAAGTCAGTTGGTGACTATTTTGGCGGACTTGATTGACCAACAAACTGATCCAACTTTGGCTCCTTATGCCAAAACGGGAGAGGTGACCTTGCGCTTGTCTACAAAAGCAGTCAGTCAAGAAAAGGCTGATCAAGCCTTGGACATCTTGGAGAACCAAATTTTGAATCGCCAGACTTTCGATGGACAGTCACTGCGAGACATCTGTTATGGATATGGGGAAGAAACCAGCCTAGCAAGTGTCGTTGTAGAAGAGCTAAAGAAGAGACAGAAAAGCATTACTGCGGCAGAAAGCTTGACGGCAGGTCTCTTTCAAGCGACATTAGCAGACTTTTCAGGTGTGTCATCTATCTTTAATGGCGGTTTTGTTACTTACAGTCTAGAAGAAAAGTCCAAGATGTTGGATATTTCCGAGCAAGAGCTGAAAGAACACGGGGTCGTTTCTGAGTTTACCGCTCGAAAAATGGCAGAGCAGGCACGTCTCAAGACTCAGTCTGACTACGGAGTTAGTTTGACGGGTGTGGCAGGACCAGATAGCCTAGAGGGGCATCCAGCTGGAACCGTCTTTATCGGCTTGGCGCATGCAAAAGGAACAGAGGTTATCAAGGCGAATATCGCAGGACGGAGCCGTGCAGATGTTCGTCATATTGCGGTTATGCATGCCTTTAACCTAGTTCGCAAGGCTTTATTAAGTGACTAAATTTTGGTATAATAAAAGATAGGTCTAAGGACCAGTAGAATATAGGAGAACAAAATGGCGAAAAAACCAACAAAAAAATTAGATGAAATCGGAAAAAAATTTGGAGCTGATCGTGAAAAAGCCTTGAACGATGCTCTTAAATTGATTGAGAAAGACTTTGGTAAAGGCTCAATCATGCGCTTGGGTGAGCGCGCGGAGCAAAAAGTTCAAGTGATGAGTTCAGGTTCATTGGCTCTAGACATTGCTCTTGGTTCAGGTGGTTATCCTAAGGGACGTATCATCGAAATCTATGGACCAGAATCATCTGGTAAAACAACAGTTGCCCTTCACGCTGTTGCGCAAGCTCAAAAAGAAGGCGGTATCGCTGCCTTTATCGACGCGGAACATGCCCTTGATCCAGCCTATGCAGCAGCCCTTGGTGTGAATATTGACGAATTGCTCTTATCACAACCAGACTCAGGTGAGCAAGGTCTTGAAATTGCAGGGAAATTGATTGACTCAGGTGCAGTTGACTTAGTCGTTATCGACTCAGTTGCGGCCCTTGTGCCTCGTGCAGAAATAGATGGTGATATCGGAGACAGCCACGTTGGTTTACAAGCTCGTATGATGAGCCAGGCCATGCGTAAACTCGGAGCTTCTATCAATAAAACCAAAACAATTGCCATCTTTATCAACCAGTTGCGTGAAAAAGTTGGAGTCATGTTTGGAAATCCAGAAACAACACCTGGTGGACGTGCTTTGAAATTCTACGCTTCAGTCCGTTTGGATGTTCGTGGAAGCACACAGATTAAGGGAACTGGTGACCAAAAAGACACCAATGTCGGTAAGGAAACCAAGATCAAGGTCGTGAAAAACAAGGTGGCTCCACCATTTAAGGAAGCCTTTGTTGAAATCATGTACGGAGAAGGGATTTCTAAGACTGGTGAGCTCTTGAAGATCGCAAGTGATCTCGATATCATCCAAAAAGCGGGAGCATGGTACTCTTACAAGGGTGAAAAAATCGGGCAAGGATCTGAAAATGCTAAGAAATACTTGGCAGATCATCCGGAAATCTTTGACGCTATTGACCATCAAGTCCGTGTTCAATATGGGTTGATTGAAGATGAAGAAGCTTCTGATTATAGTCCAGTAGCGGAGACGACTTCTAACCAAGAAGTAACACTTGACCTTGGCGATGATCTTGGAATCGAAATTGAAGAATAAAAATAAAAGTAGCAGATTTTCTGCTACTTTTTTATTTAACTCAAACGAACTAATGATCACTAAAGCGTCTGTATTCGATATGAAAGTCAAAGTAATGTTCATCTTGCAATTTCTGGAAGATGTCACGATAGGCTTCTTCGTCAAAGTGATCGCCACGATAGAGGATTTCAAAACTCAAACCATCGTACTCAAGGGAAGCGTTGGCTGTTTTAAAGCCATTTTGCCGATAGAAGTCCATTCTAGCCTTCCTTTGTTCCAAGTTATCGCATTCTTCATCTAAGCGCTCGACTTCAAGCAACATGGTTCGCTGGTAAAAATCAGTCAGTTTTTCGATAATTTCCTTTCCGTACCCGTGGCTTCGCAAGTGGGGCATGATGGCAAAAAAGCTGATATAAAAGGCTTTTTGATTGGAGATGGCAAAAGCAAATCCAACAAACTCTTCTTGGTTATAAAAGGCAAAGAAGTGGGCGTCATCTCGATCCTGATAGCGTAAAAATTCGGATAAAGGCACGCGTTCCTCTTCGGGGAAAGCTTCATTGTTGAGCTTTTCAACCTTATCAAGATCTGGAAATGCATCGGTTATTAATTGACTGGTCAAACTCATAAATGACCTCCTTTTCTTGATTATAGCAAATTGTCTCTCGGTAGGCAATTGATTTCAAGAAAGCCAAGCAATCCTTGTCGCTCCTCTAGAAAGCTGATATAATAGGTTTATGAATAAGAAAAGAAAAGTGGATTTGGTCAATGGTCCAATCCTTCCTTCGCTGTTAAGCTTTGCCTTTCCAATCTTGCTGTCTAATATCTTTCAACAGCTTTATAATACGGCTGACGTCTTGATTGTAGGGCGATTTCTTGGCCAAGAATCCTTGGCAGCAGTAGGAGCAACAACGGCCATTTTTGACTTGATTATAGGCTTTACGCTTGGTGTTGGAAATGGCATGGGGATCGTCATTGCCCGCTATTATGGGGCTCGTAATTTCACCAAAATCAAAGAAGCGGTTGCTGCAACCTGGATTTTAGGAGGACTTCTAAGTATTTTAGTTATGCTGATGGGATTCGTTGGCCTATATCCACTCTTGCAATATTTAGATACCCCTGCAGAAATCCTCCCCCAATCCTATCAATATATTTCCATGATTGTGACCTGTGTCGGAGTTAGCTTTGCCTATAATCTCTTTGCTGGCTTGTTGCGATCTATTGGTGACAGTCTGGCTGCGCTTGGTTTTCTGATTTTCTCTGCTCTGGTCAATGTGATTCTCGATCTCTATTTTATTACGCAACTGCAACTGGGTGTTCAATCTGCGGGGCTTGCTACCATCATTTCACAAGGGTTATCAGCGGTTCTTTGCTTTTTCTATATCCGTAAGAGTGTTCCAGAACTGCTCCCTCAACTCAAGCATTTCAAATGGGACAAGGCCTTGTATGCGGATCTCTTGGAGCAAGGTTTGGCTATGGGCTTGATGAGTTCGATTGTGTCTATCGGTAGTGTGATTTTACAGTCTTCTGTCAATACTTTTGGAGCCGTGATTATTAGTGCTCAAACAGCGGCGCGACGCATTATGGCCTTTGCTCTGCTTCCCATGACGGCTATTTCTTCTGCCATGACAACCTTTGCTTCTCAGAATCTCGGGGCTAAGCGATCTGACCGCATTGTTCAAGGTCTTCGAATCGGCAGTCGCCTGAGCATGTCCTGGGCAGGCTTTGTCTGTATCTTTCTCTTTTTTGCTAGTCCGACCTTGATTTCCTTCTTGGTCAGTTCAACGGATGGTTACTTGATTGAAAATGGTAGCCTCTACTTGCAGATCAGTTCAGTCTTTTATCCGATTTTGAGTCTCTTGTTGATTTATCGCAATTGCTTGCAGGGCTTGGGCCAAAAAATCCTGCCTCTGGTATCTAGTTTTATCGAACTAATCGGCAAAATCGTTTTTGTGGTCTTGATTATCCCTTGGGCAGGCTATAGGGGAGTCATCCTCTGTGAACCTCTTATCTGGGTTGCCATGACTATCCAACTTTACTTCTCTCTTTTCCGTCACCCCTTGATAAAAGAAGGTAAGGAAATCTTGGCAGCTAAGGAACAATCCTAGCTGGATTTACGAAAGAAAATCCATTTCCTCTAGTGAAAATCAGATGGACTTGTGTTATAATAAGAAAGATTAAAATGTGAAAAAAGGAGATTCCTAATGGGACGTAAATGGGCCAATATCGTAGCCAAGAAAACGGCTAAAGATGGAGCTAACTCTAAAGTATATGCAAAATTTGGTGTAGAAATCTATGTAGCAGCTAAAAAAGGTGATCCGGATCCAGAATCAAACACTGCTTTGAAATTCGTTATCGACCGTGCTAAACAAGCCCAAGTGCCAAAACACGTTATCGATAAAGCGATTGATAAAGCAAAAGGAAACACAGACGAAACCTTTACAGAAAGACGTTACGAAGGATTTGGACCAAATGGTTCTATGCTGATCGTTGACACCTTGACGTCAAACGTCAACCGTACTGCAGCCAATGTCCGTGCTGCCTTTGGTAAAAATGGCGGAAACATGGGTGCTTCAGGTTCAGTTTCATACCTCTTTGATAACAAGGGTGTGATCGTATTTGCTGGTGAAGATGCGGATGCTATCTTTGAACTCTTGCTTGAAGCTGATGTGGATGTGGATGATGTCGAAGCAGAAGATGGAACAATCACTGTTTACACAGCTCCAACTGACCTTCACAAGGCTATCGTTGCTCTTCGTGAGTCAGGCATTGAAGAATTCCAAGTGACAGAACTTGAGATGATTCCTCAGTCAGAAGTGGAATTGTCAGGCGATGACCTTGAAACTTTTGAAAAACTTTACAGCGTCCTTGAAGACGACGAAGATGTACAAAAGATCTATACCAATGTGGATGGATTCTAATATAAAAAGCGAACAGACCTACTAGCTGTTCGCTTTTTATATTGGAGCTCAGACTCTGCTTTCAGAATCGTTTTGTTGCTTGCTTTTTCCTAGACCTAGACCGACTGCATGTTTTTGGACGAGCAAGAGTCGCCCATTGTCATCTTTTGCAAAAGTTAGGGTAACCGTCTTAATTTTGTCACCAATGGAGATATAGGTGACTTTTCTCGTATTGTAACCCCCAATAGTGGAGTCAAACTCGGAGTCTGGCAGTCCGTGTTTTTTGATAATATCCTTGTAGTTGGTGCCACCTTTTCCTTTGTTGTCAAGGTCACCTTCGATTAAGTCGTCAAACTCTTTTTGGGTCCAAGTGAAGGAATCCTCTTCCTCCTCTTCAGGGATGAAATCACTGCTATCATCTGTCAAGTCACTTTCTTCTTCGCGTTCCATTGAGGCACTGGCCTCTCTGTAGGAGCGGTTCAATTCCCTGACAAAATCATTGTAGACATTAGCGTACAGTATCTGGGTTGTAAAGAAAAGGACAATAGAAGCAATTGATAGAGCTGTTCCGATAATGGCCATTGTTTTTCGTTTTTTGAGGTTAACGATAAGGCCGATAATCCCTAGGATTAAAGCGACGATGCCGATGAACAACGATGGATAGTTAATAAACGGGATCCAGGATCCTAAAAGTGAAATGGCTCCAAAAATGGTTGCCAAAATCCCTAAAACTTTTTGTTCTTCTGGTTTCATTTGAAAGTTTTCTCCCTTCATCGAGTGAATGGATATCAATCCACAGTAGTTAGTGCTTATTATAGAGAAAATATCTGCTAATGTCAATTCTGACCAGGATAGTTCTCATAGAAACTTTTTTCTTGACATCTTTTCTGAAAATGATAAAATAGTTCTCATGGAAACTTAATTGTTCTCAAGAGAACTATTTTTATTTGGGAGGAAGCAGATATGGATAAACCGATTTTGGTCTTTAAACGTTTTGGGCATCAAGTTCACCTCATGGTGCAAAAGGAAGCCAAGCGATGTGGTATTGAATTTATGGGTGGACCGCAAGGGCAGGTTCTGCGTTTTTTAGATCATTGTGAACAAAAAGATGAACTGGTCCTGATTAAGGATATCGAGCAGGAACTCAATATTACCAAGTCTGTTGCTAGTAATTTGGTCAAGCGTATGGTACAAAATGGTTTGGTGGAGTTGGAGACCAGTCCAAGTGATAAACGGGCGAAATTTGTTCATTTGACCGAAAAATCACGCTCTCAAATAAATCAAATCAAATCATTCTTTGATCGAATTGACCGTAGTTTACTTGAAGGCATTTCTGAAGAGAATCTCGCAATCTTTGAAAAGGTACTCGGGCAATTGCAAGAAAATGTTGAGAAGATAGGAGGAGAGAATGAAGAAACTCGCTAAACGTATTACAGGAAAAGAATGGGGCATGATTCTCCTGACTGTTCTCTTTACCTGTTTCTCGGTCTATCTCGAGTTAGAGGTACCGACTTATATTTCGCAAATTACAGAATTACTAGGAACGTCTGGAACGCAGTTGGGTGAACTCTGGTCACCAGCTGCGAAGATGATTGGATTGTCTTTATTGGCTTTCTTTTCATCTGTTATGGTTGGTTTCTTTGCTGCTCGCGTTGCAGCGTCTTACACAACTCATTTACGAAGCGATATTTTTAATCGTGTTCTAGATTTCTCGCAGACAGAGATCAAACGTTTTTCAATCCCAAGTCTCTTGACTCGGACGACCAATGATATTACCCAGGTTCAGATGCTCTTTACCATGGGACTCCAGGTGGTTACTCGTGGGCCGATTATGGCTATCTGGGCCATTGGAAAAATCCTTGGGAAATCGGAATACTGGCTCTGGGCGGTCGTTGTGGCTGTTATTGTCAATGTTTTGATGACCACTGTTCTCATGACTCTGGCCTTTCCAAAACAATCGGTCATCCAAAAATTGACAGATAAACTCAATAGTATCACTCGTGAAAGTTTGACGGGGATTCGAGTTGTTCGTGCATACAATGCGGAAGATTATCAAGATGAAAAATTTGAAGCAGCCAACGATGAGGTAACACGTCTCAATCTCTTTGTCAATCGCTTGATGGCCATTATGAATCCCATTATGATGGGGATTTCGAGTGGATTAAGTTTAGCTATTTACTGGATTGGTGCCTATATCATCAACGATGTAAGTTTGACAGAACGTCTGCCCCTCTTTAGCGATATGGTGGTCTTCATGTCCTATGCTATGCAGGTCGTAATGGGCTTCCTGCTCATGGGTGCTCTCTTTATCGTCCTTCCTCGTGCCTTGGTTTCTGCTGGGCGTATCAATCAAGTATTGGATCTGCATTCTTCTATTGAAAATCCTAGTCACCCACAGACGGCAAACCCTTCTGTGAAAGGTCAAGTGGAATTCCGTGATGTAACCTTCCGCTACTCTCAAAACTCAGAAGCAGTTGTGGAACAGGTTACTTTCAAAGCCGAAGCAGGGCAAACCATTGCTTTTATTGGTTCAACTGGATCTGGGAAATCGACACTTGTTAATCTCTTACCTCGTTTTTATGATGTCTCAGCTGGTCAAATCTTAGTCGACGGTGTCAATGTGCAAGATTACGACTTGGAAGATTTGCGCAATAAAGTCGGCTATATCCCTCAAAAAGCTGTGCTCTTTTCTGGAGATGTTAAGGGAAACTTAGACTTTGGTAAGAGTCAAGAAAGTCCTCTAAGTGAACCTGCCATGTGGCAAGCCTTGGAATTAGCTCAATCTAAGAACTTTATCGAGGATAAGGAAGCAGGCCTGGCCTCAGAAGTAGCCCAAGGTGGGACCAACTTCTCAGGAGGTCAAAGACAACGTTTGGCCATTGCACGCGCCTTGGCTCGGAAGCCTGAAATTCTCATTTTTGATGATTCCTTCTCGGCCTTGGACTACAAGACAGACCGGATCTTGCGCCAAGAACTCGCTGAAAAAACACAATCCATGACCAAGCTCATCGTAGCGCAACGGATTTCTACCATTATGGATGCAGACTTGATCTTAGTATTGGATCAAGGAAAAGTCGTAGGACAAGGCACCCACAAGGAACTTCTAGCTACCAATGAAGTTTACCAAGAAATTGCCTATTCACAACTATCGAAGGAGGAATTGGAACATGGAAAATAAGAAAATGTCCTTATGGAAACAGTGTAGACCTTTTCTAGCAGGTCTCCAACTTCCCCTACTAGTCGCAGTTGTCGCAGCTGTATGTTCTAGTATCATCACGGTGTATGGACCAACCAAGATAAAAGAAATCACCAACTTAATCTCAGATGGCTTGATGACTGGAATTGACCTGGAGGCTGTGTCAAGTATTGCTAGCTTTTTGGTTATCCTTTATGTGCTTGGTATTATCCTTAACTATACACAAGCCTATATCTTTTCAACGAGTATCCAACATTTTTCACAACGTTTGCGGAAGGCTATCGCGGAAAAAATCAATCGCTTGCCTCTAGGCTATTTTGACCGTCATTCTCAAGGGGATACCCTTTCGCGCGTGACCAATGATGTGGATACAGCAGCTCAGTCTCTTAACCAAAGTCTAGGGACAGTTATCTCAGCTAGTTTCTTGTTGATTGCTGTTTTGATTACCATGTTTGACATGAACTGGATTTTGGCACTGGTAACCGTTGTCTCAACTCTTATCGGTTTCGTTTTCGTGTCCGTCTTTATGGGCAAGTCACAGGGCTTTTTTAAGAGTCAGCAACAGGATTTGGCAGCTGTAAATGGCTATGTGGAGGAGATGTACTCTGGCCATAATGTGGTGACCAGTTACAATGCTATCGAGAGCACTAAAGAAGAATTTGCGAAATTAAATCATCGCCTATATGACAGTATTTGGAAATCTCAGTTTATTTCAGGAATTATGATGCCAATCATGATATTCATTGGAAACTTTAGCTACGTCTTGGTGATTATCGTTGGTGCAGCCTTGGCATTGAATGGGCACATCAGTATCGGGATTATCGTTGCCTTTATGGCTTACGTGCGTATCTTTTCTCAACCCCTTTCTCAAATTGCCCAAGGAATTACCAGTCTTCAACAGGCTAGCGCAGCCATGGGACGTGTCTTCGAATTTCTAGATGAAGAGGAAATGGCAGATGAATCTCATAAGGACAGACAATTGAGCAACATGAAAGGTGAAGTGGTCTTTGATCAGGTGTCCTTTGGCTACACACCAGAACGCACCATCATCCATGACTTCTCTGCGACAGCGCATGCTGGTCAAAAGATTGCCATTGTTGGACCGACTGGGGCTGGTAAGACAACCATTGTCAATCTTTTGATGAAATTCTATGAGATTGATAAGGGAAGTATTCGCATTGATGGTGTGGATACCAAGGCTATGAAGCGTTCAGAAGTGCACGATGCCTTCTCAATGGTCTTGCAGGATACCTGGCTCTTTGAAGGAACGATTCGAGACAATCTCATCTATAATCAAACAGGGATTAGTGATGAACGAATGATGGAAGCCAGCAAGGCTGTGGGAATCCACCACTTTATTATGACCTTGCCAGATGGTTACGATACTATTTTGGATGACACCGTAACCTTGTCTGTTGGACAGAAACAGCTCTTGACCATCGCTCGTGCTTTGTTGAAAGATGCGCCACTCTTGATTTTGGATGAGGCGACTTCTTCTGTTGATACACGGACAGAGGAATTGATCCAAAAAGCCATGGACCGTTTGATTGAAGGACGCACATCCTTTGTCATTGCCCACCGCTTGTCTACTATCCGAAATGCCGACTTGATTCTTGTCATGAAAGATGGAAATATCATTGAACAAGGCAACCATGAGGAACTGATGGCGCAAGGTGGCTTCTACGCCGACTTGTACAATAGTCAATTTACAGAAGACGAAGCAGAAGAATAAACCTCAGAAGGCTTGACGGCCTTCTTTTTCTGCACTATACTAGAAGACAAGCGCCTCACCTAGAGGTAAAAATAAAATGATAATGAGAAGTATACATGAAAAATTATCAAGAATGGTATAGCAACCTTAGCTCCAAACTAACTAGCCATCCCACCCTTTTATTTCTATTGCTTAATTTCAATCGTTTGATGACAGTAGCTATGCCCCTGGTCTATCTGATCTTGCTAGTCACTACTTACCTGCAACTAGGACTTGGTCAGCAAGTTGAGGTTTATGTGCTTATTCCTGCATCAGGTTTTGTGACTTTGTCCCTGTTTCGTAAGAAAATCAATCACCCACGCCCTTATGAAACTTGGGACATTGACCCCTTACTTGACAAGGATAGTTCGGGACAGTCTATGCCCAGTCGCCATGTCTTTTCGGCAACTATCATCTCCATGGCCTGTTTCCATGCTTGGACTTTGATCGGAACGATCTTGCTTATTTGCTCAGGAGTCTTAGCCTTGATCCGAGTACTAGGTGGTGTTCATTATCCCAAGGATGTCTTGGTTGGCTATGCTTGTGGTCTGGTGTGGGGATTCCTTTTCTTCTTATTTTGACATGTAAGTCAAGCTAGTCCTACAACCACTTACTGCTTCAAATTGACCACTTGCTTTTTTGCCCTTGTATTCCTCATTTAGCTTTGATATAGTAGAGTCAGAAAGGAGATGTGATGAAGTTACGAATTGAGATTGACGACAATTTAGAAGAAACTGAAATTGTCATCAAGACCCCTGCTTTGACAGATGAAATTGCAGATTTGCAGCGACTCTTGCAAGAGTCAAAGGCTCCGAGGTTGACTTTTTACAAGGGGACAGGTGAATATTACCTAGACCTTTCAGAAATTCTCTTCTTTGAAACAGAAGGGAGCAAGATCTACGCTCATAACCAGAAGGAAGCCTATGAAGTACGTCTCAAGCTTTATGAGTTGGAGTCCATCTTGCCTCGCTATTTTAGTCGAGTATCCAAGTCAACGATCGCAAACATCCGTCAGATCTATTCAGTGGACAAGTCCTTTTCAGGAACGGGCACCATTTCCTTTTATCAGACCCACAAGGAGGTTCATGTCTCACGGCATTACCAATCCCTCCTAAAAGAAAATCTAAGAAACATGAGGTAACAGACATGAAAAAGAAAGCATTTGGTATTGTTTTATTGGTTTTAGCAGCTTGGATCTTGCTGCAAGGAAATTTTGGCATTCCTTCTTTGGATGGTAAGATATGGCCTTTGATTGGTATCGCCTTTTTTGCTTACCAATCAGTTGAAGCTTTGCTTCGTCGTCATCTAACATCAGCAGTTTTTACCGCTCTAGTAGCCTTAATGATTGCGAATCATTTTTATAACATTTTTCCTATTCCAAACCAGTCTTTGTTTTGGGCTAGTATCTTAGCAGTGCTAGGAGTTGGCTATCTGACGCATTCAAGTAAGTTTTGGTACGGCAAAAAATGGTGGTACAACAGTGAGCGAACAGTCGTCACAGATAAGGAAGTCGCTTTTGGTAGTGGAACCTTTTATAAACAAGATCAAGATCTTGTAGATGACCAAGTTGAAGTCGCTTTTGGAGATGCAAAAATCTACTATGATAACGCAGAGATGTTAGGTGATTTTGCTACTCTGAATATCGAAGTGGCTTTTGGTAATGCAACAGTCTATGTTCCGCAACACTGGCGTGTAGACTTGAAAGTAGAAACATCCTTTGGCGCAGCTAAGGCGGACGCTCCTCTAGCGCCGACTAGTAAAACTTTGATTATTCGTGGAGAAGTGGCCTTTGGTAAACTTGGCGTTGTTTATGTTAAATAAAAAAATAGTTTAGGCCCTTGATAAATTCAAGAAAGTGTGATAACATAGTACGGTATGTGGTGCTAGCACATCCGCTATATTAGATCTAATAGGAGGAAAACACAATGGCTAAAGTATGTTACTTTACAGGTCGTAAGACTGTATCAGGAAACAACCGTTCACACGCGATGAACCAAACAAAACGTGCCGTAAAACCAAACCTTCAAAAAGTTACTGTTCTTATCGATGGTAAACCTAAAAAAGTTTGGGCTTCAGCTCGTGCTTTGAAATCAGGTAAAGTTGAACGCGTTTAATAAAAATGAAAAGACCTAACTGGTCTTTTTCTTTTGCTCTAAGTATAAAACCATTTGAAAAATAGAGTAAATATCCGCCGATACAGCATTCTGCTTTTACACTTGGGCTGAAATATGATAAAATAGAGTATCAACAATTTGAGGTAAAAAAAATGACTGTAAAAATTAATACAAAAGATGGTCAAATCGAACTGACAGATGAAGTGATTGCAACCGTTGTAGGTGGTGCAGCAACTGAGATTTTTGGTGTGGTCGGTATGGCTAGTAAAAATGCCCTCAAAGATAATTTCCAAGCCCTTCTTGGTAAGGAAAATTATGCAAAAGGCGTTGTCGTAAAAGCAGCCGAGGATGGCAGCATTGCAGTTGATGTTTATACCGTGTTGAGCTACGGAACAAAGATTAGTGAAGTCTCAAAAAACATCCAAGAGAGCGTTCGTTTTAGTTTGGAAAACCAACTAGGAATTACTGCTCAGACTGTGAATGTCTACATTCAAAATATCAAAGTTGTAGGAGAATAATCGTGTCAAAAATTACTACCAGCTTATTTCAAGAGATGGTGCAGGCTGCATCAACTCGTTTGAATAAGCAAGCAGAATATGTCAATTCATTGAACGTCTTTCCAGTTCCAGATGGAGATACTGGGACAAACATGGGAATGACCATCGAAAATGGTGCCAAAGAAGTAGCAGATAAGCCGGCTTCTACAGTTGGAGAAGTGGCGAGCATTCTTGCTAAGGGGCTCTTGATGGGTGCGCGTGGAAACTCAGGAGTTATCACGTCTCAACTTTTCCGTGGCTTCTCTCAAGCTATCAAAGATAAAGACGAGTTAACAGGTCAAGACTTGGCTCTTGCTTTCCAATCTGGTGTCGAGGTAGCCTACAAGGCCGTTATGAAACCAGTCGAAGGAACTATTTTGACAGTTTCTCGTGGTGCTGCCATTGGTGCCAAGAAAAAAGCGGAACAGACAGATGATGCTGTTGAGGTCATGCGTGCAGCCTTGGAAGGAGCTAAAACAGCTCTTGCCAAAACACCAGACATGCTTCCAGTTTTGAAAGAAGTTGGTGTTGTGGACTCAGGTGGTCAAGGTTTGGTCTTCATCTACGAAGGTTTCCTATCAGCTCTTACTGGTGAATACAGTGCGTCTGAGGACTTTGTAGCAACTCCAGCTAATATGGGTGAAATGATCAATGCTGAACACCACAAGTCAGTAGCTGGACATGTCGCAACAGAAGATATCACTTTTGGTTACTGTACTGAGATTATGGTTGCCCTTAAACAAGGTCCAACTTATGCCAAAGATTTTGACTATGATGAATTCCGCAACTACTTGAATGACCTAGGGGATTCTCTTCTTGTCGTCAACGATGATGAAATCGTCAAAGTCCACGTCCATACAGAAGATCCAGGTCTTGTTATGCAAGAAGGCCTTAAATATGGTAGCTTGGTCAAGGTTAAAGTAGATAATATGCGCAACCAACACGAAGCTCAAGTAGAAAAAGAAGCTCAAGTCAGCAAGCCAGCTGAAGAGAAGGAATACGCCCTTATCGCAGTAGTAGCTGGTCAAGGTTTAGCAGATATCTTCCGTGCCCAAGGTGTGGATTATGTCATTGAAGGTGGTCAGACGATGAATCCTTCAACAGAAGACTTTATCAAGGCTGTTGAACAGGTCAATGCTCGCAACATTATCTTCTTGCCAAACAACAAAAATATCTTTATGGCAGCTCAGTCTGCGGCTGAAGTGCTTGAACAACCTGCAGTTGTGGTAGAAGCACGTACAATTCCTCAAGGTTTGACCAGCCTTCTTGCCTTTGACCCAAGCAAATCAATCGAAGAAAACAAAGAACGCATGACTGCAGCCCTTGGTGATGTCGTAAGTGGTAGTGTAACAACAGCCGTTCGTGATACAACTATCGATGGATTAGCAATTCATGAAAATGACAATCTTGGTATGGTAGATGGGAAAATCCTCGTGTCAAATCCTGACATGCACCAAACCTTGACAGAAACTTTGAAACATATGTTGGACGAAGATAGTGAAATCGTGACTTTCTATGTCGGTGAAGACGGAAGCGAAGAACTTGCCAATGAAATTGCCCAAGAAATCGCAGAAGAATTTGAAGATGTTGAAGTAGAGATTCACCAAGGTCAACAACCTGTATATCCATATCTTTTCAGTGTGGAATAGGAGACTTTGAATGAAGAAAGTTTTAGGATTAGTTTTTGCGGCGTTACTTGCTCTTGCTGGCTGTGGTCAAACCAACACCGCAAAAACAGATTCAAGTAGTACAGCAAGTTCGGTTGATTCATCTACAAAGTCAAGTCAGGTGAAAGAAGAAATCAAGGAAACGACCAAAGTTCTCAAAGGAAGAATTGATAACTCCGATGTTACTCTGACTTTAGTTTACACAGATGTTGTAAAACGATACAAGATGGATATGTTGGGAGAATTTGGAGAGGAAATTCCTGCAGAAATTACTCTGGAAGAATTTCAAGAAGTCTTTCGCGAAGCTGCGGAAAGCTCTCCAGAGTATCTTGAAATCAAGGACGAGCCAGGTGTTAAGGTTGAATATTTTATCACCGATAATAAAAAGATGAGAATAGTTATCGATCTTGACCTTGAGAAAGCAGATATGGATAGAGTTAAAAAGACTTATTTCTTTAAATCGCTTGAGGATAGTGTAGAAGACTTTAAGAAACCGAATACTCTGATTGCTGGTTTAAAGTTACAAGGATTTAGAGAAGAATAAACGAAAGAGGCTGGGACAATAGTCCCTTATCTCCAAAAAAAGGTTCTTTATCAACTGTAGTGGGTTGAAGAAAAGCTAAGATGTAGAGAAGTTTCAGCGACCATCATTTTTGAGCACTGATAGTACTTGAAACGACGCTTTTTCAGGAGAATTCTAGTAGGCAGACCAGTCGTTTCAAGGTAATGAATTTTAGACGGTTTTTGAAAGTCATATTTCCTCATCAGACTTCCACAATCAGGGCAATCTGGCACATCGTAGTCCAGTTTAGCGATGATTTCCTTGTGTATATCCATATTGATGATATCCACAATCTTGATGTTAGGATCTTTAATATCGAGTAGTTTTGTGATAAAATGTAATTGTTCCATATGATTCTTTCTAATGATGGTTTGGTTGCTTTTCATTATAGATCTTATGGGACTTTTTTCTACAACAAAATAGGCTCCATGATATCCATAGGGGATTTACCCACTACAAATATTATAGAGCCGAAAATAACAGAAGGAAGCTGAACTGACAGCTTCCTTTTTCTATGCAATTTGACCTACCAATAAATTTATATTGAAACAAACCTTCTATTGGAAATTCTATTTACTATAAGTTATAATGATAAAGCTGTTATATTAGATTAAGTATGAATATAAAGGAGAAATGATGAAGAAAAAAATTTTTAATCAATCTTTTTCCCGCTTTTCAATTAGAAAGTTAAGTGTTGGGACTTGCTCGGTATTGTTAGGAACCTTTATGGTGATGGCTACTTCTCCAGTGCAAGCGGATGAAGCTCAAGTCAACAATAAGGAACAACAAACGCAGGCGGAAATTCAACAGAAGGAAAAAAGTGCTGAGAATGGACAGGAAGTCCTTTCTGAACCTCAAAAAGAGGTAACACAGAACGAAGCAGTTAAGGACCGGAAGGATAAAACTGAACCGTCCAAAACAGAAGTATCTGAACCAGTCGCTCAGAGCCAACCAGTTTCACAAGTTGATAATACGAAGGAAACGAGTCGACCTTCTTTAGATGAGGGGAAAAAGCAATCTCTAGAATCAACTCAAACTGAGCAGAAAAGCAAGGAAGAAAGCGGATCTAGTGGGAAAACTTCTTCTAGACGCAAGAGATCGCTAGATGAAGTCAATGCTGCATTTCAAGCTCATTCGCCAATCAAAGATATCCATGCGGTAGATAGTGTCCGTGAATCCTTGACCTTTAGTATTACTGGACACGAAGCAGACTATTCTGGTGGGTATATCAAAATTCATTTCCAAAATGGGAAAGCTATTAAATTGGCCCCTTCTCCTGTCGGTGGTGTAAAGTTCAGTCAAGAAAAAATAAATGGAGACCTTGATTTAAAGATAGAACCCGTTAATCTGAGAGGTGGAGCAAACTATAACTTCGTCTATACTTTTCAGATAGATCCTTTGACTCAGAACTGGGGAGGTGCTGTCCAAGCCATTGGGCCGGACCATAAAGTGACCGCCACTGCTAAGCTCTATGACAAAAATGGCAATGTCCTCAAAGAACTTGGAAGCATTGAACACACGTGGAAAGTCTTAGAAAACGGTGTAGGGGGTCTGACACCAATGTCTAACAATCAGGTCATTGGCTACGATCGAAATAACGATGGTATTGTTGACGAAGATTCGTCTGTTGTATCCTACTATCTATTTAATGGTGCAAAAGATCCTAAGAATAATACGGCAAGAAATGATTACTTCAACTATGGGAATGGTGTCTTTGATGGTCGTATGATCAATGGTATGGGAATTAATGATGTCGGTGGGCATATCATTGATCCTGTCACATCTTATACCTATAATATAGAGTTAAAAGAAGGATATGAGCTGACAGATGAAGCCAAAGCTCTAGGATGGACTGCCGATGCGACGGGTTACCATCTGACTATTAATAGAGCAAATAATCCGCTTCAAGATATGAATAACAATAAAAACAAGCTCATTCCAATTTCTTTCAAGTTAAAGAATGCCAAAGTAGCAGATATTGATAGAAAAGCGCAAAACCTAACAGTGACGGGTATCTATACAAAAGCAGATGGGACTAGCTATCAAAATACGGTCGTTCTGCCTTATACTCTCCTTGTTCAAAAAACAGACCAGTCAGAGTCTTCTCTCTTTGAGTTTAGACACTATAATCAGTCTGACTCGGAGATAATTCGTTCTTATGGTGAAACAGAATACCGTTCTAATGTTCGACTTTCATCAGTTGCTGAGGTTGAAAAAGATTATCCTATCAATGACTACACGGTCACCCATAAAATACAGGATTCACGAGAGTCTTATCGAGAAGTCAATGCGATTGAGGATCGTTATTGGAATGAATTTTTCTCCTCACCGGATGCATCCGTAGAAGTATACAATAAAGCGACAGGTGAGTTATTAGGGACTTTTAACAGTAGCACTCGTAGTCTACGATTGACGGAAGAGCAAGATGTGAAGGAGCTAGAGTACAAGTTTAAAAATATCAAGATGAGGAAGTCCTCGACAAATGATACTTCTACACTCTTTTTCCAGACCAAAACGCGCTTTAATAATTGGGAAAGTCTGTATAAGGATTCGACGATTAGTAAGTTGGATTCTAGAACGGATTTCACTTTTAAGAATACTGGAAACACTGTTTCCTTCTCTCAAACAGCTTCAGCCGAATTGACGCGTGTTATCCAGCAAATTTCAATGGTTGGACGCCGTCGGACAGATGTTTTCAATCGACATACAGATGCTTCTGGTTTTAAGCAAGATTTTATCACAACGACTGCTGGTAGAAATACACCTACCCAGAATTTCGCAAATTTGACGGGAGTTTACCATTTGGCCTATTTGGCTGATCCACAATTAAACTTTAGTGGGAATCCTAATTTTAAGGTCTATTATAATTACAAAGATACTGGGAAAACTCTCTACTATGCTCAAGTAAAGGGAACCCCAGACTCCCCTATGCCCCCATCGCTTTTGAAATTGGAAAACAAGACGATTCCAAATGGGACCTATACCTATAAAGCAATTGCTTTCTGGGACGAAGAACTTCCAGATGTTCAAGCTCAAAATGGTTATGATCTAGGTGAATTGGATGGTATTACCGTTACTTCGAAAAATTCGACATCTCATGACTTCAATGTGGTCGTACAGGCGTCGGAAGCGAGCGGTGTCTACTCTGAAGTGAAGAGAGCTACAAATCAGCACTTTGCCTATAATACCCAAGAACACTATCCTGGTGATGAGATTGATTTCAGAGTGACCTATAAAAACGCAGCTAAACAGTCAGTTTCAGATGTATATGTCTTATCTTCTTTGCCGATGAAAGGTGATAAACAGCTGGAATCAAGAAATCGTGGTTCTGAATTTACAGTGAGTTTGACAAAAGCTCTAACCCCACCTTCAGGCTGGGAAGTTCAATATAGTCGTACTGCGGGCAATGCTGCAGAAATTAATGCTTCACAATGGCTCACTGCAGAACAGGTATCGGATTGGTCGGAGATTCGTGCAGTTCGTTGGCATTCGACTGCACCGGTTGCTGCTGGAAGTAGGGTTCAGTTTAATATTGATGGAGCAGTTATCGAGCAAAATACAACCTCAGGTGCGAGAGCTTATCTTTCTTCGGCTCTGGCAAATGGTAGTTCCAAGTACACTGAGTCCAATAATGTTTCAATCCAAATGTCCACCAAACTGTCATCTGCAAGTTTCACCTTTGTGGATGTAAATGATCCGTCTAAGGAAGTGCAACTAGGACAGGTAGACACAGTTGTAGGAAAACCTAATGGACCAATTTCTTATGATCCTGCTCGTCGAATTAAGGAATTGGAAGATGCAGGATATGAACTGATCAGTAACGATTTTACAGATCATACCTTTGGTGACTCGGCTAGTCCAAAACAATTCAAGTTTCAGTTTAGACACAAGATTACAGAACTAACCGAAACTGTTCGTGGAACTCGCGAGGTTGATTTTGAATATCTCAAAAAAACAAACCATTCTGATTTATCACTCCTCCCTCCAAAACATGTTGAGACTCATTCGTTTACTCGAACTAAGAGAATTGATCAGGTTTTGGCGAAACGGCAACCAAATGATGCGACAGCAGGTGTGACATACTCAGCCTGGTCTGCAGACCAAACTTGGTCTCAAGTGATTTCTCCTGAAATTCCTGGCTATTATCCAAGAGAGGATATTGACGCAAACACAATGTCGGGAGAAGGAGCTCTCTATGAATATTTAATGAACGCGGATGATCCTAGAGATGAAGAGTTGGAAAAAGAATTTACCTGGTTTCGGGTGGTGTATTATGTTCCGCTTCCAGTTGTACCTTCAGCAAGTGCAGCGAAATCTAAAGGCCTTCAAGGGCAGAAGCAGGCAGCGACGATTCAATTTGATGAGGATAGAGCAAGCGAGAGCGAGGTCCACTTTACAAAAGGGACAACAACCATTAATGGAGCAAAGAAATCCGTCGAACTAGTCCAAAGTAGTGTTTTTCTTTATGATGAGAATGGGCAAAAGGTAACTTCGCTAACCATTGCCGACCAAGGGACGTATGATTTAGATCTTGTAAATAAAACAATTGTCTTTACTCCACTGAAAACCTTCTATGGTCCAGCAACTCCAGTTCGAGTTGGAGTGGTGGATAAAAATGGAGAGTCGACTGTAACGACCTATACCCCAGTTGTTGAGAAAGTAACACCGACTGGTACAGGTGATAAGACAGAAGGCCTTCAAGGTCAGGTCCAAGAAGGTAAAGTCAGCTTCACCCCAGGTCATGATTCTGTTCCATTCCCAGCTGATTCAACTCCACTATTTGACAATGGTACAACTGTGAAAGAAGTGCCAAATGTTGGTAAGTTCGAAGTGGACGCAGACGGTAAGGTAACCTTCACTCCAGACAAACAGTTCAAGGGTGAAACACCAGAACTTGAATTGACTCGTGTGGATGCCAACGGCACTCCTGTTACAGTCAAGTACCAAGCAGTAGTGAAAGAAGTAACCCCTACAGGAACGAACGCAACCAGCACAGGCCCTCAGGGTGTTCCACAAACAGGAACTCCAAGCTTCCAAGGTGGTGATCCACTGGTTCCAATCGATGAAACAGTCGATCCAACCTTTGAAGATGGAAGCAAAGAGAAATCTATTCCAGGCCAAGGAACCTACACGATTGCACCAGATGGAACTGTAACTTTCACTCCAGACAAACAGTTTGTCGGAAACCCAGATCCAGTAACGGTTAAACGCGTTGATAAGAATGGAACTCCAGTCACTGCGACTTACAGTCCAGGGTTTACGAAAGTAACACCGACTGGTACAGGTGATAAGACAGAAGGTCTGCAAGGACAGGTCCAAGAAGGTAAAGTGACTTTTACTCCAGGCCATGACTCGGTTCCATTCCCAGCAGCTTCAACTCCACTATTTGACAATGGTACAACTGTGAAAGAAGTGCCAAATGTTGGTAAGTTCGAAGTGGACGCAGACGGTAAGGTGACCTTTACTCCTGATAAACAGTTCAAGGGTGAAACACCTGAACTTGAATTGACTCGTGTGGATGCTAACGGAACTCCTGTTACTGTCAAGTACCAAGCGGTGGTGAAAGAAGTAATCCCAACTTCAACGGACGCCACTTCAAATGGTATCCAAGGTCAACCGCAAAAAGGTACCCCAACCTTCACAGAAGGTAATCCATTGGTTCCAATTGATGATACGAAACCAATGACTTTCGAAGATGGACAGTCAACGAAAACCGTTTCAGGTGTAGGTGAATACAGCATCAATCCAGATGGCTCTATCACCTTTACGCCAGAAAAACAATATGTTGGTACTCCAGCTCCAGTCACAGTCAGACGTGTGGATAAGAATGGTACCCCAGTTACTGCGACTTATACCCCAACAGTGACTAAGGTAACCCCTACAGGAACTGGCGCAACCAGCACAGGTCCTCAGGGTGTTCCACAAACCGGGACTCCAACGTTTGCTGGTGGTGATCCACTGGTTCCAATTGATGAAACAGTTGAGCCAACCTTCGCAGATGGAAGCAAGGAAAAAGTGACTCCAGAACAAGGAACCTACACAATTGCGCCAGATGGAACTGTAACCTTCACTCCAGACAAGCAGTTTGTCGGAAACCCAGATCCAATCACAGTGAAACGTGTGGATAAGAATGGCACTCCAGTGACTGCGACCTACAGTCCAGAGTTCACGAAAGTAACACCAACTGGTACGGGAGATAAGACAGAGGGTCTGCAAGGTCAGGTTCAAGAAGGTAAAGTGACCTTCACCCCAGGTCATGACTCGGTTCCATTCCCAGCAGATTCGACTCCACTATTTGACAATGGAACAGCTGTGAAGGAAGTGCCAAATGTTGGTAAGTTCGAAGTGGACGCAGACGGCAAGGTGACCTTCACCCCAGATAAGCAGTTCAAGGGTGAAACACCAGAACTTGAATTGACTCGTGTGGATGCCAACGGCACTCCTGTTACTGTCAAGTACCAAGCGGTGGTGAAAGAAGTAATCCCAACTTCAACGGACGCCACTTCAAATGGTATCCAAGGTCAACCGCAAAAAGGTACCCCAACCTTCACAGAAGGGAATCCATTGGTTCCAATTGATGATACGAAACCAATGACTTTCGAAGATGGACAGTCAACGAAAACCGTTTCAGGTGTAGGTGAATACAGCATCAATCCAGATGGCTCTATCACCTTTACGCCAGAAAAACAATATGTTGGTACTCCAGCTCCAGTCGCAGTCAAACGTGTAGATAAGAACGGTACAGAGGTTACTGCGACTTATACATCAACAGTGACTAAGGTCACTCCTACAGGAACTGGCGCAACCAGCACAGGTCCTCAGGGTGTTCCACAAACCGGGACTCCAACGTTTGCTGGTGGTGATCCACTGGTTCCAATTGATGAAACAGTTGAGCCAACCTTCGCAGATGGAAGCAAAGAGAAATCTATTCCAGGTCAAGGGACTTACACGATTGCGCCAGACGGAACAATGACCTTCACACCAAACAAGCAGTTTGTCGGAACCCCAGATCCAGTCACAGTGAAACGAGTAGATAAGAATGGCACCCCAGTTACTGCAACTTACAGTCCAGAGTTTACGAAAGTAACCCCAACTGGAACCGGTGCAACCAGCACAGGTCCTCAAGGACTTCCACAAACCGGCACCCCAACCTTCCAAGGTGGTGACCCACTGGTTCCAATCGATGAAACAGTAGAGCCAACCTTCGCAAATGGAAGCAAAGAGAAATCTATTCCAGGTCAAGGAACTTACACGATTGCACCAGACGGAACTGTAACTTTCACTCCAGATAAACAGTTTGTTGGAAACCCAGCTCCAGTTACAGTGAAGCGTGTGGATAAGAATGGCACCCCAGTCACTGCGACTTACAGCCCAGAGTTTACGAAAGTAACACCAACTGGTAAAGATACTTCTTCAGTTAACATTAAGGGGCTTGTTCAAACAGGAACTCCAAGCTTCCAAGGTGGTAATCCGCTTGTTCCAATCGATGAAACAGTGGCAGCAACATTTGAAAATGGATCAACTGAAAAAGTGATTCCAGGTGAAGGAACTTATGCTATCTCACCAGATGGCACCGTCACCTTCACTCCAGAAGCTAATTTTGTAGGAAAAGGAACAGGCGTAACGATTGTTCGCAAGGATAAGAACGGTACTCCAGTTACTGCAAGCTATCGTCCAACAGTTGTAGATCCATCTACTGGTCATGACACGACTTCTACAGGAGCAAAAGGCCAACCACAAGTGGCAACACCAGTGTTTGAAGGACATATCGATTCGACTGTTCCACCAACCTTTGAGTATGGTAGCACGACTATGGTTGTTCCGGGTGAAGGAAGCTATACAATTGATAAAGATGGTAAGATTACCTTTACTCCAGAACCAGACTTTGTTGGTAGAGCCAAAGGATTGGTTGTGAAACGTTTGGATATGTATGGAAATGTAGTTACTGCTCGCTACACACCAACTGTCCTTGGACAAACACAAGTGAGTGATGCGACATCAGAAGGTCTTAAAGGTCAAACTCAGACTGGTAAACCAAACTTTACAGGTGATGTCGATCTGACAGTTCCGCCAACCTTTGAAGATGGAACAACTGAAAAAGTCGTTCCAGGTGAAGGAACTTATGTAATCTCACCAGATGGCACCGTCACCTTTACCCCTGAGGCAGACTTTGTAGGACAAGCAAAAGGTGTGAAAGTGATCCGTAAAGATCGCAATGGAAATAACCTTTCAGGATTCTATACTCCAACAGTAGTAGAACTTCCAGAGCAAGTGAAGCCGTCTGATAAAAAAGAACTTTCAGTAGCTGATTCAAAACCAGATCAATTGACTCAAAACATCTCTGTAGAAAAAAATCAACTTCCAAATACAGGAAGTCAAGAAGATGGTTTGAAAAATCTAGGAATTCTAACCGCCCTAGCAGGTGTCATGACACTTGGATTGCTAGGTAAAAAGAAACGAAACGATGAATCAGACTAATCATTTTTAAGAACCGAGAAATCGGTTCTTTTTTTATGACATTTGTCATATTTCCTAGTGACAGAAGCATCTAGCTCCGTCAACTTCAAAAGACTATAATTGAAGTAGGAAATGGAGGAAGAAGAAATGAAAAATAAAATGATTGTCGCAGTGGGTTTAGTAGCAGCAGGAGTTATGACCTATCTCATGTTTTCAGGATTGGACGAGGGTTTCTACCATTTTCCTTGGGAGCTCTTTGCTGGCTTTGGAATGATGTCTTGGCTTGTCAGAGAAGGTTTGAAATTGGTCAGAGATGTGAAAAAGGAGTTTGAGGAATGAAAAAAGCAATCATCTATTTCTTTATCAGCCTATCACTCTTGGTATGGTTAGTGGAAATGTTTACTGGTTGGTTTGACCAAACCGTGCTTCGCCAATTTATTCGTGGTGCTTGGGGTTTTGGGTTTATGATTTTCGTTGTTTTCCCTATGGGAATGAAGTGGTTGAAAGGAGAATCTCATGACTGTGATTAAAGTTGAGAAATTGAGTAAGAAAATAAAAGACAAGGAGATCTTGCGGAACATCTCCTTTGAAATCAACGATGGTGAATGTGTCGCCTTGATCGGACCTAACGGAGCAGGTAAGACGACCTTGATTGATTGCCTCTTGGGCGACAAGTTCGTGAGCTCAGGTCAGATAGCTATTCAAGGCTTTGCACCAACAGATCCTCGATTAAAGCAGCTTATTTCTATCTTACCTCAAGAAAATACGGTGGTTCAAGACTTGAAAGTGAAAGAACTCTTATCCTTCTTTCAATCAATCTATCCAAACAGTCTCTCCAATCAAGAAATTGATGACTTGCTGAGATTTTCGGACAAACAGAAAAATCAGCTAGCGGGCAAGTTGTCTGGTGGGCAAAAACGTTTGTTCTCTTTCGTGTTGGCACTAATAGGTCGTCCGAAAATTCTATTTTTGGACGAACCAACTGCTGCCATGGATACCTCGACACGTCAGCATTTTTGGGAAATTGTCAATCAGTTAAAGAAAAATGGTGTCACCATTGTCTACTCTTCTCACTATATCGAAGAGGTAGAACATACGGCTGACCGCATTTTGGTCCTCCACAAGGGTGAATTGATTCGCGATACGACGCCTTATGCCATGCGTGGTGAAGAACAGGAAAAACACTTTACCGTTCCTCTAACTTATCAGGAAGTTATCAGCACTTTGGACCAGATTCAAGGGCTTGAAATCAAGCAAAATGCTCTTTCCTTCACAACCAAAGAAGCCAGCCAGGTATGGGAAGCCTTGCAAGAACAGGGCTGCATGATCGAAGAAATTGAAGTTCGCAATCGAACTCTCTTAGACAGTATCTTCGAAACGACTCAAGATTAAAGGAGATTGACGATGAAAAATATGACAAGTCTCATGAAAGTGGAAATCATTCTGATGAAACGGCAAGCCGTCTACTACTTGCTATCCATCGGACTTCCAAGTGTGTTTTACCTTATCTTTTCTGGTATGATGTCAGGGTCAGATGTTCCAGAAATTGTTCTTCAAGCCTATCTTTTTGCCATGACGCTCTTTAGTATCATGTCAAGCGCCTTTTTCAGTATCCCTAGCACACTCGAGTCTGATAAGACAAACAACTGGCAAAAATTGATTCAACATTCTCCTGTTTCTATGGTAGAATATTATGTATCAAAACTGTTCAGTACGCTGCTGACTTTCTTGTTATCAATTATAGTTGTCTTTTCGGTTGGTCATTTTGTCCGCGGAGTGACGCTGCCTTGGCTTGACTGGTTGGTGATTGGTACTATTTTGCTGGTCGGTAGCGTGGTCTTTATCAGCATGGGTGTCTTGGTGAGTTTGCTTCCCAGTGCTCAACTGATGACGGTTATTGGAAATATTGCCTATATTGCTTTGGCTGTCCTAGGTGGACTCTGGTTTCCTTTGAATTCATTCCCAGAATGGCTCCAATCTATTGGAAAACTGACTCCAACCTATCAACTGATGCAGGTCGTCTCTACTTATTTGGAGCACCATGAATTTAATATTCTTGCTGCCTTAGTTGTACTAGGCTATACAGTTTTCTTTGGTGTATTGGTCATTCAACTGAAAAAACGGATCGAGGTAAAATAAATCTATGTTGGAAAAATTAAAAAACACTCATTATATGTTTCATATTTCAACAGTGTTTATCATCTTTCCTATAGCGGGTGTCATCGGTGGAGAGTACCCGCTTTTAACCTTGTTATGGACCTTACTATTTGTTCTTGCCTTCTACTCGGTTTTAATCAGTCAGAATCGCACCGTGCAGTGGCTAGCTTGGTGGATCATGCTTGCCTACATTTTTTACAGTTCCATCTGGCTAAATGCGAGCTTCGCTTGGTTTATCTTTTATTTATCTAATCTCCTTATTTATGAGCTGGATGAGGTTTCTTTCCACTCTTGGCGTTTTGTCAGTTTTGTTGTCTTACAACCGATGATTTTAACTGGAATCTCTATGGTTGGTCAAGTTAGTCCCTGGCACCTCCTCTTTTTCTTGGTGACCTTTATCGTTTCTGATGCCTTGACCTTCGGTCTTTATCGGATTCAGGTATCTGAACAGATAAAAGAAGAAAAGATGAAACAAAATGCCAAGCTCAGTCTTTTCTTGGCTGAAAATGAACGCAGTCGTATTGGTCAGGATCTTCATGACAGTCTAGGCCATACCTTTGCTATGTTGAGCGTGAAGACGGACCTTGCCCTCCAGCTTCTTCAAATGCAGGCCTATCCTCAAGTGGAAAAAGAATTAAAAGAAATTCATCAGATCAGTAAAGAATCCATGAATGAAGTTCGTACAATTATCGAAAATCTTAAAACAAGAACCCTTGTTTCCGAATTTACGACTGTGAAAAAAATGCTGGAAATTGCAGGAATTGAAACAGAAATCGATCACCAATTAGATACTGCTAGCTTAACTCAGGATTTGGAGTCAACGGCTTCCATGATTTTGCTTGAGTTAGTGACCAATATCATCAAACATGCCAAAGCATCGAAAGCTTACTTGAAATTAGAACGAACTGAGAAAGAACTCATTCTAACAGTGAGAGATGATGGATGTGGCTTTGCTTCTTTAAAAGGAGATGAGCTCCATACCGTTCGAGACCGTGTCCTTCCTTTTTCAGGAGAAGTAAAGGTGATCAGTCAGAAACATCCGACTGAAGTGCAGGTTCGACTACCTTATAAGGAGAGAAACTAAGATGAAACTACTTGTTGCAGAAGATCAAAGTATGTTGCGAGATGCCATGTGCCAGTTGCTTACCTTTCAACCAGATGTAGATTCTGTCCTACAAGCCAAGGATGGCCAAGAAGCAATCCAACTTTTAGAAAAAGAGTCTGTGGATATCGCCATTCTTGACGTAGAAATGCCTGTTAAGACAGGCCTCGAAGTCTTGGAGTGGATACGAGCAGAAAAGCTAGAAACAAAGGTGGTTGTGGTGACGACCTTCAAACGCCCTGGCTATTTTGAACGTGCGGTCAAGGCTGGAGTGGATGCTTATGTCTTGAAAGAAAGAAGCATTGCAGACCTCATGCAAACCTTGCACACTGTTCTTGAAGGACGTAAGGAATATTCGCCTGAATTGATGGAAGTGGTGATGACGCACCCCAATCCGTTAACAGAGCAAGAAATCGCTGTTTTAAAGGGAATCGCTCAGGGCTTGTCTAATCAAGAAATCGCAGATCAGCTTTATCTATCAAATGGAACCGTCCGAAACTATGTCACCAATATTCTTTCGAAACTAGATGCTGGTAATCGAACAGAGGCAGCCAACATTGCAAAAGAATCTGGTTGGCTTTGATAAGAAGGGTTAAAAAATTCCGAAATGACAACTTGAATCGAAGGAAATCCATACTAGAAAGGAGGAGGCAAATAGCCTCCTTTTCTGGTTTAGAAAAGCGGTGAAAGCTAGTGTCAAAGAGTTAAAAGATCAGAATAAAAATGAAAAATATCTTGACAATGAAGGAAAAATTGTGTTACAATAATAGACGGTACTTTTTACTTTTGGTCTCTCAAAAGTGTACAGGGACGTGCTGACAAATGTTGCAAAAGTACACACAGATGGTAGCTGTCACCAAGTGTATCATCACCAAAAATAAAAAAACACAGGAGAATGTAGATGCCTACAATTAACCAATTGGTTCGCAAACCGCGTAAATCAAAAGTAGAAAAATCTAAATCACCAGCTTTGAACGTTGGTTACAACAGTCATAAAAAAGTTCAAACAAACGTTTCTTCACCACAAAAACGTGGTGTTGCAACTCGTGTTGGAACAATGACACCTAAAAAACCTAACTCTGCCCTTCGTAAATTCGCTCGTGTACGTTTGAGCAACCTTATCGAAGTTACTGCCTACATCCCAGGTATCGGACACAACTTGCAAGAACACAGCGTGGTGCTTCTTCGCGGTGGACGTGTAAAAGACCTTCCAGGGGTACGTTACCATATCGTCCGTGGTGCACTTGATACTGCAGGTGTTAACGATCGTAAACAAGGCCGTTCTAAATACGGTACTAAACGTCCGAAAAAAGCATAAGGAAAGGGGATAAAGAGAAATGAGTCGTAAAAATAGAGCTCCAAAACGTGACGTATTGCCAGATCCGCTTTACAATTCACAATTAGTTACTCGTCTTATCAACCGCGTTATGCTTGACGGTAAACGTGGTACAGCTGCTTCAATCGTTTACGGTGCTTTTGAGCAAATCAAAGAAGCTACTGGTAACGATGCACTTGAAGTATTTGAAACAGCTATGGAAAACATCATGCCTGTACTTGAAGTACGTGCACGTCGTGTTGGTGGATCTAACTACCAAGTCCCAGTTGAAGTTCGTCCAGAACGTCGTACAACACTTGGACTTCGTTGGTTGGTAACAATCGCTCGCCTTCGTGGTGAACACACAATGCAAGACCGTCTTGCAAAAGAAATCTTGGATGCTGCGAACAACACTGGTGCAGCAGTTAAGAAACGTGAAGACACTCACCGTATGGCTGAAGCTAACCGTGCCTTCGCACACTTCCGTTGGTAATAAAATGATACCAAGAGCGGTAAAGGCCCAAGGCAAAAATAGGAAACTGATGCAGTGTTCCGTGAACACAAAGCAGTTTATCTTTTTTGCACCGGGCCCTCGCTCGAGTTCGAATCAGTTAACTTAAGCTTCTAGCCCGAGTTCAATTCAACTTGTCTACAAGTTGAAACCAACAAAAACAAGATAAACATTGAGAACGGGTAGGTCCTGCCTATCCGTTTTTATTAAAATCGTGTTATAATAGATTAGAAATTAAAAAAATAGGAGAAAAAAACCTCATGGCACGCGAATTTTCACTTGAAAAAACTCGTAATATCGGTATCATGGCTCACGTCGACGCCGGTAAAACAACTACAACTGAGCGTATCCTTTACTACACTGGTAAAATCCACAAAATCGGTGAAACTCACGAAGGTGCGTCACAAATGGACTGGATGGAGCAAGAGCAAGAACGTGGTATCACTATCACATCTGCTGCGACAACAGCTCAATGGAACAACCACCGCGTAAACATCATCGACACACCAGGACACGTGGACTTCACAATCGAAGTACAACGTTCTCTTCGTGTATTGGACGGTGCGGTTACAGTTCTTGACTCACAATCAGGTGTTGAGCCTCAAACTGAAACTGTTTGGCGTCAAGCAACTGAATACGGAGTTCCACGTATCGTATTTGCCAACAAAATGGACAAAATCGGTGCTGACTTCCTTTACTCAGTAAGCACACTTCATGACCGTCTTCAAGCAAATGCACACCCAATTCAATTGCCAATCGGTGCTGAAGATGACTTCCGTGGAATCATCGACTTGATCAAGATGAAAGCTGAAATCTATACTAACGACCTTGGTACAGATATCCTTGAAGAAGATATTCCAGCTGAATACCTTGACCAAGCACAAGAATACCGTGAAAAATTGGTTGAAGCAGTTGCTGAAACTGACGAAGAATTGATGATGAAATACCTCGAAGGTGAAGAAATCACTAACGAAGAATTGAAAGCTGGTATCCGTAAAGCGACTATCAACGTTGAATTCTTCCCAGTATTGTGTGGTTCAGCCTTCAAGAACAAAGGTGTTCAATTGATGCTTGATGCGGTTATCGACTACCTTCCAAGCCCACTTGATATCCCAGCGATCAAGGGTATCAACCCAGATACTGAAGAAGAAGAAACTCGTCCAGCATCTGATGAAGAGCCATTTTCAGCTCTTGCCTTCAAGATCATGACTGACCCATTCGTAGGTCGTTTGACATTCTTCCGTGTTTACTCAGGTGTTCTTCAGTCAGGTTCATACGTATTGAACACATCTAAAGGTAAACGTGAACGTATCGGACGTATCCTTCAAATGCACGCTAACAGCCGTCAAGAAATCGACACTGTATACTCAGGTGATATCGCTGCTGCCGTTGGTTTGAAAGACACTACAACTGGTGACTCATTGACAGATGAAAAAGCCAAAATCATTCTTGAGTCAATCAACGTTCCAGAACCAGTTATCCAATTGATGGTTGAACCAAAATCTAAAGCAGACCAAGACAAGATGGGTATCGCCCTTCAAAAATTGGCTGAAGAAGATCCAACATTCCGCGTTGAAACTAACGTTGAAACTGGTGAAACAGTTATCTCTGGTATGGGTGAGCTTCACCTTGACGTCCTTGTTGACCGTATGCGTCGTGAGTTCAAAGTTGAAGCGAACGTAGGTGCTCCTCAAGTATCTTACCGTGAAACATTCCGCGCTTCTACTCAAGCACGTGGATTCTTCAAACGTCAGTCTGGTGGTAAAGGTCAATTCGGTGATGTATGGATTGAATTTACTCCAAACGAAGAAGGTAAAGGGTTCGAATTCGAAAACGCAATCGTCGGTGGTGTCGTTCCTCGTGAATTTATCCCAGCGGTAGAAAAAGGTTTGGTAGAATCTATGGCTAACGGTGTTCTTGCTGGTTACCCAATGGTTGACGTTAAAGCTAAGCTTTACGATGGTTCATACCACGATGTCGACTCATCTGAAACTGCCTTCAAGATCGCTGCATCTCTTGCACTTAAAGAAGCTGCTAAGACTGCACAACCAGCTATCCTTGAACCAATGATGCTTGTAACAATCACTGTTCCAGAAGAAAACCTTGGTGATGTTATGGGTCACGTAACTGCTCGTCGTGGACGTGTAGATGGTATGGAAGCACACGGTAACAGCCAAATCGTTCGTGCTTACGTTCCACTTGCTGAAATGTTCGGTTACGCAACAGTTCTTCGTTCTGCATCACAAGGACGTGGTACTTTCATGATGGTATTCGACCACTACGAAGATGTACCTAAGTCAGTACAAGAAGAAATCATTAAGAAAAACAAAGGTGAAGACTAATCAGTCCTCGCTCTAGAAGGAAGTCACTTGCTGGCTTCCTTTTTTATGCCTTTCTCAAGCATCTTGTATGTCTATATTTGCAAAATGAAAGAAATCTAGTAAGGATTTTAGAAAGTCTATTTACTAAGAAAATAGAGAAAGTTAATAAATGAAAGTTAATAAAGAATCCGATTTTGTTTAAATTGTTAATAAAAATTATAAAAACATTCATAAATACACTATTAGATAGAAAATTCAGAAAATTGATACTTTTGCCTTGAAAATATTTGAAAAAATGGTATGATAATAACAAGCTATTTTTTTAAGAGAAGAGAAAGGGGAACAATGGAGAAAATCAGTTTAGACGCTCCTAAGACGGGATCGGACCTAGTTTTGGAAACCCTCCATGATTTAGGAATTGATACCATATTTGGTTATCCTGGTGGAGCTGTCTTGCCTTTATATGATGCGATTTATAATTTCAAAGGTATTCGTCACATTTTAGGTCGTCATGAGCAAGGCTGTTTGCACGAAGCTGAAGGTTATGCCAAATCAACTGGAAAGTTGGGTGTCGCAGTCGTCACAAGTGGACCAGGAGCAACAAATGCCATTACAGGGATTGCGGATGCCATGAGCGATAGCGTTCCCCTTTTGGTCTTTACCGGACAAGTCGCTCGAGCGGGAATTGGGAAGGATGCCTTTCAGGAGGCGGATATTGTCGGTATTACCATGCCCATTACCAAGTACAATTACCAAGTTCGTGAGACAGCTGACATTCCTCGTATCATTACGGAAGCTGTCCATATCGCGACCACAGGTCGTCCAGGTCCTGTCGTGATTGACTTGCCTAAGGATGTATCTGCCCTCGAAACAGACTTCATCTATTCGCCTGAAGTGCATTTGCCAAGTTATCAACCGACGATAGAACCAAACGACATGCAAATCAAGAAAATCTTGAAACAATTGTCTAAGGCTAAGAAACCTGTTTTGTTGGCAGGTGGTGGAATCAGCTATGCAGAAGCTTCTAAAGAACTGAATGAATTTGCTGAACGCTATCAAATTCCAGTCGTTACCAGTCTTTTGGGACAAGGTACAATTGCAACAAGCCATCCACTCTTCCTCGGAATGGGAGGCATGCATGGTTCTTTCGCAGCTAATATTGCCATGACCGAGGCAGACTTTATGATTAGTATTGGTTGCCGTTTCGATGACCGCCTGACTGGAAATCCTAAGACCTTTGCTAAAAATGCCAAGGTTGCTCATATCGATATTGATCCAGCAGAGATTGGTAAGATTATTAGTGCAGACATTCCAGTGGTTGGGGACGCAAAGAAAGCCTTGCAGATGCTACTAGCAGAACCAACTGTTCATAACAATACTGAAAAGTGGATTGACAAAGTTACTAAGGACAAGAACCGTGTTCGTTCTTATGATAAGAAAGAACGTGTGGTTCAACCGCAGGCAGTCATTGAACGCATCGGTGAGTTGACGAATGGGGATGCTATTGTCGTTACTGACGTTGGCCAACACCAAATGTGGACAGCCCAGTATTACCCATATCAGAATGAACGCCAATTGGTCACATCTGGTGGCTTGGGTACCATGGGATTTGGAGTTCCTGCAGCTATCGGAGCTAAGATTGCCAATCCGGAAAAAGAAGTAGTTCTTTTTGTCGGTGATGGTGGCTTCCAAATGACCAACCAGGAACTAGCCATCCTAAACATCTACAAGGTACCGATTAAGGTCGTGATGCTGAATAACCACTCACTAGGAATGGTTCGTCAGTGGCAGGAATCTTTCTATGAGGGTAGAACTTCAGAGTCAGTCTTTGACACTCTTCCTGACTTCCAGCTAATGGCACAAGCTTACGGAATCAAAAACTACAAGTTTGATAATCCAGAGACCATAGAGAAGGATCTAGAGGTCATTCTAGAGGATGTGCCGATGTTTATCGAGGTGGATATTTCTCGTAAGGAACAGGTTTTACCAATGGTACCAGCTGGGAAGAGCAATCATGAGATGTTGGGGGTGAAGTTCCATGCGTAGAATGTTAACAGCAAGACTACAAAACCGCTCAGGAGTACTCAACCGTTTTACGGGTGTCCTTTCTCGCCGTCAGGTCAATATTGAGAGTATCTCGGTCGGTGCGACTGAGGATCCAAACGTTTCACGGATTACCATCATCATTGATGTAGCTTCTCATGATGAGGTCGAGCAAATCATCAAGCAGCTCAACCGCCAGATCGATGTGATTCGTATTCGGGATATTACAGATAAACCTCACTTGGAAAGAGAAGTTATCTTGGTGAAGGTGTCTGCGCCTGCTGAAAAGCGTGCAGAAATCTTGGCTATTATTCAACCATTCCGTGCAACGGTGGTGGATGTGGCTCCAAGCTCGATTACGATCCAGATGACGGGAAATGCTGAAAAGAGCGAGGCACTCTTGCGAGTAATCCGTCCTTATGGAATTAGGAATATTGCTCGTACGGGCGCAACTGGATTTACCCGCGACTAATACTCTTTGATTTTCATTGAGTATAAAAAATAACTTAAATTTGTTAAACAAGTCTAAAATGCAATAAATAATAGAAAAGAGAGAAAAACTATGGCAGTACAAATGGAATACGAAAAAGATGTAAAAGTAGCAGCACTTGACGGTAAAAAAATCGCCGTAATTGGGTATGGATCACAAGGTCATGCTCATGCGCAAAACTTGCGTGATACAGGACACGATGTGATCATCGGTGTGCGTCCAGGTAAATCTTTTGATAAAGCCAAAGAAGACGGTTTTGACACTTATACAGTAGCAGAAGCGACTAAGTTGGCTGATGTGATCATGATTTTGGCACCAGATGAAATCCAAGCAGACCTTTATGCTGAAGAAGTAGCTCCAAACTTGGAAGCTGGTAACGCACTTGGATTTGCTCATGGCTTTAACATTCACTTCAAATTTATCAAAGCGCCAGAAAGTGTAGACGTCTTTATGTGTGCGCCTAAGGGACCAGGTCACTTGGTACGTCGTACCTTTGAAGAAGGATTCGGTGTTCCAGCCCTTTACGCAGTTTACCAAGATGCTACTGGAAATGCCAAAAATATCGCTATGGACTGGGCTAAGGGTGTTGGTTCAGCACGCGTTGGTCTTCTTGAAACAAGCTTCAAGGAAGAAACAGAAGAAGATCTATTTGGTGAACAAGCGGTTCTTTGCGGTGGTTTGACTGCTTTGATGGAAGCTGGTTTCGAAGTCTTGACAGAAGCTGGCTATGCACCAGAATTGGCTTACTTTGAAGTTCTTCACGAAATGAAACTCATCGTTGATTTGATCTATGAGGGTGGATTTAAGAAAATGCGTCAATCTATCTCAAACACTGCGGAGTTTGGTGACTACGTATCAGGCCCACGTGTCATTACTGACCAAGTCAAAGAAAACATGAAGGCTGTTCTTGCAGATATTCAAAATGGCAAGTTTGCCAATGACTTTGTCAATGACTACAAGGCTGGTCGTCCAAAATTGACTGCTTACCGTGAGCAAGCTGCAGATCTTGAAATTGAAAAAGTTGGTGTAGAACTACGTAAAGCAATGCCATTCGTTGGTAAAAACGATGATGATGCTTTCAAAATCTATAACTAATTCTTAGAATAAAGACAGAAGGCGAGTTGGGGGGTACCTGACTCGCTTTTTACCTTGTAAAGTATTTGAGGAGGAGACATGCTAAGTGCAAAAGATGTGGTGAAAGCCCACAAAGTTTTAAGTGGTGTAGTAGTGAATACACCACTGGAATATGATCATTATTTATCAGAAAAGTATGGAGCTAAGATCTATCTGAAAAAGGAAAATGCGCAACGAGTTCGCTCTTTTAAAATTCGTGGAGCTTATTATGCCATTTCACAGTTGACAAAAGAAGAACGTGGGCGTGGTGTGATCTGTGCATCGGCGGGGAATCACGCTCAAGGTGTCGCATACACTTGTAACGAGATGAAAATTCCTGCGACAATTTTTATGCCCATCACAACGCCTCAACAAAAGATTGGGCAAGTTCGCTTCTTTGGAGGTGACTATGTGACGATCAAATTGGTCGGAGATACTTTCGACGCTTCGGCTAAGGCAGCCCAAGAGTTCACTGTTTCAGAAAATAGAACCTTTATTGATCCTTTTGATGACATCCACGTTCAGGCAGGACAAGGAACAGTTGCCTATGAAATTTTAGAAGATGCTCGGAAAGAGTCAATCGACTTTGACACTGTTCTCGTTCCAGTCGGTGGTGGAGGTCTGATTGCGGGAGTTTCTACCTATATCAAGGAAACAAATCCGGAAATGGAAGTCATTGGTGTTGAAGCCAATGGAGCCCGTTCGATGAAGGCTGCTTTTGAAGCTGGAGAGCCAGTTAAATTAAAAGAAATCGACAAGTTTGCTGATGGTATAGCTGTACAGAAAGTTGGACAGTTGACCTATGAAGCGACACGTCAGAATGTTGAAACTCTTATAGGAGTGGATGAAGGCTTGATTTCTGAGACCTTGATTGATCTTTATTCCAAGCAAGGGATTGTCGCCGAACCGGCTGGAGCTGCCAGTGTTGCAGCCTTGGAAGTTCTATCGGACTATATCAAAGGCAAAACAATCTGCTGCATCATTTCTGGAGGCAATAACGATATTAACCGTATGCCGGAAATGGAAGAGCGTGCCTTGATTTATGATGGTATCAAGCATTACTTTGTAGTCAATTTCCCACAACGTCCAGGGGCTCTCCGAGAGTTTGTAAATGATATCTTGGGGCCGCATGATGATATTACTCGTTTTGAGTATATCAAACGAGCCAGCAAGGGGACAGGGCCAGTCTTGATCGGGATTGCTCTTGCGGATAAGCATGATTATAATGGCTTGATTCGTCGGATGGAAAAGTTTGACCCATCTTATATTAATTTGAATGGGAATGAGACTTTGTATAATATGTTAGTGTAAAATAAAATTATTATCATATTATTTGCGTAATTAATATGATGGTGCTATAATGAGGGTGATGAAAGGGGGAGATTCCCATGGTTTTACATGTTTTACTTGTTCTATTTTTTCTAGTGCTGATAGTATCAGCGATTGTAATTAGTTCTGTATATGTAGTACGGCAACAATCTGTCGCTATTATTGAACGCTTTGGTAAATACCAAAAGTTGAGTAATAGTGGTATTCATGTACGAGCTCCTTTTGGAATTGATAGGATTGCGGCTAGAGTCCAACTACGATTGTTGCAAAGTGAAATCGTTGTAGAAACTAAGACGCAGGATAATGTATTTGTGACGATGAATGTGGCTACTCAATATCGAGTTAATGAAAACAACGTTACGGATGCTTATTATAAATTGATGCGTCCAGAAGCTCAGATTAAATCCTATATAGAAGATGCTTTACGTTCATCTGTACCTAAGTTAACTTTAGATGAGTTATTTGAGAAGAAAGATGAAATTGCATTAGAAGTTCAAAAACAAGTAGCAGAAGAAATGTCTACATATGGGTATATCATTGTCAAAACGCTGATTACTAAGGTTGAACCTGATGCCGAAGTAAAACAATCAATGAATGAAATCAATGCAGCACAACGTAAAAGAGTTGCAGCGCAAGAACTTGCTGAAGCAGATAAGATTAAGATCGTGACCGCAGCAGAAGCAGAAGCAGAAAAAGATCGCCTACATGGGGTAGGGATTGCAGAGCAGCGTAAAGCGATTGTTGACGGACTTGCTGATTCTATCCAAGAGTTAAAAGGAGCCAATGTCGAACTAACTGAAGAACAAATCATGTCGATCCTATTAACGAACCAGTACTTAGATACGTTGAATAATTTTGCAGATAAAGAGGGTAATAATACAATCTTCCTACCAGCGAATCCTAATGGAGTTGAGGATATAAGAACTCATATATTATCGGCTTTAAAAGCCAAATAAAAATATGCAGAATATTATAGTTTGGACGAATATATGTTTTTTTATTGACAAACAAAATAAAAACGTATACAATTAAGTATTGTAAAGAATAATTTAGGAGAAGAACATGGCTAAGTCAAACTTTGAAAAAGTAGAAGCAGTTGTTGGCTGGGTTCGTGATAAGAAAATCACAGGCTACCGTATCTCTAAGGAAACCAACGCTCGTGAAATGTCTATCATTGCTCTAGCACAAGGTCGCGCAAAAGTTAAAAATATTTCATTTGAAACAGCCCTAGGTTTAATTGATTTCTATGAAAAAAATCATGAAAAATTTGAAGATTAAACCACGCTTACAGGCAGATTCTTAAAGCGGATCTGTCTTTCTTTTTCCTAATTACTAAAAAAGACTGCATTCTTTATGCAGTCTTTTATCTTATTTGAGATAGCGCTGAAGAAACTCTCGCGTCCGTTCTTCTTTAGGGTTCGTGAAGAGGTCTTCTGGCTTGCCTTCTTCAGCAATGACGCCCTTATCCATAAAGATGACACGGTGAGAGACATCGCGGGCGAACTCCATTTCGTGGGTTACGACAATCATGGTCAATCCTTCCTGAGCCAGGTCTTGCATGATTTTAAGGACTTCACCGACCATTTCTGGATCCAGAGCAGATGTTGGCTCATCAAAGAGGATGGCATCAGGATTCATGGAGAGGGCACGGGCGATGGCTACACGTTGCTTCTGGCCTCCAGAGAGTTGTTTTGGTTTGGCTTGCCAATAGCGTTCACCCATGCCAACTTTTTCAAGATTTTCTTTGGCAATTTTTTCAGCTTCAGAGCGTTCTCTTTTAAGGACAGTCGTTTGGGCGACAATAGTGTTTTCGAGAACATCGAGGTTTTCAAAGAGGTTGAAGGATTGAAAAACCATACCGAGTTTTTCACGATAGTGAGTAAGGTCATAGCCTTTTGCAAGGACGTTTTCTCCTCGGTAGAGAATTTCCCCCTCAGTAGGTGTTTCAAGTAGATTGATCGAACGTAGGAAGGTTGATTTTCCGCTTCCTGAGCTCCCGATGATGGAGATAACCTCTCCTTTGTGGACTGATAGAGAGATGTCTTTTAAGACTTCGTTTTGTCCATAGGATTTTTTGAGGTGTTTAATTTCAAGAATGGGTTGAGTCATTATTTCAAGTCCTCCGTTTGCATTTGATTAGCACCTGTAGTGTAGGTATCCATGTCCATACGTCTTTCGATGAAGCGTAGAATACGGGTCACTGTGAAGGTGAGGACAAAGTAAATCACGGCAATGATTGTAAATGTCTGGAAGTATTGATACGTTTGGGTGGCCACAGTATTACCAGAGAAGTAGAGTTCTACCACAGAGATAACATTCAGTACAGAGGTATCTTTGATATTGATGACAAACTCATTACCAGTAGCAGGTAAGATGTTGCGAACGACCTGGGGTAGGACAACCTTGCGCATGGTCTGATTATGGGTCATACCAAGAGCAGTTGCGGCTTCAAATTGTCCCTTGTCAACTGCTAGGATACCTCCACGGACGATTTCTGTCATGTAGGCACCCGTGTTGATTGAAACGATGAAGATGGCTGCAAGTGTACGATCGAGATTGATGCCGAAGGCTTGCGCTGTACCGTAGTAGATAACCATAGATTGAACAATCATCGGTGTACCACGGAAGATCTCGATATAGACATTGAGGATCCAGCCAAGTATCTTTTGCAAGCCATAGATGGCCTTGTTTTCAGATAGAGGTGCTGTACGGAAGACTCCGATTGCAAGCCCGATAATGAGCCCTGTAACAGTCCCGATAATGGAGATTAAGAGTGTGATACCAGCGCCGCGCAGGAGTTGTTGCCAGTTTTCAGAAAGGATCTTAACGACTTGGTTAAAGAAACTACTGTCTTCCTCCGTTGTTGTCGCCTCTACTGGTTGCTCTTTGATCATCCGATCCATGAGAGCTACTTGTTCTTCCTTAGAAATGGTTTCGATGCTGGCATTGATTTGACTAATGCGACTATCGTCTTTGCGAAGACCAATGGCAATAGCAGTGTCTTCTTCTCCTGTTTCAAAGCCCTTGTCAAGTTGGACCATCTTAAATTTTGAGTTGGCAGATTCAGCGGTCAGGGCTTCAGGACGTTCTGAAACATAAGCATCGATAACACCTGCTTCAAGTGCTTGGCGCATCTGAGCAAAGTCACCCATGGCTGTTTCTTTCTTGGCGCCAGGGATTTGGGAAATCAAATCATAGAGGTAAACACCTTGTTGGGACGTGATTTTTGCTCCACTAAAGTCGTTTAAAGATTTGGCATTCGCATAGGCAGAGTCCTTTTTGACCAATAGAACCGGTTCACTGGTATAGTAACTGCTTGAAAAAGCAATTTCTTGTTTGCGTTCAGCAGTTGGGCTCATACCTGCAATAATCATATCGATTTTGCCAGAAGTAAGGGCTGGAACAAGTCCTTCCCATTTGGTTTTCACAACCAAAGGTTCCTTGCCTAAGTCTTTGGCAATCTTTTTAGCGATTTGGACATCGTAGCCGTTGGCATATTGGTTGGTACCGTCGATTTTGACGGCGCCGTTACTATCGTCGTCTTGGGTCCAGTTGAAAGGGGCGTAAGCTGCCTCCATCCCGATGCGTAGATATTCATCGGCTTGGACCTGGCTAACTAGTCCCAGTGTGAGGGCTAGGCTAGCAAGCACAGATAAGCATAATTTTTTCATGTTTTCTCCTATTTCTAGTCTAAAAATGACTTCTCTCTATTGTATCTAAAAATAGTGATATTTTCAATACAAGTAAGCCTTTACTTATAAAAAATGATATAATAGGGAAAAGATTGAAAGGGAAATTGTTATGAAGAAAAGATGGCTACTGACTCTGATTCTTACTTGTTTATTATTTATTCCAAGTTTGGTTTTTGCGGTAGACTTTGATGTCTTATCCTACCAGGGTGATTTGAATATTCATGCAGATAATACAGCAATTTTTAAGGAAACAATCACCTACCGCTTTGGTGATGATTATAATGGTCAGTTAGTTGGACTCGGCAAAGCTGGGAAAATGCCAGAAGGATTTGCTATTGATCCTGACCCGACCGTCCAGGTCTCTAAAAATGGAAAAATTGTTCAAGATATTTCCTACTATACTATGGAGGAAGAGGATGGCTATAAGGTAAAAATTTACAATGCTGGCTATGCTGGGGATACGGTTCGGGTGACGGTTACCTGGAAACTATCAAACCTTCTCTTCTTATATAAGGATATCGCAGAGCTAAATTGGCAACCCTTGACAGATAGTACTGGAGACATCAAAGAGATTGAGTTCAAGGTCAGCTCTGATACTCCAGCGGAGAAACTCTATTTTCATGCAGGCCAACTCCTGAGGGACTCTAGTGTTGAAAAAGTTAATAATCTCTATCATGTCAAGATGAAAGACCTTCCTAAAAAACGACAGATTGAACTACATGCTTACTGGCCGAGAAGTGCTTTTGCAGGAGCTCCAGATCAAGGATTAGAGGAAGAACGTTTAACGGATTTTAATCGAATTGAAAGCAATATAGCGACAGAAAAAGCGCAAAGTGAGATAATGATGAAATGGGTCTTCCCGGTCATTTTTATGAGTCTCTTACTTCCAATTCCGATCTTTTATAGAATGTTTCGTCAAAGTACGACCATTAAAAAGGTCTTTCCAAAAGACCACAGGCTTTATGAACCGCCGATGGATTTGCCTCCAATGGTTCTAGCAGAAGCAGTGTATTCAACTTCCTTAGAGGAAGTCAATCCCCTAAACAAATCGGGTTTTGGTAAATTTACTTTTGAACGTTTGATTCAGGCAACCTTGTTGGATTTAGTAGATCGAGGTCATTTATCTATTTTCCAAGGTGATGAGGAACCTTATGTGCGCATTATCAGTGAAAAAGGTTTGTCCAATTTTGAGAAGGAATGCCTGCGCATGACCTTGTCGAATAAGAAGGAACTGGCTATTTCAGATTTATTCCCTGATTACCAAGTTTCATCATCCCTATACCGTGGTGCCAAAGAGTCAGATGAAAAACATATCCGAGAAACAGGATTGCGCCTCAAACGCTCCTTTGAAGGAAGACTTCAACGCATTCAGTCTTGTGTCAAGGATAAGGTTCATGTACTTCGTATCCCAAGCTACTATCGTCCCTTGACAAGTGAGGAACGCCGTCTTGCTCTCGGGATGCGAGTTTGTTCAGCCATAACGGCTCTAGGTGGATTGCTTTTCTTTTACTATAGCTGGCAAACACATGGCTTCTTTTCAGTTCCGTTTCTAATCTTAGGTTTGACAGGATTAGGGACCAGTTTCTGGGTTCATTTTGCGATGCGAGGAGCTTATCGTGATGGAGTTCTAACAGAAGAAGGGGCGGAGATTTTCTATCTTTGGACGAGTTTTGAAAATATGCTTCGTGATATTGCTCATCTGGATCAGGCAGAGCTGGAGAGTATCGTTGTTTGGAATCGTCTACTGGTCTATGCGACTCTCTTTGGTTATGCCAAGAAGGTGAGCAAGTTAATGAAAGTACGTCATATTCAACTAGAAAATCCAGATTTGAATCTATATATAGCCTATGGTTGGCACGCACAGTTTCATGCCTCAACTGCACAAATCAATCAATACACAGCTGTCGCTAATACAGCTAGCAACTACTCGGTATCTTCTGGAAGTGGTTCGTCTGGTGGCGGATTCTCTGGAGGCGGAGGTGGTGGTAGTATCGGCGCCTTCTAAAAAATCTATCGCAAGATCCGAAATTATGCTATAATAGAGGACAGAAAAAGGAGTAATGTATGTATTTTATTGAAATTTTGAAGTCAATCTTTTTTGGGATTGTTGAAGGAATTACAGAATGGTTGCCAATTTCAAGTACTGGTCACTTAATCCTAGCGCAAGAGTTTATCCAGTTTAAAGACCAAAATGAAGCCTTCATGTCCATGTTTAATGTTGTCATTCAGCTCGGTGCTATTTTAGCAGTTGTGGTAATCTACTTTAACAAGCTCAATCCTTTCAAACCTGGTAAAACCAAGGTCGAAGTTCGTCGAACTTGGCAATTATGGTCAAAAGTTTTCGTTGCGACCTTGCCTTTGCTATTGGTCTTTAAACTAGATGATTGGTTTGATGCCAACTTCCATAACATGGTTTCAGTTGCAATCATGTTGATTATCTTTGGGGTTGCCTTTATCTATCTTGAAAAACGAAATAAGGCGCAAGCTATTGAACCAACAGTAACAGAGTTAGACAAGTTGCCTTATAAAACAGCTCTTTACATTGGACTCTTCCAAGTCCTTGCCCTTTTCCCAGGGACAAGCCGTTCTGGAGCCACTATCGTCGGTGGTTTGTTGAATGGAACAAGTCGCTCTGTCGTAACAGAGTTTACCTTCTATCTCGGAATTCCTGTTATGTTCGGAGCCAGTGCTTTAAAGATTTTCAAATTTATTAAAGCAGGTCAACTTTTGAGTTTTGGTCAACTATTCTTGCTCTTGGTTGCTATGGGAGTAGCCTTTGCGGTCAGCATGGTTGCTATTCGTTTCTTGACCAGCTATGTGAAGAAGCACGACTTTACACTCTTTGGGAAATACCGTATTGTACTCGGTAGTGTCTTGTTGCTCTATAGTTTTGTGCGTTTGTTTGTATAAGTTGAAAATAGAATAAAATAGGATAGTTCGCCAAAAAAAAACATTTGGGGAACTATCCTATTTTTTATAATCGTTTAGTTTATTTTATATTACCTTATTATGTCGCCTTGCCCGACGTTTGTCTACGGTTTTAAAAGTAAACGAAAAGATTGTATTTAATTTGATTGACTTAAAATTTCTTGGATCAAAGATTCATCAAAAATATCCAGTCCGATGGATTGAAGCATAAATTGTAAAAAATAGATCCGATCGACAATTTTTTCGGAAGAATTTTCAAAAATACTTCCTTCTACCCAAAAGTTAGTCAAAAGCAAGATTGTCTCGGCCGCTTCATTAGGGAAGGGGATGGGTTGAATGGACTGATCTTCTATTCCTTTTTTTATAATATCTGCAATAAGGGGAGTTCCTATACGCAGATTGTAACGGATAATAGTCAGCATGAACTCTGCATCAAGAGGCGCGTGATTCAACATTTCGTAGTTAGTTTTCTGACTTTTTAAACAAAACTGAAAGATTTCTTTGAGCTGTTCTCTTCCAGTTAAATGACTGGTGGATTCAAGCCAGTCTAGCAATTCCTTTTCCATCAATTGATAACGCTGTTTTAAAACTGCAAAAAAAATTTCATCTTTTGATTGAAAATGGTGATAAATAGCTCCTTTTGAAATACTAGCTGTTTGCGCTATATTTTGTACACTTGTTTTTTCATAGCCGTTGTGAATAAAAAGCTGTGTAGCCGTTGATAAAATTTTTTCAATCATTGCTTGAGATTTTTCTGTTTTTGCGACCATTGGGTTCCTTCTCTCTGTTATATTAGATTTATTTTATCAAAAAAAGAAGAAAAGGTAATATTTGAGCAGTCTAACAAGTCTCATTCTTAAGAAAACCACTCTACTTTTTTAATTTTGCTTCTATGCGTTTGATGTGATACAAGTTTGAGAGAACTGTAATCCCACCGATGGTCATTATTCCTAAACCATTCCAAGGACTAAACAAAGTAGTGATGATCCCGCCAGTAATTGTAGCATACCCACATTTCACTCCCAAACGAGAATGTCGGATACCGCTCTCTCCTTGTGTTAATCGATAAAACTGTTCTTTTTGCTGCATTATTTGCTTTTTAATGGCTTCGTTATGACGTATTTGTTGTTGACGTACTCGTTGATTTTGTTTTTCAATAGAATCGATTGTTTTTTCTAGCATAGTTTTTTTCATGTTAAGTCCTCTCTTTTAAAAACCGACCAGAAGGTATTTTTTATATTTTCTAGTTTAACAAATAAAAATGAAGGTGTCAACATCTACCACTTATGATAAAAAGTTTTTTTACTAGAAACTATTTGAAATCTATCTCACATTTTTAGTTTTAAGTGTTGGAGTTAATACTTAATTAAAACCAACTGCCCCTTTTCATTAATAAATTGTCAAAAAATATTGTAGTCCAAGTATATGTGTGGAAATATTATTTGAAAATTATAGTATATATCCTAGAACAAATGCGGTAGGGCATAAAACTAAACTATATTTCCCAAAAGCATTCAGTTTTCTAATAAAAGAGAGAGGGAATAAGAGGAAGAGGCTTTCTTAAATTAGGAATTATTAGAGTCTAAAAGGGGAATAATACTGATTCAGTCTGCTGAATGTTGGTCAGCAATTTAAGATAGTACTCAGACTGTTTTAGTGGTTAGCTATCACGATCTAAGAATTATTTTTAAAACAGAAAGAGGCTGAAATACTTTTGTTCCAACCTCATTTGATTTAAACCAATGCCCCCTCCGAGGATTTAAAATCCTGTCACCGTAATTCCTAGTAAACGGATACCTTTTTCTTTTTCAGCTAGCTCTTCGTAGAGTTGAAGGGCGGTTTGCGCAATTTGGCTAGCGTCCTGTGTGGCTTGTGGGAGGCTTTTTCGTCTAGTCAGAGTGGAGAAGTCGGTGTAACGAATCTTTAGGATAATGATTTTTCCAGCTTTGTCTTGTTTACTGAGGTTGAGAGCTACTTTTTCAGAGAGAAGAGTCAGCTCTTTTTTGATATCTTCTTCATCCTGGAGAATCTTACCATAGGTTTTCTCCTTCCCGATTGATTTGCGGATGCGATTGGACTTGACTGGAGAATTGTGAATACCACGAGCTTTTCTATAAAGGTCAAAACCGAGTCTGCCAAAGCGATCGATTAAAGTAACTTCTGAGACGTCCAATAAGTCTGCACCAGTATAAATGCCCATTTCATGAAGCTTTTCTACTGTTTTCTTACCTACACCATGAAATTTAGCAATGTCCATTTGTTTGAGAAAATCCTCAGCCTGATCTGGGAGGATGACTGTTAAACCATGTGGTTTTTGATAGTCACTAGCCATTTTAGCTAGAAATTTATTGTAGGAAACGCCAGCAGAAGCAGTCAAGTGCAGTTCCTGCCAGATATCTTGTTGGATGAGGCGAGCTATTTTAACAGCTGACTTGATACCGAGTTTATTTTCTGTCACATCCAAGTAGGCTTCGTCGATACTCATAGGTTCAATCAAATCAGTGTAGCGTTTAAAAATAGCTCGAATCTCAAGTCCAACTGCCTTATACTTTTCATAATTCCCGGAGATAAAGACGGCTTGGGGGCAACGCTCATAAGCTTCTTTAGAACTCATGGCAGAGTGAATACCAAAAGCTCGTGCCTCATAGCTACAGGTAGAAACGACTCCTCGACCGCCAGTTTGTCTAGGGTCACTTCCAATGATGACAGGTTTTCCTTTTAATTTAGGATTGTCTCGTATTTCCACCGCAGCAAAAAAGGCATCCATGTCGATATGGATGATTTTTCTTGACAGATCATTAATCAATGGAAATATGAGCATTATTGCACCTTTCTAGCGTCATTTTCTATTCATTATACCTTTTTTTCTGAAAAAATGGAAAAGAGTAATCCTGCTTTCAAAAATATAATACAGATTGTGTCTAAAAATAGACTGTATTAGAAAAGAAAGTAACATAAAAGCCGGATTTCGCTTGTTGAAATCGGTTACTGTATGGTATACTTGACTCATGAATGTAACAGATGGCTGTTACTAGAAAGAAAAATGAGGACATTAACATGGTTGTTAAGACAGTTGTTGAAGCACAAGACATTTTTGATAAAGCTTGGGAAGGCTTCAAAGGCGTAGATTGGAAAGAAAAAGCAAGCGTTTCTCGCTTCGTTCAAGCTAACTACACACCTTATGATGGTGATGAAAGCTTCCTTGCTGGACCAACAGAACGTTCACTTCACATCAAAAAGATTGTAGAAGAAACTAAGGCTCACTACGAAGAAACTCGTTTCCCAATGGACACTCGTCCAACATCTATTGCTGATATTCCTGCTGGATTTATAGACAAAGAAAACGAAGTTATCTTCGGTATCCAAAACGATGAACTCTTCAAATTGAACTTCATGCCAAGAGGTGGTATCCGTATGGCTGAAACTACTTTGAAAGAAAATGGATACGAACCAGATCCAGCTGTTCACGAAATCTTCACTAAATATGTAACAACAGTTAACGACGGTATCTTCCGTGCCTACACTTCAAACATCCGTCGTGCTCGCCACGCTCACACTGTAACTGGACTTCCAGATGCATACTCACGTGGACGTATCATCGGTGTTTACGCACGTCTTGCTCTTTATGGTGCAGACTACTTGATGCAAGAAAAAGTAAACGATTGGAACTCAATCGAAGAAATCGATGAAGAAACAATCCGTCTTCGTGAAGAAATCAACCTTCAATACCAAGCATTGCAACAAGTTGTTCGCTTGGGTGACCTTTACGGGGTTGATGTTCGCAAACCAGCGATGAACGTCAAAGAAGCAATCCAATGGGTTAACATTGCTTTCATGGCTGTCTGCCGTGTGATTAATGGTGCCGCTACATCTCTAGGTCGTGTGCCAATCGTATTGGACATCTTTGCAGAACGTGACCTTGCTCGTGGTACATTTACTGAATCAGAAATCCAAGAGTTTGTTGATGATTTCGTTATGAAACTTCGTACAGTTAAATTTGCACGTACAAAAGCTTATGACCAATTGTACTCAGGTGACCCAACCTTCATCACAACTTCTATGGCTGGTATGGGTAACGACGGTCGTCACCGTGTTACTAAGATGGACTACCGTTTCTTGAACACTCTTGACAACATCGGCAACTCACCAGAACCAAACTTGACAGTTCTTTGGACTGACAAATTGCCTTACAATTTCCGTCGCTACTGTATGCACATGAGCCACAAACACTCTTCTATCCAATACGAAGGTGTAACAACAATGGCTAAAGACGGATACGGTGAAATGAGCTGTATCTCATGTTGTGTATCTCCACTTGACCCAGAAAACGAAGATCAACGTCACAACATCCAGTACTTCGGTGCTCGTGTAAACGTTCTTAAAGCTCTTCTTACTGGTTTGAACGGTGGTTACGACGATGTTCACAAAGACTACAAGGTATTTGACATCGATCCTATCCGTGACGAAGTTCTTGAATTCGAATCAGTTAAAGCCAACTTCGAAAAATCTCTTGACTGGTTGACTGACACTTACGTAGATGCTTTGAACATCATCCACTACATGACTGACAAGTACAACTACGAAGCTGTTCAAATGGCCTTCTTGCCAACTAAACAACGTGCTAACATGGGATTCGGTATCTGTGGATTTGCTAACACAGTTGATACATTGTCAGCTATCAAGTACGCTACAGTTAAACCAATCCGTGATGAAAATGGCTACATCTACGATTATGAAACAATCGGTGAATACCCACGTTGGGGTGAAGATGACCCTCGTTCAAACGAATTGGCTGAATGGTTGATCGAAGCTTACACAACTCGTCTACGTAGCCACAAACTTTACAAAGACGCTGAAGCTACAGTATCACTCTTGACTATCACATCTAACGTTGCTTACTCTAAACAAACTGGTAACTCACCAGTCCACAAAGGTGTATACCTCAACGAAGATGGTTCTGTGAACTTGTCTAAACTTGAATTCTTCTCACCAGGTGCTAACCCGTCTAACAAAGCTAAAGGTGGATGGTTGCAAAACTTGAACTCACTTGCTAGCCTAGACTTTGGTTACGCAGCTGACGGTATCTCATTGACAACTCAAGTTTCTCCACGTGCTCTTGGTAAGACTCGTGACGAACAAGTTGATAACTTGGTAACAATCCTTGATGGTTACTTCGAAAACGGTGGACAACACGTTAACTTGAACGTTATGGACTTGAACGATGTTTACGAAAAGATCATGTCAGGTGAAGATGTTATCGTACGTATCTCTGGATACTGTGTAAACACTAAATACCTCACTCCAGAGCAAAAAACTGAATTGACACAACGTGTCTTCCACGAAGTTCTTTCAATGGATGATGCATTGCTCTAAGATAGTATAAAGAAAACTAGCCATATGGCTAGTTTTTTTGTTACTGAGGTTTTGATAATTTTAAAACAAGGAATATTATAGTTTTTATTCTCAGAGAGAAGAGACAAATTACTTCTATATAAAGTATGGCTTTTTCTGCCTTACTGCTGGTGTCATAGAATTGACTAAAAAGGATTGAATTCTACAAAATATAGACTTCAATCCTTTTTTAAATATACTATTTAGCTTGAAGAGTAAATGACATATACTTTAGTCGTTATCTTCTTCTTTACGTTTGAATAGTGTAAGACCTAAGGCTGCAAATAGAGCTAACGCACCAGTTACTGCTACAGAGTGATTGTTTTCTGTTCCTGTATTTGGTAATACTTTGGAATTATCAACAGTAGATTGCCCAGTATTTGCATGGTTTTGTCGACTATCTTGACTTAATTTGTCAGTATTATTTGGAGTAGTAGCAGCTGTTCCTACTCTTACAATTTCATCAGTAGGTGTAATTGTAACTGTAGAAGAGAGAATGTTGCTAGAAATAATCTGTCCTTTATCATCAAAAACTTCTTCGATAATGATTGTACGAAGACCAGCTTTTCCTGGGGATACAATCATTTTTGTTCCATTGGCTAATGTATCATCATAAATAGATTGAATACCATAAGGGATAGAAAGTTCAATAGTTCTCTGAACTGTTCGATTGAGTGGTTTTGTTCCCACAAGTACGATCTGTTTAACAGGTTCGGTTTGTTCATCAGAGATAACACGAGACGAGATCACAGTATTGTTTCGGTTGTCAATGGTATCTTCATGAACAATAGTTCTAGTACCTTTAACACCAGGGGTTTGAATCTCTTCTTCACCAACAAATAGCTTGTCAGAAGGAACTTTAACGATCTCAAAATCAATATCCTGTTTCTCAGTTCTTTGAGTAGTTACAGTAAGTGGTTTTGTTCCCACAAGTACGATCTGTTTAACAGGTTCGGTTTGTTCGTCAGAGATAACACGAGACGAGATCACAGTATTGTTTCGATTGTCAATAGTATCTTCGTGAACAATAGTTCTGACACCTTTAACACCGGGGGTTTGAATCTCTTCTTCACCAACAAATAGCTTGTCAGAAGGAACTTTAACGATCTCAAAATCAATATCCTGTTTCTCAGTTCTTTGAGTAGTTACAGTAAGTGGTTTTGTTCCCACAAGTACGATCTGTTTAACAGGTTCGATTTGTTCGTCAGAGACAACACGAGACGAGATCACAGTATTGTTTCGGTTGTCAATGGTATCTTCATGAACAATAGTTCTAGTACCCTTAACACCAGGGGTTTGAATCCCTTCTTCACCAACAAATAGCTTATCAGAAGGAACTTTAACGATCTCAAAATCAATATCCTGTTTCTCAGTTCTTTGAGTAGTTACAGTAAGTGGTTTTGTTCCCACAAGTACGATCTGTTTAACAGGTTCGGTTTGTTCGTCAGAGATGACGCGAGACGAGATCACAGTATTGTTTCGGTTGTCAATGGTATCTTCATGAACAATAGTTCTAGTACCTTTAACACCAGGGGTTTGAATCTCTTCTTCACCAACAAATAGCTTGTCAGAAGGAACTTTAACGATCTCAAAATCAATATCCTGTTTCTCAGTTCTTTGAGTAGTTACAGTAAGTGGTTTTGTTCCCACAAGTACGATCTGTTTAACAGGTTCGGTTTGTTCGTCAGAGATAACACGAGACGAGATCACAGTATTGTTTCGGTTGTCAATGGTTTCTTCATGAACAATAGTTCTAGTACCTTTAACACCAGGGGTTTGAATCTCTTCTTCACCAACAAATAGCTTATCAGAAGGAACTTTAACGATCTCAAAATCAATATCCTGTTTCTCAGTTCTTTGAGCAGTTACAGTGAGTGGTTTTGTTCCCACAAGTACGATCTGTTTAACAGGTTCGGTTTGTTCGTCAGAGATAACACGAGACGAGATCACAGTATTGTTTCGGTTGTCAATAGTATCTTCGTGAACAATAGTTCTAGTACCTTTAACACCAGGGGTTTGAATCTCCTCTTCACCAACAAATAGCTTGTCAGAAGGAACTTTAACGATCTCAAAATCAATATCCTGTTTCTCAGTTCTTTGAGCAGTTCTAGTAAGTGGTTTTGTTCCCACAAGTACAACTTGCTTAACAGGTTTAGTAGTGATACTATCAGAAACTTGTTCTCTTGAAATTAGATCATTTGTATCATTATCACGGGTTTCTCGATAAGAAACAGTACGGATTCCTTTGACACCAGGAGTTTTGATGACAGTATCACCGACTAGAATAGTATCATCGTTTACATATTCTGTTTCGAAATCGACATCAAACTGATCAAATGCTCCAATAGCTTTGGAAGTTCGTGTACCTACATGGACAACACGATTTTGCGGTGCCGTAGTTACATTTTCATCAGTAAATGTATACTGCGTATCGTTCTTCAAACCAATTGGAAGGTTTTCGTAGCGATAAGTCATCTCAGTTGTTTGAGTTTGTTTTTTAGTATCAGTGTAACTATAAGTTTTAGTGGCTGTCATAATTTTGCCATCTGTCGTTGTATAGTCTGCTCGAAGCAATCCCGGAATGCGATCATTATCAGTCGCTTCCCGAATATTTGTTGTCTCGTAGTAATTTCTGAGACCATAGTTCATGATATTGGTTCCACTTGTTTTCTCATAAGCAGAGTTATCAACGCTAGTTGCATAGGTATTCACAATTTTCTTCCCAGTTACCCCAGGAGTTTTTTCAATACTTGTTCCAGCAGCGATGGTCTTGTCATTAACGTAGATTGTTTCATATGGAACAGTCTCTTCTGAACTATTGACTAAGCTAGGAGAACTTGTTGAAAAACGGCTGACTCCCATATTGAATTGAGCGTTATTCTTTTCCTTGTTTGGAGTGAGGCGTTCGGTTGTAGGCTTATAGATCGCATTGCCAAGTGGATCGGTTTTTGTATCGGTAGTAGAAACTGTAATTTCTGAGTCAGAAGTGAAGGTATTATTTTCAGTATATCGGACGAGATTGTTCGTTTCTAATACACGAATTGGTAAATCGACATTGTTAGCATAACTAATATTAGAAATTTTAATATCATTACCAATAAAAGCTAGAGGTTGAGTTCGACTCAGTGTATTTGGGAGGTTACTTGGAGTACGAGTTGTATTAATACCAAATCCTAATCCTGGTTGCACTAAAGTTCCGTTATTTCCGTTTAAGCTAATTAATGGTGTTTGTGTTGCAGCATTTTTAGCTAAAGATTGTGTGATTTCCCCAAAGTCAAGATTATTGTCTTTAAAAAGAACGCCCTCCGCATTTGTTGTAATAGAAATGATAGGCATTGTCTTTTGTTTTCCGATGATGCCAGGTCTAGTACTCATGAAAGTTTTTTTGACTTTAATGTCATTGTTTTGGAAAACAACAGATCCGCGGAACTTATCTTGGTTAGCTCGAATATTTTTATCTGCGACATTAAAATTACTAGTCGATTCAGCGATTGTAATAGCAGATAAATCTTTATTTGGATCACCGTAAAGTTCTTCAAGCTCGACTTTATTATTACTAATGTTGATGGAACCAGAACCATATCCCAATCCGTTTGCAAATTTACTTGTATCAGATAATGTAGCTGTTCCCTTAATATTGTCATTAGAAGAGTTAATCATCTTAATCAAATCGTTTGCTGAGTGTCCAGTGATTTGGTTGTTTTTAATATTAAGTACATAGTTTAGGTAAGGTTCTTGCATACGAACAAGAATAGCATTTGTATTGTAGTCTTGGTTTGTAGCGGTTCTACCTGATGAATCCAAATCTTGAATGCGGTTATTACTAATTTCAAAATAACCTACGGCTCCGTCTGCACTCAAGTCCTGAGATTTTTCATTCGTTTGCAAATGAATTGCTTCATACTGGAGGTAATCATGACCATGTGTGAATTTTCCGTCAACTTTCAAGTCATCTCGTACTAGACGATTTGTTTTATCTTGTGTGACAACGTTGTTTCGAATGACAACATTTTCCATTTTAAAGTTTCGGTTGTATACAGAGATACCTAACAAGCGATCTCCGTATGAAATGTTGTTTTCGATTAAAATTCGGTCACCGTCGTGAATATCTAAACCTTTACGATAGTTATAGGTACTCGTATTGTTTCGGAAAACAATTCCATTATTGTAGGATCCAGCCTCTGAAGCGAAACCATAACCTGTACTTCCGTTTAATTTGTGTCCATTTTCAGAAGTGGTTGTTCCTTCAATAAGGATATTGGTTTGGTAAGAGAATTGAACTCCAGCCACTCGGTTATTGTGAGTATTACTGTTTAATACTTTATTGTTTTCACCTAAGTTTAGACTGCTGAAAGTATAACCAGGAGCTTTTCCAGCAATCAAATTACTCACAGAACGAGGACGGCCCCAACCAGGTAGAGAGATATTTGAGACACTGTTATATGACGATCCGAAGCGGATACCAGCTTTGTTAGCTCCGCTCGCTTCAACGTTCTCAACAGTTACATTATCAGAATCATTGATAAGGACGCCATCGACTTTTCCATAGTAGGGCATTCCTTTGACGTAGAAGCCATCATGTTGTTCTCCAAAAGCTTCTTTTAAGTTTTGGATAGAAACAGATAAATCTTTCACAAGGAATCCATTTTGATTTTCAACTAGCAAAACAGCATGGTCGCGATTGTCAGTATCATTCTCGTTGCTATCCCAAGGATTTCCTAGCTGAACTAAATTTGTTTTTAATACGGTTGTTCCTGGACCGTCTCCAAAGAGACCGGTTACATTTGAGTGCTCTGAACCGATTTTAATTTGATTAAAGGAGCCACTTTCGCTTTTGCGATAGATAGGCAGTGCTATTCCTGTAAGGTTTTCTCCGTTAGAACTAACATAACGAACAAGTCCATCCGAGTCTACACGAAGATTTTCGTATTCTTCTTTCGTAACATGTGAAAGATTCTGGACTCCATCGATTCGTCCTTTTTGTATAGGCATAGGGACACCTGAACCGTATGTTAAAATCTTATAGTGATCAATTTCACCTTTATCACGAGCCACATTGACAATTCCAGAAAGTTTGACGGCGACACCAGTATGTTGTGTGCCATCTGGATCAGCCATTACGATTTCATTTGCAGCTTTTAGTGCTTTATTAACAGCGAGAGTATCATCTTGGTTATCAGCTACATTCAAACCAAAATCAGTAGCATTGACATAGTACCATTTGTTTTTATGATCATAGTGAACATCATACTCAACGCCTTCAACAGTTGGTTTTGAAACAACGGTTCTTACATCTTCTGTGATGGCATCTTGAATTTTCTTTGATTGGTTTTCTTTTGGTATTTCAGGAATGGCTTTTGCTTTAATTGCTTCCTCGTCAGCTTTTACTTCTGGTTTTAGAACAGGTTCGGTTGATTCAGCAGGGACAGTAGATACAGATTCTTTAGATTGATTTTTATTTGCTTCTAAAGGGGTGGATGCGCTTACACTTCGAAAACCACTTCTTCCTGTTTGTTTATTATCTTCAGGCTTTGTAGGAGTTTCAACTACAGTAGTAGCACTGCCAGATATATTGGAAGAAGAGGTAGAGGGTTGATTTGGCGCTAAACTGGCATCAGTATCATTCACAGTAGGCCTTGGAGTTTCCCCTGCTTCATTTTCATTGGATTTTTCAATCGTTGAAGATGATACTGTAGTAGATTTTAAAACATCTGAGGTCTCTCCTCCGACCTCATTAGCAGCTACGTTATTGACTAATAAAGCTGATGTGACAATCCCAATTGAAACAGCAACCCAGTGTTTCTTAACTTTTCGCAACTTTTTCATAAAATTACAATTCCCTTTTTAAAAAAAATTCTATATTTGACCTACAACTATACCTGTATCAATAATGAATTTATGCAATAATCTGTAGAAATTAAGCATAATAACATATACAGATATAATGTAGACAATTTATTTTAACAAATCAAGTAGTTTGAGTCAAGAAATCAAGCTAGAAAATTAAAATTATTTTTTAACACAAATTATTTTATTCGTAAAATAGTTAAAATTGATTTTCTTTTACTTGACAGAGTGGCACGTATCATGCTAGAATGTATGTGGTTATTTATGTTTAATATTTAAAGTGTTTGGAGGACTTTAGCTAGTAAATATCAAATAATCTGTAATTTCTTCTTCATTTCTCAGGAGAGGGATTAAGAACATTGAAAACAAAATATAGAAAAGAGGGGAAACATGGCAAAAAGCAAAATGCTGAAATTGCTTTCAAAACTTTCAGCTGCAGCTCTTTCTGTCTTGACACTTACATCTGTTTTGACAAATACTGTTAAAGCTGATGACCCAACGCCAAAGGAATTAACGCAAGTTATTACAGGTGTTGAGTTGTTGGATGCTTCAGATACGAAACAGAATGTAACTTCTGAGGGAGATTATGCAGTTCGTACAGGGAATGCCTACAAGCTTCGTGTAACGTTTGATCTCAAACAATACAATGAAAACTTGAACAATGGTGATTATTTCACTTTCGACATTCCTGCACCAATGACAGTCTACAACGGCACTCAAGATTTGGTTGACCCAGCTACGCAAGTAACGATTGGGGAAGCAGTTGTAACATCAAATGGTAATGACAAGGGTGGTAAAGCAAAAATTACCTTGAAAAACTTGGACAAGTACCTAGCTAAAACCGGTGGAGATAAAGTTAAGGATGTATCGGGTAACTTTGCGGCTTCATTCCGCTTCCTAACAGACCAGAACAAGACACCAATTAGCTTTAATTCTTCTTCTATGAAGCAAGAGGTAACTCATACATATACCTCTAAGACAATCACAGGTCCTAAAGTTGGTACTGAAAACTATGCGAAAGCTGGTGGACAAGCTTCTCGTGAAAGCTGGAACTCTCCAAAACTAGCAGCAATCGGATCAGTAAGCTCAGGTAATGAGATGTCAAACTGGCGTGTACGTGTGAACACAGAAAAACAAGATTTTGGACAAAACATTGTGCTTCATGACACAATTCCAAATGATGACACATCTTACACACCAGCTCAATACATTCCAGAAAGCTTGAAGATTTACAAGGCTGATATTACAGGCGGTACTTCTGCTGTTCCTCCAGGAGCAGAACTCATGGTAGAGGGTACTGACTATACAGTTGCTTGGAACTCAAACTATACATCATTTGATGTTACGCTTAAGGACGGAACAACATCTTACTTCGTTACATATAGTACTACCACTCCAAATGATGGTACGAAAGTAGCAAATATCGTAGCTTTGTCTCTTGCAGACGGAACAAAACTTGCACAAAATACAAGTCGCCCAGGTGCGCTTAGCATGAAAGCGGAAGCAACATCTTTGATTTCTGGTACAATTGTAGCATCTACAGCCTACCAAATTAAGATTAATAAGACAGACGCGTTCACTCTTACACCTGTTCAAGGAGCAGTTTATACTGTGACAGCAGCAGATGATGCAAGTGAAACAACAGAAGTGACTACGAATGAAAAAGGAGTAGCGCTTACTAAAACTTATGATCAGAAATGGGAAGGTAAAACGTTCAAGATCAAAGAGAAGACTGCTCCAGCTGGCTATAAGCTAGATGAAAAAGAGTATACAGTCAAACTCGGAGCAGCAGGTTCTACGATCAACCTTAAGGACGAGCCTGTTCCAGCTGTGTTCAATGTAACAGCTAAGAAAGTGGTAGAAGGTCGTACAGATAAACTTCCAAAAGCGGATGAGTTTACCTTTAACCTATATACAGCAGAGAACTTGAAGACTCCAGTAGCCACAGCGAAATCAAAAGCTGATGGAACGATTACCTTCGAGAACATTGAAGTAAAAGGTGCGGGAACTTACCACTACGTCATCAAAGAAGATACTTCAGCAGCAATCAATGGTATCACTTTTGATGAAGCAGGTAAGGAAGTTACTGTAACAGCAGCTTTCCAAGGTGGAGTATTGACAGCTTCTGTTACTTCAGCAGAACCAACTTTCACTAACACTTATAAAGCAGCTTCAACAAGCGCGACAATCAAAGCTAAGAAAGTCTTGAATGGTAAAGAGCTTGCGGCTGATGCTTATACTTTCGAATTGAAAGAAAAAGATGCAGTTGTAGCAGA